>DAOTHY010000080.1:0-8790 GCA_035447925.1 Thermotogota bacterium
GAACGCTATAAGAACTTCGAGGTTTACAACATGGGAAGTCAGGTGCTTTGTGAAGACCTGATCAAAAAGTGCAAAGAGGTTAAGGCAGATGCCCTTCTGGTTTCTCAAATTGTGACCCAGAAGAACATCCACGTCAAGAACCTTACAAAACTTATGGACTTAATGGAAGCTGAGGGAATGCGCCATCAGCTGATAGCAGCAGTAGGCGGACCTAGAATCAGCCACGAATTGGCACTGGAACTGGGTTACGATATCGGATTCGGACCGGGCACCATCCCCAGTCAAGTGGCCAGCTTCATTGCAACAACAAAAAAAGAAAGAATGGAGAATGAATAAATGAAAATCGGAATCATAGGCACACCCTTTGTGGGGAAAACGACAATCTTTAACCTATTAACCGGTTCAACAGACATAACACCCAAACCCGGTGAAACAAAAATAGTCGAAGTAAAGGATCCTAGGGTAAAAAAACTCAGCGAAATGTATCATCCGAAAAAAACCACATACGCCACGCTGGAGTTTACCGATACCAATGGACTGGATATTGAAGCCGGATCTAAAGAAAGAAACCGGGTATTCAGCATGATTCAAAAATGCGATGCCCTGCTATGGACTATCGGTAACTTCTCCGGTGTTCCCAAGGCTCCACTGGAACAGTTTGAAGACATCAAAACGGAAATCATCCTAAGAGATCTTGAGCTGGTGGAAAACAGAAAAAACAACCTGGAAACAGCCAAAAGAAAACTGGAGAAGGATGAGGAAAAGGAACTGGAAGTCCTGATTCGATTGTATGACAATCTGGAGAAGGAAAAGTGGCCTCAGAGCGAAGATTACTCGCAAGAAGACAGAAAGTCCTGCTCTTCTCTGTCCCTTTTTACACTGAAGCCTTCCATCATCGTGTTAAATTCAGACGAGGATGCCTATAAAAAAGAATCACCTGTAATTATTAAAACAAAACAAATATGCAACGATTTTGATTTTGTTTTAACCGAAATTTGTGGTAAATTTGAACAAGAACTTACTCAATTAGAACCCGAAGAACGCATACTGTTCATGGAGGAAATGGGAATTTCGCAAAGCGGTCTGGACGTGCTGACGCAAGTTGTTTATGAATATGTGGGGCTCATTTCGTTCTTTACGGTTGGAGAAGATGAAGTCAGAGCCTGGACAATAAAAGAGGGGACAGCTGCTAAGGCCGCAGCCGGCAAGATTCATTCCGACCTGGAACGGGGATTCATCCGAGCAGAAGTGATGCACTACGATGAACTGATTGAAAATGGCTCTGAAAAAGCGTTAAAGGAAAAAGGGCTGTTAAAGGTCGTGGGTAAAGAACATATTGTCGTTGATGGGGATATATTAAATATAAGATTTAATGTATAATACAGTATAGTAATCCATCATCTCTTGAAAATGTTACATAAGATCTTAAAAAATAAGAACTTAATTGACAGTGTACTTTTTTGAAACAGTGTGATTTTTAGGGTCAAGACGGGAAAATGGTGTTCAATGCTTACGAAATCAATAAGAAACCTCTGCATTTTGCTACAAGTAAGATGCACAGGCCAATCCCGAAGGGATTGAGATAAAAGATCGGGGGGCATAGGTTATGAAAAAGAAATTGATTTGTATCATGCTCATATCATTATTCACAGCAGTTGTGTTCGGACTGGAGTATAACGGGATTGCTTATGAACAGTGGAAAACCGTTCTTGAAAACGGGAGTTTACAGGAAAAGGTGCTGGCATTGGAAGCCATAGGCAATATCTCAGCGCCTGAAACAGAAGAGCTGTTAATGGCGTATTTGGATAATGAAAACGATGAATTGAGGCTAACTGCCGTTTGGGCCCTGGGGCAAATTAATAGTGCCATGGCAGCTGAAAAGATCTGCTGGATGATGGGCACAGAGAACGATCCCAGAATTGACGGGGCGCTTGTTAATATCGGTTCGCCGGCTGTGGATTTTTTGATTTTGAAACTAAAACTTGCCACGTTGCTTAACCATTTCGAAGAAGGAACGAGAATAGCCCGTATCCTGATAGACATACAATCACCTTCAGGCATGGTGGAAGTTGCTTCTTATTTGTCCAGATTGTTGTCCATTCCCGAAAACCGGGATGACGCCAAACGCATGCTTTCCATGATCGGTGACAGGGCGATAGAACCGCTGCAAATTTCTCTCCAAACCACTTATAACAAAGAATTGATACAGGATATTTTGAAAACACTGCTGTTGATAGAAAGCGAACGGACATTGGATACCTTTTACAAATACGTTTCAGACACGGATCCCGCCATCAGAGCCTTAGTGGCAAACGCCCTCGGAAGGATAAAATCGTCAAACAATACCGATTTCCTCATTTCGATGCTTAGGGATGAAAATGAAAACGTTAGAACACAGGCTTTGGTTTCTCTTGGTGAAATGCAAGATTCAAAGGCGGTTGTGTATATACTCACCAGTCTGAAGGATGAGAATCCTTTGATCAGAGCCATGGCAGCCTATGCTCTAGGGCAGATCAGAGATGTTCGAGCGGTGTATCCTCTGATCAACTTACTGGATGATCGAACGGTATTATCAGCAGTGAATCCTTCAACGGGACGAACTGAAGAGCAATATGTCCTTGATTTTGCAGCACGGGCGTTGATCAGAATTAATGATTCAAGGGGTATTGAAGAGCTGGAAAAACGAGGTATCAAAGTCGTTTCAGAATAGGAGTGAAAGATGGCAACATATACATACAAAGCAACCGACATGAGTGGTTCGCGTGTAAACGGAGTGATCAATTCCACCAGTGAATCCAGTGCAGTTAATTCGTTAAGTAAACAAGGATTGGTTGTTCTGTCCATCGATGTAGCTAAAAGCAATAATATTGGACTATCGCTCTTTCCTTTGAAACTGATGGATTTGATGACTTTTTCAAGGCAACTCGCCATCATGCTGAATTCAGGCGTCAATCTGGCCGCAGCGTTGGAAGTGTTAGCTGATCAGGATGTATTTTCTGCCCGTTTTAGAAAAACAGTCTCTTCTCTGTTGATAAACATCGAATCGGGTATGAGTTTTTCTGAGGCATTACGAAACGAAAAGAAGTTTGACGATATATTTGTCAATTTGGTGGATGCCGGTGAAAACAGCGGTTCATTGGAAAATGCATTGGATAAGATTGCCAGGTTTTATGAATCACAAAAAAGATTAAAAGATGAAGTTAAATCCGCAACCACCTATCCCATGTTTATTCTTGTGTTTGGTATTCTCATGGTCATTGTGGTCATGTTCTTTATCCTACCTAAATTAGCAGAAAGTTTTGGCGGCGCACCAAGCGGGATCATGGCTAAACTCATGGAATTAAATCTCTTCCTGACTGAGAACTGGTTGATGGTAACCGTTGTCTTGATCGGTGCCGCTGTAGGACTTTTCTTCTTTTTTATGAGTAATGCCGGAAAGATGACGATTTCTTATGTATTAGGCATTGTCCCCGGTGTGAAGCAAATCCGTATTAACAGTGCACTTGAAAGATATTGCCGAACCTTGTCCGTCATGATAACTTCCGGTGTTGACATCATCAAGGCCCTGGCATTGGCCTCTAATGCATCCAATGATCCCAGATTTGTCAATAAAGTAGAAGAAATGTCTGATAATATCAAACAGGGAATGAGTTTGGAAAATGCCTTTTCGCAAACGGGCATATTCCCTGGTTTGGTTATCGCCATGGTTGGAACGGGTGAAAGAACCGGTAAATTGGATGAAATTCTTGAGCAGGTTGCAGACTTTTTTGAGGAGAAAGTTCGTACCTTGGTAAAACAGGTGACATCAATCATAGAACCGTCCATGATTGTATTAGTGGGCTTTTTTATGGCTTTTATTGCGTATGCCATGTACAGCTCGATATTCCAGGGGCAACAAAATATTACCGGCGGTTTTTAGCAAGAAAAAGGGAACAACATTCATCGAGCTCATTTTCAGCCTGCTGATCTTTTCTATGATGCTCATACCAACGGGTTTTGCAATCCAGTTTATGGTGCAAACCGGAAAAGAAATGGAAGAACCGCTTTTTCTAACCCATATCAGAAATCACATGATGCAAGTTTCCGCTGAGAGTCTTGCCAGTTACGAGGAAGGAGAAGTGATTTATCGCAAGGGAGATCATCTTCACGGTTATGTTTTTCAGGGAAACCTTATTCTTGGATTTACCCATTACGGGCAAATTAAAAAAGGGGCATCGGTGTTATTGACTAAAAACAAAGAAAGATATAGACTCACTGTAAGGCCTGTATCAGGACTTGTTAGTCTCAAAAAAGAATAATAGAAGTGAATTGGGGGGTAAAATGCAGATATTTAACAGAAGACTTTTTGTGTTGGAATCGGGAAAATACCACACCAGGGGACTGTTAATTAAATTAGCGGGAAAACAGGCAAAAATCCTCAAGACTTTTTCAAAAAGCTACATTGAGAAGGAGTATTTTTCAGAAAAACAGACAGATGCCATCAAACAGACCATACAAGTCATCAAACCGGATATCGAGGATTTTGTGGTTTTTAACTACCCTTACGAAGAAATCATCTTCTCAACGGCAGAAATGCCAAAACTTGCTGATGAACAATTGAGGAATGCCGTGAAATTTAAAATATCAGAGGACTATCACATCCCACCCAATAAACTAATTGTTGATATTACCAAGGCAACCAACTTCATTAAAACAGCAAAAGGAACGAACCGGATACCTATATTTGCCACCAAACAAGAATTTATGGACAAAATGATCAGCTTTTACAAAGGCTTGGCGGGTGCACCAGAGCCGGATATCGTTATGCCGGACCAGTTGAAATATCTGGAGCTGATCGATGAACAATTCCTGAAAGATGAGATTCCTGGCCAATCCAAATTGACGTTTCTGATCTGTCAGGATTTGAATTATTCAGTCCTCTTTACATTCACGGAGAACAAGCTCAACGACATTACCGAAATACCAATATCCTTGGAAAATGTCATTGAGCAATGCCAGAAAAAGGAAGTTAATCCACAGAAAGTTTTAAGTGCCATATTAAAAGGTTCAGAGATTGGATCATTGGAATACACCGAATCCATTCAGGAAATCTTTTCCGAATATTACAGTAAATTTACTTTTGAGGCCGAAAAAGCCATCCGGGGGGCTATCAATCACCTGAATATTGATAACGCCTTAACTAAAATAGAAGCGGTGGTTGTAGGTTCTATCAACAGCCGACTGACCATGGATCTGGCTTATCAGATACGCGAAAAGGAAATTCTAAGAGGTGCCAATGTCATCCAAATGCCTTTGAAAAAAGATTATCCAACCGATGCAGAGGAAATGAGAACGATCATGGGACTTGCTTACAGGGGAGTGAGAGAACTTGGTAAATATAAATTTATACAAAAAGAAAAAGTCAAAGCTTAAGCTGACAACCGTACTGTTTTTGATTGCCATATTGTTATTGCCCGTTCTTGCGTTAAGGGTGACCATTGAAACCATCAAGCAATCAAAACTATCAGATATCAGGGCTGAATACCAATACGCCAGGTCCTACATCGGAACGGAGGATATTGAACCGATGATCAACCGTATCAAGGCTGAGAATGTTAAAACGGTCAACAAAACGGCCATGATTAGAGTTGAAACGGACCGCATCAAAAAAGACTTGATTTATGCCGGTCGTTCAACGGCTTTCGTTGGTGAAATGGGGATTCAGTATGACCGCTATAAAGCCAATGAAAAGATTTTCATCGAATCAATGACCGTCAAAAGGGGACAGGACTTCTTTGTGAAATACTACAATGTCACTGAAAACCATCAAATCGATTATGGTTTTTCAGAAGGTTTAAAGAAAGCCTATCAGTCATCCGGCATGTTGATAACAGATAAAAAGGTAACCATAGATTTTATGTTGGTAAATATTCTCCAGGAAGAATTAACCGCCAAAACGGCGAAGTATTGAGAGTGATGAAGATGAGAAAAATCGGTATTCACAGATTGTGGGGAATCCTGATCGCATTGGCCATCATGATAACGGCCTTTATTCTGTTTAACCTTATGACTTATTTAAAGATGGATAAGCAAGTCAAAGAGTTGGAACAAGTTGCTCAACAGTATAACTCAAATTATAAAGTTTATTTAAGTACTTCAAATACATTGAGAGGATATAACACAAAAATATCAGAAAGGGCCAATGAACTGAACGAGTTAGAAAAACTGATGCAGAGCACTGCTTTAAATTATCGGAAAGAGGGGAATAAGATCATTTTTTCAGGTATAGTCAATCCAGGACGTTTCTCTCAGATTTTGAATTATCTCTCAGATGCCAAAACACTCAAAATCAACAAACTCAGTACACAAAGCCAATCAGAGCTGCCACTGCTGATCGGCGATAGTGAAATACCCGATATGCTGATTCAAGAGATGGAAATTGAAATCATTCAAATAAACGAAAAAATATTGGAGGGGTGACAAATGGCCAAAAAATCAGCAGATCCAAAGAAAAAGAAAATCATACAAATCGTATTGCTGCTTGTTCTATTGGCTGCTTTTGCCCTATTGGTCATCTTTGTCACCCTTCCCGCAATGGGGATTGAACTGTTTGGTGGCAAAAAGACAGTACAAACAGCGCCACGACCCGTCACAACAAGTGCAGTTACTGGCGGGCAACCTAATCAGGTCGTTGCATCAACTGAATCCTCTGTGGATGAGAGATATTTCGAAAAACTGTTGGAAAATCTGACAAAAGAGGACAATACAGCTTATTATGAGTCAGAAGCCTTCAAACCCTATATATTTGCCTTTGAGAATGAAGAACAAGTTGAAGACATCCTGATGAATTCAACCAACATTATGGAATTTCGAGAGGGAACATTCATGTCCTACTTTTTAACTGAAGATGAAGAAAAAACGGCATGGATCAAAACCTCATCAGAACCCAACAAAGTCTATGAACTCAAGATCAATTCAATCGTTCCTAACGTCCCTTATCCCTTGCAGGTGATTGAAATCACCCAAATGGGCATTCTGTTATACCGGTATCCAGATGAAAAAGAACAGGAACAAAAAGCCACACCCAGATTATACCGATTGCTGGCCAGACCGTTTATCGAAATCGCTGAACTAAAAACACAAATTCAATAATATAAAAAGATCGTCAAGGGGGTAATTCTTGTGAAAAAACTGGGGGCATTACTGATACTGGCAATTTTGATTTTTTTTGCCACGACATCATTCTCCGCAAAGTTGGTAAACTACACTTACTTGCCCGGAGATTCTGAGATCAACTTTGTTTTTATCTACGATGATGAACCGGAAGAATTTGACATACAAAGATTGGATTACGGCAGATACATCGTGATCAACACACCCGGCGAAATATCTGATTTGAATTCCATCAACCGATTTATCGGTTATTCGCCCATCATCGGGTTCAAAGCCTCATCCGGAAAAGGACAAATCAGCTATCAATTCGACATGCTCCTGCCCAGAGAGCCCCAAGTAGAGATTGTAGCCAATACCCTGCGAATCACTTTTCAGCGAAACACTGAAATGATCCGTGAGTTCTCCAGCTATACCGACTCCACGCAATCAGGTGATCGTCCCTCCATTATGGCCCTGTTGTCCGTGCTTAGGGAATACATGGACATCAACCTGGTGATAGACGAAGCCTCACTCAAAGGCATACAGCCGGTTGAATTCGTCATGCTTTCCGAAGACCTGCGTGCGGAGGACTTTTTTCTTCAAATTGTTATGAACAACCCCAAGATTGCTTATGCCTTCTTGCCTAACAACACCGTTTATGTGGTTAGAAAAGAACTGCTGGCAAGCAAAATTGAGGAGATCCTGGCAGAAACGTCTCTTTCACCCCAACAGGAAACATCTTACTGGGCAGCTTATAATTTCCGAATTAACAAAAAATCCACCTTATACGAGCAATTTGCAAATCGATATACAGAAAGCCAAACCAATTCGGAATTGAGATTCAGTGTTGAAAATTTTAAAGACTACATACAGGCGAATTTTGAAACTTATATCCGAGAAACACAAGGTTCAATGAATGAGGACATCATCACCCTGGCAAAAGGCGGAGACGACGACGAAGAATATGTTCCTGTCGGGCTGCTGCTGTATGGTGACAACAACCGCCATGAACGATTCACATTCTTCATCCGATTTTTAGAGGGGGTCAGTTTTACCGGCGACGGGTCAACAAGTGAAGAAGGCAATCAAAGTGAGACAAGCGATTATCTCTCAAAAATCAACTACGCACCCCTTACCCAAGAGGAAGTCCGTGAATTTATGGACTTTTATGTCAACTTCAGAACGCGACTGGGTATCCCCAAACAGGAAATGATTCCGGAATACGAAGAAATCGTTTTTGAGATTCTGCCCCTCATCAACCAGATCCAAATCACCGGGCCGGTGAACGCCACCAAAAAAATCACTTCCTATTTAAGTGATTACATTAATAACAGAAAGGCACGGGGCAACGAAAAAATAACTGAGATTAAAGTAAAAGACGGATACGGCACAGTCTTTGCCATCGCATTACGCAGATTGTTTCCCAAAGCCATTGTCGATTCAGCCGGCATCAACATCAACACGCTGGTGAACAAACCCACCTTTGAATGGACTTACGAAGATGTGAAAGGCTTTGGTTCAAAAGACGGCAACCCGGACAGCGTCACTGTGTTTGGCTCCAATTACGAAATTCAGACAGCCCAGAAAATCGCCGACGACTGGGAATGGCTGGTTCCGCCTTTGAGTTCGGAAATACGAATCATATCCATGTCAGAGGAG
>DAOTHY010000081.1:0-8635 GCA_035447925.1 Thermotogota bacterium
TCCCCTTAAAATGTTCGTTTATTTTGTTATCTAATTCGGACATGATTGACCTCCATATAACCAATTCTCAAAACAACACCGACAGTAACAACACAGTCACAGTCATTCCCATTACCATCATATTGATAATCAACATCCATTTATTGACTTTGAGACTTTTATCCAAACCATTTTTATCATCTTCAATTAGATCTTTTACTTTAAGCTGTTCCTGATGCGCTGTCTCTATTTCAGACAACTTTTTTTCCAAGTCACTTTTTACCTGTTCGCTAAACAGCTCCATTTCGCTGATAGCGGTATCCCTTTGTTTTAAAAGAGTTTGTTTTCCTTCTTTTAGATAATCTTGAATTTCTGCAGATCTTTGGTTCAATTGTTCTACTGCATCATTTTCACAAAATTTAATCTCAGTTTTTATTCGATCCATTTCATCGTCACCCATCGACTTGATTTGTTTCTGATGATCTTCTTCAAAAGATTTCAAATTTTGATTGAAATCATTTCTGATACGTTTGATTTGATCAGGTTGTGAATCGATGTAATGGCTAAATTCTTCTATGGCTTTTTCTGTCGTTTCTCGAATATTGTCAAATTCTTTTTTTGCAGCTTCAACAAAAGCATCCAGTTCATCTGAACGTTCTCTAATTTCCTGCCACTTTTCTTCAGAACGCTGCATCGACTCCTGTACAATTAGCAACTCTGAGTTTTGCCGATCAATCTCTTGAGCATTTTGAAGCAATGAATTTTGAATATCCGTTTTTTGAGTCATGAATGCATCAATTTTTTCTACTTTTTTACTAATTTGGAAGTCTTCAAGATTATGTTGCCTGCGCTCCAATTCACTCGTTTTTTCAGCACTATTTTTAAGGCCCTCTTCAATGTTGTTCGATTTTTCCTCACAATACCGGATTTGCTCTGCCAATTTAGCCTTTGTCTCTCCTGTATTAGATAAACGATCGTTCAGAGCTACTAAATCTTCTTCACAAGACACTTCAAAATCCAACAATCTGCTTTCTATCTCTTCAATACTCATGTTGATCTTCTCAGACAAGGATTGGAAATTCGACTCAAGCTCATCGTGTCTTTGCTTATAAAAGTCAATCTTGTGAACCTTTACTATCATATCCTCTAATTGTGTTTTGTACCCCAGAATATCTTTCAAGGTATCGGCATATATGGAAATTTGCTCCACCAATCCGGCAACACGGCCATTTAGCTGTTCAAATTCTTCCCTTTTTTCATCGATTGAACCCAACCCAGTGTTCATTTTCATCTGGATGTCGCTCACATGCTGTTTCAAATCAGAAAAGACCTGTTGTAGCTGTTCCAGTTTATTTAAAATTCTTTCATCAGCTTCCATGTTTTCAACTCCTTTTTTCGAAAGCCAAGTACCTTTTTCTCAACTGCTCGATTAATTCCTTGGGATATTCCTCTCCCCATGAAAATTCATCCCATTCATAGCCGGACAATCGGATAAGTGGTCTACCCTGATAAACCAATTTGTTGACAAGATTTAGCATATTAAGTTTGGAAGCCTCCAAACTGTCTAATGGGTGTTTTTCTGCCGGCTCCATACGAAGAATCTTTAGAAAGATACACATAAGCGATTCAGATAACGTATTCACACGTTGAAAAAACTCATCATAATCTTTTTCTTCTCTGCCAGTGTATTCAGACAAGGTTTGATCAGATTCCTTTGACGGATTGGCATTGTCCACAATCTTCGCCGTTTCTTCAGCGTATTCAAATGATTCTGAGGTCTTGGTATGATAATCCTCCCGAAGAATGATCGCTTTGATTTCAGAGAGAAGATCCAGTCCTTTCATCACCTTTTCCTCAAAAGCTTCATAAAGCGTCTCAGCCTCATTTTCATCTTCAATTGGAGATTCTACTTTTTCTTCCATATCCTTAATATTGGGCTCTTTGGGAACAGCCACAACATCTTCCGGAGGAATCTCGAATGTTGAAAGTTTATCTTTGAATAACTCCTCAGGCTGTTGTCCATGAATTTTCTTCAAGCTGTCAATATCCATATGAGATGTTATCGATACTGTTTCATCTGCCACTGTTTCCGAACGACTATCATCTATCTCTGAAAAACGCCCCTGTAAATAAACATATTCCAGTGCATTTTCCAAATCATTTTTATAAATGGCATTAAAAAGATTTCTGATGATCAATAATAAAATCCCATAGTAATAGCGCTTAAAAGACGGGTCGTGAATTGAATTAATGAGCTGATCATCATCTTGAGATATGAAAACCGACAGTTTATCAGGAAATACAAAATGAATCTTTAAAGTCTGATACTTCCGCTCATATGTACACTGAAAATCGTTGCCATAGAAGAAATCATGAGGAATATTTCTAATGACCTTTAAAAAAAACCAGACAACACCCTCGGCCTCTTTATTGGCATATTGACGATACAGCTTCTCCACCTGATTTATTTCACCGAAAGATTTCTTTGACAGTTTTTTCCGCCATTCTTCCATTCTTTTCTCATTTCTCGTAACGATTCTCCGATTCGCCTCTTCAACCTCCGCAACATCCCGAGCATATTTCTTTTCAATAAATTCTCTTCGAATCGATTCGTTGGCAAAATAAACCGAAAAATCCTCATCATAACGTTTCAGATAAGTCTCTTCATCAAAGGATGGTATCGACTTCAATTTCTCAAGAACCGGCTGGTTGCTGTCGAACCCCTCCTGACGAAGTAGTTCATCAAAATACAGGACACGATAAAATTCCAGAGATTCCAATAACGCCTTTTCCATTCTGCTTTTCCCTATTTTATTCATGATGATGACTCCTTTTACGGTTTTTTTCTGTGAGATCCATCATTTTCTGGGCACAAAAAAACCAACAACTTTTTAATGCCGTTTTAATCATTCGTTGGGTCGGACCCTTGTTAGGATATTCTAATTGCATTTAAAAGAATTCCCAAGAATCTCTATCACTCTTTCATCGTACAAATATTCCGTAACAAATCTTGTTTTAACCGAATAGGGGATATATTTTTCCAGTTTGTCTCCGAATAATTCGTAAATGTGATCCACAAGCTTAAAATGGCTGAAAAAGTACTCAAAAAGTGCCTCTTTGATTGCCTTTTCCCCACTAAAAATCAATTTGGTAAATGGCACAGAATTCAATAAGCCACTCTCAGAACGAATCGTTATCTGGATAAAATTATCACTTTGGACTTCGAACTCACATATTTCCAAAAGGCATTTGAAGAAATAATTCCCCTTATCTCCAAAATAAGTATAAATTTTTTCCAAAAAGGACTCTCCCGATTCGATTGAAGCAATATCAATGGGTTTAGAGTAATCAACCATCGCCTTGGCCTCTAATATAGCGGATTGGATAAACGGTTTGCTGAATGTTGTAATCTCCATAAGATTGAAATAAGAGTCCACACTGTCAAACGATTGCTGTAATTTCTTTTTGATTGCTTGAGCAAAATCAAAAGAAATGGATT
This sequence comes from Thermotogota bacterium, assembly GCA_035447925.1. Lineage (GTDB taxonomy): Bacteria > Thermotogota > Thermotogae > MWEM01 > MWEM01 > JASUTC01. The sequence goes on from DAOTHY010000081.1 coordinate 3,479, forward strand.
CTCCTCTGCTAAACCAAAAAGGAATGTTCTTTTTATTGGAACGTTCCACAACTATTTTCTTTGTTGTCTCATTGATATAATCAACTTTCCACGCCTTATTAGCTAAACTAAAATCCGACGGCTTCTTTTTTTTGAATTTATCCAGGATTTGTTCATACATAAAGTAAGAAATAGAGCCGATTTCATTACCCTTATAGGTTACTTTGTATTCTGTATCAGCATTAAAAACCCCGACAAAATCCTTTTTGTACATAGGCCTTTCAAGGATATTCAAGAGCTCTGTAGAGGGAATATAAGATTTGTCTTCCTTAGAAATGTAATCTTTATCCACTAAAAAACTAAAAATATCCTTTAAGCTATCGCTTTCATTAAGCTTGCTAAAACAAAATACATTGAGAAAACACTCTAAATCAGAAGAAGAAAGCCTCTGATTCTCATAAATGAAAGACAACATTTGATGGGCAAAGATTTGCGGACAATAGGAGTACAATTCGATGGACTCTACTGAACCAATTTCCAGCATATAATGAATGCCCAAAATTTTAAAAATTTGATCAGGACGGGTTTTATCAAAAGTGATCCAGCACTTTGGATTCGATGATAGTCTTCCACTTCGACCCAAACGTTGTAAAAAAGATGATGCTGAATTTGGAACATCCAAAAAAAAGACTTGATCAATATCACCGATATCGATCCCAAGCTCTAACGTGGAAGTCGCAATCACCACTTGAATTTTACTTTTTTTAAACGAACTTTCCACGGTTTGTCTGATTTCTTTTCCTACAGATGCATGATGAACTTCCACCTTGATATCCATTTCCGATAAGGCATTGGCAAACGATTCCACTTTACTTTTCGAATGGGCAAAGACAAGAAATTTTTTCTTTGAATCTGCTTGAAGTTGCATCTGAATGACCTTTTCCAAAGATATTTGATCCTCAGCTTCAATAATCCTGATGTCACGTTTGATTTGTCCATTCTCAGAAACAACGACCTTTTTCAAAGAAGAGTCATTGCTACATAAAAAATCAAGAATATCTCCTTTATTTTCAACAGTCGCTGACAACCCTATTCTAATGGGAACAGATTCAGAATAACGGCTCACACGGTTAATTAGGCTAATTAACTGATAACCACGTGGTGAAGTAGCAAAATAGTGAATTTCATCAACGATGATATATTCAATCTGTTTAAAGATTTCCTGATTATCAGTTTTTTGGGTAGTCAAAAGACTTTCAAGGGACTCCGGTGTAATGATGAGAATATTTGTATCATCGAGCGATTTAAATTTTTCATTGTATTTCACATCACCATGCCAGGGTGAGGATACAAGTCCCAAGGGGGTTGCAAAATTCAAGATCCGCAAATTCAAATCATTGATCAGTGCTTTTAAGGGAGCTAAATACAAAACCCTTAAACCACTTAATTTCGAAGTGAGCATATTGTTGAAAATCGGCAAAAGGGCAGCTTCCGTCTTACCGGAAGCGGTACCGGAAACGATCAATGTATTGTTTTTATCCGATATGGGGTTAAAAGCCTTTTTTTGAATGTCTCGCAAATCCTTCCATTTGAGATTTTGAGTGAGACATTTTTCAAGTCGGGGATTCAGTTTATAGGCCATGGGTTTCAAAAGAGCTTGTTAAATAATTCATCTTTGTCTGATTTCTCAATCTTTTCTTCATTATCCAGCTTTAAAATTTCTTCCAAATCGGATATTAGATCCCTTTCATCTTCAGATTCAAAATAATCGGCAACGGAATCCAATGAATTGATTACATCCTTGATAAAATTCCTCGCATCCATATTTAAAGTATTATCAAAACTCGTGTTTCTTCTCTTTAAAAACGCCCACAAATTCTCTGAAAGCATATCATGATTGTCATAGACAAAATGATAGGTATCAAAATACCTTTTATAAATTTCATTAAATAACTCTTCATATTCAGTTTCTGTAAGATTTGACATGACAATCTTCGAGGATTGAGAATTTTGCTTATTATCGCCAATTGCAAATCGTTCATAAAGAGCTGTATAACTTTTTACGCCTTTTCTTGAATCTTCCAACCATTCTTCTGTGGACAATAAAACACCATAGAGCCCTTTTGTATGACCCTCAAGGAGAAGATCCCAAAATTCTCTTAAGAAATTATAAGTTTTATCAATAATATCTCTTCTTGATTTTGTGATCGTTTCAAGTTCATCCAGGATAATGACCATTCCCGGGACTCCGATACCTTTGATAAAAAAACCAAAATCCCTGAGAAACATAAGGCCGTTATTATCAAAGAAAACCCGGAAATCATAGTTATTTTTAAGAATCCTTTTATCCACCTTATCGCCTTTTAAATAACCAATAAGGGGATCGTAATCGATATTCTTTATCTTACAGAACAAAAAAGAGGCTGCAAAATCAATAAATGTATCACTTTTAATGATATTTTTCCGCTTTAAATAGTCTCTTATTTGTTCAATAGAATTAGGTTCAATCCCATTGTGAAATGCCTTCATTTCGTCTTCAGCCCATGCACTCATAATAAACTCGATGGGGTTCCGTCCCTCGTCGATGCCGTTCATCTTTAGATTTCGAATAATAGAAATAAAAAAATCATCCTGCTTATAAATCGTCTGATAATCTTTTTTACTGAGTACAGAAACCAGCATCCCGTTTTTCTTTGCGCTGAAACTGATATATTTTCCCAAGGTGGACTTTCCGCCCCCGTAATCGGCCAGGAATAATCTGCACTTACTGGTCTCAGACGTTAAGATGTTATCGATATCCCGCTCAATTGCCTTTTTCTCCATTTCCCTGCCTTTAAAAATATAGGGGACATACTTTTCCGAAAAAGAAGTTCCCCCTCTAAGAGATTCAAAAAGGTTCTTGAAATCAGGCACAAATCCTTTATTCACTGAAAATCCCCCTCCTTACCTTGATATTCAAGTACAAATTTGATTTTTCTGGTGTGATATAGAGCTTATATTGGTTTGAAGAAGTCCGTCCTTTCTTCGCTTCAAAGCCCAAAAGGTAGAAATAGGAACAAAAAACAGTTTTAGCCTCATCCCTGTTGATCTTTCCAAATTGTTCCACATATCGAAAAGTGGCATTAAGAAAGTCTTCGATCCGCAAATACTCCAAATCACTCATCGATGCGATCATATTCATTCCACATTGAAACAAATCCACATATTGATTGATCAACTGATCCACTTGGAAAAGATAGTCCTGCAAAAGCCTCTCAACTGTTAAGTAATAGCGCCTGTAAGTGCCCTTTTTAAGACCATATTTCTTACAATAGAATTGATCATCCTCTAACACTCTGACCATGTATTTGTCGTAAATCGCCTCAAACGCAGCCTTAATGGCATTGAAATCCGAATTCTTCTGCACAGCAAAATTCTTTTCCAACGCTTTATTGATCATTTTTTCATATTTTGAATAATGCTTACCAAAAATCTGCAGTAAATATTGCTCAGTCTTTGTATTCAAAATCCATCACACCCTTATGCGTATTTTTTGATAATAAAATCAACTAACTCACTTGGGTAGTCTTCACCCCAAATCACATATTCACTACTACTACCGGATATCTTAATCAACGGAGTATCCATGTAGATTAAAGCATTCATAATCCGCATCAGCTTAAGTTTTTCAATATTCAATTCATCAATTTTCAACTTTTCAAGAGGTGGTTCTTTTATCAAATTAAAAAAGGTAGACTTGTGATGAATGGACATGTTGTTTATTTTACTAATCAGTTCCTCAAACTGTTCTTCTATGGATAATTCAGAAGATTCGCCTGATACGTTTAATGGAGTTGGTTCATTAACAGATTCCTGCGTTTGAATGGATTCATCCTTGTTATTCACATCATCAACATGGACTTCCTTTATTTTCTCAGGTCCATTATTATTGCTACTTAAAAACTTTGCATTGATGGAAATCTGCATACTTCTTACTTTAGTATCAACATATTGAATGATTTCCTCCTTAAGTGATTGAAGTTGACTATCGATGTGCGAAAATAGTTTTGCTTCAATATAATTCTGTAATTCATCTGATTTTGTCAATTCCTCAATTGATTTATTTTGAAATAAAGAAAACTCTTTCACTAAATCAAGATGATTTTGATAAACGAGGTTTCTCACATCATATTTTTCTAATTTTCTCAAAACATCAAGAGTAACAGGAGAAAGAATTGAAAACAGCTTCTTGGTTGCCAAATCGCTTGTTGATCGTTCATCTTCGATGACATAACCCTCAAAAAGTATTGTATTGACCGTTCTTTCAATATCATTTTTCATTATTTTGGTATAGAGGATCTTAAAAAGGAGAAACAACACACTCAGATAATACTCTTGGAAATGCTTGCTGTTAATGGAAGTAATTTGTGGAAAACGATCCTGCTGATTAAAAACAGTCTTTTTATCGGGGAAAACAAACTTTAATTTCAGTTGCCGCTCTTGTTCGTCGAATGAAAGAACTATATTCTTTTGGTGAAAAATAGCATGGGGAATATTCAAAAGGACCTTATTAAAAAACCATAAGACAGCTTGTGCCTTACCTTCAGAATAGGCGGTGTATAGTGTCTTCAACATCACATTCTTTTCTTCTTTTTCTTTATAGAAATCTAACTTCTCTTTCACCCAAGTTTGGATTGTTTTTTCATTTTCTGCCTCTATAAGCTTATTTTCACTTTTTATTTTTCGGACATCTTCTTCGTATTTTTCATTTAAAAAATGTTTTTTAGCCAAGCTATCCAACAATAAAAAAGAAAAATCTTTTCCAAATTTTTTCAGATATAATTCCTCATTAAACTCTGGAATCTCATTTTTCTCTTGAAGCAAGGGTTTTGGAACTTCAAATTCATCGTCACTTAGAAAGTCATCCAAAATCAAAATATCATGTTGATCCAAAAGTTGCTCAAGCTCTTGTTCCAATTTCGTCTTTTTGTCTTCCATTATCTATCTCCTTTCGAATAGCTCTCCCTCAAAAATCCAACCCAAACGTCATTTTCAACTTATACGGTTTCGTCTTATAGTCCACAAAATGCTCTGTGTCTTTATACTTTTCCTTCAGCTTCAAATAAAGGGTTTGATGGTTGTATGCTTCTGCTTTTGATGTGAGTCTCAGGTCTACGATTCTTTCTCGGTCTTTGATTG
>DAOTHY010000082.1:0-8559 GCA_035447925.1 Thermotogota bacterium
TAAAATGCCCCCTAATCTTCAAAAACGAATCCCTGCACAAAATCTTTGAACAACAGGGTCGGGAAAATAATAGGTCTTTTTTCTTTTGTCATACTCTGCATCAATAATACTGTGCTTTTGAAGAGAATTTAGAATATTACTAAGGGTTGAATCATAAATACCGCCATAATTGGCTTTTATAAATTTTTTAATCAGAGAAAAGCGATTCATGTTAAGCGCTATGGCATTTAAACAATAGGCGTAATTAGCTGATCTGTTGACGAGTGAATTAATTTCTTTTTTGACCAACGAATCGGCAAGATTCTCCGCTTTTTCAAGGGATTTTTCAACATCATAGTCATTTCTGTAACATTCGTAGCCAAAGATTGACAGATACCCGACGATGCCATCCAGTCGAGCCACAACTTTTTCCAGATCGTTGTCTGAAATGATGTGTCCCAACTCTTGCATTCCTTTTTTTAGGAATTCTTTGGATTTTGAAGGTTCGAATCTGTTCAGACTTATTTCTCGAATATATCTTCCAAAAAGTGGCATTTCAGGATCTTCTAATTTTAAAAAATCAAAGAGCAAACCGATTTCTGAACCGGTTAGCATAAACACGATGTTGTCCAAATTATCATAACAATAAGCCATCAAATACAGCAGATCACTGCCATCTTTACCGTAAAATCTTAGGATTTGAGCTTCATCAAAGGCAATAATCAGTCGTTTGGACTTCTTTTCAAGCACAGAATCAACTTCTTTTAATACATCAGCAAGGCTTGGCGGCTTCTTTTTACCGGAAAATTGTAACTCTATACCCTTAAGATTAATCGAGGATATGTTTTTTAGCACACCAATCATTTTATTGCGTCTCATTTCATTCGTTAATGCCGATAAGAGCTCGTTCTCAAACCTTGCCTTATCCACTCTGTTTTCAGTAAAAAAAGCTCTGCAATCCATAAAAACATGATAATGTTCAGTGGTATTCAAATAGGTTTTCAACAAAGATGTTTTTCCGATTCTTCTTAATCCGTACAAGATGATGATTTTATCTTTTTCTGCACTTTCTGTAAGATTGTTGATCTCTTTTTCTCTATTAAACAAATCTGAAGACTTGTTCTTTGGTTCTACTGAGAACAGCAAACGAAACACCTCCTACCCTATTGGAGTAACTCCACCCCGGTGGAGTTACTCCATGTCCTTTATTTTAGCATATAAAGGTGTTTTTCTTGGAAATCATCCATATATCTGCAATATCCTTTGGTTCAAATCTTGTTAAAGCGGTTATTTTATTGATGAGGATGTTTTCAACACTATCCAGTTTCCCAAAAACTTTATCGTCAATCATTTCTCCATAATAGACGGGAATATCATTCACAAAATCAATTTTTAGAACCACTTCATTACCTTCCTAAAAAAGTTGATCCCGCCTCACTCCGTCCCTATTGACTTTCTCTTAAAAATCAAAAGATTTTGGATCCGGACCAATTCTTTTCGCTTTGTCCAGATTATCTATCATTTTCATTTCTGCTTCAGTTAACTCAAAATCAAAAATTTCAGAATTTTCTTTTATCCTATCCTTGTGAACTGATTTTGGAATGGTTACAACGCCGTTTTGTATATCCCATCTTAAAACAACTTGAGCTGGCGTTTTTTGATGCTTTTCGGCTATTTCAACTATTTGAGGTATTTCCATAACGCCACCTTTCATAATGGGGCTCCAAGCTTCTTGTTGGATATGATTTTCTTTTAAGAATTCTCTTAAAGATGGTTGAACTAACTCTGGGTGGTGTTCTATCTGATCTACCATAGGCGGAACATTTGCTGAACTCATTAACTCATGCAGTTGATGCTCCAGAAAATTGCAAACCCCAATCGCTCTAACGGCTCCTTGTTCATATAAGTTCTCTAAGGCCTTCCAAGTTTGTTTGAATTTCCCTGCAACCGGCCAATGAATAAGATACATGTCTATATAATCTAAACCTAATCTCCCTAAACTCCTATCAAAAGCTTTTAAACTTTCATCATATCCCTGTTCGTCATTCCAAACTTTTGTTGTAACAAAAATGTCTTTCCTTTCGATATTTGAAGCTCTAATGGCTTCTCCTACTTCTTCTTCATTTTCATAAAAAGAAGCAGTATCTATACTTCTATAGCCTATTTTAAAGGCATCTAAAATTGCTGAAAATAATTCATCCCCATGTGCCTTGTAAGTTCCTAAGCCTAATATTGGTATATCTATCCCATTTTTAAGTTTAAAAGCAGAATCAATATGATCTAATTGCATTCAAAAGCCTCCTTTTTCAATTTTTGAAATAGTTTACCATTCATTATTATTATACTCTAGTATACATATATAGAAAAAAGGTTCTCTTCCATCTAGTGTAGCCAATTGGTTAGAATAAAACTAACATACATCTTTCCAAGCCAATTCCTTTCCCTGTGATATAATTAAATGTTTTTATAAAACCTAAAATAAACCGGAGATCTTAGTATTTTAAAAAAGAAAATTGATGACTTAGAGATAATGAACCCTGTTAATTTTATCGAGTTAGAGGAGGATTTCCGTTGAAAACAGAAAGTGCGCTGAAAATAGATGGTATCAATGCTTTGATAGAAAAATTAGGTCCCGTAGATGCTGAAAGATTTATTTCCAGTATCATCAAAGAGGATTTTGATTACACGATTTGGCAAAAGAACTTGTTTGAGAAAAAATCTTTAACTACATTAAGCCAAGAAGCCATGAATGATTATAAAAAGACTTAATAAAGGAAATTGATAACATTTCTTCCACCAGAAATAGAAAGAAAGGTATTTTCCATTTCCAGAATGGCGAGGAATCGGTATGTTTAGTTATACAGGAACCTTTAAACAACAGAATGATGGAACGAGACTGCTTGAAGTCAAGGAAGTTCACCGTTCATAGCTAATACCCAATCTGCTAACAGTTCCTCTCCATATCAATAACATAATCCGCAATTGAAACAGCTGATTTTTTGTGGGCAATCATGATGATCGTGGATTTTGTTTTTAAGCGCTTTAAAGAATCGTAGATGATTTCTTCTGTTTGCTGATCAATATTGGATGTGGGTTCATCCATAAAGATGATTTCAGGTTCTTTCAGAAAAATTCTGGCTAAGGCGATCCTTGCTTTTTCTCCCCCTGAGAGTTTATTTCCCCTCTCGCCCGTCAGAGTGTCATATTGATTTTCAAGACCTTGTATATAATCATGGATATGCGCCTTTTTGGCAGCTGCTTTGATCTCTTTCAAAGTGCTGTCGGGTTTGTAGTAAGCAATGTTTTCGGCAATACTGCCATCGAAAATAACCGTTTCCTGTGTGAATACTCCAATCTTATTGGCAAAGGATTCTGATGATGCTTCACTCAAATCAATCCCCCCTATGGTAATTTTACCTTTTACAGGGGTGTACAGTCTCAACAATAAATCCATCAGTGTTGTTTTCCCCACACCGGAATGACCGACAATCACATTGATGGCCTTTTCTTTAAAACGACAGCTAAAATGGTCCAGTATCTTTTTGTCTTCTGTGTAAGCAAACGCTACATTTGAAACGTCAATATCTCCCGTTTTAAATGATTTTCCAGACATATGCCTTTTATTCTCCGTTTCCAAATCAATCACATCAAAGACTCTTTTCAACATCCCAATCCCCTTTTGATAAGAGGCAAAAGCGATTGTGATGGTTTGGATGGGAGAATAAGCCATCTGTAAAAACATATAAAAAGAGATAAACTGAGCAAATGTCATATTCCCTTTTACGGTTAAAAAGCCCCCAATAATGAGAACGGTTAACTGTCCGAGTCCGGTGATAAGGGAGTTGAAAAAAGTAGAACGAATGGCAAGTGTTTCAACCTTGATGCCTGAATTTTTTACTGTTTCAAATGTCTGATTCATTAAATGCTCATGTTTTTCTTCAAAATTCATTGCTTTGATCAGTTTTAGAGAAGTAAAGAGCTCAATGAGCTTGTTGTAGAGATACCCGTATTTTTCTCTATAAGTAAAAGAAGCCTGTGTGGTCTTTTTATGATAGAACATGATCACAAGACTCAACAGAGGCAAAGAGATGAGTGTGATCAGTGCCAGCATTAGATTGATTCTCATCAAAATGATGATGTAAACCACAATCAAAATGGCCGAAATAATGGGTTCTATGACAACAGACATGATATATTCTTTGAAAACAAGGCTATCTCCAGTAATCCTTGAGACGACATCTCCTGTTTTCAGCGTAATCAATTCTTTATACGGTAAAGACAGAAGCTTTTTCAGTAGTGTATTGCGAATCATCAGTGTTAATTGATGTCCAATCTTTTGTGTTCGAATATTACCAATATACCCCATGACAAGCCCAGTTACAATCAAAAACACGATGAAGGCGATATCGATAAAAAAGCGGTTGTCATTTGAGGCTGACAAATCGTCAAAAAACATCTGAATGGCATTGGGTAGGGGAAAATTTACAGTGCCTCTGATGAAGGTTATAATTAGCAGAAAGACGATTTCCTTTTTAACGTATTTGATATATTTGAATACTTTGAAGTAATAGCTATCTGTGATTTTATTGATCATCATTTCATCCTTTCTTTTCTCTTTAGTTTTTTTTGTTCAAAATTCTCCAATATCCCGTTTTATTTGGTCCAAAATGCTTGATGACCCCCTTCTTTTGTAGGTCATTAAAAATTCTTTTAACTGAAGATTCTGATAATTCAATCATCTTCGATATCTTTGACTTCGATAAACCAGGATCTTTTTCTAAGAAATCAATGATTGTCTTTTCTACTTCTGTCAATTTTATCGGTTCATTTATCGGTTCATCTTTTTCGTTCCTATTCCAAACCGTTACTTTAAGCATGAAAGCAATGGACTCGTATTTTGGTTCAGGTAGCCCTTCTTCTTCCAAAAGGGTATACATTCGATCAACACCTTCACCAAATTCCTTTACATAAGTATAATTTTTTAAAAACTCTGCAATTTTTGGATTTCTTGAAAAATGTATTTTTCTAATATTATCTAATCTTACCAAGCCGGGCAATTTCCCAGGACTTTCAACAACAAACCGATTATCGAACATCTTAATCTGGATGTCTGTTCCTTTTATACTATAATCTCTGTGACAAAGGGCATTAATGATCAATTCTTTCCAGACAAATTCAGGGTATTCGGGGATTGTTTGAAATTTGCCATCTTTACCAAGTTTTGTATATTCTTTTATTTGAGTGTCTACAAATTCAAGAGTTTTTCTGAGTGTATCAAGGATGGTCCCTGTAAACGACAGGTCTTTTGGGTTTATTTTTATGTTTTTCTTTCAAAGGTTTGATTTTCCTTCATAAACTGAAATTCTTCAATATTGTACAAATGATCACCACTTAAGTTTATCTTTTTAATTGTATAGTGTCAGTATGTAGTTTTCTCATCTAATCAACAATCGCAAAAATACTATATCCTATACAATTTTTACCTCTCATGAATTATATCATTTTAAACAAATGTCAATTTATTTATTACAATGCTTCAGTTATCAGAATACATAAAAAGAGTTTTAAATTCTTTGTTCTCGTACAACTCCTTCACTGACATCCCATCCGAAAATCGTTTATCATGAAGCACAAACACTCGATCCAGGGCTTCCAAAATGGTGTCTCTGTGCGTAATAATCATAACAGTTGCCTTGGGAAATGCCTCTTTGAGGTTCTTTAAGATCTTCTTTTCCGTTGATGGATCCAGGGCCGTTAGGGCTTCGTCAATCATAAAGAGTTCAGGTTGTTTGATCACAGCTCTGGCGATGGCCAATCTGACCCGTTGGCCATCTGAAATGGCTTTACCTTCACTGCCAACAACAGAATCAGGAGTGAATTCATCGTTGAGACAGGCGATTTTCAACGCTTTTTCTATCATCTCGTTTGAACGCTTTCCATTCAGCACAATATTATCTTGCACCGTTCCGTTGAAGATATAGGTGTTTCTGTTGATATACGCCATCCGCTTTCTTAAGCTGCCGGTTGAAAGCTTCGTGGAATCCATATTCCCTACGGTAAAGTGTCCATTTTCCAACGGGTAGAATTTTGCCAGCAGTTTATACAAGGTACTTTTTCCACTACCGGTTTTTCCTACGATGGCGATGGATTCTCCCGACTTCACGTTAAAGTTCATATTTTCAAATATATGATTCTGAGTGTCATATGCGAACTGAACCGCTTCCATGTTTATGATCATTTCATTCGTCATTTGTCCGGAAAGATCCTCTTCTTGTTCATTAAGCAAATCAGAGATCTTCTCCCACATGGCTTTTGGTTTTTGCATCTTGATCCGGGCAAGGGCGATTTCCTGAAGGGGCAAAAACAGATAAATCATCAGAGAACTAATGGCAACTACCGTTCCAATACTCGTGTGGCCATCGATGACTCTAAGGGTCCCAATGATAAAGACCAGGATGGGGGCAAGAGAAACGATACCGGTCATAATACCACCGGCAAGGGCACCGTATTTGTTGATCGCTATGTTTAAGTTCAAGAGTTTATTAACCATCCGCTTAAAGTTCGCATTGACCTTTGAATACAGGTGATCCACTTTCACCGTTTCAACAGCGGATAAACTTTGATTCAACTCTTTGGAACAGTCCGCATAAACCCCGGATAGTTTCTGACTTTCGATGGCCATTTTTGAATTCATAATCACCGTTACAACAAACAACACCGGCAGGACCAAGAAACACATCAGGGTCAAAAACCAGTCCAGCCAGAACATGGCTGCCAATGAAGCAGCTATACTCAAGATGGAACTATAGAGCACAATATAATAGTCTCTGAACAATCCGGTACTATTGGCAGAGTCTGTTAATACCCTTGACATCAGCGAGCCTGTATCGTTTTTTACAAAGAATGCCATGGGTAGTTTGAGAATTTTCTCGAAAATCGTGATCTTCAAATCTCTTTCAAAATTCCCTTCGACAACTGACAATGTATAATTTTGAAAAAAGTTTGCCAGGATTCGAATCAATACGATCACCAACAACACACCGGACCACATCACAATCTCATTCATGTTCTTGTTGGGAATAACGGTGTCAATAAACAAGCGCATGACCAGAGGATATGGAATGATGGATAAGGACACCAAGGATGCCATCACAAATGTGAAAATGATTTTCTTTCTGTACTTACTGTAGATTGCTTTGACCACTTTTACACCTCTTTTGATGTTAATATTTTGCAAGATAAACCACTCTTTGTTTGAAAACACAAAAACAACAGGAACCACCCTTTTTCAACACGATTCTCCCTTTTCAATACGCTTCCAAGGAATAAAATAAAGAAAAACCAAGCCAATGATCATTGTTGCTACACTGACAACGAGTAATATAATATGTGTGGACACTTTATCCAACAAAATCCCATAAATCATTCCCCCAAACGGAACGAACAGTGAGGCCATGATACCAAAAATCGTCATGACCCTTGCTCTTGCATTGGGTGGAATCAGAATCTGCAGACTCGTCAAAAGCGGGACATTCACCATTGAATCCGTGGTTCCCATCATAAAGAAGATGATCAAAACCAAAATATATAGCGCTATTAAGCTTGAAAAAAAGGCAATCACTTGCGGGAAAATCATAAAAGCCAAGATGATCTGGAATCCCGGAGCTAAAATGACACCGGTTGCCACTAATTTTTTCGATTTGACCTTTTTTAACAAAGTGGCGATGAGTATACCCGAAAGCATTGTTCCAACAGTATAAACCGTTGTTAACAAGCCTATCTGAGTAGGATTGATGCCCAAGACTTCCCGACCCAAATAGGGCACTAAAATGGGGATAATCGGTGTATCAATCATATTCAAAATGGCCACAAAAAGAAACATTGGCAATAGACCTTTTATGTTTTTGACAATACTAAATCCTTCACCAAATTCGACAAAAAATTTCTTCAAATTTAAACGATCCGTTCTTTTTTCATAATGATAGTCAATAAAAAACTCACTGATTCCTGATATGATAAATGAAAAAGCATTAATAAAAAAATGGCTGTAATTCCCACCGTTCCGAATAATATCCCACCCAACGCCGGTCCGGCAATTCTCGCTATGGCACTGAATGTTTGGGAAAGGGAATTAGCACTTCGAAGGGCTTCTTTGTCAACAATATCCAGTAAAAAGGCATTTGCAGAGGACTGAAAAAAGCCTGACAGCACGCCTCGTAATATGGTTATCAGCAATAAATACCCCATATTTAACTGGTTAAAAAGAGACAAAAAAGCCCATATCAATATCAAACCACCATGAACGATATCCAATATCGCCATGGCTTTTTTTCTATTCCATCTATCACTAATAACGGAGGCAAAAGGCAATGTGCCTAAACCTGCTATCATCCCCCAAAAAAAGATAAGCCCCATTGCCATTCCCGAACCCGTTAATTGAAGCACGAATAACGGAATTGCGATTGTTTGAATCTCGGAACCTAATTCAGATGTTGTCTTTCCTATAAAATAAAGACTCAAGTTCTTTTTTAGTGTCATTTTTTTACCTCATTTTTTTAAAGATTTAGATTTTCGTTTTTT
>DAOTHY010000083.1:0-8515 GCA_035447925.1 Thermotogota bacterium
TAATTACCAATGTGGTTGTACACACCATGACCTCTGAGCCGTTTAAAGGAGAGGTGCTAATCGAAGACGGTTATATCAAAGAAATCGCTTATCGAATTAAGAACATTGAAAACATCGATGAGAAAATCGATGGAAAATGCGGCCTTTTGATGCCGGGGTTCATCGACGCTCATTCGCATATAGGTCTTAACCCTGACGGATACGGCTATGAATACGATGACGTGAATGAATACTCTGATCCGGTGACTTCAAATGTCAGAAGTCTGGACGGTTTCACCCCCAGTGACATTTCCATTCCAGAAGCTGCAAAGGGCGGTGTCATGATTTATTGCGTTCTAACGGGAAGCGCCAACCCGGTGGGAGGTTTGAGTTTCATCGCTCATTACTCCCAGAACAAAAATGTCAAGGACATGCTGATTCGTGAAGACAATGGATTAAAGATGGCAACGGGAGAGAATCCCAAACGTGTTTACGCAGAACAAAAGAAAATGCCTGTGACCCGAATGGGAACAGCTGCGGTCATTCGGAAATTCTTCTTCGATGGGAAAAACTACATCGAAAAGAAGAAAAAGGCCGAAAAAGAAGGCAAACCTTTTACCGAATACGATGGCAAAATGGAAGCCGCTCAGATGGTCTTATCCAAGAAAATTCCCGCCCGTGTGCACTGTCACCGTGCCGAGGATATACTGACCGCTATCCGAATCAAAAAGGAATTCGACATCAACATGGTGATCGAGCATTGCACCGAGTACATGAAGGTAAAAGATGAAATCAAGGAAGCTGGCATTCCCATCCTTTTAGGCCCCATTATGTCCAGTAGATCAAAGGTAGAGTTAAAGGATATGACTTTTAGATCATACAAGGTAGCGCTTGACGAGGGGATTCTTTTTGGCTGCATGAGTGATCATCCCGTATTTCCTTCAGAAGTATTGAGATTACAGGCTGGCATGGCATGCAACTACGGGGCTGACGAGCAGGGAATGCTGGAGTCATTGACAATTATGCCGGCAAAGATACTGGGTATCGACAATGAATATGGTTCGATTGAAGCAGGGAAAAAGGCCACACTCTGTATCTGGGACGGGCATCCCTTTGATGCCAGATCCAAAACCATTTGGAATAGTGTGGATGGCTTTTTGGCAGAATAATAGCTAAGGGTGGGCATTGGCCCGCCCTTTTCACATCAAACCGGAGGCGAAAAGTGGAATTTAGAGGAACGACGGTATTGGCGATAAAAAAAGACGGAAGAACCGTTATCGTTGGTGATGGACAGGTGACACAGGGAAACACCGTGATGAAATCAACAGCCAAAAAAGTGAGAAAATTGGGAGACGACAATGTAGTAGCCGGTTTTGCCGGTTCGGTAGCGGATGCCTTCACTTTGTTTGAGAAATTTGAAGCCTACTATAAAAAAACCAGCGGAAATTTACCACGGGCAGCTGTGGAATTGGCGAAAGAATGGCGCACCGATAAGATGCTGCGTCAGCTGGAAGCCTTGCTTATCGTGGCAGATAGAGAGAATCTTTTGGTAATTTCGGGAAACGGTGAGGTTATCCAGCCTGATGAGAACGTCATAGCGATCGGTTCCGGTGGGAGTTATGCCCTGGCAAGTGCCAGAGCCTTATTGAGAAACACCACCATGGATATCAAAGACATTGCCGTAGAGTCGTTGAAAATTGCGAGTGAAATTTGTATTTACACCAATGATCATTTGAGTATCGAAGAAATCTCTTAATCAAATATGCTTTCCTTTGCAATCAGAAGACTATTAACGGGAATGATAACGGTTTTTGCCGTTTCTTTGTTGTCTTTTTTTGTTTTCAACGCCTTACCGGGAAATCCGGCACAGGTCATGCTGGGATTAGATGCAGATCAAAGTGCCATCGAGAATTTGGAAAGAGAACTGAATTTGGATAAACCCGTCACCCTCAGGTATTTTTATTGGATAGGTGATTTACTTAGAGGGGATTTCGGGTTCTCCATTTCTTATCGAAAACCCGTGATTCAAGTGATTGCCGATTCCCTGCCGCCCACTTTGTCCATCACCCTGTTGAGTATTGTCCTGACAGTGCTTATTTCATTTCCGTTGGGAATTCTTTCCGCTCAAAAACATCATAAATGGACCGATTATCTTATTACCTCCCTGTCTCAGATTGGACTGATCATTCCGGGTTTTTGGCTAGGTATCATTTTTCTATTGATCTTTTCTGTGCAGTTAAACCTGCTGCCCTCTGCCGGGTATGTTTCCTTGTGTGTCAGCTTTTTCGATTGGCTCAGATCGATCATCTTGCCTTCTCTTTCGTTGGCGATCATCTCCTCAGCGGTGTTGATCAGGATGATCAGAAATTCAATTATAGAAAACATGAACGAGGACTATGCCAGAACCGCTACAGGCAAAGGGATCACTCAAAGGCGTGTTTTTACCAAACACATTCTGAAAAATGCCATGATTCCCGTTTTGAGTCTGTTTGGTTTGCAAGTGGCTTCAATTTTAGCCGGGACGATCATCATTGAATCGGTCTTTTCAATTCCCGGTATGGGAAGGCTGTTGCTTTATTCTGTCCAACGCAGGGATTTGCCGGTTGTTCAGGGTGTGGTTATTTGGATAGCCGTGGTAACCATTTTAATCAATTTTTTCATGGATATCATTCACATGGCCATTGATCCCAGGATAAGGTGAAGGTGTTGAAATGAAGGAAAAAAAGCCTTGCCCGGAAAAGTATAAGCATTGCTACGGAAAAAACAAATGGAGTTTCAGTTCACTAACCCTTCAACGCTCACGTTTTAACGCAAGGCATCATGCCAGTTTTCTTAGTGGCCTGATCCTCATCTTGATCGTTGTGTTTTTGGCAGTCTTAAGCTTTTGGGTAACCCCATATGATGCTTATCAAATGGATGTACGTGCCCGTTTTCTTTCACCCAGTCTTTCTCATCTCTTTGGAACGGATGAATACGGAAGAGACTTGTTCAGCAGGTGTATGGTGGGAGGAAGGATTGCCTTTGAAGTGGGGATTATCTCCACGGTAATTTCCTTGTTTGGGGGGCTTGTGCTGGGATTTATCTCCGGAATGAGCAACAAGGTGGTGGATGAGATACTCATGCGCTTCATGGACGGCTTGTTTGCCTTTCCGGCCATCGTTTTTGCCATTGCCATCGTGTCCGTTTTTGGACCGGACATTATGAACGCCATGATAGCCATTGGAATTGTGAGAATTCCCATTTTTGCCCGCCAAGTGAGGAACGAGACGATTAGTTTGAAACATCGGTATTTTGTCATTGCGTCGCAGTCCATAGGCACTCGGCTTCCGGTAATGATTTGGAAACATTTTTTACCACATATCAATGCTTCGCTCATCGTGCTGGTTACATCGAATTTCGCCTTTGCCATTTTGTCGGAAGCGGGATTGAGTTATATCGGTTTGGGGACTCAACCCCCTTTTCCAAGCTGGGGGCGTTTGTTGATGGAATCTCAGAATTATATGGACCGTGCCCCGTGGCTTGCTATTTTCCCCGGTATCATGATGGCTTTAACCGTATTGGGATTTACGTTGCTGGGTAACGGACTTCGGGATTTCAGCGATCCTCGATATTAAAGGTTTGAAACCCATCGGGTCCAAAGCAGGTGATGGTTTTATTCGCCAGCCATTGCCATTGGATGTGGTCCTCGTAGGGTTGAGTCGTGATGACATAGCCGTCTGTTGTGCCCCTTAAAGGGCAGAAACCCAACGTGTAATATCCTTCTTCGGTAAGGCAATAACGCACAGCGATCAGTTGTTTGCCATCCGTAAAAAGAGAATTTAATGAAGTGATGGAAGAACAACCGGCCTTGATGTCTGAAACCGTTGAGCGAACGGCTTCTACAAAATCTCCCGATAGTTCGAAGTGATCGAGAAAGTATTCAAAATAAATTCTGGAATCAGATGATTTTTCAGATTCGGCGGTCTTTGATGGTTTGAGTTTTTCTATATCAAAGATGGTTCCGTTGTGGCAAAAGGCGAAGGATTCATCGTCCAATGTGGCGGTGAAAGGATGGACGTTGTTGAGATTTAGAGTACCTTTACTGGCTTTTCTGGTGTGCAGGATCAGGATCTTGCCGTAATCCTCGGAGAAATCCGTTTTTCTCTGCCAAATGGCGGATACTTCCCGTCGGGTGTGAAGCTGTCCCTTTTCAAAAAAGGCGATGCCATAACCATCCTGATGCGGACTTTTCAGGCCGAATCTTGATTGGTGGACAAGCGGTTCTATCCAGTCTTCGACGTGTTCCAAATGTTGAGAGATAATGCCCATCATTCTGCACATTTTAACGCTCCTTGTCGTTGTCCCTAATTGCCTGCCGGCAAATAGAAAGAGAAGTTGAAAAATAGCGGAGTAAGACTCTGAGCAAAAACCAAGATCCCAGACAAATGATGATTCCCAAATAAGCAGCCAATAGATCCCCCAGATCGCAAACTCGACGGGGAAGGAATTCTTGAATAACTTCTGTGAATGCCGGTAGCATAAGGAAAAAGCCGTAAATCGCTTTTCTGATCCACCCGTTGATTTGGCCTGATAACAAAACAAACAACTGTCCGATGAAGAAAGCACTGAAATGAATCAGTTTATCCTCAAACGGAAAAGTGGTATATTGGATACGAACATCATTGCTAAACAGCAAAAAACACAATAAGAATAAGTACAATATAAATAGAGAAAAGAAAATAGTTTCTTTCTTAAACATGCATCACATCTATTCCGTCGGTTTGTTGTCTGAAAGTGATTTGCTGATTTGCTGCATCCGGTAATTTTCAAGGTCTTTACCGGATGGTGATTCACCAAATGCGTTGAATTTCTTCTCCAGGATGTTCAATCGGGAGGTTATTGTATCCTTGTCTTTAAGCAGGAGTAATTTCTGGTATTTTAGATGTTCGATTTCATCTTTCATTTGGACTATATTCTTCATCTCTTTACTTAAAATCCCCTCTTTTTCTTTCAAAAGAAGTTGAAATTGTTTGAGTTGCGACTGAAGACTTTCTTTCTCAGCAGATTGTTTTTCCGATACGCTTAGTACCTGCTTCTTTTCATCCTGAAGATGGTTCAAAGATTGCTGCAATTCCTCTATCTCTCTTTTTAATTCGGATGCTTCTTTCCGGGTGGTCACAAGCGATTCTTCCAAGGATTCCAATTGGGAATGTTGAGCGGCTATACGTTCTTCCTTAGCCTTTAGAACTGCTTTGAGTTGTACAATGGCTGACTGTGTTTCGGTCTTTTCTTCCTGTGCTTTTCGCATGGCGTTGTTGACCTGATTCAACTGTTCAACAGCCTTTTCCTTTTCCTGAGTTAAACGGTTGCTCTGGGCGTCACAGGCTTGGAGAAGCTGTTGAAGTCGCTCGTTTTGTTCTTGAGTCTCTTTCAGAGTCATCTCCAGACTTTGGATTTGATGATTCAATTCGCTGCTTTTTCCCATGTTTAAGTTCAAGTCGTTTTGTAATTGTTCCAGGTTTTCTTTTAAAAGGCTGTTCTGATTACGTTGGCTGTTGAGTTGTTGGTCTGTATTCTCAAGTTGACTTTTTAGGGTGCTTTCTCGCTCTTTCGAAGAGACTTGCAATGAATTTATCTGGGCTTGAAGCCCGTCGATCTGTTCAACCAGGTTTTTCTCATTTTCCATCAATCGGGCCATGTTTTCTTTATATTCGTCTGTTTTTGACTTCAATGCCATTTTGGATTCTTCAATCTTTGAGCAATTCCGGTTGGTGGATTTCAAGAGGTCCCGTAATTTGGTGTTTTGTTTTTCCAGGTTACCCAATGACAAAGTCAACCGTTGAATTTCCTGTTGATCCTTCTGTTGGCCAAGACGAAGCGATTCGTTGGCTGAGGATAGTTTTTTGACGGTTTCTTTCAATGTTTCAGCTTGCTGTTTGATTTCCGCCAGTTGCTGTTTATCCAGATCATGATGGGCTTTGATGCTTTTCAGCGAAGCGGAGACCTTATTCATATTCTCGGTATATTTTTTCTCGAGTCCTATCTTTTCATCGTTTAACAGAGATGCCTTTTGTCTGTATTCATCATATAAAGAGGAATATCGGAATACTTGCCGGTTTTTGTTGTTTAAGAGGTCCTCTTTTTCATTTAGAAGAATTTTCATTTGATCGTCAGCTTTTTTAAGTTCTTCAAGGGAGGCTTCTTTGACCTTCAGTTCTGTTTTTGAGAGTGAAAGTTGATTTTCTGCTTCGTGAAGTTGTTGCTGTAAGCTGTCAATCTGATGATTCCATTCGCTTTGATCCTGGAGTCCTTTTTCTTTCTCAGCAGACCGTATTTCCTGCAATTGCTCATAATCTGTTTTTATTTGTTGTTTTTCACTTTCTGCATGAGTCAGCCGGCGATTCAATTCGTGCAATTCTGCGGACTTCTGCGAGAGAGTTTCTTGAGATTGCGTAATCTCCAATGCCATCTGTTTTTTTTCTTCTTCGATCGTTGTTTGCCGGGCGATGATTTGTTGATTTTCTGTTTCCAACCGTTCGAGCTGTTGGGTTAATTGCATGGTCTGTAGACCCAATCGATCGGCTTCGCCTTCCAGGTCCGCATGAACTTCTTTATATTCTTCAAATGCCTGTTCGGTGATCTTCTGAACTTCTGTCTGCTTTTCCAGCGTTGCCCTGAGTGATTCCAAAAGCTGTGTTTTCGACTCCATTTCATTTTTTAAGGATTCAATGGCTTGCTGGTCTCTCAATGCTTTTTCTTCATAAGAGCGAAGTGCTTCGGTTGACCGTTCAGCTTCTTTACCGGAATGATCCAGTTGTTCTTTCAAAGACTGAATCATTTGAACGTGCTCTTGGACCACACATTCCTTTTGTGAAAGTATTTCCTTTAAATTGACTTGTTCATTCAAAAGCGATGCGTTTTGAGCGTTGAGTTCTGAGATTTGTTCATCACGTTTTTTGAGTTCATCTTCATATTTGGAATGGCGGAGTTTGTAAATATCGAAGTTTTTTTGCAAGTCATCTATGCTTCTGATTTTCCTTTTCAACTGTTCCTGTAAAGCGGTTTCCTTATCCTTGTACTGGGTTATTTCACGTTGGTCGATCTTGAGTTGTTCTTGTATTCTCTCAATGCGTTCAACCTTTTGTTTGTTTTCCTCTTTGACTCTGAGCAATTCTTCAGCTTGCTCGATGATTTCGTTTTTCAGTGTTGACACCATTTCTTCTGCTTTTGCCTTGCAATTTTCGAGTTCTCCATTAATGGTTTTAACCTGTTCGTTTTCTCGCTTTAGAAGGTTCAATGATTTGACGTGATTGATGAAATGTTCAGCGTTTGATTCTTCTTTCTTGGTATAGAAGGGGTTCAATTCAACCTCGTTTTCGTGCAGCAAACAAGGGTGCTCAGTCAAGATCATATGCAGTATCCGTTTATCCAGTTTTGAAAGATTATATTGGAAGATAAACCGATTGGTCGTCATTGACAATAGGTCTTGCAAGCTGATGAAAAAATCCATAAAACGGCCTTCCAGAAAGAGTTGCATGAGAACATTGGTGACTTCCAGCATGACGGTCAGACCGGATAGCCCTTCATCGGAAGCTTTTTCACTCTCGGATTCCAAGAGTTCCAAAAGTGTGCGTGGAGTAAACCCGTTTCTTCTCAGTGAGATGTCGGTGGCTGTCCAAACCTTTAAAAAAATATCGTGTTTATCGGGTATATAAGGATCCATGCATTGCTTGATCCAATCAATGTCCGCTGCGTTTCTGATGTAGACGATTCGCCGGTTTTCGCTTATCTCCCTCTCTATGAAAGGGCAGACAATGTCCTTGAGTTCCTTTTCGTCTGAAAAGAAAAGCGCCAAATGACTGCCCACCGGCATTTGCGGAAGTCCCTTTTGCTCGCTGACAGAGAAGATGTTGTTTCTTTTCTCATTTGCTTGTTCATTACTATCCATTCATATCACCTGCTTATTCAGCATTATTGATAAAGCTTCCCCAAAATTGAGGATACCCAATCTCCAAATAGAAGGGCTAAATAGATACCGATAGCCAGAAAAGGGCCGAACGGAACCTTTGTTTTCAGGCTGCTTTTCGTGATCACAGCGTAAACAATTCCCAGCAAACTGGCCAGGAAGACGGAAAAGACAGCGCTAAAGGGTCCTAATGCAAACGATGCGGCGCAGATTAAAATCACATCTCCAACCCCAATGCCCTTTTTGGAAAGAATATACATCAGTGTCATGACACCCAGTACGATCAGGGTGGTGATGATGTCTCTGAACCATGTCCCCCTTGCCCACACGAGAAAAATTCCACCGATGAGAACAAACACGCTGTTCCAATCGGAAATGGTCAAAGTGTCTAAATCGATGAAAAAAACCACGATTAGCGATGCCCCGATAATACTTGCACCCAACACGGCGATCAATTGGTTAAAGACCAGATAGTTGGCTGCAAAAACACAACCGGTAAGGATTTCCACCAGCGGATAGCGCTTTGAAATGGCAATACCACAATCTCTGCATTTGCCTTTGAGGATCAAATAACTTAAAATCGGTATATTA
>DAOTHY010000084.1:0-8470 GCA_035447925.1 Thermotogota bacterium
TATGTCCTGGCGGTTGTTTCGATTTTTGAGAAACGATTTTTTATCGCATAAAACTTAGCAAAACGTTGGGAAAGCTCAGCCAAGTATTCTTTCTGATCTTGCTTTTGCAATATTTCGCCAATTGTACCCAGCGCTATGACTTGCAGAGGAAAATCAAACAAAAGGGTCAAGTAATAATCGTTGTACTTATCAATGTAATTTTGATACTCTGTTTTAAATGGTAACACGCTTGTCTTCATTTCATCTGAATGATTGATGAGTAAATCGAGCACTTCCAAGCAATAGTCTTCTTTAAATAGAAGGGCATTGTACAAAAAGATGCTCTTCTTGAAAAATTCAGAATCGGTTTCAGATAAATCCTGCAGCCACTCCGAGAGAGGGGTATCGTGAACAAAACAATATTTCGATTGTTTGGCAAAATCCACCAAATATTGAAACTCATCGGAAAGGATTAAACTGACAGGTGCGAGATATTGCCATCCCATACTCTTTGTAATGAACAGTTGGTATACTGGCCCGTCATCCACATCCCAGTCTTTGGGCCGGTCAAGAAAAAAGGCTTCAAAGCGGGAATTGAACATCAGTTCATTGCTAAACTGAATGATTTGTTCAAAAAAATCTGCCAGTTGCGTCTTCTTTGGGTCGTTCAGAAACTCAACGATCCCTTCCATCTTTTCAACTCTGAATCCCTCGTAGGTGTCGTAGAAAGCTTTCTGCTGTTTTCCGATTGTGGCGGATAAGGATTCCAATGTTTTCTCCGATTGTTCAAGAATGATTTCGATTTCTTGAGCAAGATTGTTGTTCCCTTTTTCATAATAACCGGAAAGATAAGGAATAATCTTTTTATCATAAGTCAGATTCTTAAAAAAATACCGATACGACAAGACCATATCTTTTGGGTTGTTCCAAACTGAATACGCATTTGCTTTCATGACAAAAATACCCCAAAAATTCGGATGCCCTTTTATGGTACTGTTGATGATCTTGACCATATCCTGGCCGGGTTCCTTGTCCGCCGTAGAACAATCATAAATTCCCACACTGAACGCTTGAAAGAGACCACCGACGATTTCAATCAACCCTGATTGATGCCTAGCCCCACTGTTCAGCTCAATACAGGTATCACAACTTGAAAAAGTACAGTCTTGAATAGACGTGTTAAAGCATCCATCCAGCAAAATAGCTGTTTCAGTGTCGGTAAAAACAAGGTTTTTCAAACCAATGCGGTTAAAATTCTGAATATGAAGGGCGGATTCTTTTGCGGAAAACTGTAAATCCCTAATCAGAATATCGCTATACCGATTCAAATCCGGACCATCAAAAAAAAGGGCCGGTTTCTCATTATCTTCTGCCGAGAGGGTAAATCCTGTCCCTTCAATGGTGACATTCCCCCTCCTGCAAACAAAATTCCCACTAATATCCTTTCTCAAAGAAATGCTTTCGACTGCTTTATCGTCCAATGCCGCTTGAAAATCATCCGCTGAGTAGACGAACTTTGGAAAAACGGAAATACATTGAAGACATAGCAGAGTCATTACTGAATAAAGGATTATTTTTTTTCTCATACATTCGCTCCGTTTCGGGTCCGTTGATTTATGTTCAGAAAATCATTGTCTTAAGAAATAGGCCTTGATGTTCAAATCACTTGCTATTTTAACGATCCGATAGGGATTTGACCCGCTTAAGTCATCACCCCAATTTAGAAATCTGGAGTCCTCTGCAGGTTTGGCCATCAAACTGACCACTTCATCTTGCATATATTGGTCTTTTTGAGGCACAACAACAACTTCCCCATCTCCATAATGCTGTATGTCTAGCTGATAGGTTTGGGCCTGAGAAATATGCTTGAAAATTGCCTTAATTTTCATGTTTTTACTCATAGAAAAGCCGGTAGTGTTGCTTTTCACAGACAAATCCCCGGACCATCCCATGAATTCGTAAAATTTGGCGGGCTGTGCATATACTGTTATCAGCTCATCCTTTTCATATTGTTCTTTTTCGGGAACGACGGTAACAATGCCTCCTATTGTTTTTTCGATTTCGAGCGTGAAATACTGCGCAAAAAGCGCTTTTACGGTAAGATTCTTTGTAATGCTTTTCTCAAGAATTGGATTCTCTCCTGTGATATCACCCATCCAACCACTGAAGGTGTAGGTTTCCAAA
Source organism: Thermotogota bacterium (assembly GCA_035447925.1). Taxonomy (GTDB): domain Bacteria; phylum Thermotogota; class Thermotogae; order MWEM01; family MWEM01; genus JASUTC01. Next base: position 2,164 of record DAOTHY010000084.1, read on the forward strand.
GGTTGTGCTTGGAATGAGATGATCTCTCCCTTTTCATATTCTTCTTTATCAGGTGTAATCGTCACGGTACCTCCGTCTGATGACTGAATCGTGACGGTAAATACCTGCTCCATACTCTTACCTCTAAAAAGGGTCCATACAACTATCAGACCCACAAGACTGATCAAGAGAACCGTTGCTATTTGTATCATTTTTTTGTTTTTTTGGGGTTGTTTGTCGATGTTCTCTGTCTCTGGTACCTGTGGGATCCCTGTATGCTTTTTTTCTTTTTGAGTTTTTCCGGATGAAGGAATTGCTTCAAAAAGTTCATGAACAATCCTTTCCATTTCAGTTCCCTTTGACAAATTAGTAACATAGACTTTATTCAAATCATTGATTTGTTTGTAATGTTTTTGGACAAAAGGTTCTGTTTCCGTATTGGAGCCTTCAGGTTGATTGAAAATGAGAAGAACGGGGATCTTTCTGCTCTTCAATTTCTTAACCTTTTGATTCACCTTCATTTTGTATTCTTCGCTTGTTTCTTTACTATCAACAAAAAACAATACGAAGTCCTGTTGGTTCATTTTTTCTGCTGTTAAATACTCCATGTCGGAATTACCCGGAACATCTGTCACTTTCACACACAGGCGTCTGTTTTTTTGAATGGCATTTATCTCAAATAAAAGGGATATCGCTTCCGATGTGGCTTCACAACGACCCGATTTTACATATTCTTCATGAATTTTGGAAAGATAGGGAATTGTTCCCTTTTCTTTTTCAAAAAACTCAAATTTTTCTGATCGATCGTTTTTAATAAAATAATCATACAGGTTCGCTAAAAAAGTGGTTTTTCCGGATCCTGAATGTCCCAGTAGTATGACGCTATAGGTTTTCATGATGATTCACCGTCGTTCTTTTTCTTAAAAAAGTTAAAATTGGTTTTCGTCATAATCTTTCTAAAATAATCTTGAATTTTCGCTTCGCCCAATTTGCCCTTCACGTCTTGTCGTTCAGAAAGCTGAAAGAGAAATGCCAACCCCTTTTCCATTTCCAGGATATTTTTATATCTCGTTTCAGGAAGAAAGCCAATCTCCATGAAAGGTATGTCTGTAAAATGCTTTTGTGTGAAGAAAGCATCCGATTCAAAATGGTCCGTGTCTATTTCAGTAAAAACGAGAAATAAGCTTGTATTTCGATCCAGGAAAGCACTGATATGTTCGTATACATCCTCTTTCTTGCCACTTGTTATAGAAAAAAGGTTCACAGTGTAGAATACTGCATCAAAAGCGCTTTCCTTTTTTTCCCTTATGATCTCATCCAAATCTTCACCAGATGTATCTGTTATGCTGAAATATCTCCAATCACTGGAGGCCATTTGAGATATTTCAAGATTTATCTCATGTGTTCCTTCTGTGGGGATGTATTCAGCGTTAGAATAAATACGATGCAGTGTTGAAAGATAATTCATCGTCACACTGTCCTTTTCTGCCACTATATATAGATCTGAAATGTCATTTTTTAAAAAGTACTCAAAAAAGAGTGCCAGAATTGTACTTTTTCCGGATTGTGATTCCCCCGCTAACAGGATCTTGGTCACTGAAGGCATCTTCCCTCCTCGTTATGCTTTCTTTAAATCCTTTAATTTTAAAACAGCCATCTGCTTCATTGTCTCGATAAAATAGGAAAGGTCTGCTGTTTTTTGTTCTATTTCACAATGATCCTGAAGATCGTTGATTTGCTCTTGTATATATTCACTTACGATATTCAGTAGCTTTCTATGTATTTTGTATAAAAGTTCAGGCCGTAACTCCTGCATAAATGCTTCCGTATAACGGTCAATTTTATTGGAGTCCGATTCACCAAAACCAATGATATCGTTTATTTTTTCTAGGTATTCTTTGATATACTCTTCCGGATAGCTCGTGAAAAGGTCTTTCAGATAGTAAAATACATCAAAAATGTTTTTACTGAATGCGTTGATTTGTTTGTCTTTGTGCTTGCCGGAATCTCCGGCTATTTCAACAGTCATATCGCTGGGTAAAGCAGCAATCCTTTCTAAATAATAATCAATCAGTTTATTGACATAGCGGTCGTCATCAAAGCGCTTCTGAAGATAGGGCAGAAATTCCTGATAATCATTTTCAAACAAAAAAGCAGCTTTCGGTTTGACTTTGTTTTCAGATGGGCTTCGATCATCAAAAAGGCCCATTAACGAGTCATAATGAGGGTCTTTCTTCAGTTCAAAATTCACATCAAATGTGATCTTATAATACCAAAGGACTTCTTTCCAATCGCCTTCAACATGAAGATTGTTTAAAGAATGATCCAACAATACACGAATAAGCTCTACAAATGTTTCACCTTTCTCCCCAATGATAAAGATATGATAGTTTTCAAAAAAACAGCTGTTTATCGCCCGTTTGATATTGTCGATATTGTCGTTTTCATCGGAATGGTCAATATAACTTATCCATAAGATTTGATTCCAGGCCAAATCGTCGCTGTCTCGAAGATTCAGGTCAAGCGATATTTTTTCAATCATTTTCATCTCAATCAGTTTCTTCAAAGCGCTGGGGAAGGCTCCACTGAATAAATCTGTTGCGATTTTGTCATTGGTGTCTATTTTCAAAAAAGTACGGTCGTCGATTCGATACTGACCTTCAGAAATCTCACTGATGTTTTGAATGCCGTATTCAGCCAATAGTCTCTTAATTTTGCTGAAATTATCGGCTTTACAACGAAATTCCTTGTGCAAAAACAGTTTCATGCTGCCATCTTCTCGGGCATTATTGATTTGAAAAAACTGAATTTTTTGCAGCTGTATAAAAAAATCGGTGGAAAAACGATTACCAAAAAGAGCATTGATATTCTGGTAACCTACGTTGTTTGTGAAATCCCCAAGTATCAACAGATTCATTTTTTTTCGGTAAATAAACGTCTCTCTGATAATTTGAACCTCTTCAAACAGTTCCGTCAGTCCGTGATAAAACGGCGTCTTATGGATCAGTTGATCCGTGTTGTTTTTACTGTTCATCAAGAGTGCCAAATCAGATGATTCCAATTTATCAAATATTTTTTCCAGTTTATTCATCTTATTCTTTTACCCAATCCAATACATTCTCAATTCTAAATTCTATCTCTTCAACGCAGCTTTCGAGCTTTTCTGTTGCATCTTGATTTTTTTCGTTGATATCTTCATTAATTCGTTCAACTAATCGTTCAAAACATTCTTTGATTTCATCTTTATGATCAAGAAAATCATCTATCTGCTCAATGATACGACTCTCTGAGTTTACGTCGTTGACATATCGATTCTTCACGAGTTTAAAGCTTTCACGTTTGTTTTTTTCGATTTCTTTGTGTTTAAACACACGAACAAATGCTTTTTTTAGGTTTTCTGCCGCAGTAAAGGAAGAATAATCCACGGAGAATTCATCCGGTACCATGTCCATCCTGATATTTTCCAATGCGTCAATGATATTATCCAGTTCCTCTATCAAAGAAAAATCAAAATCACTTCTTTCCTCTAGTTGCTTTTCGATATGATGATTAATGTGTTTGGAGCTTTTTTCTAATGACTTCTTTATTTTTTTCTCGAGCTGCTCCAACTGTTTTTCGTAAATTCCCTTGACTTTTGAATTAAAAGAGCCATAATCTGTAGTTTCGTATCTTAACATATCGTTGGCATAACTTTTGACCTCTCTGGAGATCTTTTTGGAACATTCTTTGATATACTTTTCAAATTCTTCTTCTGTTTTTCTTTGAATGTCTTTTATGTCATTCGTGTCTATTTGATTTTCGTTTTTTTTCGTTTTTGATCTGATGCTTTTCGAAAAATCATGCAATTGTTTTTTCGAAAATTCCAACTTTTCAAAAACTCTTTTGGACGCCATCAATTTCTCCTCAATCAACGGCGACAAAACCATTTTGCCTTCTACCACATCTTTTTTGTTGGAAATATAATTCAATATCATAGCAATCGCTACATTTCTGCCCCAGCTCTCATCGAAACGTTCACTTTTTGGCACTGATCTCATTTTCGGATCCAGATAATTTTTGGCGGAAACGAAAACGGTTTTTAACAGAAGCTCATCTTTGACAAAGGCCTGGCTGACGTCTTCAAACTCTCGTGTAATCATGTCCAAAGCTTTATCCTGGGCACTTTCGTTATTTTTGCACTCTTTGTAGTCAGTGCAATTTTTCCATTCATCCCACATTGTAACAAATATCAGCATATGCTTGGTGTAATTTCTTAAAAAACCTTTGACTTGATTTGCTGACACTTGATTGATGTCCTTTGCACTGATAATAAGTAATACAAGCGAAAACTGTTCCATCCAGCGTTTAATTAGAATATTATCGCTGAAATAAGGTCCGCCCATTCCGGGAGTATCTACTAACAGGATGTTGTTTTTTTGAAAGGGCTCCAAAACGGATTGTTCACGAACCCCATAAGAAATCTTTATCCCATGTGGAACCTTTGTGTTGTCATCGATGCTGGTGACGGCAGCATGAAAATCCTCAGATGAAAGATTTTTATCGTTCATTTCATAGCGAATATCAGTTCCATCGTCAAATCTTATAACCGTTGGAACCGATGTGCAAATACCATCCCCTGTGGGTAGGATCTCACGCATATCATCATCTGATTTATGCAAAAAACTGTTGATTAACGTTGATTTTCCATGAGAAAAATGGCCAACAATTCCCACTTTAATCTCTTTTTCCACATGATCGAGCAGGCTTTTGGAAAATTCAAGGATCTCCTGTGAAATACCTTGATATTCTTCGTAGATTCTCACAAACTCTTTAGTGTACTGTATATCAGATGAAGAAATCTGATTCATTTCACTTTTTAATTCCTGGAAAGCTGTTTCCAATCCCTTTAGCTCTTCTGATATTTTGGATTTATTTTCCAAGATTTTGGACGGGGAAATAGATATTTTCATAGCATCTCACTCCTCAAACCGTGATAGTTTATGATAACATATTGAATTCCGTTGTCATCAATTCCTCCAAGTCCTTTAAGTGGGCCATAATTTGATCTTGGTCTTCCTGTTTTTCAAGCTTTTCATCTTTGATTTTACTTTTATAGCTTATGATGATTTCGTTCTTTTCGTTGAAAAGGCTTGCATATCTTTCATGTAATTGATCATAGAAAAAGGTTTCAGAATTCAAACGATAAAGCTTATGAAGCACTTTTTTAGAAATATTCAGCTTTTTGATCTTATTAATATTCAAAAACAGATATAGATTGGAAAGGAAAAAGACAAACACAGAAATAAACATAACAATCCATAAAAAAAAGACAATCTGATTTGCCAGTTGGGATTGTCCTACAAAAGGCACGCTGTGAATCTTGTTCATTATTATACCAGAAAAACAGATAATGGCTGCAACACTTGCATTCAGTGCCAATTTTGAAAGATCCGTAAAAGAAAAGATAATAAATTTGAAAAAAGCTTTTCCGGTTTCTACCACTTGATCAACCGTCAATAATGGCACTCTTTGAATTTCAGGATCAAAATCATAATCCTCATTTGCATAATAATCTTTCAGAGAAAAAAACAATTCTTTTGCGTGGCCTTTATCGTTTATTTCTTCAAGAACATCTAACCTTTTTAAGAGTATCTCCTGTAAATCAACCCCGTCTTCTTCTGCCTGAGCCTCCAATTGTTCCCTTTGGAGTTTATGGATTTTTTCACTATAGGATTGAATGAAATCCTTTTCTGAAAACTGATCCACCACTTCTTTTGCTTGAAAAGCGTACTTTTGCGACTTATCCGATAACCAGTTATACAACAAATCATCCAGTTCCGATTGAATAAACTCAAGTTGATCATTCAGAATCTCATATAACGTTTCTTTTTCATCATTATTTTCTTCGGCTTCTTTTTTAACCCGACTCAATTCAGCTTTAAGGATTTTTTTGGTATGTTGAAATAGATTCTTCTGATTCCTTTTCACAAAGTCGCTGATATATGAATTCACCTGGTATTTTAACTCATCCGTATTTTTTACCGGAAAAGCCACTATTCCGTACTGATTGACAAAGGAAAAGTATTCAAATGACTGTTCTTTTTTTTCCAATAGATGAATGATGACTGGATGAACCGACTTCTCAAAAGATACGATAAAGACCACCGAAGCATTCCCGTCAAATACCTGCTCAATGAGTTCACGGTCTTCATCAAAAGATAAAAACAGCAAATTTTCTTTGTTTGTTCCCTCATTAAAAGCCTCTTTTATTTGATCGGCATCATCAGTAAAAAAGACGGTTTTAAACGAACGGTTTTCAAAATACCTGTATTCTTCGAAAAGAGCAGAC
>DAOTHY010000085.1:0-8445 GCA_035447925.1 Thermotogota bacterium
TGAACAAAAAGCGCTTACAATTTGCAATGAATGATTGGAATACAAACTTTTCGGGTATAAGTAGCCTTTCTTTGCTAACAATTCACGATTTTTAGGGTGAAAAAGAGTTTTTTGGATACTTGTGCTGCCAGTTTTGGGGTTTCCGATATGTAGAATAACCGTTCTCGTTCTAATAGATTTGTTTTTGTTGTTCATTTTACCTTCAACCTCCAAGCCAAATGTATTATTCGATAAAGTTAGCCATGATTATTCATTGGCTTCATATTGCTCACAAACTTCACAACTTTCACCAAACGCTTTCATACAACCTTCCTCAAGCCAAATCGTCTTATCCGTCAGTTTTCTGATTTGTTCAATGTTGTGTGAGACTAAAATTGTTGTGATGCCTTTTTCCATCAATTCTTTAATCTTTGCTGAGCTCTTTTTTTTAAAATTTTGATCCCCAACCCCCAGGACTTCATCGATGATGAGGATATCTGATTCTACCTGTGTGGCGATGGAAAACCCAAGTTTTGCCTTCATCCCTGAGGAGTAGTTTTTTACGGGTGAATCGATGAATTCTGCCAGTTCCGAATAGGCAACGATTTCTTCGAAGTGTTCGTCGAGAAAATGTTTGGTTTTACCAAGAATGGCCCCGTTCAGATAGATGTTTTCGGCGCCGGAAAATTCATCGTCGAATCCGGCACCTAATTCTAAAAGAGGCGAGACGCTTCCATTAACTTGAATAGATCCTTTGGTCGGCTTCATAATGCCGGATATAATTCTCAAGAGCGTGCTTTTGCCTGCTCCATTGGGTCCGATGATCCCGATACGCTGCCCTTTTTGTACCTGGAAACTGATGTTTTTAAGGGCATAGAAGTCCGAATATCGGAGATTTTTTTTCAACATTCGAATGAAATACTCTTTGATGCTGTTGACTTTTTCATGGCTGAGTCTGAACTGCATGGTGACATTATCTATGGTGATGATGGGATTTTCCATGAAAAACACCCTTTATAAGTAGAGGATAAACCGGTCTTGTTTTTTTTCGAAGACGATGATACCGATCATCATACTGACAACAGCGACAGCAAAGCATACCAGAAGATTTTTCGCTTCCGGTGCGAAGCCGTGATAAACCACCGCTCGAAATCCTGCGATAAAATGATACAGGGGATTGATGGTCAGGATGAATCGGAATCGGTCCGGGATGATTTCAGCCGGATAAAAGATCGCCGATGCATACATCAAAACGGTTAAAAAAACGGTGTAGATATGCTCCAGATCTCTAAAAAAAACGGTAAGGGTGGATAAAAAGAGACTAACACCGCAGGAGAAGAAAAAAAGCGTGATCAAATAATACGGAACATACAGAATATATATCGATACCGGTGCCCGGGTCGCCAACATGATGATGATCAGAGCGACAAGGGAGATCAGAAAAAACAGGAAATTGGCGATGACATTAGATAGGCTGATGATGTATTTGGGAATATATATTTTTTTTATCAGTTTCGCTGAACTGATGATGGATTTCATTGAGGCCTTGGTGCATTGGCTGAAAAAACCGAACAACAGTCGTCCCGTTAAAAGGTAAACCGGGAAATTGTCTATGCTTCTTTGGAATAGTGTGGAAAAGACAATGGTCATGACGATCATGTCCAGCAAGGGGTTGATTAGGCTCCATAAAACCCCAAGAAAAGAGCCTTTGTATTTTTTCTTGATGTCTGTTTTCACCAGAACAGTCAATAGAAAGAAATACTGTTGAAAGGTTTTGAAGTACCGGATATAACGTTTCATCCGTTTTCCTCCGATGTATGATGATAGAGGTGAAGATTGATGCTTACTCCCAGCCCTAATAGTATCCAAAAGACAGTGGAAACGGAGACAACTGAGTCATTGAAAATACCGGTTGTCATAAAACCGATCACAGAAAATAGGATTGCCGCACCGATGTTTGAAAGCAGATCATGTGGGGGATGTTTCCAATACCAACGAATACTGGAAACGATATACATCAAAAGGAAAATGATCAGAGCGAGCAGTGAAATAAGGCCGGTGTTCACAGCGGTCTGTAGGTACATGTTGTGGGGTTTGTCCACGATGATTTTCATGGTATCGTAACTGATGAGTTTTCCGATATAGTCGTTTTGAGGAAAATAAATGGCGAATGTATCGGGTCCTTTTCCAATCAAGAGATTGCTTTTGATCATCGGCAGGGTTCTTGACCAGATGTAGCCCCTGGAGGATCCCCATAATTCTTTGCCCTCGAATCCCCAAGAAGGAATTTCCTCAAGGTCAACGATGTGGTTGGAGGGATCGATGAACCGAAAGGATGTTTTCGTTATGAGGAAATGGGCAGTCAAGCTGCCGTAATTAAAAATAAGGCCCGGTCCTTCTTCGTGCTGTCCGAATTGAAAATCATACCTGGCATATTCATCTTTTTCAAAATGTATCTTGTTTTTATTATCCACTGAGTAAAACAGGTAGTTCCCTGTTTTATCTTTAAAAGCCAGTCCGTAATTGCCTATGTTTTGCAGTTCCAAGTACGCATCAGCGGATATGATTTTCAAAGAGGAATCTTCTAAGATGATGTCCTGAAGATGGTAACGATTGATTTGGATTCTCGGGTCCGATGTAATGGAACGGATTTTTGCGATGAGCACACCACCGGTTAATGAATCTGTGGCAAAAAGACCGGCGAGTCCTATGATGCAGATGGCAAGAAGGCGTTTCCAATTTCTGAAGACGATTTTTCTAAAAACGATTAAGAAAACCAAAAAGGCGACAGAGATACCCAATAACCCCCCTCGCGATCTTGAACCCAATAATGTAAAACAGCCGGCTGCAAAGAGAATGCCAAAGAAAATCTGATACTTTTTTTCTTTTGAAAGGATAAACAGACAGCCGAGAAATGGTAAACAGATGGCCATATAGCTGCCGTAGTAGTTAGGGTGTTTAAATGTGCTGAATATCTGGGTTTCTTCAACTTGAAGGGTTATTTGCATGCCAGGGTCTTCATAGACTTTCGGGAGGATTAATCTCGTTCCGATTTCAGTCCTGAACAGGTCAAGCCCAAAGAATTGAAAGATTCCAATCGTCATGATGAGGATCATTGAAAGGAGAAAGGCCAACAGAATGGTCTTGACCTGTTTTTTATTATGGACGCAGTTGACTGTATAAACAAAAAGGATGGCATATGCCATAATTGCCAGAGCCCCTTCATAGCGGTTATAAAAGCCTGACCAGGCAATGGTTGGATAATCTGAGAATATGGCGGATAAGAAAACACAAATTGAAAAACCTAACAGCGGCCAATACAATTTGGTTTTTTTCATCAACTCTCTTTTTAAAATCGATTTGAGGACCAAAATAACCAAGGCAGGCCCGCTCAGAATGATGAGGACTATGGATTTGTAATAGGAAAAAAAATCATAATCCCAACTAGAATTCCATGCATTGCTTACTTCTGCAGGGTTTACTTTTAAATAAACGATTAAAGGGAGAATGGTAATGGCGATGAGTAAAGGCATCAGTTCAAGTAATTCTATCCATGACTTTCCGCCCATTCGGTTTAATGCATTTTTTGGAATCATCTTCAACCTCATGGTTTCTCTCAAAAAAATCTGTGCCGGATTTTAACCTTCGGTTCATTATACAACAAATCGTGCATCAATTTGTATCAAAATTCAATAAAAAAAACGGTCCCTTAAAAGGAACCGTTTCACCATCACATATACTGCAAAGGCTGGCAGTAAAAACTGGTGGCGAGGGGCAGAATCGAACTGCCGACACGCGGATTTTCAGTCCGCTGCTCTACCTACTGAGCTACCGCGCCATGGTGGTGGGCGTAGCAGGATTTGAACCTACGACCCTCTGCTTGTAAGGCAGATGCTCTCCCGCTGAGCTATACGCCCAGAATGGCGCTCCCACGGAGGTTCGAACTCCGGTCTCCACCTTGAAAGGGTGATGTCCTAGACCACTGGACGATGGGAGCATAACGCATTTCGCATCAACGAGGTATATATTACTATATCGAAAGTGATTTGTCAAGTCGGAAATATTTAATTTCTTTTACAATCCTTCTTGAGTTGCTTCAATTTCTAAAATTCCCTCTGTTCCAATTCGATAACCTTTCGTTTGACCTTTCCAAATTTGTTTGCTCCCCATATACCCACTAGAATCAGGATGGAACCCGTCAAATGATACCAATGAAAGGGTTCGTTGTTGATGAACACACCGGCCAGAATGGATACGATGGTGGTCAGATTGCCGAATGTAGCGCTAATACTGGCGGGGATCTTTGAAAGCATGAAATTCACAAAGAAAAAGGCCAGGACCGATGAGAGGGTTCCCAGATAAAGAATGGAAATGATGATTTCTTTCGATTGAAAGGCGAGGAAATATTGAGACAGTGTGCCTTCCATCGAAAGCTGGGTGATGGCAATGATATTGAACACGATGGTTCCGAACCACATCATGACATAAGTAATCTCGATGGGAGTAAATTTCAACGATGATTTTTTTGAAAGAATGTTGTAAAAAGCTCCCGCTAATACAGCCCCAATGAGCAGCAATATGCCGCTGATGTCTCCGGAGACACTGAGTGCGCTTTTCATCAGAACGATGAGAATGACTCCTGAAACGGATAAACCAATGAACATGGTTTGAATGATGGTTGTTTTTTCTCCAAGGAAAAAGAAAGCCATCACGGTAACAACAATTGGAATGAGAGAAATCATGATTCCGGCCTCTGAAGATGTAGCCAGTTTCAGACCGTAGGCTTCAAATATGAAATAAAGCACGGGTTGAACGAGGGAAAGAACCAATAATGATTTAATATTTTTTCCCTTCAAATTTATCTTGATGAGTTTGAAGGCTTTCAGAACTTGCATGAGGATAGCTGCTGTTAAGAACCTATATGCCAAAAGTTGAAATGGATGAATCTGTTCAAGTGCCGCCCGGCTGAACAGGAATGACAATCCGAAGATGGTGGAAACACCTATGCCGGCAAATAGAGCTGAAAGGGGGATTTTCATCAATTACCTCCTGGAAGTACGGTTTACAAAATACCTGCTGATTATAGCATTAAAAGGTTACTATTCATGATAAAATAAGAAAAATTTAAGGGGGTATACGATGTTCAATGTAGCCGTTTTAATCAATACATTTTCAGTTATTGTCGGCAGTGTGATCGGTATGATCCTGAAAGGACGACTTAAAGATAGCTATAAGCAGAGGATGTTCCAAGCTGTTGGCGTGGTGACGCTCATCATTGGTGTTAAAATGGGGCTGGAAGCCAATGAGTTTATCGTTGTGTTGGCGGCCTTGGCGCTGGGCGGTGTGATTGGGCAATGGATTGGTATAGAGGAAAGAATCGGTCGTCTGGCCAATCGGATCGAGAAAAGCGAAGGTGAAACGCATTTTGTGAAGGGTTTTGTAACGGCCACAGTGTTGTTTGTCGTAGGACCCATGACCATACTGGGTTGTTTTGCCGCCGGCATCGAAGCGGATCCGTCTTTGTTATTGCTGAAATCCACTTTGGATTTTATCGCCGCCATAATCCTGTCTTCTTTATACGGTTTGGGTGTTTTGTTTTCTGCAGCGAGTGTTTTCGTTATTCAGGGGCTATTGGTGACGTTTGCTTCCCAATTGACCATTCTGTCGCTTCCACAGTACTTAAATGATTTTACCGGTGTTGGGGGGGCGATTCTCCTGGTCATCGGGTTTGGACTCACTGAAATCAAAGAAATGAAAGCGGGAAATTTTCTCCCCGCCTTGGGCATCGTTGTTTTTTTTGATTGGATCTACATGTTTTTCGCTTAAAAAACACCACCGTTTTCAAAACCCTGTCCGTACACGGTTTTCACTGATGAAACGGATATAAAGGATTTAGGATCTTCCTCCAGAGCAATTCTAATAATCCGCTGTTCTTCTCTTTTGCCAGCGATGACAGAGAGGATTTGTTTCTCATTTCGTGTATACCACCCGGTTCCTGAATATACCGTTACCCCCCTGCCCATCTCGGATGTGATTTTATCGGCGATGAGGGAGTATTTTTCCGAGATAATGGTGATTTGTGTCGATTCTCTGTTTCCCTGTAAATGCTTATCCAGAAAATACGAGGAAATTCCCATGGCCACAATACCGTAGATAATCACATCAAGGGAATTGTAAATGAAAAAGGCCGAACCGATAATGGCCATATTCAGGTAAAACGAAAGTCGTCCGATGGCGATGCGGAAAAATTTTTGCAAAATCATGGAAATGATATCTGTACCGCCGGTACTTCCCCCTTGAGAGAACACGATGCCAACACCGAATCCGGTGAACAATCCTCCAAGAAATAACGAAAGAAACATATCGTCCACAACGTGTTTTGTGGCAAAGGGTTCAATAATAGCCAAAATTGCAGACAATAAGAACGTCGCAAAAATGGTTTTTATGCCAAATCGAGTGCCGAGGAATTTGATGGCAATAAAGATCAAAATGGCGTTCATGGCTGTGTTTGAAATACCAAAGGGGATTCCCAAACTGTCTCTGATAATCAGAGAGACACCGGTGATACCACCGGCCACAATCTGATAGGGAGCCCAGAAAAATAGATAACCGACTGCGTATAAGACCAATCCGATTCCGATGGTGATGTATTCTTTGATTTTTCTGTTTTTTGTATTCATTATAGGTCTTTACCTCCAAAAAAAAATCACATCAATATATCATTTTCTCCCCTTTTCTCAAAGGGATTGTTCAGTATGCGTACTGCTTGAATAATATGGAAGAAGGATTAGATCTTTTAAGAACAAAGAAAAAAATTCGTATTTAATCAATAAAATTGATATTAAAATAAATATTTTTAATTAAAAGCTTGACAATTATTATTTTTTATGATAATATATAAACGTAGACGGAGAAAAAGAAAAAAAGAAAGAAGAATTTAAAAGGCTTTTTGAAAATGAAAGACTCGTAGATTAGAAAATGCAGAATTAATTCTTGAAAAATGAGATAGCATATGGCAGAAAATTGAAGTGGTCTATAAAATCGGAGGTGTAAAAATGAAAGGTTTGTTGAACAAAATCAATTTTAGTTCAAAATCACAGATAGAGAAAGAAATGCTGGAAAGAGAAATCATGGATGCACGAACAGCTTTAGAATGGTCTTTAAGGTTTTAAAGGAGGTTATCATGAAAAAATTATTCACACAGTTGGTATTCAGCAGAAGAGAAAAGGTGGACAAAGATATTTTAAGGGCAGAACTTGAATCTGCAAGGGAACAAATGGAATGGTCGCTGAGATTTTAAAAGAGAGGTGAAAAGGATGTTTTTCTACGAAAATGAAAAAAGAAAAAAAGATTACATGAGAAAAGAAAAAGCCAGAATCGAATTTCTAAACGAACTGTATAGATTCTAATCCAATCAACTCAAAGAAAGGACCAACAATATGATGTCATTTCAATAGAGCGGGGACCTGAAAAAATGAAGGCCCCCTTTTTTATTGTGATATAATGTTCAAAAAGATCAAGAGGTGGTTGTTTGTACATTTTCCCTGATTGCATTCCCTGTCATTTTAATCAGTTATCCCGAATCATTAAAAGTCTTAACATCACAGATGAGGAATCGTTTGTTTTATATAAAAAAGTGGCTGAAGCTTTTTCAAAGATGGAAAACAACATCACCCCCGTTGAGATGGCTGACATCCTGTACACGGTTGTGGAGGAACAATGGGGAGTGACGGATGTATTTTGCGAAGAAAAAAGGCAAGCCAATCAAATGGCGATGAAGATAGTTAGGGATATTGAAAAAGAGTCTTCCGGCGGTAATTGGCCTTTGAAAACCTATGCGAAACTGGCAGCTTTAGGCAATCAAATCGATCTGGGTGCTCACGAGGTCAATCTGGAGCGATTTGAGCAGGAACTTCTTGACAAAGCCAAGGCATTGACATTTGCCCTTGACGCATTTGAATCGTTTGAACACAAGCTTAAAAACGCAAAAACTGTCCTGTTTATCTTGGATAATGCAGGTGAGGTGGTGTTTGATAGATTATTCATGAAAAAAATCAAAGAAACCCACCCGAATGTAGATCTGTATGCAGCTGTACGCGGGAGAACGATTCTGAATGATGTGACAGTAACTGATGCTGAATACGTTGGATTGAGAGAGGTTAGTCAAGTCATCAACTCCGGCTCGATGTACCCGGGTATTGTGATTGGCAAAACGAGCCAGGCTTTTTCTGAGATCTACAACAAAGTTGATCTGATTATTTCCAAAGGACAGGGGAATTTCGAGGGTCTTTCGTCAAATGCCAACGAAAGGTTATTCTTTTGTCTGATGGTGAAATGTGATACGATTTCGAAATACATTGGTATTCCAAAAGGATCTACCGTGTTTTCGAATGCGATCAAAATCAAATAATAAACCCCGTTACCATTAATTAACACACGTGGAAGACGGACGTAATTGACAAAGCG
>DAOTHY010000086.1:0-5811 GCA_035447925.1 Thermotogota bacterium
CAGATCAAGCCGTCCACATCATGAATTTTGGACAACAAAACCTCTCTGGGAATGGGCATATCGTCCGGCCAGATTTCAACCTCAACCTTCTCACACAGTAAATCGATTCCGCTTTGCGGGATTTGTCGTGTGATCAGTACCTTTTTTTCTTTCATCTTCAATCATCCTTTATCTCTTGTTTTCTCAGATCAGCCAATCCCGAAACGCCTCCTCTTTTATCGTATGCCTTTGCCTGATGAATGAACGCCTCCAGCCTGGTTTCGATCCCTGAATCGGATTGACCGTCATAGGCAATATCGATCCAGGGCATATTACCATGATCTCTTCGAAAAGTATCTGACAATGAGGCGATGATTGTCCCAGGAAGACAGGAAAAAGGTAATATTGCAGCCACACCGGATATTCCTGTTTTTGAAAGGCAAACAGCAGTACCCAACGCCAGCGGAGGGTCACCTACGTAATCCCGATGAATATAGGGAGCACTCCCCATTAAAATCTCCTCCACACCAAAGCATCTTTCTGTTTCGATGAGCTCGTTCATGGCTTTTTCGAATCTGTTTCCAATTTGATGCTGGAAAAATCCCTGTGCTTTTGCCAACAAAGCCTTTTTCCAATCTCCATCCCAAAGGCTTTCCTGGAAATATCTTTTGGAAGAGAGTTCAATCCATTCCCTTACTGGAGCCATGATGGTTTCTGCCCCAAGATGTTCAAGACGTTGTCTTAAAAACCCGCTGCAATAGGGATTATCCCGCATAAAGATTTCCCCTACTATGGCAATCACCGGTTTTCTCGAAATGTCCTGAGTTTTTATGGACCCAAACGCCTCTCCGGCTTCTTTTAGAATGGATAAAGCTTTTTTTCCACCGGTCTCGATTGACTGAATCAGCTGATTCAAATAAGAACTGTACACCTTTGCCGTTTCCCCTTTGACGGATTCATAAGGCTCTTTTTCTTGACGCATTTTTCCTAAATACTCAGCGCATAAAAGTCCTTTCCAGATGACGAGTCTGAACTTCACACCGTTCTCCTTTAAAAAATCCGCATAGGAGTTCTTATTGGTAGGAGAAACGATTTCAACATCACCATAGCCTAATTTCTCAAAAATGATGCGCTGATATTTGTGATACTGTCCAAAGCGGCATGGACCGCCATGAGAAGGCATAAAAAAACCACTTTTTTCCGGCCTGAACCCTTCTTCGTGAATTTTTTTCAGAAAACTTCCAGTGGTACAAATCATGGGGAAGCATTCTTTGGAAGAGGCGTATTTTCTTCCCCATTCCAGATCGGAATCATCCTGCATGGGTAACACCCTGGCTTCAACACCACAGGCCCTAGTCGCTGCAGCCAGCATATGAGCACTGTCGTTCATATAGGGAAAATAAAGTACCCGGTCTCTTGAAGGGGATGACGTGATCACTGAAACCGTTGTATGTTTTTTGAGGGGCAGCTGAGCGGTCACATCTGACTTGACGCTGTCCAAAAAGGCCTCACATCGTGTTATCATCCCCGCATCGGCACTATGCTCATCCACTTCCAATTGCAAATAAGGCTTGTTTCCCATTTCTTCATGCACATAGTGGGAAAGAAAGGAATCCGGGCCGCATCGGAAATTGGACAAATACACTGCATGAAGACGCTTGTCACCGGCAATACACCGAGCTCCAGCCAGAATTTTTTGGCCGTTCGGCCAATACATCATGTCATAATCCTTAAAAAGTCCAACAGATTGATCTCTTAAAGGCAGAAAATCTAAGGGAATCGGTAACACATTCAAATCGATCAATTTTTCCACCAGTCCCAGGTTTAATTCTGGATCACCCGTATTATAAGGTCTTCCCAAAATGACCACTGGAATTGCGCTCTTTGGGAGATTACTGAACAACTTTTGACCCTCTTCGATCAGAGACCGTTCAAACTGCTTCTGAGCTTTTTCGGCTCTTTCCTCAGCCTTTTTAACATATTTATAATCCATACCAAAAGACCCCTGCATAAACTCGAAAAGATCTTTCAGCAACTTCTTCTTCCCGTATTTGAAATGGATCGTCGGTATCAAGAACTTTTCCTCACCCGGTTGACCTTTTAACGAGCCCTTTATCATAAATGGATAGGATTGAACCCATGGACAATTGTAATTGGCAGTCGGATTTTGATCATCTGATGGTACATCAACGACGAACGGCGTAAAAATATAATCACAATTTTTTTCAATTAGATCGTGGATATGCCCGTGCATCACTTCAACCGGGAAACAGGTTTCTGCAACAAGCATACTCAATGCTTTTGAAACCATGGGCCTATCGGATGGCTTTGAAAGGATGATCCGAAAACCAAGTTCTTCAAAAAAGGTTCGCCAATACGGAAAACGCTGATAATAAGTCATCAACTGCCTGGGTATACCGATGGTTTTTTGATGGCCACCTGTGACAATTGAAGTGCTTTCATCAAACGAGCCCAGCAACAATTTTTCCCGCAACCGGAACAGGTTTGGAATTTCTCGCCGCTTTCGCATTTTTTCCTCTTTTAAGCTGCTGGGTTGATAACGGTCACAGCGATCTCCGTAAAATAACGGTGTGTCTTCACCCTCAATCATGACTTTGTGGACATCACAGTGATTCTCGCAACTCTGACAGATAAAACGGGTCATGTTGTATTGTGCCTGACTGATTTGAAAGCCCTTAAATAAAGTAGGTTTAAAACCCTTTTCCATTTCCTCTTTAGCCAACATAGCGGCACCGATTGCCCCAGTCACATCAAAATGAGGTGGGACGGTAATCTTCTTGCCGGTAATTTCTTCAAAAGCTGCAACAACTGCCGGATTGTTGGTAACGCCGCCCTGAAAAAGAATATGGTCTCCAATACGCTTGGCACCGACCACCTTTTGTATATAATTTTGAACAATAGAATAAGCTAATCCGGCTACGAGTTCATCCTTACGAGCTCCCTTTTGCTGATGGGAATTTAAATCGCTTTCCATGAAAACTGTGCACCGATCCCCCAGTTTAGAAGGCCGTTTCGATGACAATGCCAAAATCCCGAATTCATCGACGATATTAATTCCAAGTTTCTCAGCCTGTTCTTCCAGAAAACTTCCCGTTCCCGCAGCACAAACCTTATTCATCTCAAAATCAACCACAACACCGTTATCAATGCTGATATATTTTGAATCCTGCCCACCGA
Organism: Thermotogota bacterium; assembly: GCA_035447925.1. GTDB lineage: Bacteria > Thermotogota > Thermotogae > MWEM01 > MWEM01 > JASUTC01. The sequence goes on from DAOTHY010000086.1 coordinate 3,178, forward strand.
TCTCAAAAACCGTGTCCACCTCTGGATGATAATGAATGGCAGCACGGGCTTGAGATGTTATTTCATTTTTGATGGTGTCCGCACCGATAAAATGGCCGGTCAAATACCTTCCGGACCCGGTTGTACCTGCGGCTTTCACCCTAACAGCTCCACCTACCTCATGAAATATTTCCGAAAGGCTCTGTTGAATAGCCTGTAAGGGTTTGGAAGCCGTAGGCAAATAGCGCCTGGCAACAACATTGAATTCATCGTCAATCAAAACCACATTGGTGGATAAAGATCCCACATCAATTCCCAGGTAAACGTCAATTTCTTCGCCCTTTGGAACACTCACAACTTGTTTTTCAAGGTTTGTGAAAGACCTTTTAAGCGGTGGCCAGGAAGGCAAATCAATTTGAGGTGCTTTCAGGTAATCTTCCAATCCACTTAACCCTTTAAACGAACCATCAACTTGCTTTTGATGATCAAGAACAGTATACACCGCACCGATTGCACCCATGGACGCATAGTGTTCGGGAATAATCAATTCTCCATCCTCCAAAGAAAAGATCTCCCTAAAGGCTTTGACAACGCCCGCATTAGCCGCTACACCGCCTTGAAAGGCAACCGGTTTCTCCACCTCTTTTCCCCTGGCGAGATTGCTTTTTACGTTACGAACCACTGCATAACACAACCCGGCAACAATGTCGTGAACTGGTGTGGCAATTTGTTGCAGATGAATCATATCGCTTTTGGCAAATACACTGCAACGGCCAGCTATATGCGGTGGTTTTTCACTTTTCAATGCCAACTCACCAAATTCGCCCTCTATCGATACTCCCATCCGTTTAGCCTGTTGATCTAAAAAACTTCCCGTTCCGGCTGCACACACCGTATTCATAAAAAAATCGACCAATTGCGGTTTGCCCCCATCTGAGTTGTGGTTCATCATGATGAGTTTTGAATCCTCTCCCCCCATCTCGAAAACCGTTTTAACTTGTGGGTAAAGAACGGAAACAGCTCTTGATTGAGCTACAATCTCATTAACAAAGATTCCTCCAATCAATTTGGCAGCTAACTTCGCCCCAGTCCCGGTTATGGCAAGAGATGATAAAGATTCAGCTTGATACCTTGATAAAACATCTGAAAGGACTGAATATAAGGCATGAAAAGGTCTTCCTTGACAAAGGGTATAATGCTCTTCTAAAAGCTTTTTATCTGATCCGATCACCACTGTGTTAATCGATATGGATCCTATATCCAATCCTAAAGATAACGACTTCATTCAAGACCCTCCGATGAGATTATGACATGTGAAAAATTGAAATCAAACAATATGAAGAAAGTATACCATAAGTCCCGATCTGGATAATCTTCAATATACCGCCTTTTTCGTTTATATCAGGCTTGACAAAACCGAAAACAAAGTATAGTATATTATCTTGAAATGGGCTTTGTCCCGTATCAAGTTGAAATTTCGTTTGATGCAATCATCTGTCAAACATTTCATACAATAAGGAGAATAACGATGATAACCCTTCTATTACTGGCGTTGATTTATCTTGCTTTCATCAGCCTTGGTTTACCAGATTCGCTTTTGGGCGTTGCCTGGCCTGTAATGAGAGAAAATTGGGCATTGCCACTTGATTTTGCCGGCTTGATCGCCATTCCCATTTCCGGTTCCACTATTTTATCCAGTTTGATAAGCGGTTATACCATTCGAAAACTGGGAACAGGCAAAGTGGTTTACATCAGTTGCTTGCTTACCGGGGGTGCCCTTTTGGGTTTTTCATTGGCTCCTTCTTATGTCTGGCTAATGGTGTTAGGGATCCCTCTCGGTTTAGGTGCCGGATCCGTGGATGCTGCTTTAAATAATTACGTTGCCCTCCATTTCAAAGCCCATCATATGAACTGGCTCCATGCCTTCTGGGGGATCGGTGCGACCGTTGGTCCCTTGATCATGTCTGGTTTTTTAACCACCTCTTCCTCATGGAGAGGCGGTTATAGAACGGTGGCCATCATCCAGTTATCACTGGCTGTTCTTTTTATTCTTTTTTTCCCCCTTTGGGGAAAACACAAATTGCAACCCGGTTACAACAAGTCCGTTGAAGCGGAACAACACGAAAGCGCCAAGAAGATCAAGATGATACAGGTTTTTAAAATAAAAGGTGTCATAGCCGCCATCGCCACATTCATGTTCTACGTCACCGGAGAAATGGCCGTGGGATTGTGGGGAAGTACATTTCTGGTAGAAGTGAAAACCGTCGCAGCTCAAACCGCCGCCTCTTGGATTGCCCTTTATTATGGAGGTATTACACTTGGCAGGATATTATCGGGGTTTATTTCCTTCAAACTTAACAATATTCAAATGATCCGATTGGGAGTTGGCGTTTCATTAACGGGAGTTGTTCTTTTGTTGCTTCCTCTGCCTCAATTATTGATATTACCTTCTTTACTGTTAATCGGAATGGGATTTGCCCCCATATTTCCATCTATGATCCATGAAACACCCAATCGATTTGGTTCTTCGGTTTCACAAACTGTTATTGGTTATCAAATGGGTTTTGGCTACATGGGAAGCGCCATCATGGCTCCTTTAATCGGTGTTTTACTGAGAAACATCGCCGTTTGGATCTTTCCAATATTGATCCTTCT
>DAOTHY010000086.1:5911-8429 GCA_035447925.1 Thermotogota bacterium
GTTTGATCTTTAGTGTTTTGAATATGGGAAGTAATCGTCGTTTTTTCTTATGACAAATCCATAATCTTTGTAAATCCGGTTGCATCAAATATCTCCTTGACCACTTCATTGGCTCCAATGATTTTCATCTTGGTTTCCATGGCATTGATCTTTTTCTGGGCACTTAGCAACACTCTTAATCCGGAACTGCTGATGTAATCAAGAGCTGAAAAATCAAAAATCAATTCAACCTTTTCTTCATTAAAAACATCTTCCAATTCCTCTTCAAGCTGACTGGATGTAATGGTATCTAATCTCCCCTTCAATTGAAGTGTTACGATATTTCCCTCGACATTCTTTTTAATTTCCATATCATTTCCCCTTTATTTTTTTGATTTTTTAATGATCAGTTCGATCTTTTTCAACGCAATGGACACGATGATATCATCGGCAAATTTTTCAATAATGGATTTTTCAATATCTTTCAAGACCTCTTCTTTTTCATCGGCTGGCTTTTTTTCATCATCTTTCATGGACCAGGCTGCTTTTCCAGAAGGTGTGATAACTGAAGAATAAATGACCATGTCGTTTGACATTTCATAAAAAATAAACGGATTCTCTCCCACCACACTGTCAGAAGCGATGTAATCGATGAAACTGGAAATCTTTCCCAAAATACCCTTTCTCGCCGTATTTTTTTTGTTTTTGGATAACTCGATTAACGTTTTTCTCTCGTCTGATCCCAAATCGGCGTTGGCTTCCAGATGAATTTCAAAATCCTTTTCTTTTTCCTCTACCCAAATGAAACCGCTTTTAACACCAATGAGAGATGAAAATGCTGCTATCGCTTCCTCTGCAAGCAATCTGGCAAAGGCAGCATCTTTTTCGTCAAAACCAAATGAAATAGCCCCTTGCTCAATACCATCCAAGGCCCTTTCTTCAGTCGTTATACTGCCGTCTAACTTTAAAGCATCCCTTTTCATAGATTACCTCCATTTGTAAAATGCTATTTTTCAGTTTTCCCTTTCATGTGGAATAACAACATGGTAATATCATCTGCCTGTTCTGCTCCCTTTGAAAATCTTTCTACCTCATGCCTGACAAGGCTCATGATGCTTTCCGGTTTGGTTTGTTCTGGAAGCGAGTTGAGATAGTCAATTAGCCTTTGTGGGGAAAAGAGTTCATCAGTTCTGTTTGTGGCTTCTGTTACACCATCAGTGTATAAAAAAAGGCTTTCTCCGGGATTGATTCGAGTCTTGTGAATGGAAAATTCGTAATTTTCTATGGCTGCCAAGGGACAATCGCTCTTCGCATCCAGCCATTTGAATTTTTGGGACTCACACTGAATCAAAGGTGGATTATGCCCGGCGCTGGCATATGAAAAATCTCCGGTCTGTACGTTCAGTATTCCCATAAATACCGTTACAAACATGTTAGACTCGTTGTTCTCACAAAGGGTGTTGTTTGATTTGAACAGAATATTACCCAGATCGGTATTGGAAATGGCGTAAGTTTTGATAATCGACTTGGAAATCATCATAAATAATGCAGCAGGAATCCCTTTGCCAGATACATCCGCTATTAAAAAGCCTAAATGATGATCATCGATCATGAAATAATCGTAAAAATCCCCTCCCACTTCCTTTGCCGTATGCATATGGCCATATATTTCAAAATCATCTCTTCTTTCAAAAGGACCCGGCAGTGCAGAGAGCTGAATGTTTTTTGCAAATGCCAGCTCTGAATCAATCCTGCTTTCAGCTACATGAATAGCATCTTTCAATGCATCCACCGTTGTGTTAATCCCCCTGGAAAGCATTTGAAACTCTTTGTTGTTATTCACAAATACCTTTTCATCCAAATAACCCTCCGTAATCTTGGACAGTGTGGTATTGACTTTATAGATCCCGTTAATAACTACCACTTGCACCAACCATGCAATGAGAAAGAAAATGGCACAAAACAACAGAATATTGAAAAGAATCAACATATTGGTGCCGGTATCTCTGGAAAAATACATTTCTTCTGTGGGTAATTTACCCAGGATCAAATAATCACTTGTCTTTAGATAGGAAATTAAATACTGATTATCAGAGATTTCACCCAAAAAGGACCCCTGTTCATCCTCAAACTGATTCATCTTTAAACCGATATCAGACAAGCGGGTTCCACTGTTTATCTCATCGTTGGTACTCAATATGTAACCTTGAAAATCCGCAATCATGACACTCCCGGAATTACCAACTCGAAAACCTGCTGCCAGGTTCTGAATATCGGCAACTTCCATGGCGTTGATCAGCTTTTGTGGTGTATAGCCGATTTGAATAATACCAGGTTGATCCATCCGTGCTACACCCACGTATTGGAAGATTTCATTGTTTATTCCCCTGGGCATTGGATCTTGAGCCAGTTCGAATTGAGGATCTGTAATAGCCGGTAGAAACTGCGCAGATTGTTCAGCAGAGGCATAATCATATCCGATAAACGAAGGAACGGTTCCTGCGATCAGGATTCCCTTTTCATCAGAGATGTGAATCTC
>DAOTHY010000087.1:0-8368 GCA_035447925.1 Thermotogota bacterium
AATACGGACTTGCCAGTTTGTGTATCGGTGGCGGAATGGGAACAGCTGTCATCATTAAGAATCTGTAGATTATTATCGATTTATAAGATTTTTTTATTTTTTCTTATCTTTTCCTTTTTTGTTTTAAATTTATCCGGAGTGGAGGACTATTTATGTCTGACGAATTGATTGGTATAAAGGGATTTGGTACCTATTTCCCACAAAAAACAGAAAATTCACAATACATCGCCGAGCAGTCAAACATTCCCTGGGATGTCGTTGAAAATAAGTTCGGTGTCATAAAAAAAACCGTTCCAGGTCCTGAGGATACAGCCAGTAACATGGGTCTGTGGGCATCACAAAAAGCTTTAATGAATGCGGGCATCGATGCCAAATCCATCGATTTGGTTATTTGGAATGGGGCCCAGCACAAAGACTTTCCTTGTTGGCTGGCCAGTCTTGATGTAGCTCATCGTTTAGGTGCTATTAATGCCTGGGGTTTTGATATGGAGGCCATGTGCGGTTCGATGATGGCGGGATTTGAAACGGCAAAAAGTCTCATGAGAAACAACGATGAAATCAAAAGGGTTTTATTGTGTTCCGGTTACAGAAACAACGATCTCATTAGCTACAAAGAACCTTCCACATCCTTCATGTTTGATATTGGTGCCAGTGGAGCTGCAGTGATATTAGAAAAAGGATACGATAAAAATGTCATCCTGGCTTCCTCTTTTAAAGGAGACGGTTCCTTTTCCAGAGGTTGTGTTGTTCCCGTTGGCGGAAATAATCGATGGCCGTTGCAAAAAGATGATGTTGAACAATTCCATTTCAAAATCCAGGGAGATCCAAAGGCGTTTAAAACCAAACTGGGAGAAAAAACCCTGCCGAATTTCTTCTGGGTGATTCGAGATGCGTTAAAAAAGTCAGGATATTCTCAAGAGGATATTAATTATCTTGCCATTCTACATTTTAAGCGATCAGCCCATGATCTGATTCTCACAGAGCTTGGTCTCAACGACGAACAAACAACTTATCTTGACAAATACGGTCATATCGGTCAAAATGATCAAATCATTTCTTTAGAAGAAGGACTAAAAAACAACAAGATAAAAGATGGAGATATTGTTGTCATGGTCGGCGCCGGTTTGGGATTTGTTTGGGCATCATCTGTTATTCAATGGGGTCATTATAAAAATGGGGAGTGATTGTTTTGAACGGTTTTTACAAAGATTATGAATCAAAAAGAACCAGCTGCGAGCAGGTTTTATCTCACATCAAAACAGATGATGTGATTGTATGTGGGATGGCAGCGATGGAGCCACAGTGTTTTTTGACAGATTTACATACGATTGCCCATCGAGTCAAAAACGTTGGTGTTTATACCTGTTTGAATATGAATCCCTACGAATTTTATATGAAAAAGGATTATGAGGGTTCATTTATTAACAACTCATGGTTCCATAATGGGGCAATTCGAAGCGCCATAAAAAGCGGGTTGAAAACAGCCACTTATGTACCCAACAACCTCCATGAAGCGGGAACGAACTTGTTGTCTTTACAAGATCCGGATTATTACATTGGAATCGCTTCTGAAATGGATGAACATGGATTTTTCACGGTTTCTTTAAGTGCCACCTATGAAAAAGATGTGATAGAGAAGGCTAAAAGAGTTGTGTTTGAGGTCAATAAAAACGCCCCCAGAACGCATGGTGATACACAAGTTCATATTTCTCAAATCGATTGGCTGTATGAAGTCGATTACCCCATTCCAGAACTGCCGGACAGCCAAGCCACTCAAACGGATGAAATGATTGCGGGATACATTGCAGAACTGGTCCATGATGGCTCTACGCTTCAAATAGGTATCGGGGGTATCCCAAACGCTGTGGCAGGTCTTTTGAAAGATAAAAGGGATTTGGGCATTCATACAGAAATGTTTACCGAGTCTATGATCGATCTGTTCGAACTGGGCGTTATTACGAATGCGAAAAAAACATTGTGGCCAGGTAAAGCGATTTGCACCTTTGCCTTGGGATCGAAAAAAATGTATGACTTTATCGAGGATAATCCTGGAGTTTGGCTACTAAGAGGTAATTACGTGAACGATCCGTACGTTATCGCACAAAACGACAACATGGTCAGCGTCAATACGGCTATTATGGTAGACCTTACCGGGCAGGTCTGTTCAGAATCCATTGGTACAGCACATTTCAGCGGAACGGGCGGGCAATTGGATACTCATAGGGGTGCGGTAATGAGTAAAGGGGGTAAGGGTGTTATTGCACTATCAGCTAGAACCAAAAATGGAGCATCAAAAATTGTTCCCATGCTAAAGCCTGGGTCTGGTGTTACAGTACCCAGACAGGATTTGGATTGGGTTGTTACTGACTTCGGTATTGCCAAACTGAGAGGACTTCCCGTGAATAAAAGAGTCCAGGAATTAATCAGAATAGCCCATCCCGAAGATCGGGATGATCTTAAAAAACAGGCTCATGAAATTGGGCTTTTATAAAAAGGAGGAAATAACATGAAAAAGATTCTAATGATTGTTCTCGTGGTCGCAATGATTTTTTCTACTGCCTTTACCGCTGATACTTCAACAAATGGAATCACCGATGACTCAGTCACTATCGGTTCATTCCAGGCTCTTTCAGGAGCATTGGCCTTTATTGGTGTTTCAATGGACAAAGGAATGCAAGCTTATTTTAATTGGGTCAATGAAAATGGAGGTGTTTGGGGAAGAAAGGTCAATTTGATTACTGTTGATGATCAATTCGTTCCTTCAAAAACGGTTATTGAGGTAAAAAGACTGGTGGAGCAGGATAAAGTATTCGCCATAGTCGGTGGCCTTGGAACACCCGGATGTTTAGCCGTTATGGATTACTTAAATGGTGGCGGTGTTCCTTTTGTTTATCAGGGAAGTGGGTCCAGTTTATTGGCCATTCCCCCGAAAGAATACATTTTCTCTGTTCAGCCAAATTACTCAATCGAAGCACCGATCGTTGGGAAATATTTAACAGAAGTTGCAAATAAAAAGAAAATTGGTATGATTTACAGAGCTGCAGAAGATGGGAAAGAAGCTTATAGTGCTTTATCAGCGTATCTAAAAGAAAATGGAAGAGAGAATTTGCTGGTACAAGCTATCGCCGTTGATCCGGCTCAGACATCCTTTGACAATGAAATCATCAAAATGATGCAGTCGGGAGTGGACGCAGTCTATTTACTGACTTTTACGGACCAGACACCAAATATTTTAAAGCAGTCAAGGGATTACGGTTTTGAACCGCTCTTTGTTACTTGTTATCCCAATGCGGAACCCAAGCTGATTCAGTTGGCAGAGGGTGCTGCAGAAGGATTGGAAGTCATGGCGTGGGTTGATCTCGGAGATCCTGAATCAGAGAAATTTATCCAATATTTGGAGATATTCCAAGCCAGTTATCCCGATGAAATTCCTGATGCATATGCAGCAGCAGGATTTATTGCCGCAGAACTCTTTACACAAGGTTTATGGAGAGCTGGAGCAGGAGAAAACTTAACCAGGGAATCTTTGGTTAAAGGTCTTGAAAGTTTGAAGGGTTGGCAGGGAATTATTTCGCCAATTATTACATATTACAAGTACGATCCGGATAATGAAAAGGCCAGATTGGGTTTGAATGCCATGTATATTCTCAGAGTCGAAGGCGATCAGATGATCAAAGCCATCGATTGGGTGAAAATGGGAGAATAATTACAAAGTATTGCATTGGGATTCGGTTTTTTAAAACCGAATCCCCCTGTTCTTTTTATTACAATGTTTTGGCAGGTGATGAAGGATGAGTTTAATGGAAGTCAAGGATATAACGGTTAGATTTGGGGGGTTGATTGCAACCTCTCAGATTACGATGGACATCGAACAGGGAAAGATCCATTCGTTAATAGGCCCCAATGGTGCCGGCAAAACGACGATGTTTAATGTGATTACCCGTGTGATCAAACCTAATGAAGGGGAAATTCTGTTTGATGGTGAGAGTTTGTTAAAATTGAAACCTCATGAAATCATCCAATCGGGAATTGCAAGAACCTTTCAAAACCTGGAAATCTTTAAAATGATGACAGTTAGGGACAATTTTTTGGTCGGAGAGCACGTGAATATCAACACCCGACTAACCAACGAAATCTTTCAGACTAAACGAGCGCTTTCAGAAGAATCAAGATCGAACGATAAAGCCTCACAGATTGCTGAATTTCTTGGTTTAAAAAATAGACTTAACAGCTTAACAGGAATGCTTCCATACGGATTGCAGAAAATGGTGGAAATTGGCAGAGCGTTGATTTCATCTCCCAGGCTGTTGCTTTTAGATGAACCGGCAGCAGGTTTAAATCCATCAGAAACAGAGTTCTTGAAAGAGGTTATAAGAGAAATAAAGGCTCAGGGAGTCACCATTCTTCTTGTTGAACACGATATGTCTTTGGTCATGGACATTTCAGATTATATAACGGTAATGAATTTTGGAAAAAAGATTGCCCAGGGTATACCACAAGAGATTAGAACCGATCCCGAAGTCATCAAGGCTTATTTAGGGGAGAGTAAATATGCTTAAATTAACGGATGTCAAATTAAAATACGGATATGTTGAAGCGTTGAAAGGAATTACCCTTGAAATTCAAGAAGGAACCATTACTTCATTGCTTGGGGCCAACGGAGCGGGCAAATCCACAACATTGAGAGCGGTTTCCGGGTTGAATCATATTTATGATGGTGAAATTTCATTTATGGGTGAGGCGATTCACAACAGATCAACAGATTATATTGTCAAACAGGGCATTATTCATTGTCCCGAGGGTAGAAAACTTTTCCCGGATCTCTCGGTGTATGAAAACCTGTTGGCGGGAGCCTATGTTATTAAGGATAAAGAGAGGGTGAAAGAAAATATACAGAGGGTTTATACACTTTTCCCCATTTTAAGTGACAGACGAAAACAAATGGCCGGAACCCTTTCCGGAGGAGAACAGCAAATGCTTGCAGTTGGTAGGTCTCTTATGGCTGATCCAAAATTACTGATGCTGGATGAACCCTCATTAGGTTTGGCTCCCATTATTTTTGAGCAAATCTTTGATACACTCATCGAATTAAAAAGTGCCGGAACGACTATTTTCCTTGTAGAACAAAATGCCAATGCCGCATTGCATATTTCGGACTATGCCTATATTATTGAAGTCGGCAAGATACCTCTGGAAGGACCAGCTTCCGAACTGTTGAAAAACGACAAAGTCAAACAGAAATATCTGGGGGGTTAGGTGATATCATGCAGCAATTAATACTTGGATTAAGAGATGGAAGCTTGTTTGCCCTGGTTGCGTTGGGATTGGTTATCATCCATCGTACTACCGGTGTTTTAAATTTCGCTTATGGTCATATGGGAATGTTTGCGGCGTATATAACCTTTTCCTGTTATGCCTTTTTTGGTTTTCCGCTTCTTTTAGCGATTCTGATGGGTTTGTTGTTTGCCGTTGTTTTGGGTATGCTGACTGAAAAATTTCTGTTAAGACCAATTAGAAATCTTTCGCATTCGGCTATGTTGATCATCACATTGGGCATGCTGATGACGCTTGAAGGAACTGCTCTTTGGATTTGGAAACAGGATACCAGACAGTTGCCAAACCTCATAAGCGGAAAACCTTTATTGATTAATATTGGTGAAATATTTCTGGTGATAACCCGGCAGGATTTACTGATTTTTATTCTAACAGCTGTGATTGTCTTCGGTACCTTTTTCTATCTCAAATACACCAAGGTGGGACTGGCTGTGAGGGCATCCTCTCAGCATGAAGAGGCGGCAAAACTAATGGGTATACCCGTTGGTGGAGTGTACGGTTTTGCATGGGGGTTTGGCACCGCTCTCAGTGCTTTAGCTGCCATATTAGCCGCTCCCAAAACATATGTGCATCCGAATATGATGTTAAATCTGCAAATACAGGGATTGACTGCGGCTGTCTTAGGTGGATTTGACAGTTTACCGGGCGCAATTGTAGGTGGCCTTTTGTTGGGAGTGATTGAACAATATGTTGGTGAATGGATATCGGCGGATTTGAAATTAGCGGTGGCTTTGATTATCATTATTATTCTGTTGTTGATTAAACCATCTGGTATTTTAGGCAAATCTTCAAAGAGGAGGGTCTAATGATGAAAAAATACAAAAACATGATACTGTTTGCTGTGGCACTGGCTATTTTACCCCTTCTCTTTCTGAATCAAACCTTTTTGATCAGTATTTTTTCCCAGGTTTTGATTTTCTCCATTGCCGCTTTGGGATTGAATATACTCATCGGCTATGCAGGCCAAATCTCCATCGGTCATGCGGCATTTATGGCATTAGGTGCCTATCTTTCCGCAGTATTAACAAAGAATTATAACTTTCCGTTTCTCATCACGATCTTTTTGGCAGGGGGATTTTCAGGCTTGTTTGGTTTAATTTTAGGGTTCCCCGCATTAAGATTAACCGGTTTCTATTTAGCCATCGCCACCATGGCGTTTGGAGTAGCAGTTGAAAAAATAATCGGCGCCAGTGATTATTTAGGCGGACATACGGGTATGACAGGAGTTCCAAATCCCGATCTTTTTGGATTCAATGTTAGCAGCGATTTGGGAAAGTATTACTTGATTTGTGTGATTACGGTTATTCTATTTCTGTTTGCCCATAATCTATTACAATCAAGAACCGGCAGGGCTTTTAAAGCGATTAGGGAGAGCGAGTTTGCGGCTCGATCTTCTGGAATTAACATCTCGAAGTATAAATTAATCGCTTTCATTATCAGTGCTGTCTACGGTGGTATTGCAGGAGCACTTTATGCGCATACCATCAATTATATTGCCCCGACAGACTTCGCTTTAGGATTATCAATCAATTTGTTAGCAATGATTGTTGTGGGAGGGTTGGCATCCCTTTCGGGAAATGTCATCGGTACCATTTTGATGGTAGCTATTCCTTTCCTTTTTAGCCGAATCAATTTACCTATGTCCATCATATTCGGTGTGATGTTAATCTTGGTGGTACTCTTCTTCCCAAGGGGTTTGAGCTATGCATTATACATCTTTCAATGGAAGTATCTTTGGAGACCCTATGTGTGGATACGGAAGAGATTGAGAAAGATGCAGTTCAAGGAGGATAAATCAATGTTTGTCAAACTTGGAGATATTAAAATCCATTTTGAAACGGGAGGGAATCCTACTGGAGAGCCTGTTTTCATGGTTCACGGAAATTTTGCTTCCTGGAGATGGTACGAACCCGTTTTGAAGCGATTGAATCAAACTGATTATCGTGGGATTGCCCTCGACTTACCGGGATTTGGTGACTCAAGCCATCCTGAAAGGGACATTAGCATTGAAAATTACGCTAAAGAATTAGAAGGATTCATTAACACGTTCAATCTCAAAAAGATCAATTTGGTGGGTCATTCACTCGGTGGAGCGGTTTGTTTGAGATATGCGTTAAATAATCCGGACAGGATAAACAAAATGCTGTTAATAGATCCGGCACCCGCAGATGGATTGGTGACCCCAGAGGAATATTATCCGGTTCTGAAATCGTATCAGAATAACAGAGGTTTGTTAAAAATGGCACTTTCAGGAATGATCACTTCTGATGATCCGGAACGTTTGTTGGAAAAACTGACAGATGATGCACTGCTCATGGATCAAAGGGCCTTCACCGAAAATGCCAGGGCACTTGAAAGATATCATTATCTGGATGAATTACTGAAAATCAATTTTGAAGTTTTATTTCTGGTCGGTGATAAAGATTCCCTGATTACTGAAGCCTTGTTAAAACCTACTGTACAACGTATTAAAAATGCCAGAATCGAAGTCTTAAAAGATACAGGGCATGCTGTAAACGTACAGAACCCTGATCAATTTGTGACCATTTTAACTGATTTTCTCAAGGAGAAAAAGATATGATTCATACGCTTTCAAATGGCGGAGAAATATATTATGAAACCTATGGACAAAACGGTCCATGGGTTGTTTTTCTCAATGGAATCATGATGAGTACGGCCAGTTGGACTGGACTAAAGGAGTATATTGCATCTGATTATCGGTTGTTACTGATGGATTTTCGTGATCAGGGTCAATCAAGCCGATTAAAAGATATCTCTTATACATGGAAGTTACATGTACAAGATCTCTTAGAGTTATTGGATGCTCTTAAAATTGACAAGATTCATTTGTTGGGGGTTTCCTACGGCGGACAGGTAGCAATTGAATTCACCAGAGAATATCAGGATAGGCTTGCTTCATTGATGTTAGTCAACGTGATTGAAAAAGTCACCAAATACCTTCAAGCCATCAGTGATTCTTGGGAATTAGCAGCTAAACTCAACAGCGGAGCTGATTTTTTTACTATTTCCATTC
>DAOTHY010000088.1:0-8361 GCA_035447925.1 Thermotogota bacterium
AGGGTGATTTGAGTCTGATTTCTCATCACACTTAACCCGCTTACAACGGGAGCCTCCAGATAATTTTCCGTCACTATCGTTCCCCCTTTATCTGAAAATGTCGAGGCACACCGAAGGTGTACTGAATATTTTTTAGCGATTTCCACTGCCCGGCTATGAAGGACATTGGCACCCAGACTGGCCATTTCCAGCATTTCGTCGTAGGAGATATGAGACAATTTTTTTGATTTTGTCAGCAACCTGGGATCAACGGTAAAGATACCGTCAAAATCACTAAAAATTTCGCAATCACAGCCTAAAGTGGCTGCCAACGCTACTGCGGATGTATCTGATCCACCTCGACCCAAAGTGGTGACTTCGTTATCGCCGGTTATACCTTGAAAGCCTGTAACAACAAGCACATCGTGCTTTTGCAGGCACATTGACAGACGTTGCCGGTCAATCTTTTGAATCCTGGCCTCTGTATAAACCTGGTCTGTTTCGATACCCAACTGGTAGGCATTAACCGAAAGGGCTTTAATCCCGATGCCGTGCAAGGCCATTGTCAACAAAGAAGCAGAAACCTGTTCTCCGGTGGAAACCAGCATGTCCAACTCCCTTGCCAAGGGCTTTGGGTTAATCTTTTTGGCTTGTTGTATCAATTGGTTGGTTGTGTTTCCGTTTGCAGAAACCACTACCACCAGCTTACCAAAATTATTCAATGTTTTCTTGATTTTTTCAGCAACCGCTTTGATCTTGACTTCGTCGGCAAGGGAGCTGCCGCCGTATTTTTGAACGACTGTTGTTTCTTTCTTTTTTGTTCGATCTGTCATCACATGACTGTTCATGAGACACCCTTTTAAAGATTTCTCAAAGCTTGAACCAGCTGGGTTTTAGAGAGTGTTTTATTGTCCACTTCTTTGACCTTCCTGGCGGGAACACCAGCGTAAACCGAATAGGGTTCCACATGGTCTAAGACAACAGAACCGGCGGCAATCACCGAATGGTGACCGACCCGAACCCCTTCGGTGATCACGGCATTTGCCCCGACTAAAACATTATCCTCCACGATGACCGGTTCAGCACTGGGAGGTTCGATAACCCCCGCAAGAACGGCTCCGGCACCGATATGACAGTTTTCACCCACCTGAGCTCTTCCGCCCAGCACGACATTCATATCGATCATGGTTCCTTTGCCCACTACACTTCCAAGATTTATAATGGCGCCCATCATGATAACCGCACCCTCTCCGATTTCCACATATTCTCTAATGATTGCCCCAGGCTCAATCCTGGCTGGGTATCGGGTTAGATCAGCCAATGGAAGGGCTGAATTTCGCCGGTCGCATTCGAGGATAAAATCATCAATGAGCTGCGCATGCTTTTTTTGAAGGCATTCCCATTCATCCAATGAACAATAGAGCAGGCCAAAATTGCCATCTCCGTAAAAGCCCTTTAAATGTTGAATTTCACTGTTCAAACGGCCCTTCAGGGTCACTTTTACGGGGGTTTGTTTTGCCGAATGGGCAATATGATCAATTAAAGTGTAGCTGTCCATTATTCTTCCCCCTCTCCTGTCAGTGCTTCTCCGGCGCAGAGCTGGTCAAAGGTGAAAAATCCCTTATCAACGTTGAAGATTTTTTCAGCTGAGAAGCAGGCACCTTCAGCAAAGGTTCTGGGGGAAATGGCTTGGTGTTTGATTTCAATGATCTCTCCCAGCCCTGCAATCAGGATGGTGTGTTCTCCGGGAATGCCGCCCATGCGGATAGAGGATGTGGGGACTTCAAAGTCGAAGCACTCTGCCAGCATCTTTGCGGTTCCCGAAGGTTTGTCCTTTTTATATCGGTGGTGTTTTTCGATAATCTCGATGTCCCAATCGTGAATTTCTCCTGATAGGCCTTTGAGCATGTTTTTCAGCATGACAATGCCTTTTGAAAAATTTCTGGCGTAAACCACACTCCGGTTCTTTGCATAGTCCTTTAAAATATCAAGATCATCTACTTTCAATGCGGTCGTTCCCACCACCAGGGAGCAGTTAAATTCACGAGCCTTTTCCATGAGCCTGCTAAAGGCTCTTGGGGTTGAAAAGTCTATGATCACCTGAGGAACATCCTGTTGAATTTCCTCTTGTAAATCGCATCGGTAAACCAGTTCGTGACCTCTTTGAGTAAACACTTCCTGAATGAGCTTTCCCATTCTTCCTGAATATCCCATGATGCCATATTTCATGACAGCACCCCCAACCTTTCCAATTGTCTATCCACTAATACCTGTGTTTGCTCACAAGCCTGGACCAATGGCAAGCGCAGAACATTTTCACAGTGCCCTTCCTTGTAACAGGCATATTTCACCGGTATGGGGTTGAGTTCGGTAAACAAGGCATTCATCATGGGTAGGAGATTCTTTTGGTAGTTTCTGGCTCGATCATAATGGCCGGTTAAGGCTTCATTGACTAATGCACTGAATTGTGCCGGTAATACATTGGCGATGACCGATATACATCCCACACCACCCATACTGATGATGGGCAAGGCTTGATCGTCATTGCCGGAGTAAACCATTAACCCATCGGGTTTAATACTGAATAAGCGGGCTATTTGTGAAATATCACCACTAGCCTCCTTTATGCCGATAACGTTGGGATTGGCCTTGTATATCTCCACCACGGTTTCAGGCAACAAATTGACCCCTGTTCGGGAGGGAACGTTGTAGAGAATGATGGGCAGATTTGTTTTTTCAGCGATAAATGAAAAATGAGTGACAAGTCCTTTCTGGGTGGATTTGTTGTAGTAGGGGGTCACGATTAACAGTCCGTCAGCTCCTGAATCTTGAGCTATCTGGTTGTTTTCGATGCAATGCTGTGTGTTATTTGTGCCTGTTCCCACGATTACCGGTACTCGGTTGTTGGAAACCCGCACAGCGTGTTCAATGATTTGCCTTCTTTCCTCTAGCATAATACTGGGTGCTTCACCTGTTGTCCCCAATACAACCAGGGCATTAACTCCGTTTTCAATTTGAAATTCACAGAATCGATCCAATGCGGGATAATCCACTTGTGTATCTTGAAACTCGTCGGTTGACATTCTATTGATAAAAGGTGTTATTATCGCTGTTCCTACTCCATAAAACATTTCATCATCCCCCTTGATTCAGTTGCCGGTGCATGGCAAGTATTCTCAGTGCATTCGTGGCAGCGCCTACCCTGATGTTGTCTGCTACAACCCAGATCATAAACACACCGGGAGCCATTTTCCTCGCCCTTGAAACGAATGTGATATTGGATCCCGCTGCTTCAACCGAGGTGACAACGTCTTGAGAATATTGCACATGTGGTGTACGGTCGATGGCTTGGATAAAAGATTCCCGATCTATATCGTTTCTCAATTTGACCAGAACAGATTCTCCGTGGGAATATTCACTGGCGACCCTGGCTGTAAAGGGATATACCGTAATGGTGTTGTCTGAAAATATTTTCTGTGTTTCGTTCACCATCTTTAAATCTTCGCTGCTCATTCCCGTTTCTTCATCAATCTCTCCGATGAGAGGAATAACGTTTGAGAAGATGGGTTTAATGAAGACTTTTTTTTGTGATCGTCTGAAGTTTTCCCAAACATCCATTCCTTTACTGTGCCATTCCAGTTGAGTCGAATACTCGTCCAAAGCCTTTCGACCTGCCCCGGAAATGGATTGATAAGTGGAAACCACGATTTCTTGGATCCCGTATTCAACCAGTCCATTCAAAGCTAACACCATTTGTATGGTTGAACAGTTGGGATTGGCAATGATCCCTCTGTAATTTTTCAACAGGTGTCCGTTAATTTCAGGAACCACCAAGGGGATTGCCGCTTCATTTCTGAAAGCGGAAGAATTGTCAATTACCACGTTTCCGGCGGCTGCCGCGATAGGTGCAAATCTTTTTGAGACGGCTCCTCCTGCGGAAAACAATAAATAATCGTATGATTCACTCATGGTTTCATCGGTCAATTCCTCCACCTTGATCTGAGTGTGTTTATACTTTATATGAGACCCTGCAGAACGTTTTGAAGCGAAAACTCTCAGTTCTTTCACAGGCAGATCAAATTCCTCAATAACATGAATCATCATTCTTCCAACTTCTCCGGTTGCTCCGGCTACCCCGATTTTCATAACGACACCTCCAAAAGTTTAGAAATTCATTTAATAAAAAAGGCGCTTCCAATACGGAAAGCGCCTTTTTGATGTTTATTATGAATAAACAATCATCATGATTGTGTGTTTGACGGTTAATACCTTGCAAACAGGTCCAAAAAGCGGTTAGATCGATTGGACCATGAACTCACAAACACATTGAATCAGCGCTCCACAGAAAATCTGTGACAGTAATACGGGTATTCCCCGTATTCCCAGGATATCACTCTTTAGGGGGTCGAGTGAAATCCTTCGGTGTTCTCACCTTTCAACCGGACAAATCCCCAATGGCTCCGGTTTACTGATCTCGAACACGCCTCCGATTCGACTATTGAATTGTCAAATGTGTATACCCTTGGAATACACGTACCGAGTATAACATGAATGAGAGTAAAAACAAAATCAACAGAAAAACGCAAATTTTCTTTCATCTCTAAACATGTTAGCTTCTTTCTCGTTGAAGTCTTTAGAAATTATTTGAAAATGTCTTAGTGTGATTATAATTTTGCAACTCATTTGGTTGATAGTCATCATTGCAACGCAATATTCAAGTGGTAGAATTATTATGCCGAATTCTTTTTTCTTTTTCTCCTAACATAAAAGGGGGTTTTAAAATGAAAAGAATCAAAATGCAGATGCTGATAGCTTTGATTCTCGTTATCTCTTTCTGGCTGTCTTCTTGCGGTGGAGGAGTTGCGGTTGTCATTGATTTACCAGCGGCAAAGGTTCAATTTGTGACCTGGATCAACAATCAGCAAGGCGTTCCGGATATTGCGGTGGGAAATTACATCTGTACCCTGAACGAGGGAGATGTGATTGCCTCTGAAGATCCAATGGAAGAGTCCGTTAGTCGGCAATCAGGACCGATAAATGAAGCCGGTTGGTTATTTTATTTGGATGAGCAACCCGGTGGTTTTTATCCCCATCCGGGTCGGATTCTGGCTGTCAGTCAAACGGGGAACATCATGTTTCAAGAGCAGATCCAAGGCTGGCCAACAGTAAATCAGCAGGTCCCGGAAATCTTTAAAGAACCCAACAGCACCCGAATTACCGAAGACCCTGGCGAATGGACCGTTTACAATCCCTCACATATATGGATCCCGGCTGTTATTTTTAAATGGTATGAGATTTATCCCATTCAGTTAAGGGTTTACGGAGCAGTCGTCACTTGTGGACTGACACCCACTCAAAATCTTTACAGCGAAACCATGAATGTCAGTGATCAAATGTTTGACGCCTTATGGGATCTTTTTGGCTGTGATGTGGGTGATGAGCGGGTTGTGAAAGTAGAATACCCGGATAATCAAGCCGCGGACATCGCAGCGGCGGTGTTAGACTTGACGACTAACCACAACGTCAACAATTTGACCCTGTATTTTATTGCCCATGGGGGTCACCAGGCGATGAACATGGGCGGTTACAGTTATTATTGTTCAACTCTTGATGCGTTGATGGATCTATACCCCAACGTTCACTTCAACTTGATCTTTGAAACCTGTCATGGCGGCAGTTGGACGGATTACTTTGAAACGCTGGGAGATACTGGAATGCCGAACCTGGATATGTGCATCTCATCTACAACCAGCGAGAAAAATGCCTATGGGGATATGGATTCCGCAGAAGGCATCAACGATCACAACGGACCACAAGATCAATACATTGAATTCACCAGTGATTTTCTCCTTCGTATGGAATACTGGACCCATCCGGATCATTGGGGAGATGTCATAGCCCTGACGAACCCGGTTCTAGGCAACAACACACTTAAATTATATTATTTCTGCTATCAAAGCACGAAAAATCGCAATTATCCCACACCAGGTATACCCCTCTATTCATCCTATGTTCTTCCGGAAAGAGAGCCCATCCAAATTCAGGAACCGCAGATTTATATCCCTTAGAGCAGCGAAAAAAAGAAACGGGAGAGATATTTGTCTCTCCCGTTGATTATTCCTGTTCGAAATGAAGACGCTGCTGAACGGCTGTTTCACCAGAGGGTTTGTCTTCATCTGAGAGCATCAGTTCCAGTATCTCTAAAATGATCTTTTTCGCATGTGTGTTTTCACGCAAAGCACCTAATCGGCCGAGGTTACAGATCACCCGATGCCTGCTAATGCCCTTTTCATCTCGATAAGATTCTACTATTTGAAGATAAAGTTTTCCGTCTGTTCTCGTCTTCTTTATAAACATAATCGATTATAGCATATTAAAACTCGAATGCTTAGGCTGGTATCAGTGAGAAAGTAAATGAAGACTCAAGTTTTTTTTCTCCAGAAACTCTCCGCATAGACCAGGATTTTACCATCGGCCTGGTCGATTCGGTGAAGAATATGCCCGTTGTCCAAAATCTTGTTGTAAATAAAGACATCGTTGGGATAGGTGGTTTCCCGCTTATAATAAACCCTTAGGGTTTCAAGGATCATGGTATTGGTCACTTCATCGGGGACGGATTCGTTGATCCAATAGGGGTATATGGTGTTGTTCACATGTTCATAATCATCGACATCCCGTTTTCGGACTCGGAAGAGAAAAGCGTCACCTTCTTTTTCTTTGTATTCTAACGGTTTTTTGATGGTAAAAGGGGCTGCGGTTTCATTGACGCCATACAGTTCATACATATAATCTCTGGCGACAGCCGGTTTACGCTTTTCGAGGTTTAAAAGAATCCATTTGGATTTACCCCTGGCCAGCATCTGGTCGTTTTGGTCAAACAACTGGAATTCCCTAAAAGCGACAAAACGGTCGATAGCCTTGGCGATGGTGCAGGCCTTCACGCCTTCCCGGTATTTGGGATACCGGTTGATTTGAATGTCCCAGTTGAGAATGATCCACGCCAAGGATTCCTCTTTCAGTATATTTTTTTCCCGGTCATAGTAAAAACCGGCTTCCTGGGCAATCTCGTTAAAGAATCCCAAAACACTGACAATGTTCGTGCGATCGTGATAAAAACAGTCCGTATATCGAACGTTAAATGATTTGCAAATGGTGTTATCGATACGGTTCACCTTCATTTTTTCTCGAAATTTTAACGGCCGGATACGCCATTAACATAAAGCCTGAAAAGGCAAATAAAGCCCATCCCACACCAATTTTATCGGCTAGAAATCCCAAAAGGGGAGAAAAAACACCGATAAAAATCGTTTTCAGTTGGGATTCAACGGAAAGCCCGGTGGATAACTTTTCCGATGGAATGATATCACTAATTAAGGAGACATTCAACGGTCTTCTCAGGTTTTGCAGTACAAAGATGAGCAGAAACAGGATCACGGGAATGATATTCAAAGACAAGACGTTGAACAAGCCCGCCAACAAAACAAGAACCATTCCCGCAAGAAACGTCAAATTCAACGCCACAGATAAGTGCTTGGCTCTTTTTGCCACCTGATGGGCATTTTTAGCCGAATAGGTTGTCAGCAGGTAGATAAAGAAATAGCAAATCCCCACAACAACGGATGTCCGTTTCTCCGGATTCAGTTCAACAAACAGGGGCAACGACAAAGCCAAAGCTGCCAATATGGGTTGCAGATATTCTTTCACCGTTTTGAAAAAGGCATCAAACAGGGAAGAATTCAGAAAAATTCGGATATTGTCCACAGATTTGAACATGTCCAGAAAACGGTAAGGTGTCTTTTTTTTGTTATGGATCTCCTGATCTATTTCTTTGGGATAGCTGGCCAGATTCACCAGGTTGACCAGATAGGGGATCAAAGCGGCGATGAATACGACTCGGTAATTACCATAGAAAAACACTAAAAAGGCTGCGATTAAGGCGTTGACGGCAGACCCCATTTGGGAATAGCTTCTGGTGAGGCCATAATACTCCACTTTTTTATCCTCGCAATGATTCATTCGTAAATAACTCAATATAAGGGATTTATGCGTTCCCGAACGTAAAGATTCTCCAAGTCCGAAAAAAGACATGGCGCAAATCATTGAAAGATAATCGTTTAAAAAGAAAAAGATGGCAAAGGAGATGATATAGGCAATCATGGAGAACACCATGGTGATTCGCCGGCCTACCGAATCGGCTAATATTCCGGTGGGTATTTCAGTGATGTTGGTCACCGCTTCACGGACGGTGAAAAGAATGCCGATTTGTAAAAAAGACAGCCCAATATCCCTAAAAAAAAGGATTAAAAAGGGTTCAAAAAACATTAGATTTTTAAGAAAACCATACAAGGCAAATTTATAGAATTGAACGTTTTTTTGAATCAT
>DAOTHY010000089.1:0-8280 GCA_035447925.1 Thermotogota bacterium
CTGATTGGTATCCTTGCCGCTTTGATATTGTATCTTTGCAACCATGTCTTGAACATGATCTTTGAAGAAAACTTGCCTAAAATTCTCAGTTTGGGGATTTATTTCCTGTTATTTGGTTACTTTCATTTTGACGGCTTCCTGGATGTCATCGACGGCTTTTTCCCATCCCATAAAACACCGGATCAACGTCTGGCCATCATGAAAGACTCCAACACGGGTGCTTTCGCTCTTTTATTTGGTGTTTTGTTCTTGGCCATTGAAATCCATTGTATTCTCTCCGCCGATAGCCGATGGATTCTGTTTCCAATCTTTGGAAGATTATCAGCACCTTTTCTCCTGGCCGTTTCAAAACCCGCAACAAAAAAGGGCTTGGGACAACTGTACTTTCCTTACCCCAAACGGTTCGCTTTTTTTTCTTTCATCTTCATCATCCCGATCATATTCTTCTTTCCGGTTACAGGTATCTTTCTCCCTTTTCAAATTTTGATTGCCCTGTTGATATCCCGGATATCAGAACAAAAAATCAACGGCATCACCGGGGATGTCATCGGCTTTTCAGTTATGATGAATGAATGGTTATTTCTGCTTTTCTTGAATATCAGTTTTATTGTTCAGCGTTAAGAAAGTTTATTTCAGGAAAGTTTTTCTCCGGGATAATCCAAATGTGAAATCGGTTATCATCGACAAAAAAGTTTAACGTTTCATTTTTCACACTTCTCAACGATATTTTTTCGTCCACTTTATTCTCACAGTAGCTTCAAGACAGCTTATTGATGACCCTTTGTTGCAGAGAGTAATACCTTTATTTTAGCAGAGGCTGTTTTATACATACAAGCTACTTCATTAGAAAACTGCTCATCCATATATGATTTCTTCATATATATAGATTTGTAAGGTGTTGACAAGCAATAATTAATTATATATAATTCTTATATAGAAGTATATTTATAGACGTTAAGTATATCTATAATATTCTAATAGATTAAAGGGGGTGAACTGTATTAAACGACTAATCTTATTTTTACTCATCTTTACTACTTGTATTCTGCTGGCACACACACCGCTTTTGTTGGTGGAAGATAACTGCGATGGGACGTTGTATGCGGAAGCTGGCTTTTCAGATGGATCAGGAGCTCAGGGAATGACTTGCAGACTGGAAGACGAGAACGCTAAGGTCTTATGGGAAGGCAAATTCGATGAATTCAATTCGGTCGAAGTGGCTATTCCCGATTGCCCGAAATATTATGTTGTCTTAGATGCCGGTCCGGGACATATTGTTAAAAAGGAAGGGCCGGTTAAATCTGCTAAAAAGGTAGAAGCGCCTGTAACAGAAGCAATAGCCGAGGAGGCTAAACCAGCAGAAAAACCCGTTGAATCTACACAGCCCACAATCATTCAACCGGTTGTCTCCGACATGAGTCCCGTATCTTTTTACCCGGTCAGAGACTATTCAAGCAGCAACAATGACTTAAAAGCATTAAAGACTGAGATGACATTAATCACTGTATTTCTTGGTGTCATGGCTCTATGTCTTATTTTTATCACTATCACATTAATTATTATGGTCTCAAACAAAAAAAATTAAAGGAGATGTTTGAACAATGAAAAAAAGGCTTTTCGGTGTTTTATTGATTGCGATATTGCTGACAACAGCGGTGTTCGCCCATTTCCAAATGATTTACACACCCAATACTTACTTGGGAGAAAACGATTCCAGTAAAATTGATCTTCAACTTATTTTCACCCATCCGGGCGGTGGAACCCATGATGCTATCGCCGACCCTTTGACCATGAACATGTCTGAACCAGCAAAATTCGGTGTATGGAATAAAGGAGAATTTACGGATTTAACGGCTCAACTGCAAAAATTCGACTTTATCCATGGTCAAAGAAGTGCGATTGCCTATGAAATGTCCTATCGATGCAGGGGAATGGGAGATTTTATGTTCACTCTGGAGCCCGGACCTTATTGGGAAGCTTCTGAAGGCATTTATATTACCCAGTACACCAAGACCATTGTCAACCGTGCCGGCCTCCCAACAGATTGGTCAGAGCCTACTGGTATGAAAGCGGAAATCATCCCCTTGAACTGGCCTGTTAACCTGTATGCCGGAAGCACGTTCAGAGGAATCGTCATGATGGATGGCAAACCGGTGCCTAATGCGGAGATTGAAGTGGAATTTCTCAATACAAAGGCGTTTAAAGGAGCGTTTGAGGATACTTCATTAACGGAATACAATTTTAATGGCGGAGAGAGTCCTGCGATGGGTTTTATTACCAATGAAGAAGGTGAATTTGCATTTTCGTTCCCGTGGTCCGGCTGGTGGGGCTTTGTGGCACTCATGGAAGGCGAACCGATTGATGGTAACGATCAAGAGGTTGGCGCAGCCATTTTCATGAAGGTTGAGAATACTCCATTCTAATTCTCTCCAGGCAGTTTGTGAATGTTCATCAGGGTTCGTTGGCAGACTGCCCGTTCATTTTATTAAGAAACCCTGAAAGATAAAACAAAGAACAGTATTCCGAGAAGAAGGTGAGATTGTGAACGGTGTTTGTTTCTTAACAGATGTAAAGGAAAGAAGAAAAATGAGAATTGTAGCTCACACCGGTAGGGAAGAAATTGCGAGAAGATTGACCGATATGGGCTTGTCTCAGGGAATGGAATGTGAAATCCTTATTCCTGGAGAAAACCATTCTCCGTATTTAATAGCGGTGAATGAATCAAGACTGGCATTGGAAGATGAAATTGCAAAAAATTTGCGGGTTGAATTATTGGATGGTTGCAGACATCGTCATCGAAGGGGAAAGCGACGGATGAAAAGGCATGCAACGGGGTGGTTCGCAAGTGGAAAATAAATTGAGTTTGGACTGCTTAAAACCCGGAGAAAGAAGTATCATTAAAGAGATCATCATGAACGGTTCTCTGTCTCAGAGATTACTGGATATGGGCTTTCTCAGGGGAACCGAATTGGAAATTATTCGAAATGCCCCTTTTGCCGATCCGATTGAAGTCAAAATCCGTGGATCCCATGTCAGTCTCAGACACAGTGAGGCGAAATTGTTGGTGGTAGAGCGATTATGAATCTCAAGTTCACTATCGCCCTTACGGGTCAACCGAATGCGGGTAAATCAACGCTTTTTAATACCTTAACCGGATCACGACAATTTATTGCCAATTATCCAGGTGTAACCGTGGAAAAAAAGACGGGGGTTTATAAATACCAAGATGATAAATACACGGTGATTGATTTACCCGGCACTTACAGTTTGACAGCCTATTCACTCGAGGAAAGGGTGGCCAGAGCCGTTATTTTGGAAGAAAAACCTCAATTGGTGGTTCATGTGATGGACGCCTCCAACCTCTCAAGAAGCCTTAGTTTCACGTTTCAGTTGATGGAATTGGGATGTCCCGTGCTGATCGCTTTGAATATGATCGATGTAGCCAAGGCCAGGGGCATCGAAATCGACGTGGAGGCTTTTGAAAGTAAACTCGGTTTAAAGGTGGCGCCGGTCATCGCCAATAAAAGCAAAGGAATCGACATGCTCAAACAGTTTATTGCAAATGCATGCAATGCTAATCTTAATCGGACAATCGCTTTTTCGGAACACATGAAAGTTGATTACGGGCCACAAGTGGAAGCGGTAATTGAACAGATTGAAAAGACATTATCCCAGATGGAAGAACTGCAAACATTACCTTTGCGTTGGCTGGCCGTGAAATTTCTAGAGAATGACAATGAAGTAGAGCAATTGATCAATGGGAAAAAGATTAAGAATCCAATATTGGCAAAAGAATTGGGTGACAGCTGATGGAAAACAAAGAGAAATTGATCAAAGATTTATATAAATTGCGAGATTCCTTCAACAAAAAAGCCGGGGTCAATGCCCAGGTTCTCATTGCGGAATCAAGATATCATCATGCACAATTGATTATGGATCAAACAACCACGACAACCCGAAGTAAAAAGCACACCCTGACCGACAAAATTGATGGAATCGTATGCAACCGGCTACTGGGACCCATCATTTTGTTTGCAACACTTCTTCTCGTGTACGAACTCGCAATCGTACAGGGATACAATCTCACTAACTATTGGTGGCCTGTGCTGGGATGGTTTCAAGATACCATTGAATCATTGTTACCGGCACAGGGCTTTTTTTCCGACCCCACGTTAACTGCATTAACTTTATGGGTCGTTCAGGGTATTACGGCGGTTTTGAATTATATCCCCATTTTCATCATCTTGTTTGCATTGGTGGCGATCATGGAAGATTCAGGCTACATGGCACGTATCGCATTCATCTTGGACAGATTGTTCAAACCCTTCGGATTACACGGGCAATCCGCTTTGCCTTTGATGTTAGGCGGGCTCTATGTTGGAGGTTGCGCTATTCCGGGGATCATGGCTACACGGGCGATCAAGGATGATAAAGCCCGCCTGGCGACGATTCTCGTTGTGCCTTTGATGAACTGCCTGGCAAAGATCCCATTTTATGTTTTGCTCATCGATATCTTTTTTATCCAGTATGCGGGATTCATGATGTTTATGATCTCGACCATCACCATCTTCATGGCTTTGATTGTCAGTAAGATTTTATCACTTACCGTTCTAAAAAATTACGAAACAGCCCCTTTTATCATGGAAATGCCGCCCTATCACTTGCCCTCATTGACGAATGTGTTTCGACGAGTGGTTGAGAGAACGTGGATGTTTTTGAAAAAGGTTCTCACCATCATCATCTTTGTCATGATCGGGCTCTATTTTCTGCTGAACTTTCCCGGTCTTGCTAAAAATGAAACCGAAGCCTATTCTATGCAAGCACAAGAGATTGCAGATGAATTGATCGTCGCCCTCGGGGTTAACAACCCCTACGCTTCAACTTTGAATACCCCTGAAAAAATAGCCGCTTTCTTTGACTTCGATGATGAACTAAGTTCTGAACTGAATGGCGTCACGGACGAGAACAAGATTTGGGATATCAATCGAAGATATTTATTGAAAGATCCTGAGTTCTTTAAAATAGCCTCCAAGGGCTCTTTTGAATTACATAAAAATTGGATCGAGTCCCTTGATGATTTTAGCCGTGATTATCAGCAAGCGCTTGTAGCCTTTTCCACCTACACCGCCTCACTTCAAGAATACGAACTGATTCAGGTTTACAATGATTTCTACAGCCAATGGGAAGATTCCAATCCGCTCTATTTCAATATCGTCAGAACCGGTTCCATCACCATAACCGGTCACACGATCAAGGATGCTGATGCTGCAACGATTTCCAAACACATCCGGCAGGTAGAAAGAGACAGGAAAGCCCTGAGAAAGGAAGTACATGATCAGGTTCTTCAATCAAGCTTCCTGGGAACATTTGGTAAATGGCTGGAACCTTTGACAAAATATACCGGGTTTAACTGGAAGATCAACGTAGGCTTAATCAGCGCTTTAGCAGCAAAAGAGAATACTGTAGCGACATTGGGAAGCATTTATCAGACAACTGACGGTCAAGGTTCACAGGCACTTGGAGAAAAAATGGCCAGTCAGGAAAGCGGATTGACACCTCTTCACGCCGCTGCCATGATCATCTTCATGGCCCTATATCCGCCTTGTTTGGCAGCACTTCTGACCATTAGTGCAGAAGCTGGTTTTAAATGGATGCTCTTTGCATTTGCCTATCCAACGATCATGGGCTTTATCTTCGCCTTTATTCTTTTTACCGGCGGAGGTCTGTTGGGGCTAACAGGTCTGCAGGCAATGTTAACTATGTATATTCTTCTGGCTATCGTGATGATTGTGATGGGGTTTGTTAAACCCCGAAAGGAGAAAGCTGTCTGATGGAATTACTGGTTACCAGTGCAGGGTTTGGCTTGTTTATCGTCTGTCCCAGAATGGCTGCTATGATGCATATCATTCATAAGCACACCGATTCATCCATGATGTTGACCGTGTTATTGGGAATGCTGTTTTCCATACCAATTATGCTCTTGATGGTTTTTGTTTTCAATAAATTCGGTGTTTGGGGAGCTTTGGTTTTGTGTGTGGCAACTGATTTCGGAGCTGCTTTGATCATGAAAGACATCAGTGTCAAAGCGGGACTTGAAACGTTAATTGTCGCCTTGTTCGTCATCCTGGGTGTCAAGATAGCTCCTCTAATCTCAGGATTATTGATCAGAAAATAAACACCTTTCTTGTATTTCAACAAAACTCGAAAGCACTTCTTGTTCTTTCGAGTTTTGTTGTTTACTCAATTATACTGAACTGGTATAATCGATTATCGTGCACGAACACATTCAATAGCTCTTCAAGGAGGCTGATATGGCAAGACGAGACGAAGGTCACATGATTTTAATGCTGTTGAGGAAGAATGGTCCCATGAGTATCGATGAGTTAAAGACTCATTTTTTCAAATTTGCCTCTCAATTTGGTTTTGGCTTTGAATCGTCACGTCATCACCATCAACAAACGCATGGAAGTAAGGGGGATTTTTTTCAGGAACTGAATACCCAAATTAAGATCTTAAGTTATCAGGGGCTCATTGAGAATCAAAACGGCCAATTATCTTTGACACAAGCGGGGCAGATTGAGGGCGAACAAACTGAACAACAGTTTGAAAAAGCCGCCGGCTGGGTCAATAGAAATGTGCTTTCTGCAGAAGGGGCTACTCGAAATACACTGATTATTGATGCGGTTTTGGCTTTTTTCAAACTCCTGACGGGGTTGATCACTTCAAGTGTGGGTTTGATTGCAGATGGAACGGATGCGGCCTTAGATACATTGACCGCAGGGGTGGTTTTTTGGAGTGTGAAGAAGAAAAAGGAGATGATTGGTAGTTTCGTCATCGTCGCCATGATGTTAATTACTGCATTTGGGTTGGGATTTGACAGTATATCCAGCATTTTTGCCGCTGTAAGGGGTGAATCGGAAAACATCACACGGGCAGGACTGGTCATAGCTGTTGAGGGAATGGCATTGGCTTTCGCCTATGTCTTATCTTTGTATCAGCGTTTTGTGGGGAAAAAGACACGGAGCCTGGCGTTGATCTCCCAATCTGTGGACTCGAAAAATCATATTTATGTCGCTGCAGCTGTTATCGCAGGTGTCATTTTTTCGATTTTTGGCATTCATTACATTGATGCCGCCATCGGCGTGTATATTGCAGTAAAAATTTTCATTGATTCGATTGGTTTACTCAGGGAAACTTACAGTTCAATGCAGGGTAAAGAGATTGATTTTGATAAATACTCCGGGCATATTGATACCCTTTGGAAAAGCGAAAAAAACAGGGCGTTCATGGCAACGATACTTTACAACCTTCTCAAACACGATCGGCTGAGTAAAGAAGCGTTGATCAACATTTTAAAAGAATCCTTTCAACCCGGTTATATTCCTGTCTTAAGTGAATTCCAAATTGGGTTTGCTGTGAATTCTGATTTTGATAAGCTGTTTCCAGTTCTTATCGAGCCGCTGATCAATCGTGAAATTGTCATACATAATGAAAAGCATTACATCCTCAACAAAAGAAAAAGGGTAGAAATTGAAGAGTATATCTCAAATACTTTCATCCTGGAGACAAAACCCGCTGATTTTGAAAAACACTTGAACAATCTCTATCACAACGATTTTGACACAATCGATGGAATCAAAATAATTGGCCAATACTTGGATGAGGGCGAAAAAATTACAGCTGCCACGAGGGGGAAACACAACCAGTCTATTTGCCTGCTTCTGACCACCAATACAAAGATCCATGTTTTCGCACAGCGTGCAAAGCGCCATTTTTATATCCCTTACAGCGATATCCTGTCATTTGAGGAAGTCAAAAGCAAGTTTTCGACCATTAAAATAACGATCAGAACTCAAACCACTTCATTCTTTTTTGATTATCTTTCCCTCAAAAAAGCATTTGGCTTTGTAAACGAGGTAAAGAGACATCTTAACACAGAACAGGCAGACCTAAGGGAAACAGAAGATGAATTCACTCAAAAAATAAAAGTTCTTCACCGTATTCAAAAATACCTGGCAAAAGGACTGGGTGTATAATAGATCAATCCGAAAGATGGGCGTTTGGCAAAATAGGTTTTTCGTTGGTTAAGATGATGATCTATGACAAAAAAAGATCAAACTTCATGAGTGAGGGAGGAGCTATGAACAAAAAAAAGAAGAACAGAGGAAATTGGCTTTACATGATCACAACCATTGCCTATATCCTGTTGTTTATTTGGGTTTTCATGTTGCCGGGGACAAAGGGGCTGGTCATCTGGGATCCGGGATATGCCATGTATTT
>DAOTHY010000090.1:0-1065 GCA_035447925.1 Thermotogota bacterium
ATTGTTTTTCATTTAAACAGAGAAAACCCGCTCTCCTTGAGAAAAGGTTTCTTTGATCTCAAAGTTCTCATCAACCAAAACGAAACTGGCGATACCTCCCTCTCGAATATAGCCATAGCCTTCTTTAGAGATGCCGAAAAAATCAGATACATTTGAAGTGAAAAAGGGTAAAACGAGTTCAATAGAATAGTCCTTTTGTGTAACGAGCTTAACAAAGCTCTTATAAAGTGTGTCAACCGGTGCGGTTTTGACCGAAACAAAATTACCGTTTTCATCGAAAACAGGCATAGAGCCCCAACCATCTGACGAACACAATATTTTCTCAGCTGGCACATGTTCTTTAAGCAAGCTGCTGATTGATTCAACGGCTTGTTCTCCAGCTGTGAAATCAATGAACCCGCCGTAGGTGAGGATCCATTCTTTTCCCTCTTCTAATGTTTGAGCTGTTCTTGAAATATGGGTGGGAAGCATTTGCCAGGGTGAAATGTCACCATTGGATACAGCTTGCCGTAGCAGTTGTAAACCGGTTTTGACTCCTCCAACGTGAATAATGGCTTTACCTGATTTTCCGCTGAGCATCCCGGCAACCCTTGATTGTAACAGAATACGTCTAAATTCTTCCAGAGTGATTCCGGATCCTCTATGATCGGATATGGCTATTTCACCAATGCCGATGTATTCGGGAATAATCGTGATGTCTTCTTGAAGGTCTTTTAGGAGTGTGACTAGTGGATAAGCGTAGTTGCCCGTCATGAGATATGTTTTGAGCTTGTTGTGGTTAAATTTTCTGGCTTGACCCAACAATTCACGATGGGTTCGCATGATGCCGTCTGTTCCCAAAACACCGATAACAGCTGTTGTTCCTGACATGAAGAACGCTTGTTCACTTTGTGGGGTTGTTCGGGTGAAAAATCCTCCCTCACCACCACCACCGATTATGTGAACGTGCCCGTCAACAAATCCAGGAAAACAGTATAAGCCTGAATAATCAACAACTTCTGTGTCATCGGGAAAAGGTGTTTCAATGCTATGAGCCATTTTAACGATCTGTGAGTCATA
The DNA here is from genome assembly GCA_035447925.1 of Thermotogota bacterium. Classification (GTDB taxonomy): domain Bacteria; phylum Thermotogota; class Thermotogae; order MWEM01; family MWEM01; genus JASUTC01. Next base: position 1,060 of record DAOTHY010000090.1, read on the forward strand.
AACCAG
>DAOTHY010000090.1:1165-8278 GCA_035447925.1 Thermotogota bacterium
GTGCTGGCTAAGAAGATTTCCTGGGCATGTTTGATTTCGTTTACATACACACGCCTTTGAATCAGGGGAATTTGGAGGTCTTTACAAATCGAAATGACTTTTTTTCTTGTGATTCCCGGCAGGATATTGTCGATTTCAGGCGTGGCAATCACACCGTCTTTTACCAAAAAATAAGTGGAACTTCCGCCTTCAGTGATATATTTTCTCCCGTCTTTTTCTTGGCGAAACATCATTGAATCATAAGAACCTTGAGAATAAGCAAAGTTTTTAGCCATACAGTTAGCGAGCAGGTTGATGGTTTTATGCTCACACAATTGATGCCTTAAATCGGGATATAAAGTTAATGAAACCCCTTTCCCCCAATTTTCCGGATTGATATGCCTCAAAGGAATGGTCAGGATGGCAAAGGTTCCCTGATGTTCTTCACGAAACCCATGTTCTCGACAAGTGTCGTCGCCTCTGGTCAATTCCCAATAAAGTTCGCCATCGGTTAGGTCGTTTTTTTCAATCAGTTCAAGCGATTGCCTGTAACATTCCTGCAGATTGTAGGAAAAAGGAATACGAAAAAAAATGGCGCTTTCTTGCATTCGTTTGTAATGAGACTCCAAAAACAGCGGAACGCCGTCAATGATTCGGATTACTTCAAATAAGCCATCTGCAAATGTAAATCCTCTATTTTCTATTCGGATGTTTGTTTGATCTTTGTCTGTTAATGAACCATTCAGATAACACAGCATCATATCACTCAGAATGTGGGGTAAAGTCTATTGCCGTCGGTTCTATAACGCACTGCCGGTGCATCTTTCAAGAGAAATCCGGAGTCCAGATCATGATAGGTAAAAGCGCCTGTTCCACATGCAAAATGTACACTCTGACCAATACCAATCCCGGCTTCTCCCATACAACCGATCATCAATTTTTTATTTGCAGTCTGTGCAATCTCAACGATGGCCAATGCATCTGAAAGACCTGATTTCATGAGTTTGATGTTGATATAATCCACACAGTCCTCTTGTACCAACCGCAAGGCATCGTATTTTGTTTTACAGGTTTCATCGGCACCTACCGGATAATAACAATTATTTCTCACCAATCTCATGCCGTCGAAATCATAAACATCCACGGGCTGTTCGAAAATGCGGATATTCACCGAATGTTTGTACATCTGATCGGCAAACTGAATGGCTTCTTTTGCTGTGTAACCCAAATTGGCATCCACAATATATCCAGCGCCCTGTGTGCTTTCAGCTACAGCGAGAACCCTATCGATATCGTGTTTCAGATTTTCTCCCACTTTCAGTTTCAATATGTTAAATCCTTTGTTAAAGGCCTCTTTAGCTCGGATTACAGTTGTTTCCAGCGTATCAATACCAATGGTTAGATCGGATTCCACATATTCTTTTCGACCACCTAAAAGCTGATACACCGGCATATGAACCGTTTGGCTCAGGCCATCCAGAACGGCAAATTGAACGGCGGCCTTTAAACTCGGCGCTGTTCGTGAAAACTTGTCAATTTGATCAAAAATCAACCGATAATTCCTCGTATCAAGGCCTTTGATTTTATCCAGAATTTCTTCCCGATATTTCAGCAAGCCTTCATACACTTCTCCGTTGACACGAAACGATCTGGAAGCCTGTCCAAGACCTACAACGCCATTTTCCAAAAGCAACTCCACCGTGATAACTTTCGATGTTGTTGCCACGCTGTTGGTGATATGAAATGGAATCTCATACTCAAATTCCTCTTGTTTAAACTGCAAATCCTTAATCATACTCATCATTTGTCCTTCCCTTCAAGTTTTTCAGTGATCTCCTCAAATTGTACTATTTCTTTGATGTTGATGGTATCTTCTCCTTCAACCGGCCCCACATCGGTTTCCATTTCACCGGATTGATTATCATACGGATCTGATCGAATATACTGCATTCTCGGGAAGAATGGAGCCATGAATCCGGTGGTGGTGACCATTCTGAAAGCATCCAGATTGGTGAAGTAAAATTCCCTGTATTCTTCCCGATCTCTTCTGGCACCACCGAAAGAACAATCCACAGGCAGCCATCCATAAGGTTCACAGTAGAAAAAGGCCCAATCGTGATTGCCCACCGAGATGGGATTAGCATACCAACCGGACTGCCATCGAGCAGGAATACCGCATATCCGGCATAGTGTAATGAATAAAAGAGCTTGAACACCGCAATCGCCCTTGAGGTTTGTGGCAGCATAAGTGGATAGGTCTTCATAATATTTGTATTCTTTCATAAAAGAGTATCTGATATGTAATGTGATCCAATCGTACAACTGCCTGGCGATCAGATAAGGGTTCTTCTCATCCCCCTTGATTTGATTGGCCAGATTTTTTAAATAAGGGGTGAAGATGATATGAGGCAGCTGTTCCTGTAAATAGGCATCCATATTTAATTTGGGAGCAACAACCTGTAAGGGATCCACATTGGAGACTATCTCAGTAATCCGATACTCAAATGAAACACGAAAAGATATTTCTTGAGAACGACTATACGGCTTTTGGGCATATAGTGTTCTCTGGGGATGGTTGTTTCTTGAAACCGTGAATTCTTTCAATTCCGTTTTGATTTCTGGGGAGACCCTTTGTTGAAGATCTGATTTGGGCAAAGGCAGCCAGCATTTGACGATTTTTGCATTCTCAGGTGTACTCAATAGTTTTTTCGTGATGGTGCCTTTCACCTGATAGGCTTTAGGGGAATCGCCACGAAGCAATTCATCCAGTCTTTTATGCAACAATTGTTTCGCAGCGTCCCTTTCTTGATCCGGAATTTTTCTGAGGTTGTACGCTTGTTCTGCGAAACAAAGATTGTCTGCAAAACGCCCCTCAAACCAGTCTTTTCCTTCAATTGTTAAGAAATCCAGCCTTTTTTCCTTTTTCAGCATCTGAAACTCATCATCTGTAAAGTCTTTTATCTTGGTTTTTAACTGATTGAGCGCTTCTTCTTCATCATACAAATAGTTGCTCCTGATTCTGTTCAATCGATAAAGCTCATATTCTAATCGTTTTCGCAACAGTTCCGGGATTTCTTTGGCAAGAAAGCCCTTGATTTTTTTTTCGGCCAATTTGTAGAGTCCCTGTTTCTCGCAATCGACGATTGATTCCGGTAATGACATTGACAAAAATTCCATTGGTACACCCCCCGTTATTTATATCAAAGGAAAATGGCACTTGACGATATGACCCTGTTCGATTTTTCTTTCTTCCGGTTCTTTTGTTTTGCAAATATCTTGAACATAAGGACAGCGTGTGTGAAACCTGCACCCCGATGGCGGGTTGATGGGACTGGGGATTTCACCTTTAGCAATAATCTTATCCCGTTGCAAAAAAGGATCGGGGATGGGATTTGAATTGAGCAGCAATTTGGTATAAGGATGGGCGGTTTTGTTAAAGACATCATCTTTTTTACCTTTTTCCACAATCTGCCCCAAATAAAGTACCGCCACATAATCAGCCAGGTAGTCAACAATCGACAAATCGTGAGTGATGAACAAATAAGTGAGATCGGCATCTTTCTTGGTCTCTTTCAGCATTTTCAAAACCATGGCCTGTACGGACACATCCAAAGCGGAAGTGGGCTCGTCCAGGACGATGAATTCGGGATTGAGAACAATAGCCCTGGCAAATGCAATCCTTTGACGCTGTCCGCCGGAAAATTCGTGGGGATATCTGAACATGTGTTCTTCACGCAGTCCAACCTGTTCTAATACATCTTTGATCCTTTTTCGGATTTCCTCTTCCCTTATGCCTTTGAAATGGATCTTCATTCCCTCGCCAATGATGGTTTTCACGAGTTTTTTGGGGTGAAGGGAATTATATGGATCCTGGAAAACGATTTGCATTTTTCTTCGGTATTCCATGAATTCTTTGTTGTTGAGATTGAAGATGTTAACCCCTCTAATGAAAACCTCTCCGCCAGTAGGTTCAATCAGTTTTAAAAGGGTTCTGCCCAATGTCGTTTTCCCTGACCCCGATTCGCCTACAACGGCGTATGTGGTATTTTTAGGTATGGAAAAACTGACGTTATCTACCGCACGAACAATCTTTACCTTTGAAAAAATGCTTTTTTTCAGTTTAAAGTGCTTTTCAAGATTTTTGATTTGAATAAGATGCTCACTCATTGAGATTCACCGCCTTTTTGCTCATCGAATGATTCCTTGTTACCCCAAAGATGACAGGCTACATAATGATCGTCTTCCACTTGGATAAAAGGCGGACGTTCTTTTTTGCAGATGTCCATGACTTGCGGGCACCTTTTGTGAAACCGACAACCGGATGGGGGATCCACAAGATCGGGAACGGTTCCCGTAATGGCTTTTAACTCATCGGTTCTTCCAATTTGAGGGACAGCCTTTAATAATCCGGTTGTGTATGGATGTAGCGGATTTCTAAACAGCGTTTTTGTAGGAGCGTATTCAACGGAGTTTCCGGCATACATAACCAGTATTTTATTGCAAAACTCTGCGACAACGCCCATATCATGACTGATGAGCATGACGGCATTTCCCAATTTTTCTACTAAATCATCCAACAACTCCAAGATTTGAGCTTGTATGGTAACATCCAGTGCCGATGTGGGTTCATCAGCAATCAAAAGTTTCGGGTTCGGTGCCAATCCCATGGCGATCATGACACGCTGCGCCATACCTCCTGATAATTCATGGGGATACATGGTCAGCACACGATCGGAATCCAATCCGACAAATTCCAGCATTTGTGCAGCTTGTTTATACTGACTCTTGATGGGTTTGTTATTAACTTTTCCCAACACCTCAGCAATTTGAAAACCAACATTCATAACGGGATTCAGTGATGATTTGGGCTCCTGAAAAATCATTGATATTTCATTACCCCTCATTTTTCTGAGTTCAGACTCTTTGAGTTTTAAAATATCTCTTTCCTCAAACAAGACACGACCCGAGAGGATCTTTCCGGGTTCTTCAATCAGATTCATGACAGCTCTGGAGGTAACGGATTTCCCGCATCCTGTCTCTCCGACAACCCCCAGTCTTTCTCCTTTATTCATCCACAGTTCCACACCATTTAAAGCCTGGATAACACCACGATAGGTGTAAAAAACCACATGCAGATCCGAGACATTCAGTAAATTTCCTCTCTTTTCCATGATCTTTACCTCCTCAGCCTTGGATCCATCATGTCTCTGATGCCATCACCTAATAAATTAAAGCCCAATACGACAATGGCAATAGCCAATCCGGGGAAGGTTGAAACCCACCATTGATCAATCAGATAACTTCTTCCGTCACTGACCATCACACCCCATTCAGGACTGGGTGGTTGAGCTCCCAACCCAAGGAATCCAAGCCCTGCAGCTGTGATGATAATCGTTCCCATTCTCAACGTTAATTGGACCAAAACAGGTGAAATGGTCATGGGTAGGACGTGCGAAAACATGATTCTGAAATTGCTGGCACCCATGGAACGAATACTTTCAATATAGGGTTGTCCTTTTACCCTCAGGGCTTCTGCCCTTGATATTCTTGCATATGGTGTCCAATTGACCAACGAAATGGCGATGATCATATTTGTCAGATTGGGTCCGAGCATTGCAGCAAACGCCATAGCAAGAACCAATCTGGGAAAGGCCAGGAACATGTCTGTTATTCTCATAAGAATCTCATCGATTATGCCGCCGAAATATCCTGCGGTAACGCCAATTGAAATGCCAATGAACCCACTGATGATGGTAACGATCAATACGATTTGAATGGCAATTCTGGAACCGTATAAGATTCGGCAAAGGATATCCCTTCCGAATTGATCGGTACCGAAAGGATGTTGGGAACTGGGGGCCAAGAGTTTTTCCGACAAGTTTTGGATATCCGGTTTATAGGGTGTTAATAATGGCGCAAATATGGCGATGAATAAAAAAGCCGCTATGATAATCGAACCGACGATGGCCAGTTTATTCCTTCTCCAAAGATACAGAGAATGTTTCATATCTTCAAAATAAGGCTTCATTAAATGGAACCATCCGGTTTTTGGTTTTGTAGTCGTTTCACTCATACAATCACGTCCTCATCCTTGGATCTAAAACAGCGTATAATATATCTACCACAAGATTGGCAATGGAATAAACAAAGGCTATGTACAAAGTGCCGCCCATAACCGAATTGTAATCCAGGAACAAAAGCCCTTGCGTGATGTATCTTCCCAAACCGGGCCAGGAAAAAACGGTTTCCGTCAAAACGGCACCTTCAAGAAGACTTCCAAAGGTGAGCCCGATGATTGTTATCGTAGGAATCAATGAATTTCTAAGGGCATGGCGGTTGATGACAACTTTTTTCTTCAACCCTTTGGCTTTGGCGGTGGTGATGTATTCCTGCTTTAAAACATCAAGCATGCTGGCTCTGGTGGTTCTGGCAATGGAAGCTGTTGCAAGAAATCCCAGACAAAAGGCCGGTAAGATAATATGCCTCAAGGCATCTTTGAAAACTTCCCAGTTTCCGGTCAACAACGAATCCACAAGGTACATGCCTGTGATGTGATCAGGCGGCAATGTGAAAAACTCAAGCCTTCCCGCTGCCGGAAGCCAGTCAAGCCGATAATAAAACAGCAGTAATAGCAGCAGCCCCGTCCAAAATACCGGCATACTGACACCGATAATGGAGAATATCCGAGAAAAATGATCTATCATTTTATTACGATGAACGGCTGAAAGAACACCTAAAACAATACCCAAAATAGTCGAGATGAGTATGGCGAAAATGGTCAGCTCCAATGTTGCCGGGAAATAATTGTTGATATCCTGCATCACCGGATTGTTGGTTCTCAAAGATAACCCAAAATCACCAACAATAGCTCCTGATATAAAGTTATAGAATTGAATGATGAGTGGTTGATCGTATCCCAGTTGCGCCTCGACTCTTTTGATAACATCGTCGGGGGCATTTCCACCCAACATTGCGGAAATCGGGTCGGCGGGTATGACATGAGCGATGAAAAAAACAATACAAGCAACGCCGAATAACACTAAAATCATCAATAACAGTCTTTTCAGAATATAAGTCCAAATATTCATCTATACACCCCGATTCTAAATACTTAGAAATCGGGCATTTATCAAT
>DAOTHY010000091.1:0-8257 GCA_035447925.1 Thermotogota bacterium
AGCCCTTGTCATGGGGTTGATGAACCTTTTTTTGTCTATTCATGGTTTGATTATAACACAGTTATTCCCCAGTAAAAAATCAATCGGGACGGTTTGAGGTGGACCCAAAAGGGTGGACAAAGTAGGGACGGATAAAATTCCATTTTTTAAAACCATATTCAGTTGTTTTTTATATAAACTTGGGGGTAAACCCCCAAGTTTTCTCTGAGGTCTTTCGTTGATATAATAAACCATATAATCCTCAACCATTTCAATCACTTCTTCGAGGTTTTCAGGCTTTTGTTTCATCAGGTGAATCGTTTCGTTCTTGAAATGACCAAAGAAGCTTTCTGCACAGGCTCCTATCCCAGCAATTGCCTCTTCGAGACATGCTTTGTGTGACGGACAGTTTTTCTAATAGTGTAACATATTCTTTGTTGGTATAATGAACCCCTTGGTCTCAATGGATTAAAGCGCCTTTCAAAGAGCATTTTCTCGATAGTTGTTTGATCGTCTCAACACTGAGGCTTTTATCCTATTGATCACTAACAGTCCAAGCAACCGGTTCGTTATTGAATAGATCCTGTATGATACACAAATACACCATTTGTAAAGCAAAGCAAGTAAAGCAAAGCAACGGGGACGGTTCTTTTTGCTGAGAAAAAATCTCTATAATAACAATGAATTGCGAGCTTTAGCGAATGTGAGGGTAAATGTATAATTCAAAAAAGAATGAAAACCGGTGACAAAAGGACCGGTTTGATTCTTTTTTTCATTTGTTTTTGGGCTAAAAACCAATATGGATTTTATCTTTCCACGTCTTTTAGTATTTCTTTGAGTGTTTCTTTATCAAGGCCGGTTCCTTGTGCTATTTGGTCTATCGTCAATCCCATTTTGTAGAAATTGATAGCAGTTTCTTTTTTTTCTTCTTTTCGTCCTTTTTTTTCCGCTTTTAAAACATCAAGACCTTCGCTGTATATTAGCATCCCTTCTTTCACCTGCCCTTTGTTCAGTTTTTCCATGGTTTCTTTGATTGCTTCATCTGATGCGTGATAGTTTTTCATGATGATATAGACGACTTCTTTGAGCAAATTAAAGAGCCCATTTCTTTTGGCAATTTCGACTACGGCTTTCCAAAAGTCATCGGAGAGTTCTCTCAGTTGTTTCAGCCCTTCCGGGGTTCTGCATTTATCCAATAGTAAAATCAGACTGTTTGGGTTTTTCAGTTGTTCCAGTTCTTTAACACCTATTAGTGTCAGATCAACCAATATGTATTCATAGTTTGGGGTATAGGGCTGAAAGACTTCGTGATGGTTGACTTTTTTTATGAACTTTTTTTCCGCTGTCCAGCCTTCTTTTTGGTCTCCGTCGTAAAACACGATAGGGAGTATGGCCGGGAGTTTGAATGGTTTGTTTTCTGCCACTGGCCCTTTTTCTTGTATATGTCGTCTCCAAAGTCTGATCATGTATTCTAAGAGTCTTAATGGCATGAGAAAATCAACTTGGGTTTGGTTTTCTAACATTAAAAAGACGTATATTTCGTTGTCGTTGTTGATGTCACTGACTTTATATACAACGTCACTTTCTCTGTCTGTTTCAATGATTTCGGGAAATAAGGAGGGATGGTATTCCAGGTTGGCTTCTGTTAGGTCTTGTACCCAGGGTTGTTTCACAAAGTAAATCAATCGGGACGGTTCTTTTTGCTGAGAAAAAATTCGAAGATATTGGAAATCTAGAGACAACAAAAAAGCCCAAGCGTAGAATCTTTAAATCAGGGCTTTTTTATTCAATGGATTTGACAAACTCGACAGATTCCGGATTAGTCCTTTATTTTCCTTTTCTTTTTCGCTTCTTCTATTATTTCAAGGGCCCTTTCTTTCGTGATTTCAAGACCTTCGGCTATTGTTTCTACTGGAATTCCTTTGTTGTAGAAGTTGATTAAGGCTTTTTCTGTTTTTTCTTCTCTTCCTTCTTCTCTTCCTTCTTCTTTCCCTATTTTTTTTCCTTTTTCTATTCCTCTTTCCTCGGCAACGCTAAGAGCCGAATACTTATCCATAATCGCCTTTTCTCTGGCCATATATTCTTCCTGTAATTTTTCATCTTTACTGAGCGTTTTTAACATGTCTCTCGCCCTCCCTATGACTTCATTCTTGCTTTCTGCCAATTTTGCAAATTCACTTTCCGGGTTGTCTATAAACAAGAGCCATTCTAAAAGTCTATTCTCGCCAATCGCTTCTTGAAGAGTTGCTTTGTTTTCCTGTATATACAGTCTTAATGCCGGTAGTTCCATGAATTGTATTTCGGCTACGTCTGTGAGTTCCTGTTTTGTATCTATTTCTGTAAAACGGTATCGGTTATGAAATCGAGTACCACTATCCAAAAGATCAAAGTTTAAGATGTTAATGGCCACAGTTTTGTGGATGGATTTATATTTATCCCCTTCTTTTAATCTTTTGGCGATCATTTTGCTGAGATAATAAACGGTTCTGTATCTCATGTTGTGTTCATCTTTGAGTTGAATTTCAATGTTGATGATGGTATCATCATTTGCTTTCGCTTTGACATCCATGACGGAGTATTTATCTTCTTCTTTTTCTTTGTCGTTATTTGGATTCATTATTAAGACGGATTTGATAGCCTTTTCTCCTTCAAGTTCAAGTGCCGCATTTAAGAAGGATATCAAAAATGAGGTGTCTTTTTCGTTTCCGAATATGAGTTTAAATACATAATCAATTTTTGGGTCCATGAGTTTGAAAGACTCTGAGTGTTTTTCTTTTTTCACGTTTGAACTCCTTGTTGTTTATTTGAAATGATTATAGCATACATCATGGATTCCCGAAACCATATAACGATGAAAAAGCAATAAAAAGCAAAGGGGACGGTTCTCTCTAACCGATAGTTTTACCATTCATTACATCAGTCCCTGAAGGCCTGACACTCCAAGGTTACAAAGCTCTGATGGTCTTCATTGTCTGTGTTCTCTGGTGGGTTACGAATGTCGTCCCTCTCATGATTACCAGTCTGTTGGCTATTGTTTTACTCCTTCTCTTGGGAGCCACAACAACCGAAGCCGTTTATTCCAAATTCGGGAATACCGCCATTTTCTTTGTTATCGGCTCTTTCATTCTCTCCGCTGCTTTTGTCAACTCAGGTCTTTCAAGTCGGTTCACACTTAAATTCCTCAATCTCTTCGATAAAAATCCTCTTTATCTCATATTGGGGTTTCAATATCTGGCTTTAATCATGGGTTTTTGGATGTCGGGGCATGCTGTTGCTGCATTGTTATTACCTTTGGTTATAGAAATTAATGAGAAGATCATTCATCAAAGAAATGGTTAGGTTTTTGCAAGAAGCCTTTGTTTTTCGGTTATGTGGGGAGCCGTTATCGGTAGTATGACCACTCTACTTGGAGGTGCCAGAGGACCGCTTGCCATTGCTATACTGGAAAAATCCACAGGACAAACCATCTCTTTTTCAAAATATATCCTGTTCACAATTCCGATTGTTCTTCTCATCAGTTTGCTGGCCTCGCTTGTATTAATCAAAATCACACCGAAAAATATACAGATCAAAGCCTGCAAAAGTGAAATTGAAGGTAAAGTCAACAAATTGGGTAAACTCTCAAGAAAAGAAAAAAAGGTGTTGCTTGTTATGATTCCGACGCTCCTTGCCTGGATATTTTTCAGCAACACAATCGGTATTGCCGGTATTGCTTTGGCTTCAACGGTTGCTTTATTTGTTTTCAATGCCGTTAAATGGTCTGAGGTTGAAAGAGACGTGAATTGGGGGGTCATTCTCATGTATGGGGGAGCCATTTCTTTGGGATATACCCTTTACGAATGTGGTGTATCAAATTGGTTGATTCAATTGAGTCTGGGTGGGTTCAACAATACAACCGTGATTCTCCTGCTGATGACCATCATCGTGGTCTTATTGACCGAAAGCATGAGTAATACGGCCGTTGTTGCCTTCCTTCTTCCTGTGGCTTTGTCTGTGGCCCTGAGTTTAAACATGAATCCTATCATTATTGTGTTAATCGTAACCATTCCCGCCGGTATCGCCTTTATGATGCCCATGAGTACCCCAGCGGTTGCCATGATGCTCTCGACAGGGTATTTGGAATTGAAAGATACAATTAAATATGGCAGCATTTTAACCATAACCGGAATTGCTTTGACATTTTTAAGTGCTATCCTCTATTGGCCTTTGATAGCATGAAAAAGGTTGATAATATGCAAAAAAAAATCCTGCTTGTTTCTCTTGACTTTGATCAAAACAAGAAAATTGAGTCTTTTATTAAGAAACACAAATCAGAGAACATTCAAGCCATTGCTTTGTTTGATGAAAATATCATCAACAAAGTCTCTGATATCTTTACAGAAAGAGGCTGGCTTGGTTCAAAACAGGCGGATAGACTAAAAAGTCTTTTCCAAAAGAAGGCGGAAAGAAAGGCGCGGGATTGGTTGGATTATATAGGAAAAATTGAAAGAGATTATAACTTGAGCATATCCAAAAGAATTGAAAAATTAACCATTGAAAGTTTCATACACACCCTAACAGAAAATGTGTCTTATAAAGATATAAAATCACTTGCATTCTCTTTTAAAAGCGGGCTGAATCCTACATATGATGCATGTAAGCCTTATTTTGAGAAGCTAAGAAATGCCGAGTCTGTGTCTTTGTTTTTGTTACGGTGATATTATCCTTTTGAACGTTTCTTGTTGTAATAAAAAAACGACGGATCCACCTCAAACCGTCCCGTTTGATTGCTTTATTTTTACTTTCTGCGAATATGCTATAATCAAACAAACCAAAAGGCAGGTGAATCAATGGAAAACAAAGACCTGGCCCGGATTCTTAATCACCCACATGATCATTATTTCAAAAACACCTTTGGCCAAAAAGAAATCGCCAGAGACTTCCTTGAAAGCTATTTGCCAAGAGAAATCGTCAACATATTGGACTTAAACACATTAACCAACCAAAAAACCGAATACATCGACAAAAAACTCAAAAGCTTTTTCACCGATTTACTTTACCAAGTCAATATCAATGGTCAAAAGGGGTTTATTTACATTCTCTACGAACACAAAAGCTATCATGACGAGAAAACCATTTTTCAGCTTCTGAAATATCTGTCCATGATATGGGATGAACACTATGATTCGAATAAGAAAACCATTCCGGCAATTATCCCCATTCTCATTTATCACGGAGAAAAAGAACTCAAGATCAAAACCCGTCTATGGGATATGATAGAAAACATTGACACGCTCCCGTTGTCCTTGAAAAACATGCTACCGGATTTTGAATTCAAAGCCTATGATTATTCCCCGAAGGGAAAAGAGCCAATAAAAGGCACCGCACTGATACAAGCAATCCTGTGGATGCTAAAAGCCATCCGAGAAAAGAACAAAAAAGCCTTTCAAAAAGGCTATAACAAATTCCTTGAACAAATACTGATCATCGCTGAAACATACGGCATGGAAAAAACCCTTGAAATTTATGTCATCACACTCGTTTATATATTCAACACCAGAGAAGATATCACACAAGAAGAATTACAAGAAGCATTACCGGAAGGAGGCGACACAATGGCGACACTTGCAAAACAAATATTTCATAAAGGAGAAATAAAGGGAAAAAAGCAAACTGCTATCAATTTATACAAAATGGGATTGACGATAGACCAAATCGGCCAAGCAACGGGTCTTGATAAAGAAACACTCAAAGAAATACTGAAAGATGTGGAAAGATAAAATCCGAATTGGTTTAAAGCCCAGATCAAAAACAAAAAAAGAATGAAACCGTTGATTTTTCACCGGATTTCATTCTTTTTTTGATTGATACACCTTTCCTCTAATACCTAAAACTCAAAATTCAAGATTATGAAAGAAAATTTTTCTCAGAAAAAGGAACCGACTCGTTTGACCTCTCCCATTTACCCTCACAATATTCCCGCAGGGACTGTTTATTTGGCAAAAAAAAGATTTAAACAAAAATGAAGAATAGCAATTCTACTTTAAAAACCTAAATTTGATTCTTTCCACGGGGGCTGTCCCCGTGGTTATTATGGATCCACCTCAAACCATCCCGTTTGATTGCTTTATTTTTACTTTCTGCGAATATGCTATAATCAAACAAACCAAAAGGCAGGTGAATCAATGGAAAACAAAGACCTGGCCCGGATTCTTAATCACCCACATGATCATTATTTCAAAAACACCTTTGGCCAAAAAGAAATCGCCAGAGACTTCCTTGAAAGCTATTTGCCAAGAGAAATCGTCAACATATTGGACTTAAACACATTAACCAACCAAAAAACCGAATACATCGACAAAAAACTCAAAAGCTTTTTCACCGATTTACTTTACCAAGTCAATATCAATGGTCAAAAGGGGTTTATTTACATTCTCTACGAACACAAAAGCTATCATGACGAGAAAACCATTTTTCAGCTTCTGAAATATCTGTCCATGATATGGGATGAACACTATGATTCGAATAAGAAAACCATTCCGGCAATTATCCCCATTCTCATTTATCACGGAGAAAAAGAACTCAAGATCAAAACCCGTCTATGGGATATGATAGAAAACATTGACACGCTCCCGTTGTCCTTGAAAAACATGCTACCGGATTTTGAATTCAAAGCCTATGATTATTCCCCGAAGGGAAAAGAGCCAATAAAAGGCACCGCACTGATACAAGCAATCCTGTGGATGCTAAAAGCCATCCGAGAAAAGAACAAAAAAGCCTTTCAAAAAGGCTATAACAAATTCCTTGAACAAATACTGATCATCGCTGAAACATACGGCATGGAAAAAACCCTTGAAATTTATGTCATCACACTCGTTTATATATTCAACACCAGAGAAGATATCACACAAGAAGAATTACAAGAAGCATTACCGGAAGGAGGTAAAACCATGGAGACAATTGCAAAAAGTCTTTATAATAAAGGAAGAGAAGAAGAAAAAGTAAAAGCTCTAATCAATTTTTACAACAAAGGAATCCCAGTAGAAACAATAGCCGAAGGTCTTGAAATTACGAAAGAAAGAGCCCTTGAAATAATAGAAGAAGCGAAAAAGAAAAGAAAAATAAAGGACTAATCCGGAATCTGTCGAGTTTGTCAAATCCATTGAATAAAAAAGCCCTGATTGAAAGATTCTAAGCTTGAACTTTTTTGTTGCCTCTAAAATTACAGTATCTTCGAAATCTTTCTCAGCAAAAAGAACTGGCATGAACCCCAATAACGATAAAGAAAAAGAAGAAGAAAAATATTCCATCATGGATGTGAAAGCCAAAGCCAATGATGAAACCAAAAAGAAATAGGGACGGTTCTGTTTGCTGATAAATACTCTTTATTATAACCATGAATCGGCTGCTTTAACGAATATGGGGGTAAAAGTATTATTCAAAAGAATGAAACCGGCGGAAAACTAACCGGTTTCATTCTTTTTAAGATTTTGTTCTGGACTTGAAACCGACGAGGATTTTATCTTTCCGCATCTTTTAGTATTTCTTTGAGTTTTTCTTTGTCAAGGCCTGTTCCCTGTGCTATTTGGTCTATCGTCAATCCCATTTTGTAGAAATTGATAGCATCTTCTTTTTTTCCTTTTTTTCTTCCTCTTTCCTCAGCAACGCTAAGAGCCGAATACTTATCCATAATCGCCTTTTCTCTGGCCATGTATTCTTCCTGTAGTTTTTCATCTTTACTGAGCGTTTTTAACATGTCTCTCGCCCTCCCTATGACTTCATTCTTCCTTTCTGCTATTTTTGCGAATTCACTTTCGGGATCGTCTATAAATAGGAGCCATTCTAAGAGTCTATTCTCACCAATGGCTTCTTTTATACTTGTTTCGTTTTCTTGGATGTATAGCCTGAGAGCAGGTAATTCCATGAACTGTATTAAGCAACGGGGAAGGAAGCAACGAGGACGGTTCTGTTTGCTGATAAAATCATTAAAAAACCTTGAATTGGACATAAAAAAAGCCCAAGTGTAGGATATTCCGCCAGGACTTTTTTGAAGTATGATCACTTTCCGGATTTAAAGAATAAAGTTATTGGTTTTCATTTTGCATCTTTTTTTTGATCTCTTCAAGTTCATGAATAGACAATCCCTCGTATTTAGAGATGAACTCTAACGATAATCCGTCTTGGATCATCTTTTTTGAAGCTTCTATGGCTTTTTTTCGTGCTCCTTTTTCTTCCGCATCACTTAGAGCCGAATACTTATCCATAATCGCCTTTTCTCTGGCCATATATTCTTCCTGTA
>DAOTHY010000092.1:0-2107 GCA_035447925.1 Thermotogota bacterium
TTGCCGGGAAAACAGATCGGTGTACTCGTTACGAATTGGAACGCCGGACCGGGTGTGCCGGAGGCTTTTGTGAGAATATATGAAAGCGGGACACAAAATCTGGTGGGTAATGGTGTGACCAACGAAAACGGTGGTGTAGCTGTCAAATTGATGGCAGAGCCTGAGAAGATCGACATTTCCGTTGTGAAGGTGGGACATGCCAGAAGCATGGTTTCAGGGTTAAAAACAGCATCTGTTGTGAATACGATCGTTTCTGTGATTCTCCAGACGGCAGGACGTGAACCCAATCCTGATCTTGAAACCGATCCAGTGGTAGCGATGCAGTGGCAGGCCTTAGCCAACGGACATTCAGGACAAAAAGAAGCTGAAGATATCATAGGTGGCCCATTTGAAGTGACGGTAAGTGTTGAGGCGCAAAGAGACATCATGGTGATTTTTGCCCCCTTATTGGAACAGATTCCCGGATCAGCATCGGTTACCTCCAATTCTCAAGTAGTCAGGAGAACAGAAACAGCAACCTTTGAGGTTTCCCCCACCGGCTTTAACGGGGAAGTTCCTTTATTTACAACCGTTTACGATGACAACAACAATCGGGTAGTGAAAGTGGAGTATCTTCAAATTGAGGGAACCGATCCAGGGGAAGTTCAAATGTATCAACCCATGACGTTTGTGGATTTTTCAGAACATGTGGGAGATTATACAATAGCAAACATTAGAAGCTTTACCAGGCGGGGCAGTGTAAACCTTAGAAATGAGGACAGAACCGCACCGGCTCAAACGAATCTGTGGACACAGTTGTATTGGACGGATTGGAAATCTTTAAATGATTACTACGGTCCGGGAAGCTTGTTGCCTGATCCGGGAGATCAGCCGGATGGATACAATCTGTATTGTTCCGGCGACGGGCAGGATTATCAGAAATTTGCCTTCATCCCAGAAGCGTCTGTTGAAGGCTTGGCGAAGCAAATTTGCGATGCAGCGGATATTTGGTTTGATGTAGACCGTGTTGTGAACGCCAACCCCATGGGTCTTGACGGGTCCATTTACGTTATGCCAAACTACTCTATTTATTACCGTGTCACATCGGTTTACGGTACGCTTGAATCAACTCCAACAGACTTGGGATCTGTCATGCCTTTGGATGCCTTTGAAGCGATTTCGGATCATCCCGCTCATGAAGCAACGGTTGACACTTTGACCCCGACTTTCCAATGGCATCCTTCAAAAGCCTTGGCATCTGATGAGGGAACGCCGGTTTATCATTACGGGCTCTATCTGGACCAGACTGGGGCACCTGCCAATGAGATACTGGCCTGCGTTGATGCGTTAAGCAATTTCTTCAACTTTCGAACGGATGAAGCAGAGCAGGTTAGCGTGACTTTTACTGGAAACGCTCAAAATCAGGAATGGGGTTGTCTGTGGAAATGGTATAACAAAGAAACAGACACTTACAGAGATTATGAATCCGAGGAATTATTGAACAATACATCGTACAGATGGTATGTTCCTTTAGCATATGCAGTTGTCAATGACGAAGATTCCAAGGCCTATTCCATCGCATCGGATAATAAATTTGAAGATGATTCCTGGGGAATTGATCCCTTTGGCGGTTTTCCATATGGGGAAAGAAATAGATTTGAAACGCTTGTAGAGTAACCGGTTCATGTTATAATTTTATCATACCTTCAAACAAAGGAGAGCGATGCCTTTTGATTTTAAATCTGATCGTTAACGGAGAGAAAAAACAATTCCATATAGAACCCAATGAGATGCTCGTTGATGTTTTGAGAAGGGAAGGCTACAAAAGCGTTAAAAAAGGCTGTAATACAGCGGATTGCGGGACCTGTACCGTATTAAGGGATGGGAAGGCGATCCTTTCCTGTAAGACATTTGCCGCAGCCGTTGAAGGGAGTGAAATTACTACTCTGGAAGCGATGGGACAAACCGGACCGCTTCACGAGATTCAACAGGTGTTTGTAGATGAATCGGCTTTTCAATGCGGTTTTTGTACTCCGGGTCTTATCATGTCCACTGTGGAATTTTTGAACGATATCAAAACGAGGGAAGATCAATCGGTGAAAGAAAGCGAGATTAAAGAGAGGCTGAA
>DAOTHY010000092.1:2207-5564 GCA_035447925.1 Thermotogota bacterium
ACGGTGAATATATACGATGCCTCCAGGAATCTGGCTCAGCATTATGATATGTCCATCGGTGACGTGGATGAGATTATTAAAAAATCGGATGTCCAAATAGAAAGGGCTTATTACTATCCCAAGGCTCAGCAAGTTCCTTTGGAAAATCATACGGCTTTTTCCTATTTTGACGATAAAGAAAGACTTGTAGTGGTTTCTTCCACACAGGTACCTTTCCATGCCAGGAGAATTCTCTCCCACATTCTGGAAATCCCCATCCGAAATATTCGGGTGATCAAACCCAGAATTGGCGGTGGTTTTGGTGCCAAGCAAGGGGTTATCATAGAAGGCTATTGTGCACTGGTGACAGTTAAAACCGGAAAACCGGCCATGTTGGTATATGACAGGAAGGAAACCTTCATCAACACCTACACCAGACATGATATGAGAGTAACCGTACGTATCGGTGCAGACAAGACCGGCAAAGTCAAGGCCATTGATATGCACGCCCTTTCCAATACTGGAGCCTATGGTGATCATGCTTTGACCGTTGCCATGGTTTGCGGTTCTAAAACGCTTCCTCTATACAACAAGGTGGAAGGGGTGCGTTTTGTCTCGGACATCGTCTATACCAACTTGCCAAATGCCGGAGCCTATAGGGGTTACGGTGCGCCACAGGGACTATTGGCCCTTGATGCCGTTTTGGATGAATTGGCGTACCAAGTGGGCAAAGATCCGCTGGTTGTGAAAGAGATGAACACCATGAAAGAAGGGGAAACCTCCCCTATCTTCAAGATCATGGGTGAAGGCCGAGAAGGCGTGGAACAGATTGTTGCCAGCTGTAAGCTGGATCAGTGTATCGAGAGGGGAAAAGTCCTCAGTGATTGGGAGAATAAGTTTGCCAAATACAAAGATTCCATTCACTCACCGGAGGCCAAGAAGACAGGCAAAGTACGGGGGATCGGATGTGCTTTGGCCATGCAGGGATCCGGTATTGCCAAGGTGGACATGGCTTCGGCTACCATGAAGATGAACGACGACGGTTCGTTCAACCTGATGGTCGGCGCAACCGATTTGGGAACGGGCAGTGACACCATTCTTTCTCAAATCGCCGCTGAGGAACTGGGTGTGCCGTTGGAATACATCCACATCTATTCATCGGACACAGACCGGACCCCGTTTGATGTGGGGGCTTATGCTTCCAGCACCACCTATGTTTCAGGAAACGCCGTATGGAACACGGCAAAAAAAGTCAAACAACAGATTCTGGAAAATGCTGCCAAATTACTGGGCTGCAAGGTCGAGGAACTGTATGTGGAACAGGCAACGGTGAAAAGTCAAACGGGAGACAAATCCGTAACCTACGCCGATCTATGCACCAAACTCTTTTACACTTTCGATCAAATGCAAATCGGAGCCACCGGCTCCTTTGTGGGCGATGAATCCCCCATTCCGTTTATGGCCACCTTCCAGGAAATCGAGATCGATCTGGAAACGGGACAAATCACCCCTATCGAAATTGTCAGTGTGGTGGATTGCGGAACAGCCATCAACCCGGCACTTGCTAAAGGCCAGGTAGAGGGCGCTACCCTTCAGGCCTTGGGACCTTCACTGTATGAAGAATTAACCTTCAGTTCAAAAGGAACGCCCACCAACGCATCGTTATTTATGTATAAAATTCCCGATCGGTCCAGCTACGGAAAAGTAACCGTGGAACTGGTGGACAGTTACGAACCCACCGGCCCGTTCGGTGCCAAAAGTGTCTCGGAAATCGGCATCGATTCCCCGACTGTAACCCTATTAAATGCCATCTACAACGCCACAGGCATTCGTTTCAACAAAGTACCTGTGAGTCCGGAAAAGATGTTAAAGGCGATAAAAAAAATATTGGAATAAAAAAAGCGGGAGCTCTTTCTCTTGCTCCCGCCCTTACAAACCCAAACTCAAACCTTAAATATCGTCCGGCAAGTATCCTTTAAACTGAGCATGGTATAACTTTGAATAATAGCCGTCTTTTTGGATGAGTTCCTCGTGTTTGCCTCTTTCCACGATACCATCTCTTGAAATGACTAAGATTTCATCGGCATGCTTGATGGTTGAGAGACGATGAGCGATGATCAAAGAGGTTCTGCCCATTGAAAGTCGTTCCAGGGATTGTTGGATCTTTAACTCGGTTTCATTGTCCAAAGCGGAAGTAGCCTCGTCAAGAATTAACAGAGGCGGATTTTTCAAGAAGACCCTTGCGATGGAAATTCTCTGTTTTTGTCCCCCTGACAATCTTACGCCTCTTTCGCCAATATAGGTTTCGTAGCCTTCGTCAAGGCTCATGATAAAGTCATGGATATTGGCGTGTTGGGCTGCTTCGATGATTTCATCATCGGTGGCATTTCCCCGTCCGTAAGCGATGTTGTCTCGGATGGTTCCGGCGAAAAGAAAGACATCCTGCTGGACAATACCGATGTTTTTTCTCAAAGATTCCAGTGTGAGATCTCGAATATCATAGCCGTCAATTTTTATGGATCCTTCGTTGATTTCATAAAATCTGGGGATTAAATGGCAAAGGGTGGTTTTGCCTCCACCGGAGGGACCGACTAAAGCTATGGTTTTACCTGCGGGAACTTTCAATGAGCATCCCTTTAATACGTAGTCTTTTTGATCGTAGGAGAATGAAACGTTTTCCACGTCAATTTCTCCCTTTGCGTTCTTTAATTCCAGCGCATTTGGTTTTTCCTGGATTTCGGGGTTGATATTCATGACTTCAACAAATCGTTCAAAACCGGCCATTCCGGATTCATATTGCTGAGTAAACATCATCAGCCTTCTCACCGGCTGGAAGAAAAGCTCAATGTACATGAAAAAAGCAACTAAAGAACCGATACTGAGCCATCCTTTGAAACTGAAGTAACCGCCTACACCCAACAAAACAACCTTTAGGATGTTGTTGATAAATGTGATACCTGCAGTCATTTCAGCCATTGATTTAAAGGCAAACTCCCTTGATTTTCTGAATTCGTTGTTGCCGATGTCGAATTTTTCCATCTCAAAATCTTCATTGGTAAAGGATTTTGCAACCCGAATACCAGAGATGCTGTTCTCAAGATCTGCGTTTACATTGGCGATCTTTTTTCTCACGGTTCTAAAAGCAACGGCCATCTTTTTACGCTTTTTTATCCCGTAAATCAGCATAACAGGGATAAAGGAAAAGACGATCAGGGTCAGATAGACATTGGTCATCATCAGTAATATGAAAGCGCCGATCAACGTCACAATGGAAATAAAAACGTCTTCCGGACCATGATGGGCCAATTCGGTGATGTCCCTTAAATCGCTGATGATCCTGGACATGATCTTTCCCGTTCTGACTTTGTCAAAATAGCT
>DAOTHY010000092.1:5664-7816 GCA_035447925.1 Thermotogota bacterium
AGATATCCAAGATGAACAGTTTCATGTGGGGTTTGTAATACGAGATGAATTTTTTAAGCATTTCATCACTCCTTTTAGTTTAGTTTCCTAATCAATCGGTCTTGATTATACACTATAATTCGATGTATAAAAAACCCTTATTCGATCCATTTTCATAATTGTTACATTATGGTATAATTAACCAAGACCGCAATGAAAGGGGCGATAGTATGGAAAGGCAACCGATTGTGGCAGGTGTTTTTTACCAATCCAACAGCATGGCGTTAACCGAGCAGATCAAAGCAGTGTTTAATCATCGAGAGGGCCCTGGAAGGCAGCCTGAGGTCAAAGAAAAAATAGTTTCTGAAAGTTTTGGATTGATCCTGCCCCATGCAGGATATATGGCAAGTGGACCCGTTGCGGCTCATGGATTATTCGAAGCTGCCAAAAAAGGCAGACCTGAGAGTATCGTCATTTTAGGTCCAAGTCATACCGGCACCGGAATGCCTGTGAGTGTTTGGGATAAGGGCGTTTGGGTGACACCGTTTGGAGAAGTTGAAATAGACACAGAATTGGCGGATTATTTCCTGGCTCAATACGATTACGCATCAGTTAATTACGATGCGCATATCAACGAACACTCCATTGAGATTCAGTTGCCGTTACTCCAATACGTTTTTGGCAGAGGAATTAAAGTACTTCCCATCACCATGATGGATCAACGTAGAAAAACTGCCGAAGAGATTGGCAAGGTGTTTTCGGATATGAAGGATATCAAAAAAATTATGTTTATCGCTTCCACGGATTTGAATCACTAT
The DNA here is from genome assembly GCA_035447925.1 of Thermotogota bacterium. Classification (GTDB taxonomy): domain Bacteria; phylum Thermotogota; class Thermotogae; order MWEM01; family MWEM01; genus JASUTC01. The sequence goes on from DAOTHY010000092.1 coordinate 6,462, forward strand.
GAGAGCGAAGATGTTACTCGAAAAAAAGACGAAGAGGTTATTTCTCATATTCGTTCTTCAAATGTTGAAAGACTATACAGTTCCATAACTGAACACGATATATCCATGTGCGGATTTGGCCCGGTCAGTACGTTGCTGTCGTCTGATTTAGGTGATGTGAGAATTATCAAGCATGCGACCAGCGGGGTGATGACCGGTGATTATTCGCATGTTGTCGGCTATGTAGCCGCTATTATTGAAGGAAGTGATATGTGATGGAAACGGCACAGATGATTGGGCAAACGGATATCACCTATTTTTTCCCTTTGCTCTCTCAAATCATCAATCAGTGGTATTTTTCGATCCCCATAGCTGTTGCTTTTTTATTAGCCAGTCGATTGTTTCCCAAGATTATCATCTCGGTAGTGGGATTTATCACAGGAATCGGGCTTGTCTATCCTTTGTTGTCTCAGGTTGAATATATCAAAAATCTGATCGGCACAAATGAAACAGCCCAAATCGTTTTTATGATCTTAACCGGTGTGGTAGTCGCAGCAGTAGTTTTTGCGCTTTTTAAGTTTTTGTTTTTTCTTGTGGGTTTATTAGCGGGATTTTTCATCGGAATTTGGCTGTATAACATCATATCACCCGGAGTCTATGCCAGCATCATAGAAAATTATCCTCAATTTTCAGCCCCGGCTTGGGTTCCTTTTGCCTTTGCGGGATTTCTGGCAGTCATTATCGGGATTCTTGCGCTGATTTCACAAGAAAGAGCCGTTTCACTCATTTCTGTTGTGATTGGTGCGTTGATCCTGAGTTTTTATGGGATCTTCTGGTTAATTCGCTTGGTGCCGGGTACTTTCGGAACCATTGATGTCAAAAACGGTTTGATTGAGTTGTTTGATTTATCCGGTTTGGGTATTCTGCTGTTTATGATTGTGCTCATTGTATTATGCGTTATCGGTTTTCGGATCAGTCGACCGAGAAAAGTTTTGGAGTGACAATCATCAAAGAGAAATTTGATAATTGTGGTAGAATTATTGATATGAAACATATGGCTTTTTGTCATTAGGTAGTTATTTTCTTGCTTTTAAAAACCAAAAAGGAGGAATTAGAGATGAAAAAGTTTTTTGTGTTGGTTTTTGTGTTGTTGTTTAGTATTTCTGTCATGTTAGGAGCGGAGATCGTTAAGGCGTATACGACGTTCGAGGAACCGTTGGCAAAAGAATTGTTTGACAGATTTGAAGCCGATACCGGAATCAAAGTTGAATGGGTCAGACTATCAACCGGTGAAGCGACTGCCAGATTGGAAGCGGAAAAGGAAAATCCTCAGGCGTCAATTTGGGCAGGCGGTGTCGGATTGGGTCACATAGAAG
>DAOTHY010000093.1:0-5832 GCA_035447925.1 Thermotogota bacterium
ATCATTCACCGCCTTTTTGGGAATGAAAGGGCTGGAAGTTGAATGTGAGATTTAAGGATTTTGTGAAAGTGTAAAAAAGAGCTTGAAACAAGTGCTTTTGATATGCGTCAGAAAAAAGCATGATATAATTTCTATTGTTTAATGATCAATAGACAAAGTGAACATTTCAAAAATATTAGGGGTGAAAATATGCTTGATCTAAAGGAATTAAAACCGAAATATATTACAGATGAGCAAGGAAATAAAATATCCGTTATTTTGTCCGTTAGTGACTTTCAAGAATTACTTGAAGAATTGGAAGATTTAACAGCAATCGCAGAAAGAAAAGATGACCCGTTGATACCGCATGAGAAGGTAAAAGAGGATTTAAAAAACAGTGGTTTATTATAAGATTGTTTGGAAAAAGTCATCTGTTAAAGAACTGAGGAATTTAGAAAAAGCAAGTATAATTTAATTACTAGACTTGATAGAAACTCTTTGCGAAAATCCACGCCCAGATGGCTGCAAAAAGTTGAAGGGACAAAAAAGATACTATAGGATCAGGTATAAAGGCTATAGAGTTATTTATAAGATTGAAGACAAAAATTTGATTATCGAGATAATCAAGATTGGCCACAGAAAATCTGTTTTTTTATTTAAACGAAGACATTTTTAGATGGTCATTCTAAAAAAGTAAGCCGATGGGCTATTGCATTTCCCGTTTTCTCGAATCAATAAATCGGTCAATATCCTGTATGATATGCTTTTGTCCGGTAGAATGCAGGACATCGTAAAAAGAATTGAGATAGTCGAAAACACCAAACCGCTTGAAAACTTCCATGGCCTTTTCACCTTTCATGTGATGTGCCAGTTTGTAGTTTTCCAGGCAGAAGATTTTGAAATCCAGTTTTTTAGTATCCATTAAAATCCCCTAAACGTCCGGGAGAGAAAAAACACCCTGTCTTTTCTCGCTTTCTAACAAGCTGTACAGTAGGGGGGTGCTGTACTGCCATACTTTTGTCTTTTCATCTTCAAGGAGTTTATAAACCTCTGATGAATACAAATATTCGATGGCCTCTACTTCAGAGAGGTTTTTCTCTTTCAGGATTGTTTTTATGAGATCTGCAACAATGATACTGAATACACTGTTGAATTGTTCTTTAGTCATTCTATCACCTTCAAAAGGTTAGAAAATCCTTATACTCTAAATATTTAAAACTTTTCTCACTGTGAAATAGCATTTGATTATAAAGCTTTCTGATTTTTAGTCGTTTTATCGTTTCTGTTTCACTCAAAACACCCGTTTCAAATAACCGAATAGAAAGGTAAACATTATCATCCGCAACGGGACCGGTGACAATGTCATATTCATCTGTTTTTTTTCCGTTTCTGTTTTTCAGAACAAAATCAAGCCATTTTTTATCAGGGCGATCAAATTTCAATACTTGTAAATTCTTAAAGGCATCTCTTTCATTGAACTCATATATTGAAATGAAAAATTGATCTGTATCATTACGTTTAGCAACCTTTTTTGCCCATCTTAAAGCTTGTTTTTTATTTCCGGTAGTATAAAACCCAGCACCAAAATCGAGATATCGGTTACTTTTTAATATTTTCGGTTTTTTTACGATGACATCGCTTCCATGATATAAAAACATTATCATTGACTCCTTTTCCTTCTACAAAGTGATTATATCATTATCACCACCCACCCAATCACTTCAATATGCATCATATTCCACTCCGTCCTGGCCGACAAGACCGACAAATTGTGAACAGCTATGATAAAAAATTGAGTATATTTTTAAGTAAAAAAAGCGGGAATTATTGCAATTTTGTCTTTTTCATCTGTTTACAGGATTGGATAAAAACAAAAAAGTGATAAAATAAAGGCAGAATAAAAAAAGGGCGTGAAGTTCATGGAGAAGTTTTTTAACACTGCTGGACCGGTGAGAATCGAAAACAATTACATGATTGATCCGTTAAAACGGATCAACAAAGACGAAATCATGACATTAATCGATAATTGGCGATATTTCATCCTACATGCTCCGCGCCAAACCGGAAAGACTTCTTCATTGCTGGCTCTTCAGGACTATATCAACAAAGAAGGACGTTACAAATGCCTGTATGTGAACATCGAAACAGCCCAGACAGCCAGAAGTGACGTGCCTCGGGGAATGAAGGCGATACTCTCCTCTCTCAATAGTGCGAACTATCTCACTTTTCGGGATTCATTTTTTGAACAGTTTTTGATTGGAGGCATCGAAAAATACGGCGGTGACGATGTCTTACGACAAGTATTAACCTTATGGAGCTTAAAAGATGAGAAAAAAACTATTCTCTTCATCGATGAAATTGATGCCCTCATTGGAGATACCCTTATCAGTGTATTAAGACAACTACGTTCAGGCTACGCCGAACGTCCACAAGCCTTTCCTCAATCCGTCATACTTTGTGGTGTGAGGGACGTGAGAGATTACCGAATCTTCTCAGATAAAGACCGGCAAATGATAACGGGTGGGAGTGCGTTCAATGTGAAAGCAAAATCCTTAACCGTAGGAGACTTCACCAAAGAAGAAATCAGAACCCTGTACCAAGAACACACTAAAGAAACGGGACAAGCATTTGAAGAAGACATATATGAAATGGCATGGGAATACACACAGGGACAACCATGGTTAGTGAACGCCTTGGCAAATGAAGCCTGTTTTGAAAACAAAGCCAGCCGAGATAGAAGTCGTCCGATTACTGCCCAAATGTTTGAGGCAGCAAAAAATGATTTGATTCTCCGAAGGGACACACATATTGATCAATTGGCTGATAAACTCAAAGAAGACCGAGTCCGGAGAATCATTGAACCGATACTGTCTGGTACGGAGGCATATCAGGAAATGTCGGACGATGACATCCAATATTGTGAAGATTTAGGCCTGATTAAACGAAAGGGAAATCTTGAAATTGCCAATGGGATATACCTTGAAGTGATTCCAAGAACACTATCCTATGTGAGTCAAAGAAACATTGTACAAAAACCGCAATGGTACATGGAAGAAAACGGCACCCTGAACATGATGAAACTCCTGAAAGCCTTCCAGCAATTCTTCCGGGAACACAGCGAAAGCTGGCTGACGAGATTCAAATACGAAGAAGCCGGACCGCAGTTGTTATTGCAGGCATTTCTACAAAGAATTGTGAACGGTGGTGGACTCATCGACCGAGAGTATGGTCTTGGAAGAAAACGAACCGATCTGTACATCCGCTGGCCGATCATTAAAAATCGATTTGAAGGCGAACAAAAAGAACATCCTTTCCCAATGTTTTACAACCCTCAAGACCTTCAAAGAATCGTCATCGAACTCAAACTCAAACATCACAGCGCCCTTGAAAGCGTCATCGAAGAAGGACTGGAACAAACCGCCGCTTATGTGGACAAAACAGGAGCCAAAGAAGCGTATCTGATCATCTTTGATCGGGAAAACACCGATTGGGACGAGCGTATATTCACAGAAACCAGAACTTACAAACATGTGGACATTATTGTTTTTGGGATGTGAAGAAACACTGATTTATTCAAATCCTTCCAGAAGCAGTTTATTGATAGTGGGATTACGTGTGGGGTGAAGGGGTAAGGAATACTCATAAAGAAATAGAAATCCATTTTAATGATACGATACAAATCGTAGGGGCACCCCTTGTGGGTGTCCTTAACTTTTGGTGTAAGCATCTTTATTAAAAATAACAAATCAAAACTATAAATATATAAATTATATTTACATATAGTAATTATATTAAGTATTAAAGAATTTATATAGCCATTAATACGGAAAATCATTTATAAATTTAACAATAATTGACAATAATCGAAAATTAAGCTATAATGCCTACTGTAAAAAGTTACTTAATTACTACAAAAACAGCTTAATGGTAAATTATTTATAAACAAATCAAAAATTTTACAATTTTAAAGGAAGGAAAAAGATGAAGAAGAAAGCTTTATTTGGTTTAATTGCGGTCATCGTAGCGATGGTGTTTTTGTTTAGTGCATGTGCTGGAAGTGGTGTTGAATTACAAATTCCCATGCAAAAGGCAGATTTGATCGGTTTATGGGAAGGGACGCATTATTTGCTTAATCGTGATGATGACGGGTATGACTCTGAAATGGCGATCAAAGAAGATGGTGATGGAATCACGATTATGTTTTCTAACACCGGAAATGCAGGTTTTACCATACCAATAGATGGAGAAATTCAAGGAAATCAATTAATTCTAAGCAGAGATTTAGAGGGTTTTACATTTTCAGGAACATACACTTTTACTGATAATCAGAAAAATTGTTTAACAGGTGAGATTTTAAGAATTCATCCAGATAATCGAGTATATCATTGGGAAGGTGAATTAGATAAATACACCTCAGAATACTCCGGATGGGCACAAGATGTGGAATACTTTAAGGGAACATTGCCAGAAAAACACATCAACCTCTTTTTCAAAGTCACAGAACAGGAATTTAATCAGGCTTGTGATAATTTAATAGAAATTGCAAACACAGTTTCAGATGCGCAAGTTTTCTTGGGATTATTAGAGATTCTTGCCCTTGTTGATGATGCCCACACCAATATTTATGGCTTTGGAATTTATCAGAGTGAATACTATCCTTTTGATATCAAAAAAATCGGAAGAGAACATTATGTATTTTCAGCCAGTGAAGGATATGAAGAATATCTGGGGGCAAAACTCACATCTATTAATGAGCACACCATAGAGCAAATCAGAAACAAAACCGAGAAAATCATTCCGGCGGAGAACGATGTGATGATCGCATATAGAACTCCTGACTATTTGAATTCTCCGGAAGCACTTGAATACTGTGGTGTAGTCGGTGATGGACTTGTTGAATTTATTCTGAATAATAATGGGGTTGATGAAACGATTGAAACGGATCGATTGACTCGAAATGAGTATACGACAAACCGATCATACTTAAACTGGACAAGAAGCATTGCCGAAAAAAATTTGGACAAGAATTTTTGGTATGAGTATTTGGAAGAAGATTCCATCCTCTATTTCCAATATAATCGATGTAGAGATAATACAGAAGAAGGTTTGCCAAAATTTGCTGAAGTTCAGGCAGAGATTTTAGAAATACTTGAAACCCAGAATCCGGATAAATTAGTGGTGGATGTCAGATACAACAGTGGTGGGAGTAGTAGGTACGGAACCAATTTTGTTAATGCCTTAAAAGCTTCTGATTATAACAACGATATCTATGTCATTACCGGAAATCAAACATTTTCATCAGGGGTTTGGATAACGGTGGATTTAAAGCAGGAAATGAATGCCTTGATCATTGGAGAACCTTCCAGCAATAGACCCAATCATTATGGTAATGTTAGCAGTTTTGAACTTCCCAATAGCGGACTAAAGGTTAGTTATTCAAACAATTATTGGGATATTTATGAAGAAGTGGATGTTTTAGAACCCGATATCCCCGTTTACAGAGATTTTGAGGATTATGTCAACGGAGTGGATACAGTGCTTGAGCATATAAAAGCGTTGTAATCAAATGGCTTCAATGAATCAATAGTACTTTAATATTTCCAATGGCAATAGAATCAAACTTTAATAACGAGGTGGATGTCCAATTAAGGACCTGCACCTCGTTTTCTTTCTAAAGCCAAACCTCACTGGTCAAGACCACCTCTGTTTCATTCCTCTTCAATCAATAAAAGGGGCTTTTCCTGAAATCACGAAATGATTTTGTCTTTCTATGATCAGACCAAGAGAGGTATCCCGTATTTGAACAGCTATGATAAATTCATTCGATCATTTCCCCCACTCTAATTCCGGATA
>DAOTHY010000093.1:5932-7605 GCA_035447925.1 Thermotogota bacterium
TCTTCAATTCCCGTATCCGCTTTTTCCAACGCCTCATAATAACGGCTTCTTTCTTGCTTTTTCAGACCTTTTATACAGATATTGACATACCCTTTTGTTATGAGTACAAAATTCATGAATAACCTTCCGACTCTCCCATTACCATCTGAAAAGGGGTGGATAGATTCGAACAAAGTGTGTATTCTTGCGATGGCTTGATGGATATCATAGTTGTGAAGTGCATAATCAATATAATCCAAAAAAAAGTCAATCCATTCTGAAGCATCAAAAGGAGTGGTAATTCTTGCGTTTGTGATTTGTACACTGTTTTTTCTAAATTCACCAATGTGATAGTGTACGTTTAAACTTTTGTGTAATTGACTGTGTAGTGTTCTGATAATATGCAAATAATGTGGTTTTTCCTTAGAATTTCGATAATTCAAAGCGTAATCATAAAAGACTTGTGCTGCTCGAAAGTAATTAATGATTTCAGCTTTCACATTTTTTTCTTCTGTATGACGTGTAATAACTGCTTCAAGATCTTTTTCGCTTACGAAAACACCTTCAATGGCGACTGAATTTCTTGTTTCCTCACCAAGCATGTATAGCCATTCTTTATTTGATATATCAATATGTTTTAAATCCAGTAGTTCTTTTCGTCTGATCAGTTGTTTAATATCCATGTTACCTCCTTTGGTTTCGTATAATTATGGCAATATCTGTCTATTTATGATTATAACATGACTATACGGAGGTTTCGTTTTTCGTTTAAAGAGGAAAACGAAACCTTTTTAACTATAAAGATATTTAATTTTTAATAATCCGTTTCCAAATAATAAGTAAAAGAGGAAGAGTTATACAACTGTTTTCTCGACATGCATTCACATCACGCTTCATCCTGGCCGACAAGACCGACAAATTGTGAATAGCTATGATAAAGGTTACCTTATTCTTTAAGTGTTTTTTAAATGACAAGTGTTTCAACATTTAAATCAGAATATTGAACAACCTTTTTTGTTTAATGAATCACAAAAGCTGCTTCTTTGGGTTTTAGATTGGCGTTTGGACGACGGGAGGGGACAGGACCACTGATACGGTAATCATCGGCCCTGTCCCCTCCATTCCATATTCATCACCCTGAATATTATAACACTCTGCCTGGGTTCCAATTTTAGCAAACTGGATAATGGTAGAATAGATGAAAATAAAAAGAATCAGCAACCAAGGAGGCTATAATGATCAAAATTACCAAAAAACAAGCCAGGCAATTTTTAATCAACTATCACGGTATTCATAAAACGATGAAAAGTGATGATGACATACTTGCATATATCAAAAAGGTGGGGTGTATTCAGTTTGATCCCGTTGATGTGGCCGGGAGGAATCATGATCTGGTTCTTCAGGCTCGTGTGAAGGGGTATCGGCCGGCACATATTTACAAGTTGTTGTATGAAGAGAGGCAGTTGATTGACGGATTGGATAAAAACATGTCCATTTATCCGGTGGAAGACTGGCATTACCTCAAGCGTTTGCGTGAATCCGTGTCGAATTGGCGTAAGATCAAGAAGGGGGAATATGCCGAAGCGGTTGAACAAGTCCGGGAGGTTATCCGGCAGAAGGGGCCGGTTTCTTCCAAGGATTTGAAAATGGATAAAAAGATCGATTGGTTTTGGACGAAGGCGCATATTGGAAAG
>DAOTHY010000094.1:0-7439 GCA_035447925.1 Thermotogota bacterium
GGCATGATATCTGTTTTAAATACCGGATATTCAAAGATAATCATGGGTTTTCTTGCAAAAAGACCTTCCAGATACTGATTCCCCCAACCCTCCAAAATTGAAGGGTATGTGATGAAATCTGCAATCACATAGGCATCCCAAAGGGAATATTTTTTCAATTCCCGATGGCTTCTCATTGCCCCAAATAGATGTTCTGCCCAGATAATTTGGACATTTTCCTGATGGGCAAGTTTTTTTAAAAAGGTGATATATTCGTTGTCTGTTTCGATCAGGCCTGGCATGAAAAGCAGAATCTGATCTGTTTCAGTGAATACTCTCCCGTCGTAAAGAGGTCCGTATAGCAGTGCTTTTCTCTTTTTGATCTCTCCAATGGTTTCAATCCCCAGTTCAATAGCCTTTCGTGTTGCAACACGAGTAGCTTGTAAGAAAACAATGTCTCTTTCGCCAATTCCAAGTGTTTCACGGATGTCACGGTTGTATTCATCCATCACCCACTCGGGGGCATGAAAATCAAATACGTTGGGTACAACGACAGAATCCAAACCTTTTCTTTCCTGTAAATCTGATTGTGCAATGTGATTGATCACCACTTGATGAAAGTTGTCTTCCACCGGAGGATAATAAGTATCCAAAACCTTTCTCACAAAATCGCAAGTGGGATGATTCATATGAGGCCTTTCCCAGTAAAAATCATGATTATGATTGATGCTGATCAGGTTGTTTTTTTGAATGAATCTGTAAAAACCCATGGCTACAGGGATTCCGGTGCCAAGCGAAAAAATATTGTTGGGGATGATCACATCAAAATGCTCTTTTTCCATGATCGCATCCAAAGCTGATTCAATATCCTTTGCAACAGATTGTAATTCTTTTATAAAGGCTTTTTCCCGGTTTGCTTGCGTTGAATCTCGTACCGGATAATCCTCTAAGGATTTATAACTGTATTTCTCCCATTGCTTAAATTCCTGTCGATGTAAATCCATTTCTTTGATATAATACTCACCGTAATCGGAGGTTCCGGATATAAAAATGACTTGATGGCCCATCTTTTCAAAGACATGACGCCACTTTTCCATCTCCAAAGAAACCCCGTCTGTTTCCCCAACTCTAAAATGTGCAAGGGCTATCTTCATAATGATTCCACCTCCGTTATCGCTTTCGGATTCTTTTTTGCGTTTCAGGATCAAAGAACATGAGTCTATCATGTTCAAAACCGATATGGACGATGTCTCCGGCTTTTACTTTTGGAAAAGGCGGGGCAACGATTTTAATAATGCTTTCATCAAGCTCGATGGCAACAATTTGATGGGAACCTTGAGGTTCGGTAACCAGTACCTCACGAGAAAACACCGCATCGGGTGCTTTCTCTGTGAACACCCGCATGCTTTCCGGTCTGACACCCATGATGACCTTCGGAGCAGAAAATCCTTTGAGAATATCCCTGTTTTCTGCGATCGGTTCAAATGAAAAGGCATTGTTGACCAGCATTAATTTCCCTTCTTTCTGGGTAATTTCCATTGATAGAAAATTGGTTGGCGGCGTTCCGATAAATCCAGCTACGAACATATCTTCACAATCAAAATAAACATCATCGGGTGTACCCATCTGTACAATTGAGCCTTCTTTCATGATGACGATCCTGTCTGCCATGCTCATGGCCTCAGCTTGGTCATGCGTCACGAAAACCGTTGTGGCTTGCGTTTTTTTGTGAATGGCCTTCATTTCCGTTCTCATCTTGACCCGTAATTTGGCGTCCAGGTTTGACAGGGGTTCGTCCATGAGAAAAACCTTCGGGTTGACAACCAAGGCACGGGCCAGGGCCACTCGCTGACGCTGTCCACCTGAAAGCTGTCTGGGATAGCGTTCCAGATAATCCTCTATCTTGGTCATATCGGAAACTTCTTTGACCCTCTTATCGATTTCGGATGCATTCAGTTTCTTCAATCTTAATGGAAAGGCGATGTTATCAAAAACTGTCAGATGAGGCCAAACCGCATAACTTTGAAAGACCATTGAAATATCTCTTTTTCGTGGCGGCAGAAAGGTCACATCCTTTTGATCTATATAAATGATTCCCTGAGTGACCTCCTCTAAACCGGCAATCATCCGCATGGTAGTGGTCTTGCCGCATCCTGAAGGACCCAGAAGAACGATGAACTCTTTATCATCGACCGAAAGATTGATGTCTTTTGCACCCCAAACGGTTTTTCCATAGCGCTTTGAGAGATTTTTTAGTTGAAGTGTCGCCATAAATCCAGCTCCTTTATTAAACTTTTACCCCGCCCCACATCTGCAGGATGTATTTTCGAATCAGAATGGTAAACAGTACTGCCGGCAACGCCATGGTTACCCCGCCGGCGGCAATCAGATTCACCATACCCTTTGCTCCCACCATCGTCTGATAAACAACTACCGGGAAGGTAGGGTTGAACTGGGTAAGTACGATCGCCTGAGCGGTCTCCGCCCAGCTTCCAATGAAGGCATACATGGCACTCGCTGCCAATCCGGGTAATGCCAATGGCAAAGTGATGTGAATGAATGCCCCGATACGTGTGCGTCCAAATACCTGAGCGGCCTCTTCTAATTCAACGGGAATACCCATAAAGATACTAGCGGTGATCCAGATTGTCAAGGCTATTTGTCCCACCGAGTAAACCAGTGACAAGCCAATGGGCTTGTCGTAAAACCCCATTTCAGCCAAAATGATCACCATCGGCATGGCAATAGCGATTCCCGGAAACATTCTCACAAACAACGTACTGAGTTTCAGTATGTTTTTTCCCTTGAAAGCAAACCTGGCAAAGGCATAACCCGACATACCGCCAATGGTCAATGCGATAAGGACGGTTAACAAAGCGACTTGGATGCTTCTCATGAGTGCCGGAATGGAATCACGGGTGACTTTGAAAAAGGTGATGTAATTGGCAAAGAGATTTTTGAATACGCTAAACGTTGTTGAATTTAACGGTGTCAACGCAGTATTCATTATTTCGATTTGAAGTTCGAGCTGTTCCTTTTCGCTTTCATACTTTTCCAGATCAATCTGCAGCTTTTTCTCCATATCCTCCATGGATTCTCGGCCTTCGACGATGGACAAGCTGCGTTTGGTCTTGATGATGTTTTGATTGATCGTGAGGATTTGCTTCTCCAGGCGGTTGATTTCACCGCTGATCCGGTCAATCTCTTCGGCGTTTTGCTCATAAAGAACATGAACGTCTTGAATCGCCTGTGTCAATTTTTCTTCAGTTACTTTGCAATTGGTTTTTTTATTGAGAAATTCACTCATTTCATCTATTTTTGACCCTTGTATCAATGACACATACTTTTCTTGTGACTTGGAATAAACACTGATCAGATAGTCATTTGTTTGTGAGACGGTTTCAATCTTAAATTCTGAAAAAAACGACAAACCTAATGGAATGGGCCAGTCGTAGGCTTCCTGATCGGACATGAATGAAATAGACAAAAGAAAATAAATGGGAAGCAGAATGACCATGGCGATAAAAACAATAAACAAATAGAAAATAGTTCTGGCAATGATCTTCGTCGTTTTCTTGGCTTTAAGATCCTTTTCACTCATTGCTGATCATCCCCTTTGAAAGCACCAGAAACCTTGAGATAGAAAATGGCTACAACGGAAACAACCAATGCAACGATAACGGAATAGGCTAAAGCGAGTTTATACTCGTTTTGTACCTGTTCCTGGAAAAAGACAACCTCCTCCAACAAAACCGGGATTCTTCTGAATCCAAAGATGAGTACGATAATCAGCCAGACCTGAATCGCTGAGATGATTCGTAGAATTAAAGCGGTTTGAATACTGGGTTTGAGCATCGGCATGGTAATCTTGCGTAAAACCTTCAAACGGGTTCCGCCGAAGACATAGCCCGCTTCAATGGATTCTTTCGGAATACCCTGAAGACCGGCCAGCAGAATGGTCATCATGAAAGGGATCACCTGCCAGGCATCGATCAGAATGATAAGCATTAAAGACTGGAAATCATTACCCGCAAGAAAAAGGATCTTTTCTCCTTCTGTGATCAGACCCATGGACATCAGTAAACTGTTGAACCAACCATAGGTGGCAAAACCACTGGACCACATAGCGCCCACAGCTACCGGAGGCAAAGCCATTGGGATCAGGGCGATTGCAAGTAATAAACTCGAGCCTTTAAACTTTTTGTTGATCGTTAAAGCCAAACCCAAAGAAATAACGAATTCCAGTGTAACGGATATGACAACAAATATCCCCGTATTCATGACCGCTTTCCAGAAAACCGGATCATTGAAAATTCTGGCGTAATGGTCAATCGTAAAACCTGTTCCGATTTCCGGAGTAAAGCTTTGGAAAATGGATGTCAAAACAGGTCTGATCCAAAAAATAATGTAATAAATGACTGTCGGTGCGATCAAGATATACGGTATCGTTTTCTTCCACGGGAAACCGCTTTTATGGGGCTCCAAAGTGGCACAATGATTGAAAGTCATCAGTTTTGCAGCTCCTTCATAAAGATTAAGAATAAGAAGGGCACATCATATTTGATGTGCCCTGATGAGTCAATTATTTCTTAAGTGCGTCGACCCTCATTTGCATGATTTCGATATATCCGGGATCAAATGTCTTCAGGGTTAATATCATTTCTTTGAAAATATCATCGTAGACCAGCTTGACTTGTCCCCAATCCGTCCATGTTGAAGCGATATAAGAAAGCACACCTTCCTGCATCACTTTTATGGCCATTTCGATGATCATGTCCTGCTCGTCTTTATCAGTCTGTAAAAGGTTAATGGCTTCGTCAACGGGTGGAATAAATCCACCGGTACCTTTTGATGCTTTCAGCATGATCTCCGGTCTGGTCATGTATTCAACGAATTTAACGGCCAACTCTTCGTGTTTCGTTCCCTTAACGATTGCGAATCCGCTGGTTCCGGCGATGGAACCGATACCTGCCGGGCCTTTAGGTGACGGAGCAACAACATAATTTGTCGGATCGTTCTTGTAAATTTCTCCAACTCTTGCACAATGTGCGGTTGCCATCCAAGCTTCTCCCGTTTTCATTGGAGGTCTTACATCATCGTACGTTAAGACGGTCGGTGTGTAAGCATCCGCCATCTTACTCATGAGGTAGAAAGCCGCCATAGCCCCGGGATTATCTAAATTTGGCCAATCCGCCCCATAGGAAAGACATACACCGCCATACTGGTAAATCAAAGACTTCATCGGAACACCGGTCACGGCGTATTTTCCTTCTCCTTCCATGAGAGCAATGGCAGTTGCCCAATCGACTACCTGTTCCCAAGTCAGGTTTTGTACATCTACCCCTTCAGGCAGATATTGTAATGCCTTTTTGTTGGCAATGAACAAATAAACATCAGCACCAACAGGCAAAAAATAACGTTTGCCGTCAAAAACGGTCATTTGATCATAACCCTTGGAGAAGGTTCGATCATTCCATTTTGCAGCAATGGTAGTCAAATCCATAACATAATCGTTTTCTACCCATTCGGGCATGTTTGAACAGTATGAAACAATGACATCGGTGGTGATGTTACCCGTTTTTTTCTGCAATTCTGCCTGATCCAGCAATTTCTCATCGTCCAAAGTGCTGAATTTTACCGTACAGTTGTTGGCCTCCTCAAAGGGTTTGATGATTTCGTTGATGATATACTCCTTTTCTGAGGGTGCCGACCATAATCTTGATGTGACAACAAGTGTTTCCCCAAACAAGCAGGCTGCGACTAATACCAAAATGACAAAAAACAAGGTTTTCTTCATAAAAAATCCCTCCATTAATGTGGTTGGTTTCTGCATGTATCGAATTGTTTCTCGTTCATAATTATGACAACGTTGTCATAATAAACTAAAAAAAACCATTCAAAATTGATTGTATTCTTTTGTTTCATTTTTTTCAACTCCGATAAGAGACGATTAGATGAGAATAATATCGATTATTAGTCTTTATCTTTTAAAAGTAGAAGAAATTAAACCATTTCGTTTTTGATCAAAATATGCTATCATAGTATGTCAACGTTGACAAGAGAGGTGTTCAATGTGAAAAAAGTGACGATGTCGGATCTGGCAAAAAAAACAGGATTTTCAATCAAAACCGTTTCAAGGGTGATCAACAATTCCCCTGAAGTCAAACCGGATACCAGAAGAAAGATTTTAGAAGCCATTGAGGAAACCAATTTCAGTGTCAATTTAATGGCAAAGGCCTTGAAATCGCAACAAACAAAGACCGTTATCCTGTTTATTGACAAACACGGGGGCAGTTATTGGAATGCCTGGCATAGTCTCATTATCATGAACATCATCACGGATTTTAAGGCACGGGGGTACAAGGTAATATTATCCCCTTCCTCTGCTCAAGGCGTGATAGACGATGATACAGACGGGTTTATCCTGCTTAAAAGCGGTATTGCGGATGGTGCAGTGTTGTTCGATAATCTGAAAGGGGATATCCGGATTCGCTACCTGAGAGAAAATGACATTCCTTTTGTGATTCTTGGAAAGGACTTTGATTATAAAGATACGTGTTATGTGGACTTGGATAATTTTCAAGTGGGAGAAATTGGGGCACAACACCTGATACAAAAAGGCTATGTTCAAATCTCATTTTTCCTTGGTAATAAAGAATTCTATGTCAATAAAAGCAGGGTCGAAGGCTTTAAAAAGGTTTGTCAATCAAAGGGTGTCCAATTTAACATTGAATACGCCGTCAACAGCTTACAAGATGCCTATGAAGCGACCCTCAATCATCTTCAAAAAAAACATGCCGATGCCTTTTTTGTTTCCGGGGATGAAAAAATAACAGCGGTTTATAAGGCGATCAAAGAAATGGGTAAAACCATACCGCAAGAGGTGGGGGTGCTTGGCATTGATAATCTGCCTCAAAGCCAATACCTGGATCCGTCGTTGAGTTCCATCGACCAGAATGTTGAGCGATTTGCCCAAACCGTCGTGAATTCTCTGATCGAAACCATGCATTCAGAAAAAAGAACCCCAAAAGGGGTTCTCATAAAACCTGTTTTAAAAATCAGAGATTCAACACAATAGGATTATTTAAATGCAAGACTGTTGAACATGCCTTGCAACAGTGTGTTATTCTTGTAATCATTACCCGAAATGGCGATTTGAACCTTTTTTCCTTTATAAATGCCGACATAGATGGTTTGTGGCCTGCTCATTGCCTCGATATCGGTGGTATAAAAATCAATGCCAAATTTATTGACTTTTTGAGGTTCAGTGCCCTTATAGGTCTTTGAAAGATTCTCAGCGCCATTTTTGGCATCGGTATCGGTGTTATTGAAACCTCTTGCCCAAACTTCGATCATATCATTGCCCTTATAGGCCTGCACACCGCCGTCGATATCCAATTTCGCATAGCCTTCGGCAATTGTCATGACAAAATCAGTTGCTTCGTATTGTTCACCTTTAA
>DAOTHY010000095.1:0-7271 GCA_035447925.1 Thermotogota bacterium
GTTATCCTTTGTTATTCAGCAGACAAGGTCCTCGCCACACGGAACCCGACGTCGTTTTCCATGCCTTCGTGGAAAATAGAATGTCGACGAACGTTGGATAAATAAGTCTGTCCGTCATCGCCGTCATCAGTGGCCCAAGACCCGCCACGCATAACCTTTTGGGTATAGATTGCCGGATCCGGCTGTTCTGGACCCGCTGGGTCCGTTATAAGAGGCGGACATCCTTCCTCTCCGTACTGGGCACAATATATCTCATACCAATCCGAACACATTTCGAAGACGTTACCGGTCATATCGTAAAGGCCTAGCATGTTGGGGAGTTTTTGTCCAATTTCGTGAACCCTCTGGCCGGTTCCATCAGAATAGTCGCTGTTCCAGGCAAAAAAAGCGTAGTTGGCAGGAAAGATACTCGTTCCTGAATAGAGTGTATCCCCTCCCATGTCACGTACACAATATTCCCACTCTGCTTCTGTTGGAAGCCTGTAAGAAACGTTGTCCCTTGAATTAGTTTGCGGGATTTCAGTTGACAAGCCATAGGCTTCCTCATGTCCCATCATTTGACTCAGCCAGTCGCAGTAAAAAGTAGCACCGTACCAAGAGACATTCACAACGGGCATTGCGGCATAGTTCAGCGGAACAGTAACATTCGGGACGACATTGGTATTCGTCCAGGAGGTTTTCACCACCCATTCGTTGAGGTCAATGTCATAGTAGATGCCCGTAGACGGATCTTCGAAATGAGTCTTTATAACTGGCTTACCGTTCAGCCATCCCTTCCCTTCCGTTGGATAGGCCGGATCTTCTTCATAAAACGGTACCTTCATATTGTTGAGAAACGCTACATATTCCTGATTAGTGACTTCGTACTTGCCGATTTGGAAACTTTGCGAGAGTGCAACGACGTGTGCCGGTTGGTCGATCAGATACCAAGGCGCCGTTTCACCCCCCTCCCATTCAGGATGGAAGTGATCACCCATAGTGAATTGACCAGCAGGAATGGTGACCATCTCGCCGGGTTCTTTCATTGTGGTAAAAGATCGGGGTCCGACTTGTGTCCAAACGACTTTATCGAGTTCCTGAAAAGCAATGACCATCCAATAATACTCGGTATTAAAAAACAGATTGTAACTTTCAGCAGATGTTTCTGTCGTTTCGATCCGAATGATGTTCGTTTCGGATTCCCAATCACTTGCTTTGCCGTACAGTAAAACATAATAATCGATCTCCCAATTTTCTCGGTCTCTTTCCTGCTCTTTTAGGAAGCTTTTGCCGGGATTCCATGGAATACCATGCCATTGAAATCGGACTTTCGTGCCTAAACCCGTTTGGTCCGCTTTTGGATATAATAACCACAATTCCGGGCATACATCAGGTGTTCCCATTTGATTGCATGAAGTCAAGACGAAAGCAATCATGACAAACACAAACAGCATCAACATCAGAAGCATACTTTTTCGTAATTTTTTCAGTTTCATTTTGTTCCTCCTTTGTTTTGGGGAAATTCCCTCTGACTTTTCCAGGAGATGAAACCACTAAGTTTTGTCAGAACTGAGCTTCAAAAAGGATTATTTGGGATTAAAAAACCTTCTTTTGTCAACAGCATACCATGGTCTCTTTTATCAACTTGGGGTTAATCGATCAAAACGATTCTTTACTTTTTTATGGAGATACCAAATCATAAATGATCATGGCCTCCTTGTCAACCCCCTCTTGTCGATTATCCTGTATTTGGTTCATGATGTAACCGTTCACAATGAATAGTTGATACCAGCTAATTACAGGACCATTATGAAGTGCTGAGATGAGTGGCAAGGTGTTTTTATGCTGATTCAATTTAAAGTATTAGACAACATACCGGTATGTTTTCGTAAAGTAGTCGTGATGGTAATGAGCGTTTTTAAGGCCTTCCGCCGAGTTCGTTATGGAGCTACTTTTTGATAAGTGGATACGAACATCTGCCCTAAAAGAGAAACAAATGCCTAAATGGTATAATCTAGGAAAAATAGAGCAAGGGTTGATTTTTGATGATGATGAGAGATTATCGTTCACATCAGAATCAGTCCATTAGGAACAGCGACGTTGTTCTAGCTTGCAGTTTTTTTGTGTTGGAGGCTGTATGAATAAATACTTTAAACAATATCAATGGTCTAATATTTTTACGATGTTACATAATCAAAAACTGGATCCTGAAATCTGTACATCAGATTTTAAAAATCGTTTGGTCGTCATTACGGGGGCGACTTCCGGTATAGGCTTCGAAACTGCAAAGAAATACGCTTCTCATGGCGCAGATATTTTAAGTATCAACAGGAATGAGGAAAAATCAAAAGAACTGTGTCAAACACTGACAGATCTTTATGGCACCGACTGTTCCTATATCATTGCAGATTTTTCAAAGTTAGCCGATGTCCATAATGCAGCCAATCGGTTGGCGTCATTAGACCGAACCATCGATGTTTTCATCCATAATGCGGGCGTGTTTCTTACCAAAAAAACCTTTACGGCAGACCATTTGGAAAAGGTATTTCAAACGAACTATTTAAGTACCTTTATTTTGAATTATCTTACAAAAGACAAATTTATGCGGCAAGGGAATGGTCGTATCATTTTTGTCAATTCCGAGGCCCATCGGTTTGCCGTTTGGGGTATCCATTTGGATGATTTAGGTTGGAATAAGCATTCCTATTCAGGATTGAAAAGTTATGGTGTGGCAAAAACGGCACAACTCCTCTCTATGATAAAATTGAAAGAATGCTTTTCAGGAACCGGTGTAACGATCAATGCCATGCACCCGGGAAATGTGAAAACCAACAGCGGTAAGAATAATGGTAAGTTCTACAAATTACATAAAAACTTATTGGTTGACAGAATGGCGAGACCGATAACAATCGCTTCTGAATCTCTTTATTTTTTGGGAGTTTCCAAGAAGGTTGAGACAATAAGCGGTCGATTTTTTAATCTGACTACCGTGGAAGAACCGGCCCCCCCTGCGTTGGACAGAGAAGAGGCTGAAAAATTGTGGATGCTGAGTCTTGAATTAGGAGGATTAAAGTGATAAACGCAAATAAAAAAGTGGTCATTGTGGGTGCCGGTATGGCTGGGTTAACGGCCGGAGCCTATCTAATCAGACAAAATTGTGATGTATTACTAATAGAGAAAAATCATCGCAGTGGCGGATTGGTCCACACCTATGTACGTGACGGCTTTTCTTTTGACACAGGCCCCAGGGCTTTTGTCAATTCAGGTATGGTCAAACCCATTCTAAAAGATTTGGGAATTGACTGGGAAACTGTGGATAACAAGATTTCACTCGCCATTGAAGACCACATGTTTCACATTGATTCCATGGATTCCTTAGAGGAATATAAACGGATTCTACTCAAGCTGTACCCGGAAAACGCTGAGGATATCGAACAAATCTTGCTGAGTATTGATAAGCTGTCCGAATACACAAAAGTCTTATATGCGTTCGATAACCCCTATTTTGTAGATTACAAAAGTGACAAAAAATTTCTTTTAACAAAATTACTTCCCTGGACATTTAAACTCCTGTACGTTTTAAGAAAATTCAATCAATTCGGTATGCCCATGGAAGAATTTCTTGACCGTTTAACGGGTAATCAATCTTTAAAAGACATACTCACCCAGTTTTTTTTCAGAAACACACCCACCTATTTTGCCTTGGGATATTTTTATGTTTGGCTGGATTATTTTTATCCAAAAGGCGGAACGGGAATGTTGCCTAGGCTGCTGCATGAGAAAATTTTAAAAGAAGGCGGTAAATTCAAATTCAACACGC
Source organism: Thermotogota bacterium (assembly GCA_035447925.1). GTDB lineage: Bacteria > Thermotogota > Thermotogae > MWEM01 > MWEM01 > JASUTC01. Next base: position 3,800 of record DAOTHY010000095.1, read on the forward strand.
AAATAGAAGAAATTGTGCCGTCAGAATCAAAAGTGATCGATCGTGAAGGCCATCACTACGACTATGATCATTTGATTTGGGCGGCTGATTTGAAAACGTTGTATCGACAATTGAACCTGACGGGTTTAGACAAAACCGTTACCGATAAGATTAAGGTGCAAGCCGAGCGAGTTCTGGCTGCAAAGGCTGCTGAATCCAGCTTCGCCATGTCTATTGCAGTTGATCGGCCACCTTCGTATTTCCAAAAAAAAGGTGGGGCACATCTGTTCTACACGCCATCCAAAAAAGGACTGGGAGATACCAATCGAGGCTCAAAAGAAAGACTTTTGGAAAACTTCGACCAGAAATCCAAAGCAGATATTTTGGCCTGGTTAGATGATTTTTGTCATTTAAACACGTTCGAGGTATCCATTCCGGCCCTTCGGGATCCCGCTCTAGCACCTGAGGGAAAGACTGGATTGATGATCAGCTGTATTTTTGATTATGAAGTGATTAAAAAAATAGATGAAGCCGGCTGGCTCGAAGAGTTTAAAAGGGAAATGGAAAACCGCATCATCAGAATCTTTTCTCAATCTTTCTATGAGGGATTGGAGAAGGATATTCTGTTTAAAGTATCCGCCACCCCTGTAACAATCAATGAGATTATTGGGAGCTCTGAAGGATCCATAGTGGGTTGGTCTTTTGAAACAGAAGCACCGGTTTACAAGAAATTGAAAGACATGCCAAAATCGGCCCAAACACCCATTCCTCAAGTCTTTCAAGCCGGTCAATGGGCCTATGCACCCGCAGGTGTTCCCATCGCCATGTTAACCGGCTGGCATGCTGCCCAGGAGATCCTAAAACAGACTAAAAAATCGAGGAAATAGTCATTGCCAGGAAAAAAATCAATCCTTTTCTTTTTCCTTCGGTTTGAAGTATTGAACCACGCCGAAATCCAGCATGGCAAAATGAATCATCTCAAACCTTGCGGCGGTTAATGTCCAAGGGAGAAGGAAGAAAACGGCTTGGCTGGCGGGTATGCCAAAGGCTGAAACAACGATGGAGATGGCAAACAGATCAACGGGAGCGGGGACCCCTATGGTCGCAAAGGTCGCTCCAACTGAGCCAACCAGGATGAAAATATAATGCATCAGGCCAATTTCAAGTCCGGTTAATTGGATCAAAAAAACAGTCGTGATGGCAAAGGTACTGGTAATAGACGGTACCATCATAACCAAAATCAATGGAAGTGTTCCCTTAATCGTTTCATCGTTAAATTGCGGATATTTGTCACAGACCTCAAGTGCCGGTGGGATTGCTGCGATTGTTGACATCAGCGAAAAAAGGATCAAAGTGGGTTTTTTGATCATCTGCAAGTATTTCCAGGGATTGACCTTTGTTTTATAACTTCCAAGACAAATTGAAATGACAAACCAGACGCCCAAGATTACAAATTGGCATAAGGTGAATTTCAAAAAGGCCGAGAGCATACCGGCATCTTCAATAAACAATCTGGCTTGAGGGAGCATCAGTGCAAAAAGACCGAAAGGCAAAAAGTAATACGAGAGTTTGAAGAGAAACATGAACAGTTCGTTGAGCGTCTCAAAGGCGTTGATGATTTTCCCTCTTCTCTCAGAGGTCTGAAACTTCAATCCGAACGCACACAAAATGGCAAAGAAAAGGATCGCAAGTGTCTGGTTTTCCAAAAACGGTTTAAGCAGACTGTCTTGTACCATCGTATTGGGAAGCTTCCAAAACAACGTTTGTGCAGAAAGGTCAATGGTTTCATTCAGTTTCTCATCTGAACTGTCCTGCATGGCTTGTGCTAACTGCTGTCGATTTTCTTTCGACAGATTGCTTCCGGGTTGCCCCACAACGCCCACTGCAACGCCAATGAGTGAGCCGATAAAAAACAAGAGCAGGAGAATTCTCATAAATTTGAAGAAGAAACGCATGCCATCCATTTTCATCATCAGCTTGATGAAATTGATTACCACCACAAAAAACAGGATGGGAATGCCAAACAAAAGCAGGTAATTGAAGAATATATCCCCAAAGGGGCTTAAAAAATCAACAAAGGCAGGAAATACTGCGCCGCAGTAGAGTCCAATTATCATGGAGAAGATGATGGTCCAGAAATTGAACAGCCAGTTCTGTCGATGGGCTTCGTCCTGCTTTTTTTGCGTGATGTAAATCAGGATAAAGGCCAGTCCCAAGAGTAGAACGAGAATGATATATTGCCAGGGATCTCCAATAAGGGGTTTTACGTCTTCGTCTTTTGCGAAATAATCAGCCAGACCCTTAGAGTGTTCGGCATACATCTCATCAATGATTTGATCCATGTTCAAATTGGTGGTGATATAGTTTTCAAGCCAGTGATAAAGGGACAGATTGGCAGGGGAAACGCCTATCACAATACGATCAGCTTTATTGAGGGTGTATAAACTGTAATTCAGATAGAATTCCGGGTTTACCGTCAGAAAGAATTTCGTCCATAGTTCATCAAAATAAAAGGCATCGATTTCCCTGTCCGTCAGCATTTGTTCGATTTGAGAAGGCTCATAAAGAATGATAGCTGATTTATCAAAAAGCTCCTGTGCCCACAGTTCGTGTGAGGTTCCCCTGACCGTCCCTATTTTAAAACGTTCTTCGTCTAATGCTTTCATCAAGTTTTCGGGAGAGATGACCGGATTTTCACTTTTGAGTCTTTCCAGCACCCGGGTGTTGATCAAAAAACTATCCGCACTGTTGATATACGAACTCGTCAGATAAACATCAATGTTTCTTTGCGGCGTATAGGAATAATAAGAAATGATCACATCTCCCTCTCCGTTATTTAAGGATGATGCGAGCTGGTTAAAGCTATCTTTTCTGATGAACACCGGTTGAACGCTGAGGGTTTCACAAATCCTTTCAGCGACTGTAATGTCGATTCCCGATAGTTCACCCGATACATCGGTATAAAAGAAAGGCCACCAATCATCTTTAGCCATGAGAATACGAAGTTCCCCCGATTCTCTTATTCTTTTCATTCCATCAGATTCCGAACTCAATATCAAAGAGCAAAAAAATAAGAAAGTAATCGTCATGATAATTAACGTTTTGTTCGACTTCATAACTCACCGCCTTTATCTACAACAGATTGTATCATTTTTTTCGCTCTATATGAATGAATCAAAACATTCACTTTTTGATTAGACGGTATAAACACAAACGAGAGGCAGACGGTTTGAGATGGACCCCAAAAACGCAATGTACAAGGAAAATATCCTCAACCGGGACTTTGATTCCGATGCACCATACAAGAAACTTATCATGGATATCACCTTTATCCCAACCCAAAGACAAATGGTGTATTTGTGTATCATACAGGATCTATTCAATAACGAGCCGGTTGCCTGGACCGTGAGTGATCAACAGGATAAAAGCCTCAGTGTTGATACCATCAAACAATTATCGAGAAAATGCTCTTTGAAAGGCGCTTTAATCCATT
>DAOTHY010000096.1:0-7265 GCA_035447925.1 Thermotogota bacterium
AAAGTGGAAAAGGGGACGGAGGTATTTGCATGTTTCATTTTTTCCAACCAAACGATCAATATAACTAATGGAGTAAACAAACAATTAGCAGTTCTTTATTCCAAGCCGTCTTCTTGGCTGCATTAGTAGAGACCCTCTTTAATTGCTAAATCGGATAAATAAGATTCCAAGGGTTTTCTGGCTGAGATGCTTTTGATTTTCACGATCTTGGGGATTGATGCTTTCGAGCAAGCCAATATAACGGTGAACAAACATGCTAAAGACATGTTGTTCTTATCCGAAAGAGGGGCGAAAGGGAAGGGACAGGAAGCGGATGACGGATTTGTGGTTTTGAAAGGGTCTCAGGCGAGAGTAGAAGAAACGCCGTCCATCCATAAATATATGAGCGAAATGCGTCAACAGTTGTTATCACGACAGGTATTAAAAGAAGAGAATGGGGTTTTGGTGTTCACTCAGGATTACCGGTTTAAATCACCATCAACCGCTGCAGGAGTTTTGGTTGGGGGTGCAGCAAATGGGAGAATTGCCTGGAAGGATATGAACAATAAAACTTTGAAGGAAATTCAGGAAGAACGGGTAGAGAAGGAATAGAGGGGAAAAAAAGAAAAGGAGTGCATATGAGTACGTTTAAAACTGAAAAAGAATCATTAAAAGATATTTTGAAAGATATTTATGACGGAAAAATTCAATTACCTGATTTTCAGCGAGGTTGGGTATGGGATGATGATCATATTCAAGATTTGTTAGTCAGTATTGCCCGGTCTTTTCCGGTAGGTGCTGTGATGATGCTTGAAACAGGGGGAGGGATGCGTTTTCAAACGAGGCCTGTTGAGGGAGTCGAGAATTCTGAAGCGAAAAAGAAAGAACCTGAAAGGCTTATACTGGATGGCCAGCAGCGCTTGACCACTTTAACGCAAGCAATAGCCCTTACAACCCCTGTGAACACACGGACAAGCAAAGGGAAGAAGATAAAGAGACATTATTATTTTGATATCAATCAAGCACTTGAAGCTCCTCATGATTTGAATGCAGCTGTTATTGCTGTTGATGAAAATCGGCAAATACGAACGAATTTCGGGAGAGATGTTGCCCTTGATTTGTCAACACAGGAAAAGGAATGCCAACAACTGTATTTTCCTTGTGATCAGATTCTTGATCCAAGAAAATGGGAAGTTACACTCTATAAAGTTGCTCCAGAAAATCAACCAAAGTATATGGAATTTCGTATCCAAATTCTGGATGCTTTTAGGGATTATCAACTTCCAATAATACAGTTATACAAAGAAACCAGTAAAGAAGCGGTTTGTCTTGTTTTTGAGAAGGTCAATACTGGTGGGGTTCAGTTATCTGTCTTTGAGTTGATTACGGCCAGTTATGCAGCCGATGGATACAATTTGCGAGATGATTGGTTTGGGTCTGATACACGTCAAGTTGAATCACGTAAGAAAAGGATTGGAAAAGATCCCTTGTTGTCCGGGATAGAAGCTACAGACTTTTTGCAAGCAATTACTTTGTTGTATACAAGAGAGCGTAAATTGAATGATATCAAAGTCGGGAAAACAGGTAAACAAATACGTCCGGTGAGCGCAAAAAGGGCAGATGTCCTGGAATTGCCTCTGAGTGCATGGAAGGAACTGTCTGATCAGGTGGAGGAAGGATTTAAGCTGGCGGGGAAGTTTCTTAAAAAGGAATCGTTTTATTCACAAAAAGAAATCCCATACAGTACCCAAATTGTTCCACTAGCTGCGATTTTGTCATATTTGAAGGACCGGTGGCTGGAGCCAAAAATATACGACAAATTAACGCAATGGTTTTGGTGCGGGGTATTGGGTGAGTTGTACGGTGGTGCTGTGGAAACTCGAATTGCCAATGATTATGAGCAGTTGATTATTTGGTTTGAGGATGATGAAAGTATTCCGAGAACAATTCTCGATGCCAATTTCCAAACTGATCGATTCTATACTCTGAAATCCCGTCTAAGTGCCGCCTATAAGGGCATTAACGTGTTGGTTTTAAGAAATGGCGCCAATGACTGGTATTGGAACGCCGGTATTCAGGAGCTGGATATTGACGAAGTAGCGTTGGATATTCACCATATTTTCCCCAAAGATTGGTGCCAGAAGAACAATATCTCCAAAGATACATATGATTGCATTTTGAATAAAACGCCTCTTTCATACCGGGCCAACAGGAAAATTGGCGGATATGCACCTTCGGTTTATTTACCTAAACTCCAACAGGAGAAAAATGTTGAACTGTCAGATTATCAAATGGACTCCATTCTTCAAACCCATTTGGTTTCTGCCAATTTCCTTAGAACAGATGATTACGAGGGTTTTATCCAGGACCGTTCGGAGAAGTTAAAGCAACTAATTGAAAAGGCTATGGGTAAAGAGGTGAGTAAGGCAGAGGATATTGCGTGAGTTGAAAAAAGTCAAAACCGATTATTGTGATTGCGGTATAATGTTTGAATATACAATAGAAGAAATATGGGATGTTGAACGCATCATTAAAGGCGAACGTTTTTTGGTGGATGAAAATGTTGCGGTTTGTACTCTATGTGGACACGATATTTTTAACAACAAACTTGAAAATGAAAACCTGAAAAGAGGTTTTAAAAAATATGCCCATGCCCATAGGCTACTCACATCTGAAGAGATCAAAGCGATTAGAAATCAATACGACATTAATCAAAAATTGTTTTCCAAATCCCTTGGGTTTGGTGAAGTAACTGTTCAACGTTATGAAAGCGGGGCTTTACCTATAAAAACTTTCAGTGATCTAATCAAAAGAGTCAAGTCACCGAAGGAATATTTGAACATTCTTTAAGTTAACAAATCGAAATTATCTGATGATTCCTACGAGACTATTGGATTTTCCCCCTACTTTCAATCTCAAGTTTTTCACGAAAGAAACTTATCCAAAACACTCAAAACATGGGCCAAAAAAATGTTTTTATCCGTGATGTCCGGCGTTTCCATTTCATGTTCAATGGCGGTGTCGGTGAGTCTTTTCTTAAACCTGAAACACAATCGGGGGATCATGAGCTTGCCGTCATCGTGGCAGATGTAGTGGTAATTCACAAATTCCGTTTTGCGGCCGGGCTTTTGATACGGATAGTGTTTTTCCAGTTCAATCACATCGATCAGAAAATATCGTTCTGTAGCCGAGAATTGTTTTAACAATGACAGCGTCATCCGATTTTCATACGCCTCAAAATTCAACCGGTCTTTATTTGTAAAATCTTCCAGCTCTCGATAACTGAATTTATAATGCCAATTCCTCAATTTCACACGCAACATCCGATACCAACGTTCATGAGATTCCATGGTAACTTGATTCTTGTTCTCCTGCTCGCCCATCTCCCCTCCCATTTACATCAAAAACAACATTTCAAGACACTCTTATCACTGATTATTAGTCAATCCTACTCAAACAAAGGCCATTAAAAACTCTTTTTTAGATAAAGTAATCCACAATCTCCACCATCGCCCAGGTGTCTTGTTTGCAATAAGCCAATAAATCAGCGCTTGACGGTATGGTATAGCCTTTTTTGACAAGTTCCTGTTCTCTGCATAGCAGCTTGTTTAAGAAAACACCAGCGGCATCTGCCCCATTGGAGACGTTCATCCCCTGATAGGTCAATCCGGGAGCGATGACGGGGAGAACTTTTTTGATGGAATAACTGCCTTTAAAGCTGAGATCGTAAAAGTGGTCTTTTATGAGGGGTTCAAGATCGACAAACCGCTCTCTGATGGCCATGAGTTGGTTGGCTAATTGTGGCTCTCCCTTTTGGTTGACCCATTCTGCAAGCCATTTGGTTCTGGCCTGTTCAAAGGACATGTGATAGGCCACGATGGTTTTGCAGTCTTTTAAGTCTGCTGCCATTTGTTGGGCCAAGTTCAATACCTCCGGCTCAAAATGGTCGGGATTGGCCAAAAATTCTTTGTGTTGATAGGTTGTTTTGTCTTGTTGGGCTGTTTGCGCTATGTGCAATGAATACTGAAACGGGATTTGGGCATAGGGTTCGCAATCGGCGATGATGGGTAATGCCGGGTTGATGGTTTCAAAGTCAAAGTATCCTACAGGGTATTCCCATTGAGCGATGGCGTCTTTGACAGGTTGCTTTTGGCATAGGGGTTGCCCGTTCACCAGGCAGGTGTAAGCATTCAGTCCAGCATCGGGGATTTTATCAGATGGAATTAAACTGGCGCTGGTGATACCTTGGTCGATGTAATCCTGGATTTTCTTTTTCGTCATTTTAGGGATCTGAAAGAGGGTGAATTGATCAAAGTTAGGAAAACAGCTGTGGTTGTGTTCACATCCTTTGCATGTTGCCTGTAATACGCCGGCTGGTTGTATGGAAGCGTTGATGACGCTTTTTTTACCCGGACCCAGTATTGTATACTCTTGCGCCTGATCGTATGCCTGTTCTGTGCAATCGTCTTTTTGAAAGAGGTTCAGAGGATTGTCTCCCATCCGGTATGATTTGTTGAGAAACCACAATTGTGCATTTGTGATGTTGATGCCTGTTGAGGATACGATCCAAAAGGTGTAGGCAATATCGTCGAGATAGGGCTTACCCTCAGCTGTGTTCAGTTTCTTCGGGGTGGAAGATTTGACTTCGATGAGTTGATAGTCCTCCCCCGTTTTAACGAGTATATCCGGCCTTACCACAAAACCGTTATGCTCAAAAGCCCCTTCAAAGAGGATGATGTTTTTGTGGGTGTTGATCAGTTGTTGTGTATAGGCAATCGCTGACTGAATTGTTGAACCGCTTACCAGCTGCCCTTTTGAATAGTGTGTTCTGGCCAGTGTTCCCACTTGATTTCCCTGAAAGATTCTTAGTTCTTCATCAATGGTTAAGGGCTTTTTTGAGTTGTTGTGTTCAATCCATCCGGCTGTATCGCAATCGATTGATTTGAGAAAGGTGCGTTTGTTGATCATCGTCATCACTTCCTTAAAAGGTGAATGTCACTTTTAGGTATGTGGTTTCTCCTCTGTCCTGTCTAGTCCAGTTCCATTTGAAGGGTTGGGCTTCGCTTTCCATTTCGGATAATTGGGAGGTGACGGGTTTAAAAACGGATGACAGCTTAAACTCTTCAAATGCGTTTTGTTCCGGGTTTTTTAAGCGTGCGGAGAAACAAAAGGTGGGGTACACGCCTGACTCCCTTTTAAAATGATAAGGAGGTCTTTTGCCGGGTTCGTGAACAATCGTCGGAAAGTAATGATAATAAAGGGCTTCCTGCCCCACGCTGTCTTCATGGGAAATAGCTCTGAGTTGATCCAGGACATTGGAGAATTCAAGAATAAAGAACATCTGGCAATAGCGATTGTGTTCAAACATCAGATCGGAAATGGGATCAACATCGATACGGCAGATAAATTCTTCTTCTATTCCAGATGTTTTGCAGTGGGTTTCTAAAAATGCCAATCGGTCCTTTTTTTCAGATTCATCCTTCATTTTTAAAGCCTGTGCATAGAATCGGTCGATGAAGGTTTCCCGTTTCGGATCTTCGTATGCGATACGACAACAAACATCCCCTGTAAAAGAGGTTTGCAGCCACATCTTTCGAATCATATTGGGAGAAGCCGATATCGTTTCCAGCATGTTGAAGTAGCCCGGCGGGGTTGGCCTTCGTGCCAGCTTGTTGGTCAATGAAATGTTGATCCAACCCTTTTGGGTTGCATGGAATAGAATGTTGCACATCCCTTCCATGGAAATATTCATGGCTTTTCCCGATGTGTGGATTTGCTCATCCAGTTGTTTCATCATAGCCAGATTGTCGGAAAAACGGGTAAGGGTAAACGGCTGGTCTTCGATCCACCGCCTGCTCACGGGCATGATGGTTCCCTTGCAGCCTTTGGCTGTGATATCATCGTCGTTGATGCACAAATACAGGTATTCTTCATCGCTTAAGTTTTTGAATAGTGTTTGGACTTCGTTTTGTTGTTCCCTGTCAATCGCCTGAAAAGCGAAAAACAGACCGGTGTGTTTTTTTTCGCTCATACATCCCCCTCGTTGTTTAAAGCGCTTGCCGGATTTAAAATCCGCAGCTGATTGAGTTCATGGATCAGAACCGGACTGTTCACTTCAAGACCGTTCTGGACATGCAGTTTAAACAAGCTGTCAATCAACGGCACTTGTTCACCGGTTTGATGATAAAGCCGCATGGCATGAAACAAGTTGGTATGAATGGACGGATCTGCTTCCTGAGCGATCTCTGCTTGATTGCCTATGGCCGGTTTCAAGAGGATTTGTAATCCGGCATCAAGATCAATGGCGGTAAACAGTAGGGCGTTGACGAGGAAAGGCCAGTATTTCAAATCGTTATGATAGGGTGTATTTGATGCGTCATCCGGTTCTGTCAAAAGGGTTTGTAGCAGTTCCTTTCTGTTTTCTTCAACTTCTTCATCGCCTTCACCACGCCAGTCTTGAAGAACACTATCCAGCCAGTCATTAAGCAGCGAGCCGTTCAGCCATCTGACGGCCAGGCGATAATTGATCGCCTGTAAATTAAGCAATTCCATGAGTTTTTCGCTGTGTTTCCAATGACACGAATAGGTGATGGTGTTCGCCAGGCTTTCTTCCATCACAGCTTGAACCAGCTCCTTTTCCTGCTGGTTCTGTTTTTGAATTTGCCCCAACACGGACGCTTTTATCTCTGTGTCCATGTAATAATGGGCGCATTCATGGGCAAGTACGAGCGCCAGGATTTCCTGAAAATGATCCATCAGCCTTTTCCCCTGAATAGATTTGATGATATTTTCTGGGCACAGCAGAATGGCCGGTCCGTTAATGGATTGCCCGTGCGACTGATAGTCAAAGTTATTGGTGTATAGTCCCCAGGTGAGCGGGTTTTTCCCAACTCCGGATTGAAAATCGCAATATTCCTGCATCTGTGAGATTTTTTCGGACAAAGGTCTGTCTTTCATCTGTTGCTGGATCTGTTCGATGCCTCTTTTTATTACATCAAAATCAACGTTCTTTTCCGGCGTCCATTCACCAATGGTTTGAGAATTGACTGTGTAGATCGGAATCTTGTTGATTGCAATTTCCCGAAATGCCTCGTACCAGAGAGACCCTTCATCCAATGCAATGGACAGAGAATCGATGCCGGTGATGTTTGAATTCATGTTTGTTACAGAAAATTCTATTGGAAAGATTGCCATTTTTCCCTCCTATTTTTGAAATTTTTTTAAAAGTGGTTTAGCTTTCAGGCAACATTTTTAGCTCCCGAAACACCCTTACCTTAATCATCGTC
>DAOTHY010000097.1:0-7127 GCA_035447925.1 Thermotogota bacterium
GAAGCAACAAACAGAACCGTCCCCATTGCTTTTTTGTTGAAAAATGACTATTCTGATTTGGCGATTCTAAAGCCTCCCACATAATCTAATTGAAGGGGTGTTGACCAGAGGTTGTTCATTTCAATAAATCGAGCACAAACCGTTGAGTTATAATCATTCCAGTCAAATCCGCCTCCCCGGGCAACATGGGGATTCTCTTGTCCATCCTCACCGGGATGATAAGGGCATGTTTCACTACCTGGAGAATACTCACGATATACATCTGATGTCCATTCAATGGCATTACCGGACATGTCATAGGTCCCCACTTCATTGGGGAGTTTTCCCCCAACCGGTTGAGGCATACGATTACTGTTATCTTCAAACCAGCCATAATCTTCGCGACAATTGTCATCAGACGTACCGGCCCACTGATTGCCGTTATCCACCCTGTTTTGCCCTCCTCTAGCGGTATATTCCCATTCCGCTTCAGTTGGCAGTCTGTATCCTGGATTTGGGGGATAATCGTTTAAAATGTAGGTTTGTTTATCTTCATCCCATTCATACGCCGGATACATACCATTTATCTCAGAAAGCCAATTACAATATTCAACCGCACCAAACCAAGTCACATTGATCACCGGCATCTGACCATAATCGTAAACCGTTCCCTGATGGTCACCTTTCAGATCCCATCCCCATCCGGGTGAATAAACAATACCTGTTTGCTCGAAATAACGTTCATCGATGATCTTACGACCGTTTAAATAGCCCCAACGATCTTCATCATTGTATTCTACTCCTGCACTGTTTAAAAATTGTACATACTGTTCATTGGTAACCTCATATTTTCCAATCGAAAAATCCCAGACAAGTGCTACTTCATGCACCGGTTTCTCATTAGGTTCGCCATCATCAAAGGTATCACCCATTGTGAAAATGCTCCCTTCGATCGGGACTGTTTCAGGAATAAAGCCAAAGAGTGCCTCTAAATCAGCCTCATAACCAACCATTTGGAAATCATAATCTTTATTACTACTTAATGCCGCTTCCATTGGATAAAATTGGCCTCCCCAATACCACCCCAGGAATATCCACTGAGGTTCTTCTCTCGCATGCAGGGGAACCAGAGCAGTTTCAACCGCTATAATTGTATCCTCATCTTTCCACCCTTGGTCATCTATTTGAATATCTCCACCTTTCGCAGGATTCGCCCTTACAATCAAGTTATATTCATCCAACGGTTCAACCGGTTCGAAAAGGGCCGTTAATAACTTATCCTGTTCCACTATTACCCAAATCTGACTCTCCACACTGACCAATCCTGTATCTTCTACCCAGCCTTCAAAAGTATAGCCTTCGTTTTCAACTGCTTCCAGTGCTACTTGGGTCCCCTCTTCTACTGTTTTGCTTGCTTTTTCCGTCAATTCTCCATCGTCTATTTTTACCCTTCCTCCGTTGTTTGGACTTGATTCAGCCGTTATTGTATGCTCACGACAAAATTGAGCTTCTATGCGTGTATTTGATGCATCTACAATAAATTCCCAGTGAGGGTCATTCCCATAATAAAGCGGTTGAGGTTCTGTAGCATCTGTGTAGTACCACCCTACAAATCTCCAGCCTTCTTCTGCCCTGGCATCTAAGCTTAGTTGATCGCCTATTTTTGTCATGACGCGCTCTTCATCTTTCCATCCACCGTTTCCTACTTGTATATCTCCGCCTTCCGGAGGCAGTGCCAAGACCACCGTTTCATAGACTGCTATTGCTTCAAAAAGCGCTTTGAAGTCTTTATCTTCGTTGACTGTCACCGAATATGGACTCTCTACACTGACCAATCCTGTATCATCTACCCAGCCTTCAAAAGTATAGTCGTCGTTTTCAACTGCTTCCAGCTCTACTTGGGTCCCCTCTGCTACTGTTTTGCTTGCTTTTTCCGTTAATTCTCCATCGTCTATTTTTACCTTTCCTCCGTTGTTTGGACTTGATTCGACGGTTATCGTAGGCATATATATAAATTCTGCCCTTATTGTAATATCCGTTCCTTCCATTGTGTAAAAATAAACGTCATCCGTACTGATTGCATCCGATGGATATTGCCAATTATCATAGAACCAGCCTATGAATTGCCATCCTTCCGCCTCTCTTGCCCGTAATTCTACAGGATCCCCTTCTTTATATTGTTTGTTATCCTCATCTTTCCATCCACGATCTTCTAATTCTATGTCTCCGCCTTCAGCCGGATTTGCAAATACTCTTAATAAAAATTCTTCTGGTTGCGGCTCAAAAAGCGCTTTGAAATCTTTGTCTTCGTTGACCGTTACGGAATATTGACTCTCTACACTAACCAATCCTGTATCATCTACCCAGCCTTCAAAAGTATAGTCGTCGTTTTCAACTGCTTCCAGCTCTACTTGGGTCCCCTCTGCTACTGTTTTGCTTGCTTTTTCCGTTAATTCTCCATCGTCTATCTTTACTTTTCCCCCGTTGTTTGGACTTGACTCGACCGTTAAATCATACTCTCGTATAAATGAGGCTTCTACAATTGTATTTGATGCCTCTACAAAAAAATCCCAATGCGGATCATTTCCAAAAAATACAGGTTGTAAATGATTCGCATCTGTGTAGTACCAACCGCCAAAACTCCAACCTTCTTCTGCCCTGGCATCTAAGCTTAGTTGATCGCCTATTTTTGTCATGATGCGCTCTTCATCTTTCCATCCACCGTTTCCTACTTGTATATCTCCGCCTTCCTTTGGCTCCGCCAAGACCACCGTTTCATAGACTGCTATTGCTTCAAAAAGCGCTTTGAAATCTTTGTCTTCGTTGACCGTTACGGAATATTGACTCTCTACACTAACCAATCCTGTATCATCTACCCAGCCTTCAAAAGTATAGTCGTCGTTTTCAACTGCTTCCAGCTCTACTTGGGTCCCCTCTGCTACTGTTTTGCTTGCTTTTTCCGTTAATTCTCCATCGTCTATCTTTACTTTTCCCCCGTTGTTTGGACTTGATTCAGCTGTTACTTGACATAATTGGGCAAATCCTGCAAATAACTCATGATTATAATCAGGCATCGTGTAGATAAATTCTTTTTCAAAAATCGGCACAAAATCACCTGTCAGATCATCTGTCTGATTCCAAATCATGAATTTCCAACCAACTGCTTCTCTAGCTTTCAACTGAACAGTTACACCTTCCGGAAGATTGATTTCATCTATATCTCTCCATCCTTGGTTGTTTATCTGGATATCTCCTCCAATTCCTGGTATTGCTTTAACTAAAAGTGTTCTTTCGGGCATCCCATAATTAAAATACCATTCTATTACCTCGGAAAAAGCATCATTATTATCAACAGCTCGAACACCAAAAGTATGAATATCAACTTCAATATCGTTCCATATGTAAAAAGTATTATCCGAGGGAACGATATCCTGCCAATTCCCCTCATCTTTCTTTATCTGATATTTTTTAATATCCCTTCCCTGCATTTCATCCGTACCACTCCATTCAAAGGTGGCGGAATTTTCATCAATTGATTCCCAGTTATCCGGTCCCGAAACTTTTTCAACTACCGGAGGTTGGTTTGGACTGAGGGAAAATAGCCATTCGATGATATTTGAAAGGCCTCCCCGATTATCTGTTCCTTGAACACTAAAAACATGTTCTCCCTCAGTATAGCCGGTCCAAGTAGCCTGTGTGTCAGCAATCGTTTCTTCAATTCCATCCTTTGATATCTTGTAGCTGTTAATATGACCATCTTGGTCCTGGCCCTGCCATTTAAAAACAGAAGTTGCTTCATGCATTTCTCCATTAGGACCCGATATCTTTTCAAGCGTTGGAAGACTATTTTCCTTTTCCAAATTCAAGTCAACAGTAATTGTCACTTCAGCTTCATCCGTGGCAATAATGGTATTATCATCAAAATTATTGTATGTTTTTATGGTATAAATATAAATTGAAATAGCTTGATTTTCATCAATACTGTCATTCAACGCCTGTAGGATTTCATTTGCCCCTTCTGAAGTCAAACTGTCAAAGGTTAAAACGGTTTCCCCACTCAAGTTAATGAGATGATTAAATAATAAATACCCATTTTCAAAAATTTCTGATAACTCAGGACTTTCACCTAAATCTGTGGTTGAAATATAGGTTTTACAGTCCAATGTTCCGCTTAAATTTTCCACCCGATACACTTGAGTGTATTGGAAATAGGTGACATCGATATTGTATTCATGAAATGAAGAAAAATCTTCAAAATGCATTACACCCAGAAAGGTGATCCTGGTTTCATTCAATATCTCCCGTTTTTGCCCAGGCATTTGTACATTCTCAAAAGGATTTTGAATAACCAAATCCTCTTTTATTTGTTCGACTTCGCCGATTAATTTGTCAGCCTCATCGGGCAAGGCCCCTAATTGACCTTCAAACAGGGCTTTCGTGGGTATCTCTCCGGGAATCTCCGGACTATCATTTTTTGACACACAACTAACAAACAATATAATCAACAATACAATTAAAAAACGGATCATTTGACGCTTGGTTTTTACTCCCATAATCAACACCTCCCGATGTTTTCTTGCCGGTCTAAGCAATACAATTCGATGATAAAATCAACGACTATAAAAGAAAGAACAGCAAGATAAACCTTCTCATATTAAGAAGAGAGAAGTAAACGAACTGTTGATGACATAAAAGAATCAGAACAAAGTGAGAAATACAGCTGAGATATCTGACTTTGTATTTATGAATAAGAATATTAAATAATACCACGATTTCGAGTAAAAAACAAAGAAAGAATCGTGTGGTTTCCTGAGTTTATCACGAGGTATAGCGGAAAGAAAGTAATAGCGTAAAAGTTGAAAACAAAAAATGCCAGATTGCCACCACGTTTGTGATAGGTGCAAGACTTTTTAAGAAAATAGACAAAAAAACTGAGGTAGACCCAAAAGAGTGGAGAAAATCGAGACTGATAAAATGCCATTGTTTTTTAACCGTGTAAACACCTCTGTCTCTATCACTTTTGTTTGAGCTGCTCTTTTTATAAGAACGGATATTTGCTTTTACTAACCATAAGAACCGTTTCAATGGTTCTTTATGACTTCCCTTCTTTAACGGAATCATGATAAAATGGTCAGACGGCGATAGTTTTAGTAAATGATTCAAATTGAGAGGTGAAAGTATTGCCCTATGCGATGGAATTATATTTTGATGAGCGATCAACTTTGTAAGTTATAAAAATTATTTTTAATAGGGGGTAGACAAGATGACAGAACAGGCATTAAAAGAACGTTTGTCAGCATTAAAAGAAAATAATTTTGAATTGGAAAACAAAGATGAAGCGAATGCCCTAACACAGCCGATGTTTGAGTTCATAGGAAGCACAGATCCCGGGTTGAGAGATCATTTAATATACGTTGCTTTTTATTATTTTATTGCAAAGTATCGGTATTATTCGAAGGAAAACATGAAAAAACATTTGAAAACAGCGTTGGACAATCATCACTTATTCTACGGTTTAGGTGAAAAAAATACCGACACAGTATTTACCAGAACATTTTCAGTGTTAGTTGTAGCTTTAATAGTCGAGGTTCATAATGTTGATCATTTTTTATCCAAGGAAGAAGTGATTGACGTTAAGAATAGATGTGTTGAATACTACTCAAAAGAAAAAGATCACAGAGGGTTTGTGCCTGGAAAAGGTTGGGCACATTCTGCGGCTCATGGTGCAGATTTGCTCGGCGGATTAGCCAATTCAAAGGCGTTAAATGCAGAAGACATCAAAGACATTTTAAACGGTATAAAAAATAAGATTGTGATAGACGAATATGCTTTCATTGATTTAGAAGACGAAAGAATGGTGACCCCTTTAATTAACCTTTTAAAGAGAGAAGATCTGGATAAATCATTATTAATCAACTGGATAAAGGAATTTGAAAACATAGAATACAACAATGAATTTCCCGGTGTTTTGAGAATTTCTCATAATGTCTGTGGACTATTAAAAGGATTATACTTTAGGATTATTTTTAATCAGTTGGATGAAAGTTTATTGCCGGTGATTCAAGAAGCTTATTACCATAATACCAGATTTAAAGATAGATAGAAGTTTCGGGGGAGGATAAAAGATGTTAGATAAAATACTAAATACTGAACTCGAATATCTGAAGAGGTATTCAAGTTATGAAGAAGAAGAGAAGCTGATGAGATTTCGTGACTCTAAAATCCCTGATATGTAAACACATAATAGTACTGTACTGACGAAAGAAGTAACCATTGATGAACTGAAAGCAATGATTGAAAGTGAAATGGAAATAATAAAAAAGGAAAAGCAGCCTTTTCTGATGATTCAATTTGACTTTGAAGTTACAGATGCATTCATCAATCAACTTGATTATGACTTTGAAGTTGTAAAGTATGATTACTACGGAATAGAAACCATAGACTATTCAAAAATCAAAAGTAGAAATGCCAAAATCGTTAAAGCATTAGACCAAAACACGATGAAAGATGGTGTCATTGTAGATATAGAGGCTAACACACCTCATATGGGACTAGACTTTGCTATTAGGCGGATACTAAGAAAAAAGGAAGCCTATGAAGATGAGTCCAGTCATTTAGATTTATACGTAGTTTATGAAGACGATAGACCAATAGGAAACTGTGAGTATTTTCTTAATCAGGACATTGTTAAGATTGAAGAATTTGATATTATTGAATCCCATCAAAGAAAAGGTTATGGATCTTCAGTATTAAAGAGATTGCTGAAACAAGCATTAGATGACGGCATAGAGTTTGCCTATTTAATTACAGAAAGTGCGGATACTGCAAAAGAAAACAACAGGGACGGTTCTTTCTGCTGAGATGTGATATACTTATTTCGTAGACTTTTTATTCAGAGGGGATGAGACGGATGCCAAGAACGAGAAGGGTGAAGAGTGAAACAGGGATCTATCACGTGGTGTTGAGGGGGATCAACAAGCAGACCATCTTTGAGGATGGGGAAGATCATGAGGTTTTTTTACAAACGATAGATCAATACAAACAGAAGAGTGGATACAAACTTTTTGCGTATTGTCTGATGGACAATCATGCTCATTTGTTAATGAAGACTGAGGATGAAGCCCTTGGCCAATGTTTTAAGAGAATCG
>DAOTHY010000098.1:0-6900 GCA_035447925.1 Thermotogota bacterium
GATGCGATGACGATACCATCGTATGGTTTATCTTTGATGTGTTTCGGTGAGTGTATGGGGAATCCATGGAATGATTCGGTTTGCTTTGAGATGGAATCGTCTATGAAGCCAAGTATTTCATAATCTTCAAAGCGAAGGACTTCCGCTACAATTCCTCCGACTATACCGGCTCCGTAGAGATAGAGTTTATTGATGTTGTTTTTTCTGATTTCGGTCAGGACTTCGAGAAAAATGTCGTGGGATTGGGTATATAGGTTTGATACTTCGTTGAGATAAGCGATGGTTAGGAATTGAAGTCTGAATCTTCCTTTTTTTGTGAGGTTGTATTGCATGTTTCGTCTGTTTTCCCCTTCTTTTTTCAGCATGTCATCTTGTTCCAGTTGGTAGATGTATCGGTTGACCATGCTGGGGACGATTCCGGTTGTTTTAGCCAAGGCCCCTTGTGAGATTTCAGGTTCTTGTGAGATCATTCTGAGTATGATCATTTCTCTGAAATTCGGGGACGGGGAAAAATAGGAAAAATTGTTGAGTTCCACTGTTCACCTCTTTATTCATTCACTGTGTGTATATTATAGCATGAAGGATGAGGCGAATGCAAGGGGGGGAGTAGAACAAAGACTGGGGTGAACAAGGGCGGGGGTTGAAAAAAAGTAGGGGTGGACAAGAGCAGGGTATAGGGGGCAGCGATGTATGGTCAAAGAGAACATTGATCTGGTTGTGTTTTACCGGCGGTAAAAACTCCATTTGCACGCATAATTGAAAACCTTTCTCAAAAAGATGGTGTAAGAGCCTAAATACTTTTTGTAAGTTCTTTCAAAGTTTCAATCGTTAGAAAAATGGGCGCACACACTGAAGTGAACCCCAAAAGTTAGACAAAAAAGGAAGGGGTGCCCTTAAAGGGTTGCGAGCGTCTGTTTATGGGTGGTTATGGTATAATGGGTTATAACTCTAAAGGGTTGGTGATGGGGATGAAAAGGCTGCCGATTGGGATTAGTGATTTTGAGGAATTGGTTAAAAATGATTATTATTATGTGGATACAACCCGGATGATTGAGGATATTTACAAAGATGGTTCAAAGATTCTTTTATTGACCCGTCCGAGATGTTTTGGCAAGACGTTGAATATGAGTATGTTGAACTCCAAAGGGACTGACCCCGTGGTTGAAAAGAAAAAGGATATATTGAATATACCATACCTGGGAAACCAACTAGTAAATTTCAGAAATATTGAATTTTAGAAAACTATTGAAAAAAGAACAACAAAAGAGGTGAAGAAAATGAGCGATATGAAGCATTATGAAGGAACATACAGTTATACAGGGAAATTTAAACAATTGAAGGATCAATCTCGATTCCTTGAAGTAACTGAATTTGAGTATGATGGAAAATATTACCGACCCTCAGAAATCTTGAAATTCAAGATAACCCCACAACCCGAAGAAGGTGGATGGCTTTCTGTCACATGCGAAGAAGCTGGGGTTATTATCGGCGGAATAGATCTTGAAGAGGCTCTTGGGAATGGTTTTATGATGGCTGTTGATCAATATGAACACCTTGGATTCACTGATGCACCATTAACAAAAAGGGCTCAGGCTTTAAGAGATAGATTCATGGCCTGGGAGGTACATGCCATTGACCGTAAGGCACAGTAAAAAAATAGAAAGAGCCTTAAAGAAAAATGGATTTATAAGGTTTACCACTCATCATGATCGATATTTTTACATATCCTTATTAGGAGAGGACACAGACGTTAAAACATACCTTAGTCATGGTTCAAAAGACTATGGTGATCAGTTATTATTTAAGCTATCACAACAGATGCATCTTACAAAAAATGAACTGCTTAAATTTATTGATGGAGAAATGACACAAGAACAATATGAAGAAATTCTGAGAGTTAAAGGAATTATTTAAATGGACAAAATATATAAGAAAAATAGCAGATAATGATTGAAGCAATTAAAAAAAACAAAACAGAACCCCAAAAAATAATCCTTTTCGGATCCTTTACCAGAGGAACTGAGAAAGAAGACAGTGATAATTCCAAAGGGACTGACCCCATGGCTAATTTGGCTGTGGATGGGAAGGATATTGAGGCGAGGGTTGAGAAAAGCGAAGGTTAAACAAAACCGAAGTTGGAGAAAGGCGAGGGTGGACAAAGACGGGGTTGCTGTTGATATTTACATTTTCAACTTTTTTAAAATGAAAACACCATTCTCTTTTAATCTTTCTTTTGTCCCTTTTGTGTACCCTGTTTCAGAGTAGGTCAAAAATATAGCCTTTGGTTCTTCTTTTTTAATAGTACTTACTATGGTTATCCATCTGTCCGCATCCCGCTTACCATACTTATCTTTTTTGTTTTTAATATCAATGTAGATGGTTGTTTTAGTAGGTTTCTTAGCAGTTATAAGCAAATCTATTTCATAAGTTTTAAGACCGATTTTCTTAAAAAATCTTTCCTCAATCTTTTCCGGGTGAATGGTAATGTTTTCACCATTTTCAGTCATTTCATTGAGTTTAAAAGGCTTTTTGAATTGTTCTTTGATTAGAAACTCCTGGTATTTGCCCTTCATATAATTCTCTTTTCCCATCGCACGTTTGATTTCTTTTGAAATGTCCGGAACAAAGTGGTCGATTTCTTTTTGATACATGTTCCGAAAGACCCAGTCATATGTCATATCTTCAGTAATTTTATAATCAAAATGACTGGCGCCATGGAAAATCAGGTCTCCACCTATCAGTGCTTCCAGTTTTTCCTCCAACTCTTCATCAGTGTAGGGTAGATTCAGATCTTTTTTTATTTGGTCTCTTGTCCGTTCTTGCCCTTGGTTGAATAAATAGAGCATGATGCGTTTCGAGTTGATCTTATTGACACTCTGAAAAGTTTTGAGCATGTATTCCATCCAGGTCCAGTAGATTTCGCCGCCTTTTTCAATTTCTCGTTCGTACACTTCAACGATGTTATCTTTGATTGTATAATCTGTTTGTGTTCTAAAGCGACTCAAGAAAAGTGCTTTTATGTAAAGTGGATCTCCTTCAGTCAATCTCCATATATTTTCTTTGGCTTCTTCATTGATTTTGGTGTTTCGGAATGTTGCATAGCGTTCGATGGCTTCTTTGGCTTCCTCTTCGGGAAGGTTTTCAAGGTTATAGACTTGGAATCGTCCTGTTAGTGAACTGACGATTCGAAGAAGCCAATGGACTTCACTTCCTGAAACAATCATCGGAGCTTCCCGAAACTCTGCCACTTGCATGTAGGTACCACTCATCTGATGTATCGTTTCTTCACGCTGATTGTATATGAAGCCGTTGATGTTTTGGAATTCGTCAATGATTTGGAGGATTTTGAGATTTTTCAATCTTGCCACAGACGCCGGTAGCCTGCTTGCAAGTTGCCACATTTTTTCCCAGTTGTCTTCTTTTCTGGATTTTTGAAACGCTTCGTAAGTTTTTATTATGTACTCATCATCCATGTATGGTTCAAGTTGGAATAAATCGAACTCTAAAGCTAAAAGCTCAGGCTCTTTTCTTGTATAAGACAGATAGCATTTGAGGAATTGTGTGTAAAAATTTTCAGCAAAGGACCCCAGTTTTACCGGAGTATCTTGAATAGAAAAATAAAACGGAATCACGGTTATTGATTTATTTTCCGTCAAACAGCCACTCCAAAAAATATTGAAGAGCCTCTGCAAAAAGGCCGTTTTCCCTTTTTTTCGTCTGGAGATAATCGCCTGATTCTGTGCAAAGTTCTTCTCCAAATCCAGAAACCATTGCCCCAGAAAAAAGTCGAACTCTTTTTTTCTACCAACAAATAAATCCGTGTTACCAATGATCTCCGGAAGGGCATAAACGATTTTCTCCGGCATTTTGAACATGTGAATCACCTCTTTAAGCCGTACTTTTCTTTGAACAAGCTGATATTGAATTATAGCATGAAAATTCAGTGGAGGTCATAACAACCTGTTATTTTAGGGTTTGTCAAGCCATTTGTGTAAAAGGCCAACCGTTGGTCTAAAATCTCCCAGGTCAGGCCTGCCTGACACCATGTCGGTACGCCCCTACGGATGAGATTTTTGTTTAGGTGAAATATTTTTTTCTATCTCTTCAAAAACTTTCAATTGTCTTTCCAGGACTTTTTTTTCATCAAAGTTTTCGATGATGTGATTTCGAATATTTTCTTCCGGTGGTTTGAATTGATTGAGAGACTTGTTTATGGCTGCTGATAGTTTTTCGGGGTTTTGAAGGGGAACAATAAACCCTGTTTTGTCTTCGATGATTTCTTCTCTTAGTCCTCTTATGTTTGTTCCAACAACGGGAATGCCCATGCTCATGGCTTCCAGGGAGGATACGGGCATGCCTTCTCTGTGTGAGGGGAGAACGAAAACGTCGGTGATGCTCAAGAGATTGGCGATGTCGGTTCTGAAACCGGTAAAGTGTATATCATTTTCCAGCTTGTTTGTTTGGATGATTTGTTTGATGATGTCTTTGGCTTTTTTGTCTCGGTCACTTTGAAGGGTTTCCCCGATCATGAGTAATTTGACGTCATTTCTTTGTTTCTTTAGGAGTGAAAAGGCTTCGATGAGTTCGATGATGCCTTTTTCAGCAACGAGTCTGCCGATGAATGTGATAATTTTATCGGTTTGGTTGAGGTTCAGTTCTTTTTTGAGGATTTGTTTGGCTTCTATGGTGAACAATGCCGGATTAAATTTTGTGGTGGTGTTGATGCCAACGCTGTTGATGTTGAGGATTTTGTCTTTTTGGATGAAATCGTTTTCAATGGCAAAGTCCATGTCTTCCTGATTGACGGTGAAGATGTAGTCGGTATTTTTTTGTGCGGCATTTTTTTCCAGCCATGTGAAGAGTTTTTTCTTGAGTGGCTGCATATTTTCGTGGAAGTAAAAGCCGTGGCAGGTGTAGATGATTTGTGGAACTTTGGCTTTTGTGGCTGCTTTTCTTGCTAATAATGAAGCAACGGGGGTGTGGGTATGAACAACGTCAGGTTTGAGTGCTTGAAATTGTTTGATCAGGGTACGATAGGCTTTGAATAGTTTTATGGGTGAAAGGGATCTGGGTATTGGAGCCTGATAGACTTTGACGTTGTGTTGTTTGAGGATTTCATTTTGTTTGAGATCTTCGATGCCGTCTGATGTGATGATGATGAGTTCGTGACCTTTTTCGGATAGTTTTTCTATTAACGGCAGAAGAAAGGCTTTTACTGTTGAAGATACGGCTGTTATTTGTATGATTCTCATTGTCACGCTCCGGTGGTTCTATTTTAATGGGAGAAAAAATAAGCTCTCATTTAACAATTCATTTTAGGTTGTTCGTGTGCGAATTATGTTTTGTGTTTCTATGTTGATTATAACATTTAGGCAACCATAAGAATTGTATACATAGGGAAGTTAGAATCATCCTTTTTCGGTATTTACTATTTGATTTAAAAAATCTTCTTCAGAAAGGCAATAATTTGCTTTGAAAACTCAATAAAATCTTTGAGTTCATTTTCGATGATGGTTTTTAAAATGTCCAGGTTGATAGCTTGGTATTCATGGATGGCAATGTTTCTAAAACCAACGATTGCTGACATTTTTTTGTAAGTGTTTTGATCAATGACTTGATTCTTGAATAATAACTCAAATGCTTCTCTGCTGTTTTTTGGAATGCCCATTTTCTTTTGTGCGCACAGGTACATTGCGAGATCGATTGCCTGTTGACAGGCTCTTTGAAGGTTTAATACAATAGCATCCTGGTATAAATAATCATGAAGGCTTCCCTTTTTGTATAGATCATTTATTCGATTGACACACCTTTCAATGGATTCGATTTTGTTTAAAATAACGGTATTCAAAAGACCCTCCCCGTTTTGTAGATATTTTCAAGAACAATAGCTCTGTCCTCTTCAAGTGTCAGGTATTCCGACAGAATCTTCATTTCATATTGGTCTTTGAAGATTTGATCCTTGGTATAAATGAGTTTCCCGTTCGCAATTATTTCAGTGGCAAAGTCCGGATTGGCCGTTTTGATATTGACCAGGTCAAGGTCTCTTTTGAGGATGATCTCGATTTCGGGTTTTATGTCAAAGAGTGCTGTTTTGAAATCCTTTTCATTGCAGTG
The DNA here is from genome assembly GCA_035447925.1 of Thermotogota bacterium. GTDB lineage: Bacteria > Thermotogota > Thermotogae > MWEM01 > MWEM01 > JASUTC01. Next base: position 6,115 of record DAOTHY010000098.1, read on the forward strand.
AATGGCGCAGTCTATGTCGCTATCTTCGTTAAAAGCTTCTGACAAAACAGAGCCGTAGAGATAGATCATTTTGACGGACTGTAATTTTAGGATTTGATTTTTGATGACTTGTTCGATTTGTTTGAGCGCCATCTCTTGTCTCCTTTAGTTATAAAAAAAATTGGCGGATTTCAGTTGGTGTGAAGCCTCTTAAAGTCCATTTTCTTGAGTTGTTGGAAATATCTTTTTTTGCCATATCTTTCATTAATTCTTTGATCGAGTTATTGAGTATGTCCCTTTGTTTTTGAATTCAAGTGTATCCTTCCTTTTTAATTATAACATTAGGTAATAAAAAAAGCAGCGAGAGAGCTGAGACAAGATGCTTGATCTATGCTTGCTTAACCTTAGATCATTTGCCCTGTTACGGTGATCTTTCTTAGACGAATTATTAACTGGGTATACAGGTTTGATGGTATAATAATGGATATTACCACCCTATTGTCGATATCAGGAATAATAACAAGAAAGACTGAGAACAGGGTGACACAATGAATGAAACTCAGTTAATTCCAAAGGGACTGACCCCGTGGTTAAAATCTTGAAATTCAAGATAACACCACAATCCAAAAAAGGAGATGACAATGGAAGAAAATGAAGAACTAAAAATTAGTTATAAAAATTATGACATGGTCATCAAAGATGCCTTAACACTGTTTGAAAACAAGACTTTAGACTTTCTGGGATTGGATCTTCCAAAAATAATCAGTGTAGAAGATAGCGAACTGTACAAAATAGAAACCAAAAACA
>DAOTHY010000099.1:0-6826 GCA_035447925.1 Thermotogota bacterium
AGGATACTTTAAAGCATGTTTTGAGACTTCAAGGAATTTGTCCGAAGCTTCTTTGTTTTTTTCAGCATTTAAAAGCATTCTTGCTTCTGCATTGATATGTAAGGTAATTCCCATTTCATCTTCCAGGTGTTGACCGCTCCAGTTACGAAATTCCTTAAAATCATCTCCGGTATGATAGGCTTTTGTCATATACAAAGATTGACCGACAAATTTACGAAATGGAGTGGGAATGTTTTTAAATTCACATTTTAACTGTTCATAAATCTTCCTTGCTGATTGAGTCTCCTCTATTATTTCTAAAACATCTAATTTATTGGATAACAGGAGATAATATATTCCCTTGTTTTTACACTTACCTAAAGCCGAATCAATTTCAATTAATAATTTTTCGGATTTCAATATCCATTTTTTTCTCAGAATATCGAAATAACGTAAAAGATAAGGACGTTCCTCTGTTTCTGAAAGATAGTTGATAAACATTCTTGAATATTTCCCATAAGAAATAATCGGCACTATCTGTTTGATATACAACTCATTCACCTTTCTTATAATAACATTTTATCCTGATTGTTACTATATGTTATAAAACAGAATTTATTTTCTAAACACCTCTTTAATCAGTCATTGTAAAGTTTATTTTGACCACTAATGGAAATATCCAAAAAAGAAAAACGGGTGTTTATCGTGTTTTTGATTGTAAAAAAAGGGCTTGAAAGTCATATGTATCTCTCTATAATTATATCATGAGCTAAAAAGGGGATGGGGGATTGAAATGAAGAAAGTCCTTATTTTAATAGTGGCATTGATTTTAACTTTAACGGTGGTTTTTGCGGATGGAGGAGACAATACAAAAGATCAGACTGATTCAACTTTACCGCCAGTTTCAGGTGAGATAACTGTTGAAGCCAGTTCAACGAGCAATATTTAAATTGGTTTTGATCTCGCTTTTATATGGAGAGTTATGATTGAGACCCTTATTATCTATTTCACTGTTTGCTGATTCTAATGATGATTTTAGTATTTGTTGTTCAATTTATCTTTGCTGATGGTGGAAAGAAGGATGGTGATAAAACAGATTCAGTCCCACCAATTCCAATAAACGGACTTCATGTAGAAAATAAGAGTAACTTTAGTTGTTATGACAGGAGGTGAAAAAACAGAACTAAATAAAACTACGGATGATGATTAAGTCTCTCCAATATCGGATTGAAGAATGATCGTTTTAGAAAGGAGTTGTGAAGAAAATGAAAAAAGTACTGTTTGTTTTTGTTTTACTGATGGCTACTTTAACCTTTGCTCAGACCATCGGGGTAACCTTTGATCGTGTTGAATCCGGCTTTTTTCGAAAGGTCGTCACTATGATCAATTTCCAAATGAGCGATGGGTGGCTCAACAGGCTTCAAGTTGACCCGGATATGGAACATCCAAAAATCGGGACCTTTATGGTTAACCCGCAGGTCTACCAAGTGCTTTTGGGAAAAAAAGACGGCGAAATGATTTTGAAATGCGACTTGAATATGAACGGCGATTTTACGGATGATTCCAACAAAGAAGACAGACTCCAAGTCGAAATCCCCACGTTGTTGATTCAAACGCGTGAGGGTGAAAAGAGATACTTAGCGCTTGAAGTTCTTTTGGTTGAAGAGCCTATCATAACTGTATCAGATGTTACACGATGGGAAGGGATCCTTTCCTTATCCGAAGACGTTCAATACGATGCGATGCTTGGTAAAAAAGATCCCTTAAGTGAAATGACTTTGGATAACATCATTGTCGGAATTGACTCGGATTATACCGGAACTTTTAGTTTAACAGAATTATATGAAGAGAATGAACTAATAAAGATTGATGACAGATACTTTGTTATTTCCCAAGTCAACCCGGCAAACCATTCAATACTTTTGGAAGAAACCACCGAGAAAAAGGACAACCCCTATCCGATTCAAGTCAACGACGTGGTTGATTTAAAAGAATACATCAACGACAACAAGGCAAAAATCGTTTATGTTTCCACTTCAAATAGTACACAGGAAAGAAGCTGGTACGAAGTGTTAACGAAAATAAAAGAAAAACATGATGTCAATTTTTGTTTTTTCCTGACAGAATCACCCTGTATCCAGTGTAGTAAAAAAAGCGAAGGACTCACGGAAGAAGACAACAACGTCTATATCTTTTCATATGAGGACTTTATGAAATTTGTTGAAGCGCATCATTTTGATCTGCTTACTATCTTGATCCTTGATGAGAATAACAAAGTGCTCTTTACTTCAGAGCCGGTTCTAAATACGGAAGGTTTGATTTGGATGATAACCTATCAAATGCCTTCGATTGAGTCTTTTGAAGGTATTGTTGAGATTTATACTCAATAGTGAGTTGTAATATTATTTGAAGAATTGAACTGGTTGATGGAAATATTTTGTAATTTTGATGTCTGGAATAATTTTTATTGGAGGGGTTTTTATGAAAAAGAAAATGAGAATATTAATTATGTTAAGTTTTTTGTTTATATTTGTTTCTGGACTAACTTATGCTATAAGTAATTCTTTTATAAATGGGATCATGGGTGTAAAATATTCAATAGATAGAGAATGTGATGAATCAATTGATGTTCCAGTAAAAAGGTTAGTTTGCACGGGAGGTTATGAATATCCTGAACCATATTTAGATAGCAAATGCATGGCTATTTGTACAGGCAGCTGTGGATTTCTACCAAGTCTTGCCGCTAAAGCAGCATGTATAGCGTTATGTCATGGTGCATGTCTTGTGAGACCTCCAAAAATATGTAAAAAATATGAATTAATCATTATTTATCCATGTGGACATTAACAGGTATTTTAGAAAAAGCAGGTGATTTGGGTTTATGGAAAATAACGAAAATCTTATTCTTTCTGGAATAAGAGATGGATTAACAAGAAGAACGGGATTTGTAATGGTTGGTGTTATTCCATTTGCTTTTTTTTCTTTAGGGATATTCTTTTTAAATTATATTGAAACATTAAAAGATATGCTTTTAATGGGTAGTATCTTTTCCTGTTTTACTTGGATTAATCCGGTAATTTTCAAAGATGAAAAAGAGAAAATCAAATTTTTAAGCAAGAATGAGAAAAAAGAATATTTGAAAGGATACAAATTTGTATCAGTAATAATTAGTTTTGGGACTTATGTTTTCTTAATAATCTTACTTGCAATAGTTTTCCTGTTGCTGGAGAAATTTGGAATTGTGATTTATCATTTTTAACAACGAACCTATGAAGTGTGCCAGGGTAACAAGATAAGCGGAATAAAAGAAACAAAACCATTGATTTCAAAAAAGGGAGTAAGTTTGAGTATAAAGGCGAATAATGTACAGTGTATGATACGATTGAACGACAGCAGAAGAGATATGCTATGAGTAAAAAGATAGAATACAGTTATTGGAAGCTCTTACGACTTACAGCCAAATCAAAGATGAAATATCTGCTTTTGGCTGTCGTGACATTTTTTCTCTCGTATTTCCCCGCCATTATCGGTATACAGATTCGTCAGGGAATAGATGTGGCACTGGGAAATCAGGAAGGATCGCTTGTGGTGATTTTTGCCATATTTTTTGGTTTTGTCATTCTCAATGCCATTTGTGTTCGCTATAGAAGACCCTTATGGGAACATTTATCCGTTATAAACGGTGAATCATTGCTGATGGTTCTTTATGATAAAATATACAGATTGCCTCAGTTAAAATGGGATGGAATGGAAAAAGGGGATGTTTTTACTTTACTGGAATCCGATGTTCGAATCATGCGTGAGCATCTTCCCAAATATATACTCCCATTACTGATGGACTTACTTGGAATAGCCTTTGGTTATTTAACGATTCTTTCTTTTTCTCCTATTCTATTTGTTATTGCGCTTCTTGCAGGAATTCCTCTGATTGTACTTATGAAGCTTTTCTCCAGGCGAATTGAAAACAACGCAAAAGAACTTCAGAAAAACACGGGTATTCTGAACGGTTATTTTGATGAATCCTTTCATAGTTCCGATGTTTTGAGAATCTTTAAGGCAACAGAGTATTCGAAAAGTCTGTATGGCAAATACTTCGAACGCAGAAAAAGATCAGCCATAAAAAACAAGGCGTTATCCGGTGGACTGGAGGGTCTTTCCGGCTTTGTTGTCCTGTTCAGTGGGGCTGTTGTGATTGTGATTGGTGCTTTTCTGATCAAACAGGGGCGGATCACCTTCGGAGAACTTGCGGCAATCGGTACTATTCTTGAAGGAGCCATTTTGTGGCCTTTGACGAGAATGCCTCAAGATTTTGCCATTCTTTTCCAGCAGAAGGCATCATTTGAAAGATGTGCAGATTTTCTGAATCTTGAAGAGGAAAAGGTAAAAAAGCAAAACCCGTTGAAAAATCCCGAAAGTCTCACGGTTAAGAATGTCAGTTATGCCTATTCAGAAAAAAAGATCCTGCAGGATATAAGCCTCCATTGTAAAAAAGGTGAAATTATCCTGATTAAAGGAGCAAGTGGTTCCGGTAAAACAACGTTGATGAAGCTTTTACTGGGTTTGTATCAGCCACTCAGCGGCCAAGTGTGTCTTGAAAAAGGAAATCAGGCAGTCGATGTTGAATTTCGTTCGATTGCTTATGTACCTCAAGGAGATTTTGTCATTGAGGGACTGAGTCTTTCTGACAATATACAGATGAACAGCGATGAAGGAAATCTTAAGCTTGCGGTAAAATTATCCGGTGTCAGTGAATTTTCTGATGAAATGCCAGATGGGTTATCCACCATCGCCGATGCCTCACGCGGATTTTCGAAAGGTCAGATGCAGCGTGTTGCGATTGGTAGGGCGCTTTATAAAAATGCCGATTTTATGGTTATGGATGAACCCTTTTCCGCACTTGACGAAAGGAATATGATACAGATTAAAGAGAATTTGAAAGAATTGTCAAAAGATAAAGGCATTATTGTCATCTCGCATCGTGAAATGGATGATTTTGCCGACAGAGTCTACATGCTGGAAGGGGGCCGAATCATATGACACATGCAAAGACTGTTCAAGATTTGAGGAGGATGGCACGCCCCGGAACACTTTTCTTCGTGATTCTTTTGTTGACAACCGTTGGAGACAGTCTGACCAGATATTTCCTGGCGGAATTGTTTACCAGAATTGTTAATTCTCTTACCGTTTGGTCTAACAGTCAATTCATTCAATACGGTTTGTTCCTCGTCATCGTTTTGGTCATTGGAGGTTTGAGTTCCTATTTCAAGGCAGTTGTTTCAGAAAAGACCCTTCAGCAGGGCTTAAAAAGGCTTCAGAGAAGAATTATTGCAGCCGTGGACAACAGTGCTTTTCGTGAAGTGGAACAAATCGAATATGGAAAATATCATACCTTAAAAACATCTGACTGTGAAAAGATAGCTGGTTTTTATCCCATGGTTGTATTTCCAATACTCAGCGGTGCTATTCAATTTTCAACGGCCCTGTATTTTGTTTTCAGAAACAGTTGGGAACTGGGATTTGTTTTGATTGGTATTTCACTCTTTTCCTTTTTCGTTCCTAAACTCTTTAAAACAAACTTGAAAACCGTCAAGGATGAAGTCCAGAAAAATGAAGGATTTATCCGGACATTCTTCAGTCATTCGCTTGAGATAGTCGGTTTGATTAAGGTTTATGAAAGTAAAACGGTTGAGGAAAAGGGATTGAAAACCGTTCATAAAAAATATGGAAAAGCTCTTGTTAACCATCAATCGGCGTTTGCCAAGATGCTTGGAATAAACAACCTTCTGACTTATATTTCTGTTGCCGCTCAGGTGTGTATTGAAATATGGTTTATTGGTATCGGTAAATTGACACTCGGAGCCTTTCTGGGACTGTCACAGCTATCCAGTTCTATTAATTGGCCATTCTGGTGGATGCCGCATTTGATGAATGAGATATCACAAACGGAAGTATCCGCAGAAAGAGTGGCTGAGTTTGTGGATGCCATTAAAGAGAAAAGAATAGCAAACAGAATCGTCGATCGTTCTGTTCCCATTCTCAAGGGGGAAAACCTCACCTTTGCCTATGGAGAGGACAAGGTGTTTGAAGACTTTTCATTCGAAATTTACCGGAATGAAATCATTGGATTGAACTGGAAGAGCGGTGAGGGGAAGAGTACGTTGATCAAACTCATTTGTGGGCTTTATACCCCTGATGGCGGAAGGATTGTTCAGAATAAAAAAGAACTCTCTTTTGCCTACGCCCCTCAGAATGAGCTGTTTTTCTCTGATTCGATTAAAAATAACGTGGCATTGTCAGAATCGATTGACAACTGTAGACTAAAACTGGCTTTTGAAAACACCTCGGTGGATTTTCTTTCGGGAGAGCATTCATTAGAGACGCAACTCGACAAGAAAGGTCAACCACTTTCCGGCGGTCAACAGAAACGAATCAATCTGGCGAGGGCTTTTTATCACGATTCGGATATTCTGATATTGGATGAGCCGACGGCATCTCTGGATAAGGAAACAAAATCAAAGGTGCTTAAGGCGATTAAACGGGAAAAAGAAAAGAGAGTCGTTATTCTTATTACACATGACAGAGAAACGTATGCCATTTGTGACAGGATGTTATAACCGAATAGAAACCACGGTACTGGTTCCTGTGCTTAATGATATCCCTGAATGCATTATGAGAAAAAAAGAATTACTCCTTAGTTCTATTTCTTCTGAAGATGACATTATTTTTTGTTTTTATTCAAAAATCGTTGGACGTCCTCTTGAGCTGAATCCAAGGAACACAGGGTTGCAAAATGATAATTGGACAACTCAAGGGCGTCCTCAAATTTCATGTCTTCCATTTCATAAAA
>DAOTHY010000100.1:0-6824 GCA_035447925.1 Thermotogota bacterium
TCAACATGGGCAGTATGGGGGAAAATGTCCAAGGGTTGAATGTTTTCAATGACATAACCCGAATCCACAAGGGTTGAGCAGTCTCTGACCAGGGTTCCCATGTCACAGGAGCAGTAAAGAATCTTTTTTGGCTTGATTTCAACGATCTTTTCCAAGGCTTGTTTATCGATGCCGGCCCTTGGCGGATCAATGATTAAAGTATCCGGTTGATCAATATATTCAGACGGTTCCAGGTATTCTTCAACGGATTGTTCAACGATTTCCACATTGGTGATTTTGTTAATCGAACAATTAGCATGAGCCGCCTTCACTGATTCAGGTTGAGATTCGACGAGAATAGCATGTTTGTAAAGAGAGGATAAATAGATTGAAAAAAACCCAACCCCCCCATATAAGTCCATCAGCAGTTCCTCTTTTTTCGGTTCGACCATTTCTTTAACGGTGTTTAAGAAGATCTTCAACATTTTGGAATTGGTCTGGAAAAAAGACGTCGGAGGAATGTTGTAGTCAAACCAGTCGATGTGTTCTTGCAGCGTTCCTTTGCCGTAAATGGTTGAATATTCACCGTTCAGCATGGTTTTCTTCCTTGTGAATACGTTGATGAGCGAATCAATAAATGGGATGTTTTCTTTGATTGACGCCTTGAGCTGTTTGAGTTGTTTGGTGATCTTGAAGGAGGTGATGATGATTAACATGTATTGTCCGGTATATTCAGTCTTTCTGATGGCAATTCCTCTTAAGAAGCCGTTGCGCTTTCTGCTGTGGAAGATGTCATCGGGGGTGAACATGTCGTTGAAGATCGTTTGAACGGCTTTTCTGATGGTTTCGAATTGATGATCAACGACTTTGCAGCCGATGGGTTCCAAAATGTGATTAGAACCTTTCGCCTTCAATCCCAGGATGATCTTGCCCTTTTTAATACCACAGGCATACGTCATTTTGTTTCTGGTTTGATAATGGGGTTGTGAAGGAACAAGGTCTCTTAAAAGGTCTGAAGTGCTGATATTTCCCAATCGCATGAACTGCTCGCTGATGATGGCTTTTTTTGATTGTAACTGAAACGAATAATCCAAATCCAGCCAATCGCAGCCACCGCATTCTTGAAAAACAGGGCAAGTCGGTTGGTTTCTCTCGGGGATCTTATACCTAAAGGCTTTAACGGCGCCAATGTCATACTGCTTCTTTTGAGTGGTTATTTCTACATCCACAATCTCACCGGGATACGCTCCTTCAACGAAAACAGGCTTCCCGGTTTCATCATGGCCCAGTCCCTGACCGCCGTTTAAAAATTTTTCAATGATAATATTCTCTTTTATCGCTTGACCCTCCATCATAGATTGGTCCTAAACCATCCAATGATGTCCTGTCTGAACTGATCGCCGTGTTCTGGGTCGTAGATGGTCTCGTGATATGCACCCGGATATTTTGAGAGCACTTTGTTTTCGCTGCCGATTTGATCGAAAAATTCATCGGTGTTATCCGGTGGAACGACTTTGTCTGACATCCCCTTTAGTAGCAGTAAAGGCGTCTTGATTGTCGATGCCTTCTGATTGACGGTTTGGATGTTTTCGTAAAGGCTCAAAGCGAGTTTTAAACTCACTTTAGGGTGAACCAGTTTATCGGTTGAATAATCAGAAACCTCGGTCGGATTTCTTGAAATGTCTTCGTGTTTGATCGCATTATCCAGTGTTACAAATGGCAGTAATCTTGCCAACCCTTTGTTCTTTTCCATTCTTTTTTCCGTTTCAGCATCAACGATGATAGCTGGAGCAGAAATTGCAGCGGCATAGAATGCCTGGGGGTTTTCCTGGAGGTATCTCAGGCCAATCAACCCTCCCAGACTATGGCCGAATAAGGCCATCGGGAGGTGTGAATGTTCTGAAGACATCTGTTTTTTCATCAGTTCGATGATTTGAAAGGTCGTTTCAACTGAGGTATGCCCTCTGATTCCCGAACTTTTGCCATGACCCAGATTGTCAAATCCATAGACGACTAATCGGTGTTCATTCATCTGCCTGGCAAACCGCTCATATCTGTCAATATGCTCACCCAGTCCGTGAACGATTAAAACGCATGCCAACGGATCGGTACAATCATAAGAAACGGTATACAACGATTTTCTTCCAAATTTTATCTGTTCAGTCTTTTTCATCTTTCTTGCTCCTTTTAATGGATATTCGGATATTTTAACACAGTAACTGATTTAAACCAAGAAACAATGAACTTTTGTAATGCTTGCCTGTATGACCACGTATTATGTAGGCTTGCATCAATTTGATTATCTCATACATTGCACAATATTGTTTATAATAATATTAAAATAAGAATATATTTCTGTTAACACAATCTATAATGGCCGTTATCAGTGTATAATGGTGTGGGGTATCATAGCAAGTTTTTTTCTTTCAATTGGAGTGATGTTTGGTGAAAAAGATATTATATATCTTATTTCCCGTTATTGCCGCTATTGTTATTGCGCTTATTTCCTGCCAGTTTGCCATAAACACTCCCGATTTGCCTGTATTGAAGACGCCTGGGGACAAGGCGGCGGCTGTATCTTTAAAACCGTTATTTGAATGGGAAAAAGATGCCAAGGCTGAGGATGTGGTTTATACATTCAGATTATACAGGGTGACTAACGGGGGGACTGAATTAGTTTTACAAGCGGAAGATGTCAAGGGGAGTCAGTATCAGCTGACTGAGGAGTTATCGCCTTCTCAATCTTATTCTTGGGAAATTTCTTTTGCCACAAAATTGAATAAAAGGGGTACTTCCGGAGAGCATTTTTTTACTACCAGAGACCTTGCGCAGCTGGTGTTTGAGCTGCCCGATGCTTCTGTGGAAGAAAACAGTGTCATCAACATTGATTTACAAAGCTTTTTATTGGATCAAGAAGAAGCAGAGATTAATTTTGAATTGTTGTCAGGTCCGGGAAAGGTTGAAGACGGATTTTATTCTTTTAACCCCCAATATGAAGATGCCGGTAACTATGTGGTTGAAATACTTGCCTCGGATTCGATTCGGAGAATCAAAACTGAATTTGAATTGACTGTAAAAGACCGTTATCGACCGCCTGTTGTAAAAAATCTTCAAGAGGCTTTTGAAGTCAATCAAGGGGAGCAAATAGTCGTAGATCTGAAAAGTAAAGTAATAAATCCGGAATCAAACCCTTTGCGTTTTATTTTGGCTCAAGGTCCAGGCGAAATCAAAGATGGCGTTTATTACCTTCAACCGGACTTCTCAAAGAAAGGAAGACAACAGGTCAAGATAATTATTGAAGACCCGGCAACACAATTGGAAGTTGATTTTCATGTCGTAATACATGCCGTCAACCGAAGTCCGGCCTTTGGGTTGATTCCCATTCAAGAAGCGATCGAAGCTCAGCCGTTTATGATGGACTTAACGGAGTTTATCATCGATCCTGATGGAGATGCTTTGACCTTTTTGAAAACAGGCGGACCCGGACTGCTGTCAGCGGAGGGATTATTTTCGTATCAGCCTGATCATGAAGCAGCAGGAGACTATACCGTTGATTTCAAAGTGTCTGATGGCGTGAACATCATTGACGATGAATTCTTACTGACTGTTAAGAATACCAACAGAAAACCGCAGCCAATTGAAGCATCAAAAACGATAACCCATGATTTAAAAGAAGCGCAACCTTTCAAAATAGACCTTTCATCGCTTTACATCGACCCGGATAAAGATACGCTAATTTACAGGCTGGTCCAAGGACCTGGCAATATTCAGGATAACATGTATCACTTTGAACCGGATTTTAATTCTCACGGGCAACAGGAAATCGTTATCGAAATTGATGATGGAAAGGCGATACTGCTCAGCCGACATGTCCTGAACATCGAAAACATCAACAGGGTCCCTGAATTAGTGATTGACGAGAGTGCCATCAGTCAGCCAACGGCAAAACGGGATGATTTTCGGATCGACTGGGACTCTTTTGATCCCGATAATGAGCAGATCACCTTTAATGTCTATTTTTCAGATTATCAACCCCCTTCTCTTTGTGCAACGAATTTAACGGCCCAATCGTTTTCACCTTACGAATGGGGGATAAAACTGGAACCCGGGAAGAAATACTATTGGAAGATAGAAGCGATAGATGAATCCGGCTCTAAAACAACATCGTCGCTGCAATCCATTGTCTTGGAAAATGATCCGCCGAAACAACCCTTATTGACAACAAAAACACATGAAAAAAAGGCCATCGGCATGCCATACACCATCAAGTGGGTTTGTTCCGATGATGATGATGCCCTGGGGCATCATTACACTCTCTATTTAGGCGAATCGCCGGAATTGCTAACGGTTATTGAACAAGGGTTGATAGAACAGGAATACACTTTCAAGAATCTGAAGCAAGGAAAAACTTATTATTTCCAAATCAAGGTGGAAGATCCCCACGGGGGAGTTAACGAGTCACAGTTAATGACTCTCAGTGTAAAACAGCCCCCGCAGCCCCCGGAATTTTCATTTGATAGCAATGAACAACCGCTCTTTGCGGCAACAGATGTTGTCCTTCAATGGAACATGCCGCAAAGCAATGACGATGAACCGTTAACCTTTGATGTTTACTTGGGTACTTCAAAGGAACGGTTGCGGTTGGTGGAAAAAGATACAACGGAGACCCGTTTTTCTCCACCGGCTTTGACTGGAAACACTCATTATTTCTGGCAGGTCATCGTCAAGGACGAATACGGTCTGTCATCATCGAGTCCTATTATGGCGTTTGAAACCAGTGAAGGTCCCGGATCCGTTCTTTGGTCCTATGCGGTCAAGTACGATATCCGTTCCAGTCCTGCTATTTCAAATGATGGGATGATCGTTTTCGGGGCAGATGATAATTATTTGTATGCAATCAATCAGGAAGGCGAATTAGAATGGAAATTCAACTGTTCAAATGTTGTCTATCCAAGTCCCACTATCGGTTCTGACGGTACGATTTATGTGGCAGCAGGCCATCAATCCATTTATGCCGTTGATCCTGAAGGCAACATGTTATGGCACAAAGAGATTTCATCGGGGTGCTATTCCAGTCCCGCTGTTGATCGAGATGGTGTGGTCTATATTGGTGATTCCGCAGGCTTGCTCCACGCAATTTCCCGGAGTGGCGAAACACTGTGGACTTTTCAGGCAGCGGACGAGATTCGTTCCAGCCCTTCTATTGGACTGTCCGGAACCATCTATTTCGGCTCTGACGACCACCATTTATATGCTCTCAACAAAGATGGAACCTTAAAATGGTCCTATCAAACCGATGGTTTTATCCGTTCCAGTCCGGCGCTTGACAGTCAAGAAAGGGTCTATTTCGGCTCATTCGATGGAAGCCTCTATGTTTTAAACCATAGAGGTGCCTTGATCTGGAAATTTCAAACCGGTTCCCAGCTTCGTTCCAGCCCGTCGGTTTATTACGATGGAACGGTTTATATCGGTGCTTTTGATGGCAAGCTGTATGCTATTGACCAAGAAGGCCGGAAGAAATGGGCATATGCCGTTGAAGAAGGCCCCTTCTGGTCTTCCAGTCCGGCAATCGGTGATGATGGAACGATTTATGTGGGAACTTGGGAAAAACGAATCCTTGCCATTGATTCAAATGGGGATCTGAGGTGGCAGTTGGAGGTTGATGATTACATCAAATCCAGCCCGGTAATCGATTCCGGCGGTTCTCTTTACATCGGGACATATGGTGCAAAGCTGCTTTCGATTGCCACAGACAGCCAAGGTCTTTCCAAAGATTCCCCATGGCCGATGTTTAGAAAAGATGCCAAACACACAGCCTGTCAATAGTGATCAAGCAATTAAATTCAGACAAAAGGTGGACGAACATGTCTGCCTTTTTTTTAAGCCGGAGTGATGTAATGTTACAAGTAGAAAGACTAAAAAAATTTTATGGAAAACATATGGGAATTGAACGAGTTGATTTCAATATCTCAAAAGGTGAAGTATATGGACTGATTGGACCAAATGGTTCCGGTAAAACAACGACCATCAGAATTATTTTGGGGTTATTATCGGCAGATGAGGGTAAGGTTTATATGGAGGGGAAAGAACTGCCGCAGCACCTCATTGAGATGAAACATCGAATGGGTTACTTGCCCGGTGAAATCAACTTTTATCCGGACATGCGTGTATCAAGATTTTTGAAATACAACAGACAGTTTTACAAAACCTATTCTGTAGCATACGAGGACTATTTGTGTCGATTTTTGGATTTGGATCAGAAAAAGAAATTTAAAGAACTCTCATTGGGGAATAGAAAGAAAGTCGGGATTATTCAGGCGTTGGTACACCAACCAGATTTGCTGATACTTGACGAACCCACTAACGGATTGGACCCTCTCCTCCAAAAGAACTTTTATGAACTGATTCACAAGGAAAGAGAAAGGGGATGTGCCATCCTTTTTTCATCCCACAATCTCATGGAAGTCGAACGTTTAAGCAATCGCGTTGGCATTATCAAAAATGGGGTTCTGATCAAGGAAATGAGCATCAATCAATTCTCTGAATACCAGAAGAAAATCATAACGGTGTTCAAAATGAAACCAAATCAACTCTGGGAAGCGTACAAGCCTATTCAGTCAATGAACTCGACAGTTGTTTTTCAAATTAAAAAAACACAGATCAAGGCTTTTTTATCTTTACTCAATCAACAGGAATACGAAGATGTTCAAATCAGAAATCCAACACTCGAAGAAACGTTTATGGATTTATACACCAAAGGAGGAGATCACGATGGTTCTCAACATCTTTAGAAACGACGCCAGAAAGAACATGAGTTTTTTCCTGATTTGGTGTGCCGTGTTTAT
>DAOTHY010000101.1:0-6767 GCA_035447925.1 Thermotogota bacterium
GTGGCGAGTACGCTAATGGGGAACTCGGAGTTAAGAGACCGTTCAAAGATTCTCTTTATTTCCTCGGTCTTCAATTCTTCAAAAGGGCCCTCTTCGATTTTTTGAAACAATTTTTTGAGTCTATTGATGATGTCTTTGTTCTTTGAGCCTTGTTCAAACGCAAAGTTGAATTTGATGTTATTTGAGTTTTTGGCAGTCTCAAAGCCCAGTTGAAAATCTTCAAAATCCATTTCTCTGCCTTTAAATGTTAAATTTATTTCCCTTTCATTAAATTCCTCAAAGAGTTTTTGTACCAGATCGTCATAATCCCAATCTTGAATCCTTGAGTCCAGAAAGCATTCCAACTTGTTTCCTTTTTTAATTTGTTCTGTTTCGTTTAGAAAAACTTCGGTTTGTACCAGAAACGGGTTATAAATAAGCTTTAAATCCATGTGTTTCCTCCTTTTTTTTCTTTATTTTATTTCAAAAAAAATATGATGATTAATACCAACACACCAAGGAAGTTTGCCATCATGAGTCCGAACAAGAAGAAGAACAATTTTGACATTTTCGACAATGATTCCTCCACTGCCTCTACCTTGTCGGAATTTTTAAAAAGCATTTCGCTTAAACTGTCAATTAGTTTTTTGCTTGCTTGATGTTCCTTCAATTGTGTTATTCCCTGATCATGAAGCGTTTCAAGGGATCCTTCAAATTTCTCTTCGATTTCTTGTATACGGGCTTCATGAAGTGTAAAATATTCTATGAGTTTTGCTCTATGCTCTTTATTCTCATCAAACCCCTCTTTATTCAGATTTTTTAACCATTCAATTGCTTGGCTTTCTTCATTAACAGAAGAATGAATTAAGCTTATCTTTTCTAATAGTGTTTGATTTTTTGAATCATCTTTCAAATACTCTAATATTTCATCATTCTGTTCACTTAATTCTTTAAACAAAGCTTTATGATTTGAAATTGTTTCATTGTTTGAGAGAAGCAACGTGTGGTTTTCTTTGATAAGGTTTGCAAGATTTCCAATTTCGACTTCCCATAGGTGTGAATAGTCTTCCAGTTGGCCCTTCAAATCAGCTAAATGCTCTGTTATCTCTTCTCTAAATCGATGTGGGTCGTTTTCTTTTTGGGTTTTTGAAATCATTGACACAATTTCTTTGATGCTTTTTATTGATTCAGTGTGATGAAGATTTTCCGAAGAAAGACTTGAAAACTTTTCTTCTTGTGCCTTATTTAAATTTTGATAAAGCTTATTTATTTCCTGTAGTTTGTCTTCTGTTTGTTGTAATTTCTTTTTCATTTCATCTAAAAGCTTATTGGCATAATCTGATTTTTGATCCAGAATTTCCGGGATTCCATTTTCTACCTCTTCAAACAGCCTTTGAATTCTTAAATCAACCTCTGCTACACTCTTTTTCATTTCATTAAATTTGAGAGATATTTCTTCTGAATTCGAGAGAAGCAACGAGTGGTTTTCTTTGATAAGATTTGCAAGATTTCCAAACTCACCTTCCCAAAGTTGTGAATAATCTTCCAGTTGTTCTTTCAAGTGGGTGAATTTCACTGTTATCTCTTCTCTAAATTGCCGTAGATTGCTTTCTTTTTGGTTTTTAGAAATCATTGACACCATTTCTTGGATGCTTTTTAATGATTCAGTATGAAGATGACCTTCTGAAATAAGATTTGAAAAATCGTCTTTTTGATTTTTAGTAAGATTTTGATAATTCTGGTTGATATCTTGCAATTTGCGATCCAGTTGGAGTAATTTCTTTTTCATTTCATCTAAAAGGCTATTTTCATAATTAAATCTTTGATCCAGTATTTCCGGGATTCCACTTTCTAAAAAATTATTTAAGGTTTTTAATTGTCCACCGATCTTTTCCTCTGTTTCACTGTTTGTTTTTTTAACAAAGGCGAGTTCTTGGACGGTTTCTTCCAGTAATAACGTATTTTGAAGGATCAATTCAGTGGCATTTTTAAAATTCAAACCTGTATTTTCTGATTCGCTTTCTACCTCTGCATACAGTTCTTGGATTTTAAAGTCAACCTCTTCGACTATTTTTTTGATTTCGTTAAAGTTGAGCGCAATTTCTTCCGTGTTTTGAATTTGTATACTTTCGACCAATTCCTCATCACTGCAGAAGTAAACAAAGGTTTCTGTTTCAAGTTTTCTTTCATTGAGAAGTTGTTGGATATCTTCCACGGCTTGGGCTATTTTGACAGGAAGGGCGTATTTGTATAAATACTCATTGATATAAATTTCCAAAGAGGGTATTCCGGTATGATAAAGCGCTTCTAAAAAACTATTCCCTTGAGCATTTTCGAGTTTTTTTAAGAGTGCTTTTTTCGTAGAGTAAGTGAATGGAGCAAATTCATCAAGTTTCAAATATTCTAAAAACATCTCGTGGTTTTTCAGTGCTTTTCTTTTTTTATGGGATAATTTTATGTTTTGTGTATGCATTCTGAGAAGTTTAGCAAACTCTGCCGATACCGGGAAAATCTTGGGATTTTCAATATCAAACATTTCAAGGTACTTTTTTGCTTCACCAACGAGTTCTTCGATGGTTCCATCCTGTTCCGGATCAAGTCTATCACTTTTGTTGATCACGAAAAGAAATCTATCCTTCGATATATTTCCGGATTTTTTGATTTCATCGGATATTTCAAGCAATAAATCTCTATCATCAGTAATAGCAAGCTGAGTGGCGTTCATAATATAAAGAATCATAGGTTTTTCTTCTGATTGAATCATTTTTTTCGTGTGCTCTTTATGTGCTTGATTTCTTGAATTATTGGGCCCTGGAGTATCATACAAAACAAGATTCATATATTCTGAAGAGATATTCGGAATATCTCCGATAATTTCTATTCTTTCGATTTCTTCTTTGTTATTTAACTCCCTAAGAATATCCGCTGTTATTTTTTTTATATCGTTTATTTCGTTGTTATTTTTATCAAATGCTTTTGCAGAGTATTGTTTTAACCCATCTATATCTTTTATGCTGGTTATTTTTGCGGTACATGCTTGATTTTCAGCTGGTAGTAATTCTGTACCCAGCATGGCATTTATAAGTGTTGATTTCCCGGAACTCATCGTTGCCATTACGCTGATGGGAAATTCTTTTTTGTTGGTTTTTTCAATAATTTCTTTGATGTTGGTCTTTTTTAGTTCATCGCTATATTTATTCAGGAGTAATTCGTAGTATCGATTCAATTTCTTAATAACTGTTTTATTGTCAAAATTCTCTTTGTGTCGAATTGTGATGTCTCTTTTGTTATTTTGCCCGACTTGAATCAGATGATATTTAAAATCCTCAACGTCTATTTTACGGCCTACAAAAACAATCTCCAATTCCCTTAAATTGAAACGATCGTTAAGAGTTTTTGAAAAGGAAGAATAATCCCAATCTTGAATTCTCTTTTTTGAAAAAGATTCAAAATCCTCGGTTCTAAGGTCATCTATGAAAAAATCCGAATGGATTCTATACGGATTATAAATGATTTTAAGTGTCAATCTTAATACCTCCAAAGTTTTTTATTTTATCTCCAAAACCCTCACAAACTCTCCCTGCGTTCCAAGCCACATCTCAATCCCTTCTCCAAATCCCTCAGCCTGAATCACATAACCGTCTTCCTTTTCTTCAATGACTCTTGCAGTTGGAATCCTGTCCAAAACAGCCTCCAGGGAGCGTCCAGAGAATTCAAAGGTGATTTTTTTCAACTTTCCCGAATACATGAACTGAACTCGTTTTCTGAATTCACCGTCTTTGAATCGGTTGGCGTAGGGGATGGTGAAATGTCTCCCGGTTTTTTTAGGTGCTGAAATCCGGTCCAGTCGGAAAACCGCTGGGAAGTCTTTGCTGTCGTCTGCGAAATAGGCGATGAGGTAGAAGTAGAATTCAGAGAACATGATGGCAACGGGTTTGACTTCTCTTTGTTTTTGCCTTCCGTCCTGTCTTTGATACCGGAATGTGATGATTTCTTTTTCTTTGATGTATCCGGACATTTCCCATATTTTATCCATGAGGTATTGATTGTGTTTTAAGGGGACGTAGTTGGCCCATTCGTTTTTGATGAGTGCTTCCACGCTTTTTCTGTCGGATTTGGTAGTCTGTAAGAGGAGTTTTTGCAAAAGTGTGGATAATTCTTCTTCGTTAAAAGCCCGGCTTTCAAGGAGTATTTTGCACAGGGCCAACACTTCCTTGTTTGTGAAGTATTCGTCTTCTCTTTTCTTCATTTCATAGGCTTTTTTCTGTCGGTCGTATTCGATGATGATGTTTCTTTCGGATTCCAGGAGTGTCCGCAGATCGTTGATGTATCGATAGGCTGTCTTTTCAGATTTGGCAAACTCTTTTGCCAGCTCGCTTTTGGTGACCTGTTCTCCACGATTAAATTTGTCGTATAGTTTGATCATGTTTAGGGCTTTTACTGTGCCGGATTCTCTGTTTTCTGACATGAGTGCTCCCCGTATTTAGAAGATATAGTTATTGTATCCATTCGTATGGACAATATCTGGGTGTATAAATTTCACTATCAATGCACATCGTTACAAAAAGGTTGCTTTCATTCGTGTTTCAAGTGGGTATTTATGGCATTCACGATTCCTTTTTCCAGTATATAATGAATAGATGAATTGTATATACACTATTTTAGCAGATAAATTCTGTTTTCCCAAAAAATTGTAACATTGAAGAAAATTTTTATGCTTTGGTTTTTTGAAGAATGGGAATGATCATTGGTTTCAGTTGCCTTTGATTGACTATTTGAGGAGAAGTTCGTGAAGGGTGTTGTAGATTTCACTTGCGCTGTCGATGGCGTTTAGGGCATCATAGTCTTCCAGTTCGATGTTGTAGGGGTATCGGGCGCTTACGGAATAATCTGTTAGGTCTATGCATTCATCTTTTAATCCTTTGACTTTTTGAAAGTGCCTTTTGCAGATGTTGTAGAGGACCATCAAATCATGGGTTCTGGGCACATGGCGGTTGTTTTTCAGCAGTAGGGCTTTTAGCATTTTTTCGGCACATTGGTGGCAATGGTAACAGATGATTTCAATGGGGAAGGGGATCATTTTTTTCAGGTATACGGCGGAATCCAGGTCTTGTTTGGCGAAGGCCACCCATTCTTTGTAGTCTCTTGATTCACCCATGGAGTGTTATCCCGCTTTCTTTGATGATGTGCTCGAATGAATTCTCTATAGCCGCTTTTTGCTCGAATTCATCACTTCTGTATATGAAGATGTCAACGGGAATATTCGCCTCATCGACTATGGCCCGTCGAATATCCCGCAGGATCTCTCTTTTTCTTTTGTTTTCATCTGTAATGACACACAAGTCCAAATCGCTTTCATCGGTTTCATTCCCCTGTGCATATGAGCCGAACAGGATAATCCGAGTCGTGTCGCTGCTTTCCAATATGGCATTTTTAATGATTTCCAGTTTTAACTGTGTTTTCGAATCCATTTGATCACCATTTTTTTAGGCTTTTTTTTCGTTGTTTATCATGTTTAGATGCCGTTCAAGGCTCTCAAAATCGACGGCTATTTCATTATAGCACGTTGAACAGGGGTTTGGTTGTTTCCAATGGGTTTTTTAAGGTATAATAAACCGTTGGAATGAATCGATTGCAAAAAGCCATAAGTCCATAGTCTATGATTGTAAAAAGGGATGTTTCGTATGGAAGATATGAACAAATACAAATCCATTTTCAACCATTTGAATGATGCGGTATATATCCATACATTAAAAGAAAACGGTTTACCGGGTCCCATTCGTGAGGTAAATGATAAGGCCTGTCAAATGTTGGGCTATACACATGAAGAATTTTTGAAGATGAAGATCAGCGATATTGATTCTTCAGATTCGACTATGAAAGTCCCCGTGATTATGGAAAAATTATTACAGCATAAAAGCGTTGTGTTTGAAATGGAGCATGTCAAGAAAAATGGTGAAAAGCTGCCCGTAGAGATTAATGCGAAAGTCATTCAAGGCTCAGAGGGCAAAATGATTGTATCGATTGTTCGAGATATTTCTCAGAGAAAAAAGGCAGAAGAAGTGTTAAAACTCAATCAAGAAATCATATCCACCATCAACGATCCCATGGCGGTGATCGATAAAAATTACACCTATAAAATGGTAAACAAGGCTTATTCAGATTTTCATCACACCAAAATGAGCGAAGTGATAGGAAAAAAAGTTGAGGATTCATTGGAACGAGACTTTTTTGAAACGGTCGTTAAGCCGAAACTGGAGAAGTGTTTTTCATCTGAACAGGTGTCCTATTCAACATGGGTGGATTTTCCCAACGGTGATAAAAAATTCATGGCCATGAACTATTTTCCCTATTATTCAGCTGAAGGAGAAGTGATTGGGGTCATCTCTCATGGTAAAGACCTCACAAATGAAAAATTACTGGCACTGAGTCTGGAAGAAAGTCAAACCCTTTTCCGGTCGATTGTGAATACCATGCCGGGAACTTTGAATGTGATGGATCCCGAGTACAATCTTTTGGCTCTAAACGAAAATAGGATCAAGTTGGATTTGGCAAGCATTCAATCTCCCGATGAATTACTGGGGAAAAAATGTTATGAAGTCTTTCAGAAAAGACAAACCCCCTGCCCGTGGTGTAAGATTGATAACGTTTTAAAAACAGGAGAAGCCATCATTGAAACCACCACTCCGGACGATCCCCGTGAAAAGTTAACCGGCAGGGCCATTCAAGTTTTTCTGGCTCCGGTGAAAAATAAAGATGGAAAAACCCTTGGGGTTATTGAATACGGA
>DAOTHY010000102.1:0-6559 GCA_035447925.1 Thermotogota bacterium
GAATTTGTTCAAAGTGGTTCATTAAACCGTGTTCCGACAAATTCTCATAAAGGGCAGCCGTTTGATGGGGATTTTCTCCGTATCGCAGTTGTTCTGTTTTTTTCAAAGGGATAGTTAAGTATTGAGGATAGTCTTCCTCCAACAAAAAGTTGCTGATTGCTGCATCATAGGCAGACGTGAGATTAAAGACCTTCCCGGCAAGCCTTTTTCTCGTTTCAACCGATACCTCTCCGGCATTCATTTGTTCAATAATCTCCGGGTAATCAGAGGGATCGCAGATAACGATGACATCCTTGAAATTTTTAGAGGCGGAACGCAACATAGTGGGACCGCCGATATCTATAAATTCTACCTTTTCATCAAAATCTATTGCTTGATGCATCTTCTCAAAAAAAGGATACAAATTGACTACTACCGCATCAACCGTTGCGATCTGTTCCTCTTGAAGTGTTCGCATATGCTCCTGATTGGACCGAATGGCCAATAAGCCGGCGTGTATTACCGGATGAAGGGTTTTTACCCTCCCGTCCAGCATCTCTTTAAAATGGGTAATCTGCGAGATATCGATAACCTCAAACCCCTTTTCAGTCAAATACTTGGCCGTACCTCCGGTTGAGATGATCTCATAACCGTTATTTGAAAAACATGATGCGATATCTTCCACACCTGTCTTGTCGTAAACACTGATCAAAACCCTTTTCACGTTTTCAACTCCTTTACCTGTCAATCGCTTTTTGAATGAGTAATCATCTCATTCTCAGTATTTTAAGTATATGTGCTTTTATTTCTTTCCGTTGTCGCTTTTTACACCCCTCGCTCTTGAGATTACAGCAACCCTCGAACAAACATGTCGATCGCCTCGCAAAGCGCTTGATGCTCATAGGGCAGAATCCTTGCCGCCAAAGATTGCGGTGTATCATCTTCCAGAACTTCTACCGCTTTCTGAACCAGAATCCGGCCGGTATCTGTTCCCTCATCCACGATGTGAACGGTGCAGCCAGAGATCTTAACCCCTTTTTTCAAAGCCGCCTCATGTACCTTTTGGCCAAACATTTGCGGGCCACAAAAAGACGGAATAAGGGAAGGATGCACATTGATGATTCGGTTTTCGAAGATTTTCAGAATTTCACCGGATAGAATAGAAAGAAATCCGGCAAGAACGATGAGATCACAATGACGTGTCTTTGCAAGTATCTTATCCGAAAGGTCTTTCTTGTAGCGCTTTCTCTCAAACACCCAGCTTTCTATTCCTTCATTTTGCGCTCGCTGAACGGCATAGGTACCTTCTCTGTCACAGACAACTGTCTTGACGTACGCATCCACTTCAGGCCGTTTGGTATAATCTATTACTGCTTGTAAATTTGTCCCGTTTCCCGATACCAAGACCGCTATACTAAGCAAACGCCTGCTCCTTCATTTTCTATTCTCCCCAGTATAAAAGCCTTTTCGTCTTTTTTCGTTAATGATTTGCAGGCTCCTTCTGCTTGGCTGGCCTGAACACAGATCACCAGGCCAACGCCCATGTTAAACGTCGAGAACATCTCCTTTTCATTGACACCCAGGGAAGCGATATGGTTGAATATGGGATTTTGGGGAATGGCTCTTTTTTCTATTCGGTATGTATAAGGCACTGAAGACATTCTGGGAATATTTTCGTAAAGCCCGCCGCCGGTAATATGGGCTATTCCCTTGAGGGTGATTTCTTTCATCAATTCCATGACCGGTTGAACGTAAATTCTCGTAGGCTTGAGCAATTCCCGCCAAATAGGTTCTCCGTTGAAATCCTGTTCATAATCTTTGATTAAATGCCTGACCAAGGAAAACCCGTTGCTGTGTAATCCACTGGAACTCAACCCAATCAGAACATCTCCCGTTTGAATGTCATCCCCATTGATGATGGCCTCTTTTTCAGCTACCCCTACGGCAAATCCAGCCATATCGTATTGACCAACATCATAAAACCCCGGCATTTCTGCTGTTTCTCCTCCAAGCAAGGCACATCCGGCCTGTACACACCCATCACAAACCCCTTTGACAATCTGGGCAGCCTTTTCACTCTCCAATTTCCCGCAGGCAAGGTAATCCAGAAAAAACAGCGGTTTGGCTCCATGACAGATGATGTCATTTACACACATGGCGACACAATCTATCCCCACCGTGTCGTAAATGTTTTTAAGAAAGGCAATTTCCAGCTTGGTTCCAACACCGTCTGTACCCGAAATCAAAACCGGATTGTTCATTTTCCCCAGTTCAAACATGCCGGCAAAGCTCCCCAGATTGTTCAATACGCCGGGAATATGGGTTTTTTGTGTCATTGCTTGAATACGTTTCACCGTTTCATAACCTTCTTCAATATTAACGCCTGCTTTTTTATAGGCTTCCAAAATAGCCCTCCTTATGTTCCGACGGGAGTTGATAGTGGGTAAACACCACTAAAACATCCGATACAAAATCGGTTTGTTCCGCCCAATGATTCGATCAATTCATCCGTCGATAAAAATTCAAGGCTGTCTGCTCCAATCAGTTGTTTCATTTGCTCAATGGAATGGTATGAAGCCATGAGATCACTCCGATAAGGCGTATCAATTCCAAAATAACAGGGAAACTGAACTTGAGGGGAGGAGATTCGCAAATGAACTTCTTTTGCCCCTGCTTCTTTTAACAATGTAATCAACCGTTTACTGGTGGTTCCCCTAACAATAGAATCATCGATGAGAACGATGCGTTTGCCCTGAACGTTCGCCTTAAGGGCATTCATCTTCACATGTACGGAATGTTCTCTCAATTCCTGGGTTGGGGCTATAAAGGTCCTGCCGATGTATTTGTTTTTTACCAGACCGATTTCATAGGGAATACCCGATTCCCTTGAATACCCCACTGCTGAGGGAATCCCGGAATCGGGAACCCCCGTAACTACATCCGCCTCAACGGGGTGCCGTTTTGCCAATATCTCCCCAGCCCTTTCTCGGGCCTTATAAATATCAATCCCATCCATTTTACTGTCCGGCCTTGCAAAATAGATGTATTCAAAGGCACAGGTAGAGGTTATTGTCTGCTCAACTTCATGGATGGATTGAATGCCCTCTTTTGTGATCATCACAATCTCACCGGGTTTCACATCTCTAATGAATTGGGCACCAACACTGTCAAAGGCACAACTTTCTGAAGATAACAGATAAGCATCCCCTTTTTTCCCCAAGCAAAGGGGCCTAATTCCATAGGGATCCCTTGCGCCAATCAGCGCATTCTCTGTCAGCATCACGATGGCGTAAGATCCTTTCACTGCCTGCATGGCCTCTTTTACGGCTGTTTGAAACCCTCGTTTGGCACTTCTGGCAATCAGGTTCAAAATCACCTCGGAATCCGAATCCGTTTGAAACACCACCCCGCCATCCTCTAACAGCTCTCGGACAACCTCTGCGTTGACCAGGGTTCCGTTATGGGCAACGGCAATGGTCCCCAGTTTGTAATTCACACTGATGGGCTGAGCGTTAATCCGCTTGCTGTCACCTTTTGTCGAATATCTGACATGGCCGATAGCTGCAAAACCGGTCATTTGATCCAAAACGTTCCGGCAAAAGACCTCAGAAACGAGTCCCATGTCTTTCTTGAATTCCACCTGCTCGCCGTTGGAAAAGGCGATGCCGCAACTTTCTTGGCCTCTGTGCTGAAGGGCAAACAGGCCGTAATAAGTCATCAATGAAGCATCTGCCTGTTGTCCGGATGTATCTAAAATACCAAAAACACCGCATGCTTCACGGAATTTGTCTTGTGCGAAATTCAAAGCAATCCGGTTTTCCACGCTCATAAATCCTTTCCCTTTTCAAGGCGGGTTAGTAATTCTTGATAAACATCCGTGAGGTTACCCAGATTCCTGCGAAAAACATCCTTGTCCAGTTTCTTTCCGGTTTGAACATCCCAAAATCTGCAAGTATCCGGTGAAATTTCATCCGCCAGGTAGATTTCATCATTCTGTTTCCCGAATTCAAGCTTGAAGTCCACAACCTTGATCCCCAATTTGATGAAGAATGCCTTCAACAAATCATTCACTTTGCTCGCCACAGTGTAAATCATCTTTAACTCATCAAAGGTTGTGATTCCCATAGCCACAGCATGATAGTCATTCATCAGCGGGTCTCCCAAATCGTCACGTTTGTAGCTGATCTCCAGCACCGTTACTTGAAGAGGCGTTCCCTCCTGCAATCCATAACGCTTGGCCATGCTTCCGGCGGCTTCATTTCTAACAATCACCTCTAAGGGAATGATGTCCACCTTTCGGCAAAGCTGTTCCCGATCATTCAGTTTTTTGATAAAATGTGTTTTCACACCGGACTTTTCAAGCATTTCAAAAATGATGGAGGTAATCGTGTTGTTCAGTGCACCTTTGCCATTGATCGTGTCTTTTTTCTCACCGTTAAATGCGGTGGCATCATCTTTGTAGTGAACGATGACTTGAGCCTCATCATCGGTTTTGAAGATTTTTTTGGCTTTTCCCTCATACAGTTGTTCCAGTTTTTTCATGTCAACCTCCGGAGATTTGGTTTTGATTGATTACCGTCTTTTCTTTAAAACACACTTGATGATTCTTCAAAAACCTGCTTCCATTTTTTATCAAATCGATTCGTGACTCTTATTCGGGAGGGCACATGGGCCTTCCACTATAACAACGTTTGGATATTCTTGTTTTCTTCCAGGATCTTTTGTTTCTTTTCCTCCCGCTTCAACCTTAATTTTTCCTGAAGATGTGCATCTTTCAAAGACAGAATTTGAACGGCCAAAATAGCTGCGTTGTCTCCTCTGTCGATCCCCACAGTGGCAACCGGAATTCCCGGTGGCATTTGAACGATGGAGAGCAAGGCATCCTCGCCATTTAATGCGGCATTGACCGGTACGCCGATGACCGGCTTGAGGGTATGAGACGCAATCACACCCGGAAGATGTGCCGCCAAACCGGCCCCAGCTATGAAGACTTCCACGCCGTTTGTTTCCATTTCCTGTATTTTTTCTTTCAGTAAATCAGGCATCCTATGCGCCGATAAGATGGCTGGAATATACTCAATACCATAGGCTTTGAGGGTATCCGTTACTTTAGTCATCACACCTTTGTCCGAAGAACTTCCAAAGATCACACCGACTGTCATCAAGCACCTCCAAAAAAATAAACCCCGTCATAGGAAAACCCTATGGCGGGGCATATGCAAATTCAACATACGTCTTCCAACCAAAGAATCCACCCATAGTAAGAGGATTTATGGTCCCCTCGTAGAAACTACCGAACCGTATTATCGGCAATATACGGATGAAGATTTATTCAGACCTTTTTCGATTTGATTATATCACAAGTGACCGGATAGGTAAAGAAAATAAAAAAGAGGCCTTTCGGCCTCTTATACGTTTATATTGATCTGCTTTAAAAACGAAGTGTAATCCCCAGTTCGATTGGGATGGAATTAAACGACAATGTTCCAGCCTTGGCGTCTGCTTCTGTAGAACTTGGTTTGATTGTGTAATTTCTCAATTCATAACCGGCTCCAATGGAAACCGTTAATGCCCCAACATCATAGCCGATGCCAAATTTTGCTTTGACCATGTATCCCATTTGATTCAGATTCAAAAAGGAAACACCTCCGATGAGATCAGCCTTCAGCATAACCGGCTCCAGAGGGTAGGTGTAATTAACCCCTATGATACCATCTAAAGCAAAGCTCATCGACGTATTGGTAGCACTTCCGTTTGAATAAGATACATTGCCCATGATCGGCATAACTCCGCCGATTCCTCCGCCGATCGAAAAACCATCGGCAATTTCATAATCGACAAGTAAACCCAAGTCTATGAAACTGGTAGTTTGAGAGGCAGAATTTGTAAAACCTTCTCCATTTTGATAAAACTTTACATCATCGGATTCTTGTGCCATTGTCTTAATTCCCAAATTGTACCCAACATAAACGTCAGTCCCCAACTGACCAAACGATAGCGTGATAGCCAATAAAGCCATCAACGCAAAAAAAAGAATTTTTCTCATCTTTAACTCCCCCCATCGATGTTTACATCAATTCTATCCGTATTATACAACAAATTGCATTTTTTATGCAAAATTATTGTGTATTTGTCGGGTTCGTTTGTTCAGTTTCTGTTTCTATAATTTTATTCCAGGCTTCCACCACTGAATCGAATTCATCATCGTCTTCTACAATTGAGATGATCCGGTTACCGTTTTCTTCCCCTTCTTCTATGAAAATAAACACTTCAAGTTCATCATCCTCATCATTGAACGGGTTTTCCAGCGTCTCATCCGATTCATCTTCCGAATCCATTTCCATGGTGATCAGATACTTTTTCGAGTTCAACTCCAATTCCTGTAAACAAACATAATTCATCTCATTGCCATCTTCGTCTTCGATTCTCAGCAATGGTAATTCGTATTCTTCATAAGATTCATTTTGTCCCTCATCGGGAATGTTGTTAGCTTTCTGAACTTCTTCATTCATGATTGATCGAATTCCTCTCTTATTTTACAAAATGACAGGCCACAAAATGACCGTCTGATTTTTCTTCA
>DAOTHY010000103.1:0-6534 GCA_035447925.1 Thermotogota bacterium
ACAAATGTTGAAGATATTTGAGCCGACAATATTTCCGATGGCCAAATCATCCTGCTTTTTGATGATAGCCGTGATAGATGTGACCAACTCCGGCAAGCTGGTTCCGATGGCAATCATAGTTAATCCAACAAGGGCTTCACTAATGCCCAGTTGAAGGGCTATCTGGGTAGCGGAATCCACCGTCAAATTGGCTCCCAATACCACCATGACCAAGCCGATCAGCGTGAGCAAGCCGTTCTTGATTCGCTGTTGTTTGATATCCTTGAGCTGGGTTTTACTGTGCGGAGATTGCTCCGATTTTTTGCGTTCTCGGTCGCTTTTTGCCATGACCAGTGTGTATTCCATAAAAATGATAAAGAAGATGATCAAAATAAAGCCGTCATATCTGTCCAATCCGTATTTTTCCCCTCTCAAGAGCATGGCCATGAGTGCAAAACTGACCAGTATGTTGAAGGGTAATTCTTTTCTGACCGTTGTTTTACTGATAAGCATCGGGGACAAAAGGGCTGCAAATCCAATGACCAGCGCAATGTTGGCGATGTTGCTGCCAATGACGTTAGAAATGGCAATGGAACCCGATCCTTTCATGGCAGCGCTGACACTCACAGCCAATTCAGGCGCACTGGTGCCAAAAGCCACAACGGTAAGCCCGATAAATAGCGGTGAAACGCCAAAGCTGGAGGACAGTCCCGATGCACCATCCACCAGCCAGTCAGCGCCTTTGACGAGTAAAACGATACCCAGAATAAGAAGAATGAATTGAAAAAACATACTATATACCACTCCTTAGAGTGGGGGCATCTTGCGCTTCGCCTTTTTTGACGAATAAGATGCACAATAAAGCGGCCAGAAAAGCCAAAACGGAAAATTTAATCATCGACGGGTAGGACAAGATATCGATCACGCCTCCCACCAAGGGTGGTGCTACAATGGAGGCCATCATGGAAAAGAAATAGTACAACCCGGTATGTCCTCCCACCTTATCTTCTGTTACCATGTCCACCACCATTGGCAACGAGTTGATGTTGATGCAGCCCCAGCCGATCCCTGCGATCACAAGAAAAATCTGTATGAGCATGAATTCGGATGTTCTGGGAATTTTAAACATGGCATCCAGGCCGTTTAAGGTCGTGGTGTCTTGCTTGATGGTGATCATACTCACCATAAAGAGGCAGAAGATCAGAATAAGTAAGCCGATGATAATGGTTTTCTTTCTTCCGATTTTGCTTCCGATGAAACCGGCCGGTATGGAAAAGACCATGAACATGAGTGAGAACAACCCCAATGCGATGGAGGCGCTTCCAGCCGTCACTTCCAGATATTGGGTTCCGTAAATAGTAAAAAAGGTTTCAAGGGTTCCAAAACCGCAAAACCAGAAGAATATAGCCAGTAAGATGAACAACAGGCTTTTGTCTTTATCTTTGATGAGGTTTTTCAAACTGCTTAGGAGTGTTTTAAAAGAACCGGCAAAATTGACCTTTTCCTTTTTGTCCGTTTGCCTGCTGATGACGGGTTCACGAATTAATGTCAATACCAACGATGAACTGATCAGCAACGCTACACCACCGGCTAAAAACGGAAGGGACTGATTCATATCAAACAGGATACCGCCGATAAAAAAAGCCAACAGACTGCCAAATCCACCCATGAAATTGATGACGCCGTTGGCCTTGCTTCTGTCACGAGAGGGAACAAGGTCTGGCATCAAGGCGATGACGGGAGATCGGAAAATAGCCATGGCAATATTCATGAGGATGATGATCAAAATCATCCAAAAAATATTGGACAGCTTGGCAAAGGGAATCCCCATAAAGAACAAAGCCCCCAAGGGCGCTCCGATTAAGATAAACGGCTTTCTTCTGCCGATTTTTGTTCGGGTGGAGTCGCTCAAAAAGCCAATATATGGCTGCAATACAACGGCCAGAATATTATCAAAGGTCATAATAAACCCAACCAGCATGGAACTAATGGCAAAGCTTTTCAGGAAGATGGGTACGAATGCGTTGTAAAGTGCCCAAATTAAGCTCACTCCGAAAAAGCCAAAACCCAAAACAAATGTTTCAGGATAACTCATTTTTGTTTTTTGCACACGAATCATTCCCCTCTGAAAAATGCTTTCTTCTTATTAAGATAAAACGAACACAGTTCGTTGATCGGTTCAAATTGATGATACACCTTTAAAAATGTTAATCGTTCTTCTTCGGTCGGCTCAATCCACAAAACGTTCAACACCAAAAGAATCAATCCAGACAAATCCAGATTTTGGGACTGTTCTGGTTGTGATTGAGACCTTTCCAGTAGTTCTTCCATGTCCATAAAGGATTCTCTGCCCGTTTGGACCAGTTGATTAGCCAAAGACCAATCCAAATCAATGATCTCGTCAGCTATCCTTTCCATCCATTCATTGGGATCGCTGTGTTCATCAAAGAAAACAAAACTGTCCGTATTCAAAACGAATAGGAATCTGGAAAAGACCAACCAATCCAGTGAATGGCAGATGTCGGCTGAGAAAGAACATAAGGCCCTGAACAAGGAGAAAGAGAACCCTTCATAAGCCTGGAGGATGTCTATGGCCAGGGGTAAAAGTTCCGGATTGAATGGTTGCGAGAGATCCGTTTCCGGCATCATTCCCCTGGTTAAGTCCACCAAACGCCCCTTTAAAGGATCGGAGATGTCCTCATAAGCATCTAACACATAGGCGGAAAAAGACATCAAGGAAAAATTTTCACCGGTATTTGTCAATTCATGGTCCAATTCCCTGTCAAGATGTGTCATTTCCAATGAATGATCGCCAGTGCTTATCTCTCTCAACAACGCTTGCGCTTTGGTAAACAGCCCTTTAAACGCATACACCTGCATCAAGTGCCATTTCAGTGTCAGTGCATCTTCGATCTTCAAGCCTTCCAATAAGATAGACAAAGCCGCATCAAAATAACCGAGATTTTTGTATAAGATACCCATTTCATTGTACACATTCACTCTTTTGGCATCGATTTGGATGCATTGTTTGAGGTGATCCAATGAGAGAAGGGGCTTTTTGAGCCTCATGTAGGTAAACGCAATATTATAATGCAATTCGAAATTCTGAGGGTCTCTTTTTAACCCCTTTTCAAACGATTCACGGGCTTTTTCAAATTGCTGTTTATTGTTATAGATGACCCCCAGTCTAATATAAGGGGGGATAAATGACGGCGCAATTTCGACAGCCTTTTTATAGCAATCCATGGCACGGGTGTAATCACCGATTCTGTGAAAAATATCACCACATGCGACATAAGCCGGTGTGAATTGCCGGTCCCTTTCCAGGGTTTGTGTGAATTGTTCCAAGGCATTATCCAAATCATCCAATTCAAACAACAATTGTCCCAACTCGAAAGTAAGCATCGGGTTCACCAGATTTAAAGCGGCGGATTGTCGCAGGTTGGTTTCAGCTTTGCCAAATTCACCTGTTTTTTTGAACAGCAAACCACTGTAAAAATAGTACAAATAATCATCACTTTTACATTCAAGAGATTCTTCAAGCAATTGAGAAGCTTCATCAAAGGCATTATCCCGTAAAGCCATTTTGAATTGTTCAAAGATAAAATACCTCAGATAAGAGCCGTAATAGGCATCTTTTTTTGCTTTCCATTGCGCCCGCAATCCCCTGAGAATGATGTCCAGAGGAATGGTGTTCTGTTGTTCGATGACCGGTATATCTTGGGCAAGCACGGGCAATTTCAAAGGCAAGTTTTGACTTTTTGCGACTTCCGGTTTAAGGGGCAAATACACAATGGCATAACTCATGTATCATCACACTCAGTTGGGCTGCATATACAGCTGCAAAAATTCTTCCACCGACAAAACGGTCATAACGACGTGCCCGCTGTCCATCATGATAAAAGACTTGGTTTCAGCACCGTAGGTCAAGTTGAGAATCATTTGCTCTTTATCTGCAACCGACTTGAATTTTTTTATAATCGAATTACTAGGGGAAAAAATCCCCTGTACCCTGCTTTTAACAATATAGGTTTTGAACCCGATATCGATCAATTCTCCTGAATTCAAAGTTCAACACTCCTAAGGAATTTTGCGGCATCTTCTGGAGGAGTGGGATTAATATAGAAACCAGATCCCCACTCAAATCCAGCCACTTTTGTCAAACGGGGAACAATTTCCAAGTGCCAATGATAAAAGTCTTTCCCATCCCCCGTAGCAGGTGCGGTATGCAGCATAAAGTTAAAAGGTGGATCGTCCAGGGCCTTGTATATTCTCGCAAGGGAATCCCTTAAAATTTGGGCAAACCCCTGAACTTCCTTCTCTTTGATCTGTCCGAAATCATGATTATGAATCTTTGGCAAAATCCAGGTTTCAAAAGGAAATCTTGAAGCATAAGGATTGATTGCTATGAAATCATCCGTTTCCTCTACAATCCGTGTACTTTCCATTCTTTCCTGATAAATGATGTCGCAGAAAATACACCTTTCTTTGAACTTGTAACGCATTCTGGAGCCGTCCAATTCCTCCTGAACCCTTTTGGGAACGATGGGGGTTCCGATGATTTGCGAATGGGCGTGTGCTAAGGATGCGCCGGCGTCTTTCTTATGGTTCTTAAAGATCAAAACGTATCGGATGTTTTCATCACTGGCAATGGCGTTATAACGGGCCTTATACGCCCAGATAATCTCTTCAACCTGCTCAGCTTCCAAAGTGGCGATGGTTGCATTGTGATCGGGGGTTTCGATGACAATCTCATGATGGCCAAACCCGGTCACCGCATCGTACATCCCGTGTCCATACCGTTCCAGCTTGATGTTGTTTTCCAATGCTGGAAATTTATTAGGCACCACTCTGATCCACCATCCGGGTGTGTTGGGCTGGGTATCCTTCGGCCTGAAGGATAGGATTTCCGGCGGTGTGGTGTATTCGTTACCATAATCAAAAGGACAAAAATTACTTTTGGGCTCTTCTGAACGGATCGAGAAATCCATGGGTCTTTTCGCCCTCTCCGTTGCAATGATCACCCATCTATTCGATACGGGGTCTCTCCTCAATTCAGGCATTGAATTCCCTCCTAAAAGTTCTCTTTTTTGTTGATTCCCTCCTGGTAAACGTAAAGGTATTCTTTGGCCGATCTTTCCCAGGAAAAATCTTCATCCATGGCGTTTTTAATCAGTTCTTTCCACTGCGTTTTGTTCTGATAGAAATACAGGCCTCTCAAGATGGTGTATAGCAGTTCGGATTCTTTGTATTCTGAAAAGACAAACCCGTTGCCGTCAGCGGTTTCCGGCTTAAATTCTCTGACAGTGTCCGCCAGTCCGCCGGTGAGATGGGCAATGGGAATTGTTCCCATCCTCAAACTAAACAATTGTCCCAAGCCGCATGGTTCGTATTTGGAAGGCATCAAAAACAGATCAGATCCCACGTAGATTTGATTTGCCAAGTCAATGTCAAACGTAATGTTGGCAGAGACTTTTTCAGGGTATTTTCTGGACAAGCGCATGGCCATTTCCTCATATTCCGGTTGACCGGTTCCCAAGATCACCATCTGAAGGTTTTGCATGAAGACCAGGTCTGATATCTTTGAAAAGATGTCCAATCCCTTTTGAGAAACCAGTCTGGTAATGATGCCGATCAAGGGAATATCCGAACGCTGAGGCAATCCCAACCTCGTTTGTAACTCAGCTTTGGCAATGGATTTACCGGTCAAGTTGTCTTTGTTGAAAGGATGGTTGGCGATGGTTGGTATTTGCGG
Source organism: Thermotogota bacterium (assembly GCA_035447925.1). GTDB lineage: Bacteria > Thermotogota > Thermotogae > MWEM01 > MWEM01 > JASUTC01. Next base: position 5,735 of record DAOTHY010000103.1, read on the forward strand.
GCCGAATACTTCATAGTCGATACCGTTGAGTATACCGTACAAGGATTCGCTTTTGATGCTGAGGACGCCTTCAAGATGTTCACCAAAACGATAGGTCTGAATTTCTTGAGCGTATGTGGGACTCACGGTTGTGATGATGTCCGAAAATAAAATACCGCCTTTCATAAAATTGATGTCCCCGTAAAATTCAAGCGCATCCACATTGAACAGGAAATGAGGTAATCCGGCGTAATTCAGGTACTTACTGGCGACACGTCCCTGATATCCCAGATTATGGATGGTATACACACTTAAGGATGATCTCAAGAGATTGTCCTCTTTGTAGAGTGTTTTTAAGTAAACCGGAATCAATCCCGTTTGCCAATCGTTGGCATGGATGACATCATATTGCTCTCCCAATTGTTTGATGGCGGCCAGAGAAGCGGCGGAAAAAAAGACGGCTTGTGTTGCGGCATCTCCTTCCCCATATACCTCCTCCGTTGAAAAGATGTGTTCGTTGGCTACCAGGTAAACGTCACAGGTGGAACCGGGTAAATGTGTTTTGTACAACGAAGCCGTTTCATTGGTTTGGATAAAGGGTATTTCAAAAGTATCGAGTACTTTTTCGATGGCATAATCGTATTTGAGGGAATTTTTATCGACTATTTTGTGATAAGGCATAAAGATGTCCACATCAACCTGATTTCTTTCAAGATACTTCGGCAGTGAACCGATGACATCCGCTAATCCCCCCACCTTGGCGAAGGGAAACACTTCATAGGAAATCATTGCAACTCTCATAGGCATTCTCCTTTCATTTT
>DAOTHY010000104.1:0-6433 GCA_035447925.1 Thermotogota bacterium
AAACCTTATCCGTGCCTTGTGATAAAAACTCATCTTTAAAGGTGAGTTTTTATTTTTCTTGAGTCAAATGATTGCAAATATGTGTATAATATTCCCGAGGTGTTGAAAAAAATGAAAGAAGAAATTATAAAAGCGATCGCATCAGGAGATCTGGAGTTTATCAAAAAGCATATCGATGTCCGTCAGCTGAACGAAAAAGATGCATTCGGTTTGACATACCTGCAACACGCCATCAACCGTTCTCAAACAGACATAGCCAACTATTTGATACAGCGGGGTGCGGATGTTCATACTCTTGATGAATACGGCAATACCACATTTATGCTGGCACTATCCAAGGGAAATTATGCCTTGGCGGAGCGGTTGTACAAGTTGGGAGTCGACGCAAATGTGCGAAACACAGCCGGTGTTTGTGCCTTTTCAATGGCGTTGAAAAGCAAAGGCAAAGATCTGATTCAATTTATCTTCAACAAATGCAGTTTTGACGTCAATTCTAAAGACGATAACGGCAGGACGCTGCTCATGAAAGCCATTTTATGGAACGATGTCGATTTTTTTATGAAAGTGCTTGCAAAAAAACCGAATTTGAATCAGCAGTCAAATGACGGCAGCAGCGCTTTAATGTTTGCGGTGAAAAACAGAAATGACGTGATGGTTCAAGCCCTTTTGGAAAGAGGGGCGGATGTGAATCTGAAAGATAAGATCAAAAATACCGCTCTGATCTACGCCGTTCAAATAAACGCAAACAAAATCGTTGAGAGCCTTGTCAAGGCCGGAGCCCGGATCAACTGGTTTAACGATCGGGGAGAGAGTGCCTGTACACTGGCGATCAAAAAAAGGAAAAGCCGGCTGCTAAGACTGTTGTTCGAAAACGGAACGGTCAACTCCCAAGATGAAAAAAGGAACTTGCTGTACCGCTCCGTCAAGGCGGAGAATGGTGTGGCGGTCAACTGGCTGATCAAAAGCGGGATAGACCATCAACATCCGGCTTTCACAGGTCTGGCGAAAAAAGCCAGAAGCCGGTTCGGGAATTCTCTTTTAACCTTGCTGATACAGGATTTATTTGAAGAAAACATGGCATTTCTCAAAAAGATGATCACAATGGATCTGGATCTCAATATCCGAAACAAAAAGGGGCAAACTCTTCTCCATATCCTTTCGAAGGATTCGGAACCGGAATTACTGAACGAAATCATGCAATCGGGCATCGATATTGACGCAGCAGACAGTAATGGAAACACGGCACTGATGATCGCCATCAAAAACGCCAACCACAAGATGACCGATTTCCTCCTGAAAAACGGGGCGAATCATGAAACTCAAAACCATTGGGGACAAACCCCACTGCATGTTGCCGCTCAAGCGGATGATATCTCATCAGCCAAACGCTTTCTTCAAGACGGCACAAAGATCAACGCACCGGACAAATCGGGGGATACCCCCCTTCACATAGCCTTAAGAGAAAATCACGGAGATTTCGCAGAGCTCCTTTTGAAGAACGGGGCGGATTACACCATCGAAAACGAAAATAAAGAAACCCCGGTTTTTTCTGCTATCCAATCCGAGAATCCGGAAATGCTCAACCTGATGGAACACTTTGGGGCGGACCTGTTAGCTTCAAATTCAGACGGTTTAAACGGCTTGCACCTGGCAGCCATCGTTGGCCGGCCGGAGATTTTGGATGCCATTCTGTCGAAAAAACCCGTGATCGATTCCAGAGACGATGAAGGAAATACACCCCTGATGTACGCCATTGACGGGAAAAACAAGACGGCTGTTGAACGGCTGATTGCAGCCGGAGCGGATGTGAACCTGTTCAACAACGACCGAATGACCCCTTTGATCAAAGCGGTCATCAGAGATGATCTGGAAAGAGTCGAAACGCTCATCAAACACGGAGCGGATCCGGAAAAACAAAACGGGCAGGGGGACAACGTTCTCACCCTTTCCATCATCAAAGGTTTTTATGAGATCGCCATGTATCTGTTGAGCGTTAACGTCAAGGTGAATGTCACAAACAACAAAAAGAACACCCCGCTGCATCTGGCCATCAAAAACGGGGATGAAGACGCTTTTTTCATTGCCCAATTACTTGTGGAAAAAGGGGCGGATATGAATCAGCCCGATGAAAACGGGAATACGTCAATACATCTGGCCATTTTATATGAACAAGAAACATTCAGATACGACAAGGAAAATCCCTATTGGCTGACCGAATATCTGCTGGGAAAAGGCGCCGATTTAAACCGGCAAAACCATCAGGGGGATACACCGTTGTTGTTGATCAGCAAAACGTATAACAAAGACCTGTTTTTCAAATTCATCGAAGCCGGGGCTGACATCAACTGTTCAAACGAAAACGGAGAAACGCCCCTGATAGTGGAAGCAGCCAACGGCAATTACGAACGGGTGGATTATCTTCTGAAAAAAGGCGTGGATGTCAATCATCTCGATGGCCAGGGTCAAAGCCCCCTGCACCATGCCGTAAAGGTGAGAAGAAGGCGGACAATCACATGGCTGGCAAGTGCCATCAGGGCTGTTCAATACGATAAAAGCGAAAAATGGGACATCGTTAAAGAGAAAAAAAGCCTTAAAGGCCAACTGTTAAAGCCCTTCAAAAAGATAAAAGCTGTTTTAAGGGCAGAACCAGAGAAAACCGTTGTGAGCCTCCTGTTGAAGAACGGAGCAGATCCCACACTGGAAGATCATCTGGGCAACACCGCTTTTTATTATCTGATGCGGTTAAAAGACCCCCAAGCCGTTCAAGCCTTTAAGAAAATGGATATCGTTCTGGACAAAGCAAACAACCAGGGAGAAACACCCCTCTTTTACGCCATTCGAGCGGGTGAGACCTGGCTCATCGAATCCCTGATCGAGAGCGGGGTGGATGTGAACCACCAAAACATCAAGGGACAAACCCCTTCTCACATCGCAGTGGAACGGAAACGGTACGATTTACTGCAAATGCTGATTGAAAAAGGGGCGGATGTCAACACACAAAATGCGTATCATCAAACACTGCTTCATGATGCGATGATCAAAAACGATGATGCCCTGTTTTCAACACTCATGAAAGAAGGGGCAAGGGTGGACATCGCTGACAAAAGCGGGGAAACACCTTTGCTGCTCGCTTGTAAGAACAAATCCATCAAATATTTTAACAAGATCATCAAAGCCCATCCTCCCCTGAACCAACCGAACAAAAAAGGGGAAACGCCCATCTCCGAAGCCATAAAAAACAACAATGTGAGAAAAGCCGAAATACTGGTTGAACAGGGGGCGGATATCAACCTGAAAAACGAAGCAGGACTCCCCCCCCTGAACCAAAGCCTGCAACTCAACCACATCAGAATCGCCTACCTCTTTTTGAACAGCGGAGCAAACGTGAACGAACCCGATCATCTGGGCAACACCGCTCTCATCTGTGCCGCCTCATGTACAAACAACAAAATCTTTCACGAGTTGATCCGCCACGGCGCACAAGTCAACGCATCAAACCACAAAGGACAAACGCCCGGCCACGTCTGTTGTGAAAAAGGGGAAACGGTAAAAACAAAAATATTGCTGGAAAACGGAATGGACGTGGAGATAGAAACCCGAGAGGGGGAGAAAATGATCCATGCCGCTGCGAAAAACAATCACTTCAAAATCGTCAGATTGCTGATGAAAAACGGTGCAGAATATACAAAATGCGATCCGGATGGCAGAACAGTATTGGGCTGGGCTGCTGAACACATGAACCATCAAATGATCAGAAAATTTCTGAAATTGGGATTGGAAGACTTCGGTACGCAACCCGTACCAAAGAACAAAATGGATCTGATGGCTTCTCGATTACTGCAAGATGGCGCCATGAACGAATACCTGAAACTCGTCAAAGCCGGAGCGGATCCCAACTTAAAAGACAACAACGGCATAACCGCCCTGATACGGCTGATCAAGGCGAAGCGAATGACAGAGGCCAAATTCATGCTGGAAAAGGGAGCGGATATTGAAGCCCCGGACGAAACGGGAGAAAACCTCCTGGCCTGGGCGATAAACAGAGGACACACCGACATCCAAACGTTCCTTATCCAAAACGGATTACAGCCCTCCAGACTGGATAAGGAAACCAAAAACCTCTATTTATTAAAAAAAATGGAGAAAGAACTGGCGGAAAAAAACCGGAGAGAACAGGAACCTTGATTTGGACCTCGAAAACAGTTAACAACGGCAAACAACTGGCGATATGTCAAATTAAGATAAAAGCTGTATCAACAGCGAAAGGGATGGTTAGAAACATGAAAAAGAAAAAGGTCTTCATACGAATTGTTTTAACAATCATACTGCTTAGTCTTTCAAGCATCACCTGGGCAAGAATCCCGCTCACATCCCAAGGCTTCACCCCCATTTACATCGACATCCTGGGGGAAGAAAAAGTCCATGACTACATGGATGAGACTACCCAATACATTCACCCCAGAGAAGGCTATTCCGACGAGTACATGGCCATCAACCTGGAAAAAGCCTTCGCCGTCTATGCGGAAGCCTGGCAAATGAACTGGAAATTGCCCTCCGCAGGACAAACCACGACCGAGCTCCAACAACTGGTGCCCCAAAAAGTCCAGCAACTCAAAGCGGGCGAACAATATCTGCTGCGCTTTTACATCGGCGCCCTGTTCAACCCCAACATCCCCATAGACCAGTTTGCGAAGGCAAAAACCTTCATCACCACCAGAAGCCAAAACAAAAACCAAGCCGATGACAGCGACGAAATCGTCATAGAAAAAGGCCTGCTTGCCCTGGTCGTCCCCCAGGAAAACATCTGGGTAGACTACGAAAACATCCGACTGAAAATGGACGAAACCATCGGCCCCTGGTGGGGACCCTTGGGAAAAAACTCCTCCAGCCCGTTCAAAGGGACGACAAACACCCTCAAAGAAAACCCGGAAAGCATCTACAAATGGGACATCAACAAACGCCCTTTTGAAACACTCAACGCCTTGGAAGGCCTGTACTTCCGTGACCCCAGCGAACTGGATGCCCACTCACAATTCATGCAAAGCCTGATTAAAAACATATTCAAAGAAACTATAGGACTCCCCTTTGGATACGCCGGAACCGCCATCGGAATCATGGGCTCAGCAATTCAAGACGCCCTCCCAGAGCAAACGCCAATGGCACAACTCTACCAAACACTGGGGCAATACAACCTGAACGCTTACAACATCTTTGAAATCATCTTTCCTCCACAGACAACATTCAAATTAAAGAACGCCATCGTAGAAATCCCCATCGAAGTCAAAGGCATTGACACGGGAGACAAACTGGCCTTCTACCTCTATTTAAACGACGGAACAGTCGCCTTCACTCATGAATGGGACGTGTCGAAGCCGCTTTATGAGTCGAAAGCAGAAGAAAGCCCGGACGAAGGGCATGAGGGAGGAGCCATCTCCCCTCATGCCGGAGAGATGGTCCTTGTAAAGGGCGGGACGTTTCAGATGGGAAACACGAGAGGAGACCGCGAAGGTGATGATGACGAAACAGTACACACCGTCAAACTGACGTATGACTATTATTTAGGAAAATATGAAGTGACCTTCAACGAATACGATGCTTATTGTGAATACACGGGAAAAAGCAAACCCTCAGACTATAGTAGCTGGGCTGGCTATGACATGGGCAGGGGAAACAAACCTGTCATTAACGTATCCTGGTGGGATGCCATCGCCTACTGCAACTGGCTGAGCGAAAGTGAAGGACTATCCAAAGCCTACGACAGCAACGGTTATCTTTTAGACAAAAACGGAAACAAAACGACAGACATCACACAAGTAGAAGGGTATCGCTTACCGACGGAAGCGGAATGGGAATATGCAGCGAGGGGAGGACACAAAAGCACAGGAGAATACAAATACGCAGGCAGCAACAGCTTCGACACCGTTGCCTGGCACACTCACAACTCAAGCAGAAAAACTCACGAAGTGGGACAAAAGGCCCCAAACGAACTGGGGCTATACGATATGAGCGGAAACGTATGGGAATGTTGCACGACTGGTATGGAAGTTATTCCAGCAGCACCCAAACCAACCCCACAGGCCCAAACAGCGCCTCCTACCGTGTCTTACGCGGCGGGAGTTGGTACTACAATGCCGAGGGCTGCCGGGTCGCCTACCGCTACTACTACAGCCCCGGCAGCAGCTACGACAGCATCGGCTTCCGCGTCTCCAGGACCCGAAAATGACTCTCAATTTTCGGTAACGCTTTTTTTCGTTTTTTTCCTTTTCCATTTTCCATTTCCCGAATGAAGGCAAGACGGGATCGGTTTTCAAGACCGTCATTGCCACCATTCGGGAGGCCATCTGCGAAGCAGATGGCCAAATTTTTCAGCCGATTTATTGTGTCACCGGGGACGGTTCTTTTTTTGATATAATGGTATAATCCTCTCATGAAG
>DAOTHY010000105.1:0-6214 GCA_035447925.1 Thermotogota bacterium
AGCCTTAAACGGTTTCAAAATTGACATGTTACCATCCCTCCTCTAAGTTGAAACTCTCTGTGTTTTTTTGATACTGACCTTTTTCTATTTTTTTAATCTGGCCGGTTTCACTTAACTCACGCAGTACCTCTCTTACCAGGTTATAAGAGTAAAAACGTGTAAAAAAGCGTTCGGTAAACCGGTCCAATTTTTCCATCTGTTTGAGTAATTGTTTTCTACCGTGAAAGTCCTCTTGCTTGATCAAAGCAATAATCCTTGCAATCGACTGATTAACAAGACTGGTATGCACATCAAGGATTTTATCCTGATTAAAATCATAAATACCGACCGTTGTTTCCTCGACAGCTTCTGCAGTAAACACATTTCGATTCCCAGTAAATGTTCCAAATCCTATAAATTGAGGTCGGGTTATCAGATCGAGCATTGTCAAAGACTGAAAGGCAAGGTATGTAACTACCTTGCCTTCTATGAGCTTATAAATCTTTCTGTCCGTTTCTCCTTGAATAAAGATCAATTCACCGGCAGAAAAATTCCTATTTTCCATTGACGACTCCCTTTCCCAGTTCGCCTTTGCCTGTGGCGTTAAAAAATTGATTATCCTCGTCTCTTTTGATAATGTGTTCATGCCATTTATAGGCTTCTTCTGCAAATCTGCTAATAATTGCCTCTAAATCGGAATGTTCAAACTTATCCTCGATTTTTTTGTACAAAACAGGCATTAACTCCCATTTTTTCCCCTTTTCAGGAGTGAAGATAATTTTTTCTATGTCTTTATCACTGATCTCATCATCCACCCTTTTTAGGAGCTTGAAAGTGGTTTCGATAAAGACTTCGCCAACTTCCCGGGTATGCTTTTTCAACTTGATCTCTTTATGATAACCGGGTGATAGCTCTTTTTCAAAATGAACATAAGAATACATTTTGTCTCCGGACCGCTTCATCTGTCACTCACCTCCTCCAATTCTCTAACTGTATAAAAACCTTCAGATCTGCCATTTTGTGCCTTCCGGACCATCCAGTAGCTGAATCCCTTTTTGAATCAGGCTGTTTCTGATAAAATCTGCTTTTTGATACATTTTTTCAGCTCTCAAATCAGCTCTGAGCTGGATTATCGTCTCCATTACATCATTGAATTTCAAATTCGCTTGATCCTCTTTCTTGGAGGGAAGCTGTGAAAACAAACCCAAAACATCAGCGAATTCGCCTTTGATTATCCAGTAAGCTTCCGCCAGTCTTTGCGCTTCTTGAGTAATATTCATTTCTTTAACGATTTCAAACAACATGGAAAGCACCCTGGATGTGTTAAAATCGTCGTCTAAGTATTCTACAAATTTGTCCCGTTTGTCTTTTACCCACTCTGTTTCTTTCTTTAAATAGGGAACATCACCTTCAAACACCTCTTCAACTCTTGAAAGGGCTTCTATAACCCTGTTTGAAGCCTTTCTCCAATCTTCAAAATGCTCTTCGGAATAGTCTATGGGACTTCTGAACTGAGTTGAAAAAAGAAACATTCTTACTGCATCTCGTCCGTATTTTTTTAGGGCATCACGAACAGAAATGATATTTCCCACTGATTTAGCCATTTTAGTACCATTCATTTGAAGCATCCCGTTGTGAAGCCAATACCGAGCAAATTCTTTTCCTGTACATGATTCACTTTGAGCCCTTTCGTTTTCATGATGAGGAAAAATCAAGTCATTTCCTCCTGCATGAATGTCGAAAGTCTCTCCTAAGATCGTATTTGCCATAACAGAACATTCAATATGCCATCCGGGCCTTCCTTTTCCCCATGGACTATCCCAACTGGGTTCTCCGGGTTTTGCAGGCTTCCACAGGGTAAAATCTCCCGGATTCCTCTTCCGTTGATCCACTTCAATTCTAGCGCCAGACATCATATCCTCAAGTTTTCTATGGGATAATTGACCATAGCCATCATAAAGTGTCACATCGTAAAAGACCTCCCCTTCTACGACGTAAGCCAGTCCTTTTTTAATCAATTCTTGTATAAAGACAATAGTCTCTTCAATATAATTAGAAGTTCTGGGGTGAACATTGGCATCTCGAACACCCAGGTTCCTCATATCCCTCAGGTATTCCCGAATAAACGTGTTGGTAATCAGGTCAAAATCCCAGCCTTCATCGTTGATCCGGTTGATGATTTTATCGTCAATATCCGTGAAATTCATCACATAGGTGACTTTATACCCTCTGTATTCAAAATAACGCCTCAAGGCATCAAACACCACAGCAGGCCTGGCATTGCCAATATGAACTGTATTGTATACAGTCGGCCCGCAGACATACATGCTCACTTGATTTTCAACCAAGGGAACAAAGTCCAGTTTTTCTTTTGCAAGGGTGTCAGTCAGTCGTATCATAGGATATCCACAACCCGTTCAAGACGTTTGAGCATCTGATTCCTTCCAATCAGATGAATGACGTTGACTAATTCAGGCCCATCTTCTTCACCGGTCAAAACGACCCTCAGCAAATGATAGAACTTTTTGGAATTCACCTTCACCCGTTTGCCCACTTGTTTAAACAATTCATAAATATCAGGAATATTCCATGAGTCAGCAGCTTTGACTGTGTTGTAAAGTTCAATGAATGCGGGATCGGTATCGTCTTCTTTGATTTGATCTGCCCATTCCTTCCTAAAAATGGGTTCTTTGAAGAAAACCGCTATCATCTCGGGAATCTCATCAAATTGATGGATTTTTTTCTTCAAAGATACAACCGCCTCTCGAATCCATTTGTAATTGGATTCAAAATGCATTTCGTCCATCAAGCCGGCTTCAATGATGTATTTTTTAGCGTGTCGGGTCAATTCATCATCATCCAGTTCCCGGATGTAAACCCCGTTCATCCAACGAAGTTTTTGTTCGTCATAAATGGCGGCACTGGAATTGACCCGTTCTATGGTAAATTCTTTGATCATCTCATCCATGGACATGATTTCCTTTTCTTCAGGATGAGACCAGCTTAAAAGAGCCAAATAATTCATCACACTTTGTGGAAGATACCCCATTTCCCTATATTTTTCCACAGACGTTGCCCCGTGCCTTTTACTGAGCCTCGCACCGTCAGGTCCCAAAATCATTGAAACATGTGCAAACTCTGGAAGGGTGTAATTCATCCCTTCAAAAACAGCCAATTGTCGCAACGTGTTGGAAAGATGGTCATCACCCCGTATGACATGCGTTATCTTCATCAAAGCATCATCGACCACCACTGCAAAATTATAAGTGGGCAATCCAGTGCTTCGTAATATGACAAAATCGCCAACAGTACCCTTTTTAAAAGTCACTTCACCTTTAATCAAATCCTTGATGGTGTAATCCTTATCGGGCATCTTGAAATAAATCACCGGTTCAATGCCTTTTGAAACATACTCCGCCCTTCTCTCCGGTGTATCAAACAGCTTTAACATCTCTTCGTTATAATGCGGGGATCTCTTTTGAGCGAGTAGCTCTTCTCTGATTCTTTCCAATTCTTCAGGATAAACATAAGCTTCATAGGCCTTCCCTTGATCAACCAAATCATGTGCTACTTTTTTGTATATCTCCATTCTTTCCGATTGTCTGTAAGGACCGCATTCACCTCCTACTTCAGGACCTTCGTCCCATTGAAAACCAAGCCATTTCATGGTTTCCAGCAGCGACTCTTCCGATTCCCTGGTGGATCTTTCCAAATCCGTATCCTCTATGCGTAAAATAAATTGTCCCTCATGATGCTTGGCGAACAAATAATTAAACAACGCCGTTCTGGCACCCCCTACGTGTAAATAGCCAGTGGGGCTGGGAGCAAATCTCACCCTGATCATATCTCTACCTCCAAATCGATTTATACTTTAGTGTTATAGTATAACACAGAGAACTCGCCTCACCCATTACAACTCCATTGTCCTTACCATTCCAACCATCGTTCCAATGATGTGTGTTCCTATGCAAGGAATACGCCTTAACTTAAAGGAGGGGTTCAAAAATTCCACTTCATAGACATCGGTATGCTTAGAGACCTTTCCAATATACATTTGATTGCCTTGCATCAAAGCGATGATTGTTCCTTTGTAAGAATCGCCAGAGGAAAAAATCAGGATATCATCTAATAAATAAAACGGGTACATATACCTGGAAAGAATCGGCCCAAGCTGAATCGCCAAATCACCTTTTTGAAAAAGAATTTGTTTTTCGGTGGGTGTTAAAACAGGATTTTTTTCAGGATCGTATTCCAAAACAGTTATTTCTTTATCGGCTCTCGGATTGGGGTCATCACTAAATCCGAACAAATAATCATACGAACAATCGAAAAAGTCCCTGATCTTTTCCAAGATCTCCTCTCTTGGCATCCGTTTTCCGATTTCATACATTCCAATGGCATTGGTACTGGCCTCTACAACCTTTGCCAACTCTTCCTGAGAAAGACCTTTCTCATTTCTTAATTCCTTTAATCGTTTGGCAAACTTATCTCTAAACATATCATCCCTCCCTTTGATAGTTTATCACGAATCGTATTCACAATCACCATCTTTCCCCGAGATGATAAACCCCTTTTTCAGGTTGCCACAAATATTTCGTCAGATCAACGCGATCTCCTAAAAAAACAATCCCTTCATGCTCCAACATCGCTTTTTGCAGTTGATAAGCTTCCGGATCAGATAAACTAATCTTACCCCTACTATTAATAACCCGATGCCACGGCAAATGCATTTCCGGTTTGACTTTGAAAAGTGCATACCCAATCATTCTGGGAGTGCAAGTTCCTTCAATCTGGGCAATCAAGCCATAGGTCGCCACTGAACCTGCCGGAATTTGTTTGATAACAGCATAAATACGCTCATATGTTTTCATACGTGGATTCATGCCATCATCTCTTCCATATGGTCTCTCTTTCAACATATTCGACATTCAACAGTCTGTCATCGGTCCACTGCAGTCGAAAATGGCGTTTTTGCCCAATGAGTTTCAAACCGTCATCAGAAATACCAAAAATCCACCGATCTGGCTGTTGAATAGCTTTCATTGCTTGTTTGGCAATGTTTAATGGAATGCCATCGTTCAGCATGTATTCCAAGGGCACAGGATAAGGCGTTTCTATGATTAGGTAGCCGTTTTCAAACTGGTACAAGCCACTCCAGGCATAACCGTTATTCAATTGAACACTGAAATGGCCTGCTTCGTTGATATAACAGGCTTTGATGCCTTTACCCCCACACCATTCCCCTTCAAAACCGGAAAAGAGACTCTCTTCATCCTTGAAATAGAACCACTCTATGGTTTGTGTATCATATGTAATTTGTGTACCATCTTTAAAGACAATCACCAACTGTTTTGAATAACAAAAGAAGCAAACGAGTAAGAACGATAAAAGGACTATCAGTAATTTCTTATTCATTTTCAAACACCACCGGCAAACGAGATTCATAAAGTCAATGATTTCCTTCTGATTTCTTGTTTAGCAAACCATAAGCATAACAATCATGCCAAAGGGGTTGATTATTTTCATCACGTCTGAAAAAACCCTTTTGCTTAAAAAAACCTTCTCTTCTCATCCCCAATTTTTCCAAAACCTTCCAAGAAGCATGGTTGTCAGGGTTACAATACGCACAGATACGATGGGCATTCCAGTGGCAGAAAGCAAATGCAATCAAGGCCTTTGATGCTTCTGTACAATACCCTTGTGACTGATAATTTGGGTTGAATATATATCCCAATTCCCAGCTCATCCATTCAAGGGGCTGTGTTTGATGAAAATACAAATGCCCGATCAACTTGTCTGACTCCTTCAACACCACTGCAAAAAAAGAATTGGAACATGCCCGCTCAGCCGCTATCGACTTAGCCTCATCTATTGAACAGGGCGTACCGGGTTCGAAATGATAAATCTCTTCTAATGAAAGATAGTCATAAAGATCTTTCCAATCACCCGGAAGAACCTTTCGTATGAGTAATCGTTCTGTCTTGATCACATAAACACCCCAAAACACGCATTTTTTTTAAAACGAGCCACTTCAATATTATACACGATCATTTTTACATGAACATATGGGATGAATACCTCAAATGATGATTTTGTAGTGAACGAATGCCTATCATTTGTTGTCAAGCTGTAACGAACAGATCAACCAGTATAAAGGGAAAAGGAATTAACCGTATCAGCGATGAGTTGCTGGATTTCTTCTTCAGAGATTTTATTCATCTGATCGTAAACCTTC
>DAOTHY010000106.1:0-6159 GCA_035447925.1 Thermotogota bacterium
TGGACAATGCGAAAAAACAGTTGAAAGATTTGGGGTTCAATTTTATTGAAACAGAATCAGTAAGAAACGGAAAATCACTGACCAGTAACACACCTGAAAAGAGAGCCGAGGAATTTGAAAGCCTTTATTTTGACAAACAAGTCAATGCTGTCATTCCACCATGGGGTGGAGAATTTCTCATGGATATGCTTCCCTTTCTGGATTTTAAACGCTTAAAAAAGGCAACACCTAAATGGGTGATGGGATTTTCAGATATTTCCACTTTACTGTTTACACTCACCCTGAATCTTAATATTGCGACCGCCCACGGCCCTAACTTTCTGGACTTCGGAAGTATTCCCGTTCATCATTCAGTATGGAATGCATTAAATATTCTTGGCCACAATCCGGGAGAAGTATTCGAGCAGGAAAATCTTGATCAATACCAGAAAGAATGGTTAAAAGTCACTGAAAGCAACTTTCCGCCTTACAATCTTACTGAAAAGGTTGAGTGGAAGATACTTGGAAACGAGAAAGAAACACAGTTTTCAGGTCGACTGATCGGCGGCAACCTGGATGTGCTTTGCAAGCTTATTGGAACACCTTTTGCTCCGGTGAATCATTACTTGAATACCTATTCTGGTGATGGAATCGTCTGGTATTTTGAAAGTTGTGAAATGAATACCACCGACATTTACAGAACACTGTGGCAAATGAAAATGAACAACTGGTTTGAAGGTTGCAGGGGATTCATCTTCGGAAGACCTGATGGTCTTTCCGCCGTCGAAAACTTCACCTTGCAAGATGCCCTAAAATCAGGCTTGGAAGATTTGAATGTGCCGGTTGTTTACGATGTAGATTTAGGGCATGTCCCGCCTCAATTGACATTTATCAACGGAGCATATATGACTTGTTCAGTCAATAATGTAAAAGGAATTATCACACAAAAAATGATTTAGCTATTCAGTTTAGAAGCAGCACAGACGGGGCGATCGATATCATTACACGGAGATCAAACTTTCAGATATGATTGATTCAAAAGGAAAAAGCATTTAAGGAGGATGTTTATGACAAATTCAACTTTAATAATGGGAATTTCGATTCTTTTCGTCACGACAGTGATTGCTGGCATCGTTTTAAGCCATTTGGGACGACCATTGAACACCGCTCTTTTCAGCATTCACAAGTTGATTGGAATCGGCATGGTTGTTCTCAGTGTGATAGCGTTTGTCAGATTATTTAAGCTTGAAACGCTTCCGGAAGGTCCTGTAAAAATCTTTGTGATTATCGCTGCCGTTTCTTTAATCGCCTTGATAGCAACGGGGGGGTTACTGAGTTTTGACCGATTTTCAGGCAAATTCATCGTTATTCTTCACACCATTTCAACGGTAATTGCGGGATTCTCCATAGGAATACTTTTGTTTGCTTTTTTAAAGCGCTAATAATTAAAAAAAACGGCTCCCATTAACTGTTTCAGTATTGGAAAGCCGCTTTTATAATAAAGGCTAAGTTCTTATTATTGTCCGGTATCGCTTATGGTGCCATCTTCATGGTATTCCATCAAACGAACCTGTGTAGAACTCTTTCCGGATTCAATAACTACAAAACATCTTTCTAGACCCAACAGATTTTCGTCAATCCAAGCACCACTGTTAGCATATATTTTTTCATTGTTATAGCCTTCCTCATATCGATTAATAAGGGGTACATGCGAATGACCAAAAATGACTACATCAACTGTAGGATCCAAATCAAAATACTGGCTGACAGCCTGTGCATCTAAGAATGTATGGTCAATAGCTCCCGCAGTCGCCACGTTAAATGGAATCTTATTAGCCACACCGTTCATCTCTTGAACTTCGTTCCAGCGTCTCTGTATATTTGCATATAACACAGCACTAATCGATCCATCAGCTTGAATCGTGGGGAATAAATCACTCAGAGAGAAGGTGTTGTCGTATCCATTTACACCGACGTGTATGACTTTTTCGTCAAAACCGGCTTGGATTGGAAAGGATGTTATCGCCCATTGCCAAATTGAATAATACACATAAGCACCCATTTGATCAACATCTTCTTTTGAAGGAGCTTCGATCTGTGGTAAAGCTTTTTGAGGTGCTGATTTTCGCTCTGAAACAGAGGTGGCTGCCATCCGGGTGAAGAACCAGCCTGGAGGTAAAAATGACGGATAATCGCCGGTTATTTCTTTGTTGGACAATGCGTCGGGTGCACAGAAAGAATCATATCGATGCCCGTGCTCAATAACAATCTCGGAACGAACACCTGTTCGATAAGTTCCCAATCCACTGACATCACGAGCCTGTATAATTCCAGGTACTACTTTTGAAAGCGTTTGAGCATCCAAAAGAAGGTCGTGATTACCAGGTACATAAACGACTTTAACACCGCTTTGAATCAATTTTTCAAAAGCTGCCACAATCGAATCGTTGTTCTCTCCGACTTGTGAAAAGAATGTTTCCAAATCGGTATAGGCAGGATAAGTGATGGGTACAAACCACTCGTCCAGGAGATCTCCTGCAATAACAAACTCGTCAATGTCACTTACAACAAGTCGTTCAAGAAACTCAGCGATAAGTGGTTTGTTTTTTACTGTTTCGGCAAAGCTGTCATCAACTCCCAGATGTAAGTCACTGAAAACAACAATTCTCGTGGCTTCGTGTGCGGACTCTTTTTCCCATATAGGCAACGGTTGGACTTCTCCCATCTTGGCGGTAGAAAACCCAATAGACAAAAAGACCAATAGGATAAGAGTGAGAATACAACTTTTTTTCAATCCTTTCATAATAACCCTCCAATAATGTTAGCCTTATGAGGTTTCAGAAATAATAGAGACCGGTAATAAAGCTAAGCAAATGTTAAAACAATACGTTAAAGACAAATTTAAACAACATTCTAAATATGTTCTTAGATTTATCCATTTATTATAACATAGAGCCTATGTGGTTAGTGTTGAATACAAGTAACTTATTTGTTGAGTATTTCGGCATCCTTATCAATAGAGTTTTTCGGAGATATTTTGCCTTTTGTCGGTATGAACTTAAGGGGCAGTCCATACACGGGGCGTCATGCAAAAAACCTCTCCCTCAAAAAGGAGAGGTTTTTTAATTTATATTCTTTTAAATTAATCCTTCCGTTTCCACAAAATCTTCTTCAAATTGACTTTTGTAAAGTTCCGCATAAAAACCATCACGTTCCAACAGTTCTTTATGGTTACCCTGTTCAACAATATCCCCTTCGTTCATGACAAGGATCAAATCAGCATCTCGAATGGTGGATAAGCGGTGTGCGATCACAAAGCTGGTTCGATTTTTCATCAGGTTGGCCATGGCTTTTTGAATTTGTACTTCTGTTCTCGTGTCAACCGAACTGGTCGCTTCATCCAAAATCAGAACC
The DNA here is from genome assembly GCA_035447925.1 of Thermotogota bacterium. GTDB lineage: Bacteria > Thermotogota > Thermotogae > MWEM01 > MWEM01 > JASUTC01. The sequence continues at coordinate 3,394 of DAOTHY010000106.1, forward strand.
TTCGGATCGGCCAATATCGCACGAGCGATGGTGATTAACTGTTTTTGACCTTGTGAAACGTTGGTGGTTTCTTCATTTAGTAGAAGATCATAACCATCGGGGAGCATATGAACGAACGCATCTACATGAGCTGCTTTTGCAGCGGCCAGGACTTCTTCGTCTGTTGCATCAAGACGTCCGTATTTGATGTTATCCCAGATACTGCCGTTATACAACCATGTATCCTGAAGCACCATCCCAAAGTTTTCCCTTAAGTCGTATCGGGAATAATCTTTGATATTGTGTCCATCCAGAAGGATTTCACCTGAATTGACATCGTAGAAACGCATCAGCAATTTTACCATCGTCGTTTTGCCTGCGCCGGTCGGTCCGACGATAGCGATATTGTGCCCTTTGTTGACTTGACAAGAGAAATCTTTGATGATGATTTTCTCCGGGTCATAGCCAAATTGAACATGCTTGAACTCTACATTGCCGTTGTGTTCAACGTTTTTCACCGGATTATGCGTTTCAGCAACTTCTTCGTCTTCTTCGATGAATTCAAACACCCTTTCGGCAGCAGCAGCGGTTTGTTGGAAGATGTTCATGATGTTGGCAATTTGGGCTACCGGTTGTGTGAATTGTCTCACATATACAATGAATGCCTGAATATCACCCACCGTAATGATGCGTTTGACTGCAAACCAACCGCCAAGAATACTGATGAGAACATATCCGATATTTCCAACAAACATCATGATCGGCATCATCATACCCGATAAGAACTGGGACTTCCAGGCTGAATCATACAGCACATCGTTAATCCCGTTGAACTTCTTGATACTGTCCGCTTCCCCGTTAAAGGCCTTGACAACGACATGTCCTCCGTACATTTCTTCTACATGGCCGTTCACATGACCCAGATAATCCTGCTGTTTCTTAAAGTATTTCTGGGATTGTTTAACGACCAATGCGATCAGTGATGCGGACAGCGGTAAGATTAACAAAGCTACCAAAGTCATTTGCCAACTAATAGAGAACATCATAAAAATAACACCGATAACCGTCGTCAGGGACGTGATCATCTGTGTTAAACTTTGATTGAGTGTTCGACTGATAGTATCCACGTCATTGGTTACACGGGACAACACTTCACCCTGAGAGGTTTTATCAAAGTATTTAAGGGGAAGATTGTTTATTTTCAGAGAAATCTGTTCTCTTAACCGGTATGTGATCTTAGCTGAAACACCGGACATGATCCATCCCTGTGTATAGGCTAAAAGAGTACTGCCCACATACAGCCCTAACAAAAAGAGAATGGTTTGTTTGATGGAATCAAAGTTAATACCTTCTCCCGTTCCCCTGATTTTATTCATTAATCCTTCGAATAGTTCCGTTGTAATGTTCCCTAAGATTTTCGGACCAAGGATCATCAAAAAGGCGCTTAATGCGGCAAAAATAAAGACCATGATAATTCGGACTTTGAACTGGCTTAATTCCTTCACCAGTTTTCTCAGTGTGGCCTTAAAGTTCTTTGGTTTTTCGCCTCCGGCCATTATTCCGGGACCGCCTCCGGGCCCACCATGTCTTCCGCCACGGGGTGGTTGTCTTCTGGTTGTTTGATTATCCTGACTCATGACAATTCCTCCTCTGAGAGCTGAGACCTTGCGATTTCCTGATACGTTTGACAGGTTTTCATCAGTTCGTCATGTCTGCCTTTGCCGACCAATTTTCCTTCATCCAAAACCAATATTTGTTCAGCGTTTTTGATGGTGGCTATTCTCTGGCCAACAATGATCATCGTGCTTTTTCCCGTTTCCTGCTTGAGTTTACGTCTCAATGCGGCATCTGTTTTAAAGTCGAGGGCTGAAAAACTGTCATCAAAGAGGAATATCTCAGGTCTTTTTAATAATGCCCTGGCAATGGATAAGCGTTGCTTTTGTCCACCGGACACGTTGATTCCGCCCTGGGAAATAGGGGTTTGATACTTTTCTTCATTCGTCTCTATAAATTCAGTCGCCTGGGCGATTTCGGCTGCTTTTTTTATTTCATCCAACGTGGCGTCATCATCGGCGTATTTCAAGTTGGATTCAATCGTTCCGCTAAAAAGTACTCCCTTTTGAGGCACGTACCCAATATGGTCTCTCAAGTCATGCTGTCTCACTTCACGAATATCAACGCCATCCAACAAGACTTGTCCATCACAAACATCATAAAAACGCGGGATCATGTTCAACAAGGTTGACTTTCCCGATCCGGTTGAGCCAATAATCGCTGTAGTCTCCCCTGGTTTGGCTGTAAAACTAATATGATTTAAAATGTTTTCCTCGGCACCGGGAAAACGATAACAAACATTTCTGAACTCCACTTCTCCCTTGAAATCCTTTGGGAATTGCTTTGGATTATCAGGATCGGTTATTTCGGGATCGACTTTCAAGACTTCGTGTACTCGGTTGGCTGAAACAGATGCCCTTGGAATAAAAATGAAAATCATGGTCAACATGAGGAATGAGATAATAATCTGCATGGCGTATTGAATATAGGCCATCATATCCCCTACTTGCAACGAAGACTCAGCGATTTGCTTTGCCCCCACCCACACAATCAGAAGTACAATACCATTCATCACCAACATCATAATGGGCATCATTGAGACCATCACCCGATTGACAAAAAGGTTGGTCTTTGTGACATCTTCGTTGGCTTCACGGAATCGTTTTTCCTCAAACTTTTGTGTGTTAAACGCCCGAACGACCATGAGGCCGGATAGGTTTTCCCTGGTAACCA
>DAOTHY010000107.1:0-6115 GCA_035447925.1 Thermotogota bacterium
CGTGCCGTTCAAAGTGTAAAACCCGACATCAGCGATTTCATGAAGAATATCATTAGAAATTTCTTGTAATAAAAAATTTGATAAATCATTCATTTCAATTTACATCTTATTTCCTACTGTTTAGAACTGTAACGTATTCAACCTCTTTCTCTTTTATGTAAACATTTAAATGGATATGATATAATAAATGTGACTAATTATGACAGAATAACTTTTTTTTGCACTATCATTCAAGCTAATTGAACACATAATAATCAAATTATTATTTACAAATACGTTTTTTTTATTGATAAACGACAATCCTGATTTTAGATATCGAATGCAAAACACGCTTAGGAGGTTATTATGAAAAGAAATACTTTAATCGTTGTAGGTTTATTGATCATCCTGACAGCTTTTTCCTACTCTCGATTCGGCGCAAAAGAAGAATACCAGGACACCCTAAAAAGCAGATATACCGCCTTCTGGTCTTCTGTAAATGACTTAACGATTTACACTGAAGAAAACCAACTCGCTGTCCCAGAATTGATAGATGATTTAAAAAAAGCGGTTGTAAATTATAATTTTGAAGGTAAAACTCAGGATGTTGATACTTATGAGAAGCAATGGCTGAGTTTTTATGAACGGTTTGATGAGTTAGCCACATTGGCAATCGACCACAAGGCCGCATCGGAAGATGTCTTGAGAAAGATGGAAGAAATTTTATTGGAGTATATTCCCGAAGTCCGGACGTTAGGAATCGACCCGGTGAAACTGGCGGAATATGGAATAGAGATGAAGCGGATTGATGGGGCAACTTTTCAGATGCCTGTGTCTGAACGTCAAGAAGCTGATGTGAAAGTTTCAACTTTTTATTCCGCTGTTTATCCTGTGAATGCATATGTTTATTTGCAATTTATTGATTACCTGTACAATTTGGACTTGATCAAAGAAAGAGGCTCTTATAATGGGGGCGAATACGATCTAAGAAATGGCGATGAATTTTCCTTTGCAGATTATTTTGATGTATATCGGGAATATATTCAAGTCGATAAAGAAAAACTGTATCTTGATAGTCATGCAAATGAACTGAAAAACGCTATCATCATTTTTAACATGAACTATACATCTCTTGATATCCATCCGGTTTTCATGAATTGGTTAAGCGATCAGTTTTGTTTGCCTCATGCCTATGATAAAGACGGCAATTATCTCGATGAAACAGGCAGCATCACCGAAGATATCACACGAGTAAAAGGGTTCCGACTTCCTACCGAAGCCGAATGGTGGTGGATGATTGTGGGAGAAAAATATAGAAATTACATCTACGGTAATGATAGCAAAAGCCTCTCAAAAAACAACCCACTTCATAAAAACATGACTCCAGATTACCTCGAATCAAAATCCGGTATTTTTTTCCCTAACTACGAAGTTCGTGAAATCTTGGGGTATTCCATCGATATCGAGAAATTCGATGAACGTGACAATGATTACGAGAATCCCATCATTCAGAAATATTTTACACAAAGAGCTGATGGTTATTTAAAATTGCATAAAAACGCCATCTGGTCTGGAAACTATTACTTTTTAAGACCTGTTCTCAGTCTACAAAATATAAAGTGAGATCTCCCATGATCCGAAAAGCATTTTGTGTAACCGCCTTCCTTTTCATCCTGACAACGGTTTTTACTATCCCCGTTCGTATGGAGATGATGAACGGAGATGAATTTACAGCAGAGCTCATCACGGATGAGATCATGTTTATAACAGATTACACGGAACTAAGCATCGGCACAGGTTTCATCAGCCGAATCGTTTTCCCACGACCAGGTTATCGGACGACTGAGATAAGGACTATTTATAAAGAGGAGATTTTCGGCGGGTTCATCCTCAATGATTCTTTCAAATTGACGATTCTTGGAAAAGAACTCAAGATCAACCGGGACAAGATTTCAGCTATTTTCTTTCATGAAAATTCTCAAAGAGAGCTTTTTTTTAATACAAAAATGATTTTGAGAACCGGTGACAGCTTTTACGGGATGTTTATTCAGGAAAACATCACGATCGAAACCTCCTATCAGAATATCGAAATTCCCATCTCAGAAGTTGATACTATTGAGTTTGAAGGAGAAGGCAAAATTATCACGACAGTGACCATGAAAAACACCAATCAGTTTAAAGGGGTCATCAAAGATGAATTTCTCTCCCTTGAAACCGTGTATAACCCAGATATGCTCTTGGTTCCGGATAAAGTCAAAACCATCCATTTTCCTGAAGAAAAAACGAACCCGCAAAATCACCAATCCACAGAGGTTCGTGAAATAAAACCGGATGTAAGCATAATGAACGTTAAAGAAAACTTAAGCATCATAAACCTGGATTCTAAGAATTTCAGGATCAAACTAATCAATCCAGATGATTTCTTCATTACCGTTTTACTGCTTGATCACACTGGCGGAAGAGGTACCTTGCTTTTTCCGAATCAATATGCAAAAGAAAACTATTATAAAGAAAAAGAGGCAATAGTCATCCCATCTAATTATGCTTCTTTGAATGTGTCTGACAAAACAAAAAAACTGGTTGTGTACTTTTCAAAATCGCAATTTGATGATTATATAAAATGGGAAAAATTATTTTTGCTTGGAAGAAGCATCACCATCTCCACCGATTCTCTTGAGACAAAACTGAATGACGCCACTTTTTCAGACTTTTACAAGTTTGAAGTAAATCTCAGTGAACTATTTTAATAAAGGAGAGGATATGAAAAAGAAAGCTTTCTTGGTACTACTGTTGGTTGGAATATGCGCTATCACATTTTCCGGTGTTATCAATGATGAGTTTATCACGGTTGAGGCGGAAGGCATTGGAACAAATATCGATGAAGCGTTGACCAATGCCATGAGAGAGGCTATCACAACCGCAGTTGGTGCAATTTTTAGAGCTTATTCACAAATGGATTCATCCTTTCAGAGCATTGGTAACGAAATCACAGAGGAGTTATCCTTTAAAGAAAAGATATTGACTTTCACAAAAGCATATATCAAAGACTACGAAGTCATTGAAAAATCACAGGATGAAACAATCATCACAATAAAAATCAAAGCCTTAATTAAGTTGCAGGCATTGGAAGGTTCTATTTTAAGGAATGCTGAAGGATTTAGTTGCTTTGACGGAGAAAAACTGCTTCGGATTTATGAGGCTAATACCACTACGGAAACGAATACACAGGAGATTGTTTATGCTGTTCTCAAGGATTTTGGCGTTCCCAGAGATCTTTGGACTGTGGAAGAAATAGAAACAAAAATCATATCCAGCAATGAAAACAACGTCACAATCAAGGTTGATTCGTGTTTGACCCCTGATATGGAAAAATATTTGGGTTTTCTAAAACAATTAGAAGAAATATTAGACATGGCCTGTGCAAAGAAAATGACCGAAACCCTTTATGCAGAAACAGACGATGAATGGGACAAGATTCTGTTAAGTGATTTTATTCGGGACAGCAAGTTCAGATCGGTTATCCGACTGTTTAAGGAAAAAAAGGGTAACACATACACCTTTAAACAGTATTTTTTGAATACATCCAATGAAATGGAAGAATACGTTTTTGAAGCCTTTGAAGACTATTGTGATGATTTTGACAGTTATTCATTGGAAATGACGCTTCTGAATGTCAAAGAAGAAGAAATTTTTAAACTAACTGATATCAGGATCACTGCCTCCAGTTTAATTTTAAAGAATGCAACACTCGGATTGGCATTTACCAGCCAAACAGCCAGACAGTACATCCTTTTACCCGGAACCATGAGAATTGTGCCGGGAAAACTTAATCTGTCTCAACAGAATATCCGGTTTTCTTTTGAAGTTGAAGTACCCAGGCAAACCTTCATGGAAGCAAAAAAGGTCAAAATAAACTTGGCAAATTTAAAATAGGGAGTGAGTTAAATGAAAAAGTATCTATTTGTTATCGTTTTGAGCGTTATGATCAGTTTAAGCCTGTTTTCCGGGGGCTTTTCAACAGAATCATTTTTACCTATTACACAGGGAGGAACAACAGAAGTTGAAGGACAAGTACAGCAGTTGGATGAAGAAACTCTCAAAACAGATACGCTTCAGGATGGATTAAATGAAGCAAATCAATTAATTTGGAAAGAAACCGATGGCTTCAGAGCAGTTCAATTTCCAAGTGGAACCGGTTATCTTGCTGGTGCAACAGCCGTTTATGGGGTATATCCCAATATTAACGCCACACTTCTTGCTAAACGAGCAGCCTATCTTGAAGCTTATTATATGGCACAAGTTCATATGCTCGAAGCGTTGAAAGGATATTACTCAGAAAAAAAGGATGAATTTCAAAATCTGGTGGCCTCCATCGATGATGAAGTTAAAAATGGCGGGTTATTCTTCAAGATTCAAACCGAAACCATCGATCAAGTTGTCAACGGACTTTTAAGAGGTTTTGTAACCTACGATGTAAAAGACAACCCAAAAGAGACAACCGGGACAATATACGTTAGTATTGCCATTTCACCATCAACGATAAAAGCAGCGAATCAGATTACAAATGGCATCATTTTTTCAGTTGACCTTCAATCCACATTAAATCATATACTAAGTGAAATAGAAAACGGAGTAACCCCTCCAATAGGCGGAAAAATCATCGTTCTCCCCGACAATAATATGACCGCCGTTGTCGCTTTTGGATCAGCTATTGTAAGATATTCAAACAATCCAATATTAGCTGCAGAATACAAAAAAGCAGCCATTCAAGCTTCAAAGATGAGAGCTTCACAGGCTTTGGTAGATTTATTAAAGGGGAATTCCATAATCTACAGTTCAGGATTTTATGAAGGATCAGAGGCAAAAACGGTTGAAGAATTTGATGAAGCAAATGCAAAAATCAAACAATATAATCAACAAAATGAGAATTTTAATGTGTCTGCTGCAGAAACAGTCGCTGGAGAATTTATGAATGTGTTTGGTAAGACAAGTGCCTATAAAGCCGTCAGTTCCGGAAACATTCCTGCTGGTACAATAGTTAGAACAGCAATTGATGAAAGCGTTGAAGTCAACGGCTATGGCTGGGTTTATGCAGTAGCTGTTTATTATCCCGAACTTGCTCTTGATGGTGGATCACTGTACAATAAATTGATGGATACTTCCTATGGTGTGACCAACACGCCAAATATAAGTGGAACGAATATGGGCAACACAACAGAAAACGAACAAATAGTGGGATCACCTTTAAGTGATAATCCTCAAGGGCCCTCTGGAAAGGTTTCGGATGATGACGACCTTTAAGAAGAAACTCCATTTTCTTTTTCTTTTTCTCTTTACGGGAGCAGCTTTTATCGCTCCCGTTTATGCTGCTAGCGGATTTGATTTCAAAGAACTTCATGACTTAATCAACAAGGATGAAAAAAACCTGATCATAAGCTACGATGATTTACTAAAAGAAACACAAAATATTACCAACATATCCGGATATTCAAATACCGGATTCTTGCTGAATAATCTTTATTACGGGTTATCTTTCACACAAAAAGGACCTACGATGAACAGTGAAAGAATAGATACGGAAATGACCAAAACACTTGCTTCACGAGCAATATTTCTCCCAGAAATCATCCATGCGTATGAGGCTTCAGGACTTCCGGGAATTCTTAAGAACGCTTTTGTCAAACATCAAATACTTTACGGTATCATCTTTCAAGTTGATTCATTGCAAAGGATAAAAAAACTTGACGGGGAGACTTATATCGGATACCTATATCTTGCAGAAAAACCCAAAATTCATTTGGAATCATTGGAAACAACGACCATTTTCTTAAGAAAGCATATGGGTAATTTAAGAGAATTTTCGGAACAAAACCCCTCCGAAGAAGTTATGCAAACATATGAATACTGTATACAAAACAATAAAAATTTAGAGTTAACAGACTCAGAAAACACACGAATAAAACTTTACATGAGTATTCTCTGCTTAAATAACGGTGAAAAAGAAAAAGCTCAAGATTATTTAAATCTGATAATTGACGATTATGCCAATATCTTTTTCAAAGCGTGTTTTGATGACAAAGATTTTCTTCAATTAGGTGACATGCACATCATTTTTGGGCAAACTGAAAAGGCATTT
>DAOTHY010000108.1:0-5960 GCA_035447925.1 Thermotogota bacterium
TCAACAGAACGAATTACTGGTGGTTTCCCTATGATTTAGAGATCAATCGCATGCGTGAAGCTGCCCGATATTTTGAAGGAGTTCACGATTTTACCACTTTTCAAAAAAAGACAAAGGGAAAGGAAAAAGATCCGGTCCGGTTGATTTACAGGGTCAAAGTCTACGGCTTTAAAGCCAATCGGTTGATTCTGATCAGGGTAGAAGGCTTGTCCTTTCTCAGAAGAATGGTGAGAAATATTGTAGGTGCTTTGGTCAGAGTGGGCATTGGAGATTGGGAACCGGAAAAGATTATGGAGGTTATCAAAGAGCGGGATCGAACAGCCAGCTCAGCTACTGCCCCAGCCGATGGGTTGTATCTGTATCGGGTCGATTTTAATCCGGTGGATCAGATGCGTTATATTAAAACATCTTTGTGGTCTGAGACGGAATTGTTGGAGGGAAAAGAATGGTTCAAAGTGCTTGGATAATGATCTTGATATTCGTCGCCATAGGCGGCTATATGATATACAGCTCATTGAGAAAAAAGAGTTTGGAGAAGCAAAAAATTCAGGAATTCAAAGACCGGGTATACGAATATATCTATCAGCAGGGTATCAAAAATCCTTTTGTCATCTATAACGATATCGAAGCATCCGGCAGGATACCCAGGGAGATTCTGAGAAAACTCAACGCCTTTGATTATATCGATGATGCCGTTAAAAAGGCCAAAAGGGAGGGGTAGATTCTGGCTGCCATCAAGGAACTTCATGATTTTAAAGTGGAAGCGGATGAGGCGCTTGAGATTCAAAAAGAACTGGTAAAGAACTTAAGATTCAGTCCGTTGGGACAAATGCCCCGGCTGATAGCCGGTGTGGACTCTTCTTTTTTTACCGTTGAAGATAAGGAATACATTCTAACGGTCATTGTGGTCTTGTCATTTCCGGATCTGGAATACGTAGAAAAAAAATACCTAACCAATCGTGTAACCTTTCCCTACATTCCCGGTTTGTTGACTTTCCGAGAAGGCCCTTCTTTTATCAAAACCTGGAAAAGACTTCACAGCGAGCCCGAAGTGGTCTTTTTTGACGGACAGGGAACGGCACATCCGAGAGGTTTAGGATTGGCATCACATATGGGCCTGTTTTTAGAACGCCCGACAATCGGAGTCGCCAAAAGCAAACTATACGGAGAGGCCGATGGCATGCCGGAAAAACTGGGGGAATGGTTTGCCCTTAGAAACCCGGAAAAAAACGTGATCGGCAGCGTATTGTGTACCAAAAAAGAAACAAAGCCTCTGTATATCTCTCCGGGACATTTAATTACCCTCGAAGATACCATGAGGCTTGTGATGTCTTGCTTAAATGGCTTTAAAATTCCTGAGCCTACACGTCAGGCCCACATCTTGTCTCAGAAAATCAAACGTGAGAAACAAGAGGAATGATGGTCGTTTCATTTATTTGATTGCTGCAATTTCCCTTAACAAATCGAGAATCAGAACCCATCTTTCTCTGTTGAGTTTGTGATCCAAAACCAGGGTCAATTTCCCCTCTGAATCCGCTTCAAATCCGGTTTTTAAAAGCCTTGTAATCATTTCCTCGGAATAATTCCGAATTTTTTCCATGGTTATTTCAGGGATGCAGATGATATCCGCATAGGAAGCCAGCATTGAATGGATGTAGGTTTGTGGGAAAAGCTCGAACAGAGTTTCCCCCGTGCCCTTTTCAACACTTAATCCAACATCGTTGTTTAAATTGATAGACAATTCAAAAGAATACTCCACCATACTGAGAATTTCTCTGAAGAATTTTCGGTTAGCCGGTTTGGTTTCCCTCATGAAATCTTCTAATGTTCTGGGAGAGGATTTAATCGTTGTCTCAAAAACAGGCATATCCTCTTCAACGATTAAATAGACAGGAATGTTTAACACGGTGTCTATACCTTTCTCAGAGAAGAAATAATAATTCTGTTTTTCGCTATCGGTAAAGAACTGGTAGAAAAGTTTTTCAATCCCGTCATACCATCGGGTGTCACCGATGAAATCCATGGGCGCCTTTCCCTCTTTTTCAATCTTCTTCATGATGTAGTATCGGGCAACCCATTGATAATCGAAGGGATTACCGGTAGGGAGTCCGGCGTTGGCAGCAATATCCGAAAGATTTCTAAAGGCAAAGGCCAAAGATAGGTGCTTAACAAGTTTTGCAATGTCCTTTTCCTCCAAATATTGAGTGTAGCCCTTTTTTAAAATTCCCAAAGATTTCAGTTTATAGACCTCGGATTCAACAATATGCTCGAAATATCCCATCATGAGGTTGGTCCAAAAAACGACCATTAAAAGATCCGTGAACACTTCTCTTTGGGGCCGGTCATCCTTGAATACCTTGGCAGAGCATTCATACAATCCGGTTGTTTCTTTCAACAGGGTCTCCTGGAACAAACAAATCCCATATTGATGTGCATCTTTCTCAAACGAATGATACTGATACAACTTCAAGTCTTCTTTTTCAAAGTAATCGGCAGAGTAATTTTGGAATAATTTTTCCAACAGTCTCTCATTGATCAAAACTGATTCGGTTCTCGCCTGGAAAAGCCTTCTTGGGCCAGAAATATTTCCCAATTCACCGTTAAAATCATCTTCTCTGCCTGTCATCAGCCTTTTTGCACGGCTCATGAATGGGTTTCTTGACGGCAATTTTACCACCTCGTTTAATAGTTTTCTTTCGAATATTTTTTTTCGAGTCTTTTTAAACCCTTCCCTAAGATTATACCAAATATAAAGGCAATTATTCCTATGATGAAAATCAAGTAATTTTTAAAAACCGATAAGGGAAACAGATCGATCAGCGATGCGATGATGAGGCCAAAAAGAAAGGCATAAGTGATTGATTCAGCGTGTTCCAAGAGCCATTTTATCATCTTGCTGGCCACAAGTATTCCTGCGACGGCTCCCAAGCCAATAAAGAGAATGTTCATGATATTCAGAGCGGAAACCGAATCCACAATCGGTTTGTACAATCCCATTAAGAACAATAGCATAGAACCGCTCACACCCGGCAAGACCATGGTGGCTGCCGCAACAATCCCGGCTAATATCAATACAACGGGGTGGATGGTTTGGGGTGAAAAAGAGGATTGTTTCACCAAAGAAGAGCAGGTCATCAGGCAGATGATGACGCCTATACCGGCTAACATGGCGTATCGGTTTGAAGGGGATTTGAAATGGATTTTTTTGACAATGATGTCGATCGAGCCGATAATCAATCCGATCAGAAGAAGATAGACCGGGACAGGATGCTGATCAAGCACCCAAGACATGACCTTCGACATGGCAAAAATGCTGATCAGGGCACCGAATCCGATCAACAAAATGAAAAAGCCGTTTTCCCGCCAACGATATGCCCTGAGATGAGTCAGATGCATCGAACTGAAAACCTGAATGAATCGGGGGTATATTCCCGTCAGTAATAACAAGGTGCCGCCGCTTAAACCCGGAATGACATTGGCGATTCCCATCAAGATGCCGTTAAAAAAAACCCAGAAAACGTTCACTTCGATCTCCCTCTCGCACAAGTGTGTTTTTCTATTTCCGCCTATTATAACACCAATCATGCGTGTTTGTCTTTGATTTGCAAATAATTTCATATTTAATCAAAATGCAATCTTTAAATCGTTCATCGGATGCGTTTTGGGATAAAAATATTCCTGATCTTTAACCAATTTGTACCACGAAAGGGTCAATTTAAAAGGATTGCATTTTTTGATCACTTGCAACTTGCGAGATTTGTGATATAATAATTCTTGTGTAATCGTTCACGCCGTAATTGGCAAAAATTTTAAAAGGAGGCAACTCTATGACAAAGAAACTCAGTATTTTCTTGTTAGTCGTTTTTGTTTTTTCGGTAATGGCAGTAGGTGCTGTCAACAATCCCGATACGTACATTAATTTGACGATCGGTCAGCCAGAAACACTCGATCCGGCACACAGCTATGATACCTCAAGTGGTGGTATCATCATGCAAGTTTACGACAACCTGATCCAATACGACGGTGAAAGTGTTAACGACTTTTTACCAATGATCGCAGAAACGGTTCCAACTCAGGAAAACGGTCTTTGGAGTGAAGACGGAACAACATACATATTCCCTATCAGACAGGGAATGACTTTCCACACAGGTAACCCAGTAACTCCTGCAGACGTAGAATATTCATTCGAAAGAGATCTTCTGATGGATCCTTCCGGCGGTCCCATCTGGATGCTTTACGAAGGTTTCACAGGTGCTTCACAGGGAAGTCTTGAAGGCTGGTTTGCAGAATTTGCAGGCATGGCTTATTCCGAAGCGGTTGTTGACGGTGTACCGACATCCGATGAGGCAAAAGCAAAATTGATCGCATTCTATGAAGAATGTATCGATCCTCTCGTTGAAGTAGACGGCAACAACGTTGTTATGACTGTTCATAAAGCATTCCCACCGTTCATGCAGATTATTGCGCATTTCGGTTCCTGGGGTGCCATATTTGACAGTAAAGTCGCCATGGCAAACGGCGAATGGGACAAAAATGCAGACGGTTGGTGGAAATGGCACGATTTAGAGCCGGAAGAATCCTTCATCCACAACAACGATCTGGGTTCGGGTCCATATGAACTCGTCGAATGGGACAGTGCACAGCAGAGAATCGTTCTTTCCGCTTATGAAGGTTATTGGGCTGGCCCAGCACCAATTAAAGAAGTTATCGTATGGGGTGTAGACGAATTCTCCACAAGGAAATCCATGTTGGAAGCCGGAGATGCCGATGAGATTTATGTTCCACCTGCATACATCGACCAGGTCAGAGGACTTAGCGGTGTCAGAGTACTCGAGGGTTACGACGTATCCTCCATCACTTCCATGCATTACGCATACTCAGTTAGCGAAGACAGTGAACATATCGGAAGCGGAAAACTTGACGGAAACGGAATTCCATTCAATTTCTTCAGCGACATGAACTGTAGAAAAGCCGTTTCACATTCCTTCAACTTTGATGCATACATCGACCAGGTTTTGAACGGATTCGGAAAAAGAGTTCCTTCTGACCTTCCTTCCGGATTCTTAGGATTTGATCCTAACCTGACCATGCACAACTTCGATCTTGCAAAAGCTGAACAGGCTTGGAAAGCAGCTTGGGGCGGAGAAGTATGGGAAAAAGGTTTCTACTTCCAGCTTCTTTACAACACCGGAAACGAATCCAGACAGACCGGTGCCGAAATGGTTAAAGTTTACACAGAATCACTCAACCCCAAATTCAGGATTGACGTTATGGGTGTTAACTGGCCATCATACTTGAAGGCAACCAACGAAAATCTCGTTCCCATCTACATCATCGGTTGGCTTCCTGACTATCCAGACCCGCATAACTTCATTTACACTTATTACCATTCGCAGGGTGTATACGGCAAACGAGGTGGCTACCTGTACCAGGAATGGGCTGCTGAAAATGTCGATGAACTGATCGAAAAGGCAATTGCCAGCACAAGCAGAGAAGAAAGAACAGAACTTTACAAAGAGGTTCAGAAAAAAGTTATTGACAATTATGTTGGTCTTCCTCTAAATCAGCCTCTCGGACTTCATGTCGACAGAGACTGGGTCAGTGGATGGTATCCGCATATGACCAGATCCACCACTCAGTATTACATGATGACAAAAGGAGAATAATTTCTACCAACAATAGGACATTTCAATGAGCGGGACTCAAATCCCGCTCATTTTCATGTTTTTTTTTGCTTTTTTGCTCGGTAAGATGGTAAGATATATAAAATGATGAACTATTTTCAAGAAAAGAGGTGGCTTACTTGACAGCCTACATAATAAGAAGATTATTGATACTTCCTATCATCCTTTTAGGCATCACGTTGATTATTTTTTCGATGATTTGGATGTTAGGCCCGGATCGTTTATTAGCCTCATATATTAAAAGTCCGGAAGCTTTAAAAACACCCGATGCCAAAG
>DAOTHY010000109.1:0-5953 GCA_035447925.1 Thermotogota bacterium
GCATGATAATCCTTATCCTTTTTAAAGGCATCATTACGCAAATAACACCAAAGAATGGTAAACATTCCCAGCTCATGGGCAAAAGCAAAGGCTTCACTGACTTCTTGAATCTGTCTTCGGGATTCTTCAGAACCAAAATAGATCGTGGCTCCAATACCGGCAGCTCCCATACTATATGCACCTTCAACAGTGGCGAATACAGTCTGATCAGTAATATTGGGATATGTCAACAACTCATTGTGGTTGATCTTGACGATAAAGGGGATTTTATGGGCATATTGTCGCGAAAACAGGGATAAAACACCATAAGTGGAAGCCACACCGTTACTGCCTGTTTTTAGCGCAAACTGAATGATCTTTTCAGGATTAAAATAATCAATATTCTTGGCGAATGAAGCACCTCCTGAATGCTCGACTCCCTGGTCCACGGGGAAAATCGAGAAATAACCGGTGTTAGCTAATCTTCCTGTATTATATAGCCAGGACAAATTACCTAAAACCCGATTGTTTCTGTCTGAATTCATAAATACTTCATCAACAAATTCTCCAGAGGGCAGTTTCAGCGTTTCCTTACTAATTTTCGGATCGGAAAAAGACAGCAGTTCTTCTCCCTCTTTGCCTAATAAGTCTATAATCCCATTGATTGACATGATCTTGTCACTCATAGTCCCACTCCTAATTTATAATAGTCTAATAATATTGACGGAAATAAAAAAATATATTTTTTATCCGATACTATATGCATAAATTACATATTCAATGGAGTTAGAAAATTGAAAGTAAGTATTGAGCGGGTATTATAATTCTTCAAAGTGTTGATTTTTTGATGCCAGATGAAAACAGTATTGAGGCCATGGTTATGAAGTATCCGGAACTCATTCCAACCAATTATGAAACAGAAACTTTGTCAGCGGATCCTTGAATTCAGCAGGTCCCGCAAGAGAGTTCGATTCATTGAAGTAAAAGGATTAACTTAAGGCTTATTTCGTTTTAAAAGGTCTTCTAAAGTGACTTCGGGATGATGATACCTCAAAATATTCAGATTGTTATTTCCCAAAGTAATGGCTTTTTGTGGGCACCATTGCAAACAGGCAAAACAATTGGCACATTGGTCTCCCCAAATTGGCTTTCCATTTTCCATGTGTATGTTGTGAACGGGACAAATTTTTTCGCAAATGCCACAACCATTGCAATTTTCATTTGCCGTATAGGCTAACGCATCCCAACCGTGAAAGGCAACTTTCGTCAGCAATCTAGCAAAAGTTGGAATTGATTTAAAAAAAACGCCCTGAAACAGGAATACTTTCATTGACTCCAAAGGTTTATTCTTTTCGATGCCATCTTTTTCATTTTTAATGATCTTGTTTGCGATCTTTGATTTTGCTTGTTCCCAATGCGCAAGCATTTGCTGATGACGTTTAACAGAAAAATTCGCTGATCCAATTCCATTATGAGGCATTTGGAAAGATAAACCGAGAGCCAACGTTCCGTCAACTTTTTGGAGTTCTTTTTGAAACCTGTTCAAGGTTTTTGAGGGGGCAATCCCATAATTGCAAATAGCAAACAGATAACTTGATTCGATTCCTTTGAGTTGACTCACAAATTGATTCATCACTTCAGGTGCTTTGAAATCATAAACCGGAAAGACAAAACCGATGATATCACTTTTCATCATAATACTTTTCTTTTCCAGCAAAGGTGCAATATTCATGGTTTTTGCATCGATCAACTCTGCCATATCCTCAGCTATTTTAAAAGAATTTCCCGTACCTGAAAAATAGAAAACGATCCTCTTATCATGGATGATATGCATTTTCAGTTCTCCTTTTATTGGCTTTCATTACAGGAACTTGGAATGAAAAAAGCAGGCGTTTTTGTCAAAAAGTCGGAGACCTCCATCCATTTTTCTTTTAAGAGTTTTTGAATGTTATTCACCGTATTTTGAATTTCTTCGTTATCAAAACGATCGGATTGTTTTGTGATTTTATTGATCAATTTCTCGTAATCTCTCATTTTTCCCAAACTTTTTTGCAAAAAGATCAATTGTTCAAGTTCAGTATCAAAAAGTTCTTCATGATTGATTGCTTGATAAAATTCAATCTTGTATCTGACTTCTTTTGCTTTTAATCTAAATTCGTGCCATTCGGGTTTGTTATCTTCGAAATTTTGATGCGAGTTGATTTTCAACTGATTAAGCGACTCCCGAATATTGCTTTCCATTTCAAATGCTGATAGCCTTTCTATTTCGTTTGCGATCTTCTGGTAATAGTCGGCATAGGGAGAGACAAAGTCTTGCTTACTTTGTTTTCCCAATGTTTTTGCCACTTGTTTTTTCTGCTTTGACGTTTTCTTCTTCCAGCAATTGTAAATGGATCTGCCAGGATTGGTTTTTTTCAAGATTTTTGTTTGTACACACCTGTCACGATATTTTCCGGTTGTGTCCATGACCGTTTTAATCGTTGTTTGTAATGGCTCACTATCACAACCGGACAATTCCATCAGTGACAGCCATCTTCTGTTCATGATCCGGATATCATGAGTTAAGCCTGTTTTAAATCCCTCGCTTTTTGCACGTTTAAAAAGGTTTTCAGTGGTTGAATACTGTTTTTTTAAGGGTTTGTATAACTTTTTTTTCTCGAATTGGTCCAGAATCCTTTCAATAGACCCTCTGTTAATAAAAAAAGCCAGTTCGGAATGAGTATTTCCAACCTCTCGCCAAAGGTTATCATCAACGTTGAAGCAATAAATAGAAGCCTTCGGAAACGAAATACTTGAAAGTTCACAGTTGATAAAATAGGCAACCAATTCTTCTAAAACGGGATTATGCCCGATGAGTAAAATGGCGTCAAGATGGTCATCCAAATTACGGATTGCTTTCAGATAATCCTCTATTCCACCTGTATAGAGATCCATATCGACTTTTCTGCTGATCTTTCTGTAAACAATGCTCTGTATTTGATCAGCGGTTTCCAAAGCTCTATCCGCATGTGAAGTCAAGATAATGTCCACTTTTTTTTGTAACTTTGCCAATAAAAAACCGATATTTTGAGATTCTTTAAGTCCTTTTGAAATCAATTTTCGTGACAAATCATTTTCAGCATTCCCGGCTTCAGCCGTTGCATGCCTGACCAATATGATTTCTTTCATCATATGCCTCCTTCTGTCAGTGACAGAAAGTTATCCTTTTTTGATGTTTTTTTATCTAATCATTATACCATTTTTCTTTAGATTGATTATATAACACAGGGGTTTTAAACAACCACTTATTCCATAATTTTTCGTTTGTTGTCAATTCCACCATGAAATGGCTGACGTTTATCCTGCTGGTTTTTCCCGCATTGAAAATAGGACTTCTTACCCGATGAGGACTTATTTCATAGGAACTTTCTTTCTCTTCATCGATTAATGTATCCGGTCGTACGCCAATCCATTCTATTTTTTCATATTTCTTTCCGATTTCATGATTTAAAAAAATCAGCTGCTTTAACATTATCCCGGTGAGGGGGAAGTAATAACATGAGTAATGAAAAGATAATACTTTCTCCCCATTTATTCCTTTCACGGTAACGCTTATTCGTATAAGCAGTCGTACTCATAAGGATCAACTTCACTTTCCCTTTTGAGCTTTTCTTTGCAGATTCACAGACACTTCGTACTGTATCACGGACTAAATAGTGCGGATGGCCAAACAGACCTTTAAATGTAATATTATGTCCCAGACAAGAAATCACCACATCACAATTTTTGATCAGTTGTTTCATCTCTGTTGAGTTGAATTCAGTAATATTACCCTTCATGATTTCGACTAACGGATTTTTTGTTATCTCTTCCGGTAAAATCGCAGTTTTTCGTATGAGAATATGCGTTTCGATATTTCTTTTAATTAATTGACGGACCACTTTTGATCCAGTTGCACCACTTGCACCAAGGACTAATACCCTCATGATGGTTCTCCTTTTTTGTCTGGTTTCTTCTTTTTTTCAATCACTCGATATTGGAACACCTCTTCAATCGGCACATTGAATGCCTGGGCAATACGAAAAGCCAACTCCAAAGAGGGATTGTACTTCCCGCCTTCAACAGCAACAATGGTTTGTCGTGAAACCCCTGCTTTCTCTGCAAGTTGCTGTTGTGTCATCTCGTCTGCAAAAAACCTTAATTTACGAATCTCATTGGTTATTTCAAATATTTTGCCCATTTTAAACCCCTCTTAGATAATAAATGATTTTGGCAAACTCCTCCATGATTCCTGCAAGAAAAAAGGAACCAAACAATATGTTCACCATGAGAAAGACCGGATAGCCCAAAACCAGGATGATTAGAGAAGCAAAAAAGCCAATGCCGGTGGTTACATAACCGACTCTCAATGATTTTAAATCAATCAATTTTGCCATTTCATCTTCCACCATTTCCTGTTTGATGTTTTTCTCTATATTTTCTTCTATATTTCTTTCTCTATCCTCATCATTACAGGATCCCACTTTCACACTTTCTTTCACTGCTATTCCAATTGAGTATAGAACATGAAAGATAATTTCCACAGCAATGGTCACCCCGATACCTATCCCGATAAACACCAGCATCAGTTGTGCCAAAGATTGTAATTCTTCCAAGGCTAAAACTCCTGATTGATACCTGTTGTTGACTTGGACAAGATAGACAATAAAAAGCACCGTTCCCGAAAGCATTCTTGTTATTTTTCTTGCGATTTGATAGGTCATTTTTATTCCTCCTATTTGATGTATGGTTTTTCAAACATAATATACCATATACTTTACACTATGTCAAGTATAATATACATATAGTGAAGTAAAACATACATCGGATATTTAAAAATCTCGATAACAGAGTCTTTCAAGTCATTCAGCTTCAATGCGAAGCACTTCTTTAAATCATCCAATTTTAGATTCTTGTTCTGATCAATGATATAATCATGGCATATACTTTTCGAACGTTAGAGTAATTTGGGATAATCAAGACATCGTCTAATGTGAGCATTTTAGGAGGAGAATTTCATGCAAATAGAAAATAGAAATGCATTTGGTAACATTCAATCCCTTCATCAATTGGAAAAGGTTGATATTCCAAAAGCTTCTCAAGTTTTAGCAGATGCCTTTCAAAATGATCCCCTTTGGTCAAAAACGGTTGGAAAAGAAAACAAAAAAGGCTATCCCATTATGGCTGAAATGCTTTTAAAGTATTGCTTAAAATATGGCCAAATCTACGCATCTTCTGATCATTTTGAAGGGATTATGGCTTTGGCTCAAGGTAATGCTTCTTATGTAACTTTTGGGAGACTATTGAAAAGTGGTGGAATTATCCCAATATTGAAACTTGGCCTTAAACGCTTAATAACGATTGCAGATGCCTTTACTCCTATGGATGAGGTGAGAAAAAAACATATGAAAGATCGACCTTTTGTTTATATTCAAGTCATAGGCGTTTCTACACAACATCAAGGGAAAGGCTATGGCAAGAAAATGTTGAATGTACTTATTCAAGCAAGTGAACAAGCCAAAGTTCCCATTTACTTAGATACAGAGACGGAAAGAAATGTGGAATGGTATGAATGCTATGGATTTAAAACGGTTGAGCAAATGACCTTACCCGTCATCGAGCAGCCCATGTGGGCGATGATAAGGGATCCAGAGGGTAGATAAACATAAAACAGAATACTGATTTGGAAGTCGATATGCTTCAACATCACGCAGATACGATTCAAAGAATCATCAATAAGTTGAAAAAAAGCGAAGATATACGGGACGTTTTTGTATGCAGTTCCATTGCTCATGGATTTGAAACGCAAAAATCCGATGTTGATTTGATGCTTGTCATTTCGGATACGGATCATAAAGACACTCAGAAATGAGGGATATTCACTACTTTGAAACAGAATTCTATTCCTATGAGAACTGTTATCTTGACGGTAAATATGTCAGCAGAGCATTCATGA
>DAOTHY010000110.1:0-2571 GCA_035447925.1 Thermotogota bacterium
CTGCCGAGGTGTTTTGGACGTTGCTTTCAACGCTTTGGGATTGTGATGCTAATTCCTCTGCAGAAGCCGATTGTTCTTCGGAAATGGCCGCCAGATTGGTTGAGGCATTGGACATGGATTTGGCTTCTTCTCCAACTTTTTTGATTAAGCCGATGAGGTTCATCTGCATGTTCATTAGGGCGTTGGCAATTTGTCCGATCTCATCCTTTTGTTTGACATAGTTGACGGCTTTGCTTTTTTCATCGTAAGTCAAATCGTAATCGGCTATTCTGAGGACGACTTTCGCCAGTTCTTTCACAGGGGTAGAGAAAATAATCCCCACAAACAGGGCGATGACAACGATCACGCCGATGATAATGGCAAAGGCAATGATGATGACCATGAGGATCTTGGTGCTGGTTTCATTGATCTGAGCTTCCGGTACCACTGCTCCCAACGACCAGTTCGGTGTGTAGGCAACGGGCTGGAAAAACAGTCGATAGGGCGTGCCGTCAGGCTTTTTGTAGGTCACAATATCGCTTTCTCCCTTTGTCATTCTGATTCCGGCTTCTTCAAGCCCTACAAAGCCATCTTTCTTCGTATCGGTCATATCCAATGACATGATCATTTTCTTTTCCGGATGGGCAATGGTCAAACCGGTTCCATCTGCTAAAAAGACATATCCTTCCTTGCCTATTTTTATTGAATTCAGCTTTTCAGCCATGGCATTTAAAGTGACTGTAATCCCCAATAATCCGATGGTTTTGTTATTGTCCTGAATAGCTGTTGCCAAAACAAAGATTGGATTTCCGGTTGTACTACTCAAGATAGCATTACTGATTGTGAAAACTTCTCTATTCTTTATTATGCGATTGAAATATTCTCTGCTGCTGAGATCAATTAATACGCCATCTTGGTTATAACTTTTACCATCCGGAAAAGCTACGAAAGCTGTTTCATATAATCCGCTACTTCGACTGATCACTTCTTGTAATCGTGGAACAAATAGATCAGGATCTAAACTTTTGACAACATTTGAAATTGACAAATTTTCTATCTCTTTCTTAATTCCTTGCAACCATTCTTCAGCAGTCATCTTTGATGCATTAACAATCTCAATGGTAAGTTCTTGGGTCAAATCAACCGTTGAATTCCTTGCCATCGAACCGATCACAAATGCTGCCAGGACTAACACGAGGACTGTCACGGGAATGAAGTAAAGCAATAGTTTTGTTCTGATGCTTTTAATTTCTATTTTTGCCATTTGCATACCCTCCATTTTTTTGGAATAAGCTTTCATACTATCCTATGTAATTATTATAACATAAAATATGAAGTTTATGGCTGTATATTTGTCATGTTTAATATAGTAATTTTATATTATTTACATTAAAATGGTAGCACTTCAAAGGGGGTATTTTCGAGGAAAAATTTAAAAAATCAAACGATTGTTGATTTTTCAATGGCCTCCCGCATAATCATTGCAGCAACACTTTTTTGGATAATCATTTTAAAACATCATTTTGTAGTGGAATCATTAAATTTAAGACTATTGTTTATTTACACGATTATCTTCAAGCGCCGTTTTCGACGGAATTAATATCTGAGGTGATCTTGACAGTGGCTTTTCACCAAAAGAGTATTTAAGATGGTTTTATCGACTGATTGCGTCTTTTTTCTACTGGAAATTTTTGCAAAATGATATACTTGTTAGTCGTTGGTTTTTGGAGATTTTCAAGGGCATGACAACATTGTTTTATAAGTAGAGGTGTTGAGCCGGCCCGAAAGGAGTTCTTCCTCATAGAGGTCCAAGCGTTCGTTCAAACGGATTTTTTCATCCGTCGCCCGCTGTTCATCGTAATATAAATGAAGATACATGCGACGTTTCCCTTGAATTTTTTCACCACTGCGAGCGTTGGTGTGTGTATAGTCCCAGTCTATCTTAAGTGTCCTCGCATACAACTTGTGTCTTGAACTGTAATATCGGCGTGCCACCATCTCTTCACGAATCATATGGGCTTTAACTTGTTCAAAACAGCCATTTTCTTTGGTTTGATCGATTAAATCCAGAATCTTAGCCGTGGACAGATTCAACAACTGCCATTGCTCAAGTCCCGCTACCAATTCCGGACAACATGCACGTACCGCCAAAGGAAAAGAAGCCAGATTGCGTGCCAGCCATATAGCCTCGTAATTGGCAATGGTTCCACCGGAAGTGATGTGTCCCCAGGCTTTCTTTTGATCGTAACCCATCAAGGCTGCTAATTGACGGCCTACTTCGATTTCCAGCGACGTGGTGGCTGGAGATCCCTCATAGGCACAGTTATTGGGATTGTAGAGAATCGTCAGCATATACCCCAAATTGGCAGCCATTAAGGTGTCTGTGTTCATGTGTCCCAAATATCGAGGAGAAAACCAGGGTGTGGAGCTGTCCTGAAGCTGTCCGGCCAAATCCACAAGCGCTTCCCGTGTCTTTTGAAGGGTATCTTGGAAATCTTCATCGCTTTTCTCATCTTCAGTGACCACCGGATGATCATCGGGATGAAAAAACTTTCTCCAATCCGCATGGTCATCCATCAGAAACAGGAGCAT
>DAOTHY010000110.1:2671-5728 GCA_035447925.1 Thermotogota bacterium
GTTGTCTTTTCTGAACAATACTGATTCTAAATTATGATATAATTGCATATTTATAACGGATATTCAATAAAAGGTTTGAAGGAGGAACAATGAAATATAAAACAGCAGGAATTTTCATTTTTATTCTGATGAGTTTATTACTATGCAGTTGTCGCTATGATCAAAATGAATTTATCAATCTTATTAAAAATGGTTTTCCAAATGAAATTCAATCGGCCATTAACGCCGGGGCTCAGGTCAATGAAGCGGATGAGCTGGGAATCACCCCTTTGATGGTTGCGATTGAGCACAGTCAAGACCGTGAAATCATTCGCATTCTCCTGGAAGCCGGCGCAGATGTTAACGCTGTTTCCAAACATCATGAAACACCTTTGACTATCGCAGCTAAACATACTCAGATTGTGAACTTCGTCGAACAGCTGTTGCAATACGGTGCAAACACCTCTTTTACAGACGATAAAGGAAATACGCCCTTGATCTTGGCCTGTCTTTTTAATAACAACCCATTGATTATCGATGTGTTGTCAGCAAGGGGTAAAAATATCAATCACCAAAACGCTAACGGAGAAACGGCGCTAATGATGGCGTGTCAGAACCATTCCAACATTCAAATGATCCAGTCCTTAATAGAAGCCGGTGCAGATTTATCACTAAAAGACAATCAAGAAGAGACGGCGCTAATCAAAACGATCAAACATCTCGGAACAAAAGACATGATCGATCTGTTAATCAAAAATGGTGCAGATGTGCGGGAAAAAGATGCAAAGGGAAAAAACCTGCTCATCTTGGCCATCGAACATTCGGCTAGCCCGCAAGTGTTGGAAACGTTGCTGCTTCAAGGTGTTTCTTTGACTGAAAAAGACAACTTTGGAAAAAAAGCAATGGATTACATAAAAAGCGATACACCGAACGGAATCGAACAAGCCAAAGCGATCACCTCATTTGTCGATCAACTCAAATCACTTTTTTGGGAAGAAATTAAAACCGGAGATGTTGAAACGGTTAAAAAATATCTTGACTATGGTTTCAATCTAAATGAAAAAGATTGGTATCAAAGAACACCACTAATGATTGCTGCGGCATCAAATCCTAATCCGGATGTGATTCAATTATTGATCGACTCGGGAGCCAAAGTCAATCTCTTTGATAAAGATATCTATAGTTACAAAAGGGGTAATCCTGCCCTTGTTTATGCCATCAGGTCTAATCCCAATTCTGAAGTAATACGTGTCCTCATTGACAACGGCGCCTCTGTGAATGAAGAATACGTTAACGATGAAACGCCTTTGATGATTGCTGCGGAGAAAAATCCAAATCCTGATTGTATTCAATTACTCATCGATAAAGGTGCAGATATCAACCGTCGTAATGACCAGGGTGAAACAGCCTTGATGATCGCAGCGAAACACAATACGCAAGTGGGTATCATTCAAACGCTTATCGACAACGGGGCGGTTGTGAATGATCAGGATGAAAATCAAATAACACCTCTGATGCTTGCTCTTTCAAACGAAAACACAGATGTTGTATCCGCTTTGATTCAAGCCGGAGCGGATGTTAATGCGCAAGGACCTTCTGGAGAAACCCCCTTATTTTTCGCCGTTAAAGATGAAAAGTCAGCACGTTCGATTCCACTTTTATTGGAAGCCGGCGCAGATGCAAAACAGGTTGGTTATTATGGATTAACTGCCTATCAAACGGGAAAATTTGATGAAGCGGTAACAAAAACAGAAGGCTTTCAATGGCTGACAGCAGATTATTATTCCAATGAATTTTATTTTTCATCGGCTGTACGAAACGGTGAAGAAGACATTGTTTCATTAGTCCTTACTCATTGTGATCTACCTGAAACCCAATTGAATGAAGCCTTGATGGAAGCATTATCCGAAAATGCTTCATATCATTTAGTCCAGCTGCTTATTCAAGCCGGAGCGGATGTCAATGCGCAATCAACAGATTATGATAAGACGTATCCATTGATTGTGGCGGCGGAAAAAACCGAAGATCCCCAAATAATCATACTGTTACTGGATGCCGGTGCGGATCCACTTGTAACGAACCGCAAACATCAAGATGCATTAAATTATGCAAAACTGAATCCAAATCTGAAAAATACGGTTGCCTTGGAAAAACTGGGGGATTTGATGCCCGTTTATACAGCCAATTTCCTCAACTATTTCAGTAACGGCGATCTATTTGAAATTAATCGATGCCTCAAATCCGGCCAGTTAACTCAAGATGACCTCAACAATGGATTAGTCAGGGCTTTGTCAGTTGGCATGTCCTACAAACTCATTCAATCACTCATTTTTTCCGGGGCAAATGTGAATGCAAATATCAATCAAACTTATCCATTGATTGAAGCAGTCAAAAAAACAACAGATACTAAAGTTATTGAACTGCTTTTGGATGCAGGAGCAGATCCGTATAAAAGGGATCTATCACAGCAGACTGCCTGGGATTATGCGATAAAAAACAAGACAATTCACTCAACAGAGGCCTATAACAGGCTTAAAGAACACAGTCCAATGTCTGTATCGGATTTTTTTGTCTGTATGGCACTTGCAGATGTTGAGCAAATCCAGCTTGCTTTGGATTCAGGGATGCCTCCGAATGTACGAAACGATAAAGAATTGACTCCTCTGATGTATACTGTCAAGCACAGCGAAAACGCTTCAATCGTTCAACTGTTGATTGGCAAAGGAGCGGATCTGACGCTAAAGGATTCAACCGGTCAAACCCCGTTAATGATGGCATTAAAAGAGAATGGGAATATTGAGATCATCCGGATGCTGTTAAACCAAACCGAAGATTTTACAGTAGTGGATGAAGAAGAAAGCAATTTACTGATGGCTGCGGTGCAAAATAAAATTGTACCGGTGGAAATCTTCCAGTTCTTGATCGACAAAGGCATTGATATCAATGCAAGAGACAAATATGGGGCGACAGTACTGCATGATGTGTGCCAGGATGTTGATAAATTCCGCTTCCTGCTGGATGCCGGCGTGGATGTGAATACGAGAAGATTATCAGAGACTCCGCTTATGAAGGCGGTTT
>DAOTHY010000111.1:0-5631 GCA_035447925.1 Thermotogota bacterium
TTCAGATTCAACATCCAAAGCGCTTGTTGCTTCATCTAGCAGCAATACCGGTGAATCAGTTACAAATGAGCGTGCCAATGCAATACGTTGTCTTTGCCCTCCGGATAAATTACTTCCAAACTCATCCAGAGAAAAATCAAATTCCTCATCGAAAGCTTTAATAAATGAAGAAGCGCATGCCATTTCACAGGCTTCATGTATTTTTTCCTGGGAAAGGTTTTGACATACGGCTTCAAAATTATTCTTGATTGTTCCTGAAAACAGGAAAGCATCTTGTGGGACATATGTAAATATTTGTCGCCATTCTTTTAAAGACAGATCATAAAGGTTCTTTTCTTTAAAGTTTACAGACCCCCTTGCAGGTTGATATAGACAAAGCAGCACTTTAAAAAGGGTGGTTTTTCCGCTACCGGATGGTCCAACAAAAGCACCTGTTCTACCTTCAGGTATGTGGAAACAAATGTCTTTTAGCACCGGATTATCATGATTGGGATATGAGAACCATAGGTGGTTGATACATAAACCTACTCCGGACTCCGATTCAATTAAACGGTGTTTGTCATTTGCAGACAATGTGAGTGGTTCTTCTTTCATATCTACAATCTCCATTAATCGTTCAACGCCCGCTAGTCTTCTGGAAATTTCTGAGTAAATAGTTGTGAGGATTGTAAATAAAAATGTGGCACCATTCTGTAATTGAATGATAGCCACAAGCTTGATCAGGTAGGAAGGATCGTTGATAGCTTTATAGCCTCCAATAAAAATAACGACGAGAATGCTCAAGAAAGAGATGGAGTCAAGTGTCTCCCTTATAGTTTCCAATGAGTTTCTGTGAATGTTGGCGTTTTTTAGATCTTCTGATTGTTGCCAAATCTTTTTCTGAATCCAATCCGCAAGATTGAAATAACGAATGATTCTTTGCCCTTGAACGAGTTGAGAAAAAAGATTTAAAAAAGATGCCTTTTGCCTTTGGACAATTTGGCTGGTCTTTCGTATTCTTCTGATGATTGGGAGGTTTAAAATAAAAATACTGCCAGATAGCGAACAGATGATCAAACCCATAGACCAATCAAGAAAAAAGATAGTGATACAACTCCCCACGCCATAAAAAAGCATGATAGCCAAAGATTGGAATGTATCTTTTAACAGCTGAATACTCTCATTCACATCATTGCTGAAACGTGACAGCAATTCACCGGAAGGATATTGGCTTAGTTGCACGATTGGACTGTTCAACAAACGTGAAAAGAAAGCACTGCGAATATCCTTTTCCACATTTAATGTGCTTGTTAGCAATGCTTTCGCTGAAAAGTAAAGGATGGTTCCTCCCACAACCAGCATGATCAAGACATTCCAACAGGTTTTGATCAACAATTGCTGATCCAATTCAACCATACTGGAAGTTAAATCACCCAACACAAAAGCAAGATAAGCTGTTAAGGCAAAATTCATGAACCCTACCCCTATCACACCAAAACTGTATTGGTAACGATAAGGTTTTAAAAAAGCAAGAAATCGTTTTAGAATATCTCTTTCAATCTTCATCTTCATTCCACCGCCAATAACTGGGATTGAAATAATTGTTTATATCGTCCATTTTTTTCTATCAATTCTTCATGGTTGCCTTCTTCAACGATCCTTCCTTGATCCATCACAATGAAACGATCGACAAAACCTAAAGGCTGAATTCTATGTGCGATCATCAAGATAGTGGTTTCGCCGGGAAGTTCTCGAATGGTCTTGAGGATTAACGATTCAGTTTCATTATCCAATGCACTTGTTGCTTCATCCATCAGGATTAACGGTGTTTGTTTCATTAAGGCACGTGCCACACAAATCCTCTGACGCTGCCCACCTGAAAACCTTGATCCCAATTCACCCCCTAGTGTTTCCAAACCATCCGGCAACTGACTTAAAAAAGTATTAATTTGAGCCTGGGACAAGACCCTTTCAAACAGAGGATCTTGGGCATCGAAATGACCAAGTGTAATATTGTCTTGAATCGAAATATCCAGCAAAAAGGGCTCTTGAACAACAGTCGCCATGTGATTTCTCAACGAATGAAGGCTCCATTCTTCCAGTTTATGATCCCCGGCGATGACTTTCCCTTTTTGAGGAGAATAATCCCCTAAAATCAACTTAAATACAGTTGATTTACCACATCCGCTGCTGCCAACAAAGGCAATGCGCTCTCCTTTTCTGATGGAAAAGCTGACATCTTTTAAAGCCCATTCTTTCTGATCGGGATAACGGAAAGAAACGTTTTCAAACCGGATTAAGTCCTCACCCGCAAGGGTTCCCTCGATTCCGTCACTTCTTTCTACTTCAACAGAAAGAAGTGATATCAGTCTTCTTCCACCTGCTATTGAAGATTTAATCTTCCCCAACAGGAGTGGTAATTCTTGGAGTGGAAATGCAATATAGTTGAGTAATTGTATGAAGGCAAATAACAAGCCAACGGTAATTTGTCCCTGTAAAACCAGATAACCACCAAAACCAAAAACAATCAGAAATGGTATAAAAGCAACTAAAATGCCAAAAACCAACAAAAGAACAGATTGCTTAACCTTCTTTTTTGAATGAGTTGTCCAGGTATTTTGAAAGGATTTAAACCGATTAAGAAAGAATGGCTGCATGTTAAAGGCCCGAATAATTTCTGCTCCGGTAATGCTTTCTTTGGCTTCTTTGTTGATATCAGAAAGACTTTTCTGCGCATCTTGGGTATATTTTTCAATTGGAGAACTCAAGACAACAGACAAAATCCCAATGACCGGTAAGGAAGCTAAAACCACAACGGTGAGCAGCCAATTATTTGAGAAAAGGTAAATCATTGCAAAAATAGCGGTGGCTATTCCCCCAAATAACTGAAAAATGTCTTTTTGAAGCATTTCTTGAAAAAGCATCAAATCGTTTGACATACGAGAGATGATATCTCCCGAATGATTTTGATGCATGGTATGATCAGTAGCTTTGGCGATTCTATTTGAAATCTTCCTTTGAAGAAGTGCGCATAATCGATCAGAAAACTGTATAGCCAGAAATTTCCAAAGAAAAAAAGAACAAACAGAACCGGAGAATACCGTTGCTGTGAGATAAATGGCACGTGCCAGTTGGTTCTTATCTTGTTCTACAATGCTGTTGATTAGACTTGCCAGCATATGTCCTTCGGCAATCTTCAAAGCAGAGTAACCAGTAATTACAATGATAGTTGGGATCAACCAATACCATTTTAATAGCATGTACGTCCAAAGGCCATTGTTTTGCGTTCTTTTATTCATTCTGGACCTCCATTTTTTCGGAATTTTGCAAAAGATGAATGTGCTTTGACATTATAACAAATGATTTGACCATAAAAAAGGAACAAATATCTGGTATAATAAAATACTGTTAATTTTTTTAAAACATACGACTGAAGGGGTGATCTCATGAAGTTGAGTATGAATTGGTTGACTAAAAGTCTTTTTCTAAAAATCATCTTACCGGTACTGATTCTCATTATTGCATTTTCTGTCTTCTCTCTCTGGACTCAATATCAAACCATTTATAACAGTCTCCTGACTGAAAGGGAAAAAGGAGTTAAGGATATTGTTGATTTCACCGAAGGGGTTATTCTGTATTATGCTCAACAAATTCAGGATGGGAAATTGAATACTGCAGAAGCCCAGTTTATGGCTGGAGAAGTGATCAACAAGATGCGTTTCGAAGGTGAGAACTACATTTTTGGATATACCATGGAGAACAAGGTTGCTATTCCTTTTCAAAGCCATGAGCGGGGCAAATTTTTGGATGTTCAGGATGAAGAAGGCCATTATGTTCAACGTGAATTACTGGCCATAGCAAAAAGCAAAGGACAAGGGTATTATACCTACTATTGGTTGAATTCTAATACCAATCAGATAGAGCCTAAACGATCTTATATCAGTAGCTATAAACCATGGGGTTGGTGGTACGGAACGGGCGTGTACATTAACGACGTTCAAACCAAAGCGAGGAGTACCTTTCTAAAGCAGTCTTTGTACTACCTGATATTCTTAGCGGCTATGATTTTCATCCTTTTTATCCTTTTAAAAAGTTTATTGAAACCCTTGAAAATGTTGAAAGAGAATGTGAAGAGTCTTGGAAAGGGTGATTTGACAAAGAGATTTGCTTCATCGGGCACGGATGAGATCAACCAGGTTGGACTTGCTCTTGATGAGACGGTCGATCAATTAGTTCATACCATCGATGAGATAAAAACATCCTCAGAACAGATCAACAGTCTGTCAGAAGATATTAATGCTTCTTCCAAAACTCAGCAGGAGGGTATCCAGACCTTTGTACAGCAAAGAGAGGGAATCTTTAAAAAGATAGAGGACATCTCATCTTCCTCAGAAGAATTAACATCAGGCGTGGAAGAAATTGCCAGTAGCGCACAAAATGTATCAAATGCTTCTACAGAGTTAAAAAACCGAACTGAAAAAGCAGTAGAAATGACATTACAAGGAGAACAATCTGTAGAAGAACTGGTAAGCGATATGGCACATGTCAAAGAGAATACGTCAACAATGGCAAAAATGATAGACGGTTTGAACGCTCAAGCGCAAAGCATCGGAGATATCGTCGGTGTAATATCATCCATTGCAGAACAAACCAATTTATTAGCACTCAATGCGGCAATAGAAGCGGCAAGGGCTGGAGAAGCGGGCAAGGGATTTGCTGTTGTCGCCGATGAAATCCGTAAGCTTGCAGAGGAGAGTCAGAATTCAACTCAAAGAATCAGTGAAAATCTGACAGAAATCAGAAAAGGCATCGAGTCCACTGACAAACTCATGAAAAATTCAAATACTTCCGTTGAATCGGCATCAAAAGACATGACTCAATTACAAGACCAATTTAAAAATATCTTGCAAGAAATACAAGCAGTCCTGGAAAATATTGCGAATGTTTCTGGAAGTGTACAACAGCAAACAGAGTCGTTGCAGGAAATGGCTCAATCAACAGATACAGTGGGCAAGGCTGTTTTTGAGGTGATGGAGGAAATGAATGATATGAACCGTTATATTGAAGGTCAAGAAGAAATGACTAAAAAACTACACGATACAGTAGACTCTTTGAAAACGATGTCTGAGGATATGAAAAACCAGATTTCTTTGTTTAAGACCAATTAATGGATTGTTTGAATTTCTGAATCGCATCAATCAAATCATCAGGAATAAAAAAAACACCCTTTTTATGCGGGGTGTTTTTCTATTCCTGAAACCTCACTCCAGACGCTAAACTCTATACCCTTGATTTATTCAAAACAACTAAAACAAAAAAATCAAATTGAAAACTGCTTCGTTTCAATCATGCAGAACATATAAACGTTAAAATTTTATACCAAATTTAGACAAGAAAGTTGCCATTAAATAATATCCAAACATGGTGATTCCTGATGATAATACGATAGAAAGATAAATATTCCAGCCGAGTTTAGAAATGAAAAAAGGCAAAGTTAAAAAGAAAAGCAAAGAGGGCAGAACGAACCAAAAGATATTGAATGCTAAATCAGATACTTTTTTTTGATCGCCTGTATCAATGTAAAGCCAAATAATCGCCAACAAGGATGTGATAGGTAATGAGGCTATTAAACCTCCAAAAAAAGAGGTTCTT
>DAOTHY010000112.1:0-3938 GCA_035447925.1 Thermotogota bacterium
CCAATATACTGATGAAATCCCTGGACATGCCAAATGATTCCACGCCTTCCGGGTTGCTTCCAAATCCTCTTAAAACCATTCCTAAATCTGTTTTTAGGAAAATATACAACAAGAGGATTATGGAAAAAGCGACCAAACAAATGATGAGTAAATCAGAACCATCTCTCAAATTGTCGAATAGATTTAATACCGGGGATTTTTCATTAACTTCAGATTGAGCTTCTTGTGAGTGAATGGGTTTCACATCCTGCGTTTTTACATCACCGAATAGATCCGCCAGAGGATCTTCTCCGCTGATGTCTTCATAATTGGTCAGCTGGCTCTGTACCCTGGTAATGGGTATCGGCAAATTGGGCCCCTGCATCACTCGGATGTTGATGGAATAAAGCATGGTCATTACCAATATCCCCGCTAATAGAACGTGAACCTTCAATTTTCTGAATATCAAACCGGTAATCAAACCCGCTAATCCTCCCAAAATCATGGCTATGATTAAGGCAAAAATCGGATTCATTCCCAACACAATCAAACCGACTGTTATGGCGCCGCCAAGGCCAAAAGAGCCTTCCACAGTCAAATCTGGCATATCCAAAATCCTAAATGTTAAAAAGACACCGATTCCGGTAATACCAATAATAATACCTTGTTCAATGATTGCAATCATCGATTCATCTCTTTCTCAAGACCGTTTTCAGCGATTATATCCGCTCGAGCCAAGACATTTTCCGGAATTTCAAGGCCGATCTCATCCGCAAGATCCAAATTAACGTAGAGGATTAAAGATTCTGCACTGATCAGTCTGGATTCAATTTGAGAAACCGGAACACCGCTCAAAAGTTGATAGACGATTTCTCCTGTTTCCAGACCCGCACTGTAATAATCGAAGCCAAAACCAACCACCCCGCCGCCCCTTGCGATATCAATGTCACCGGCCATGATGGGTGTACGGGCAGTTTTTGCACCTTTAGCAATGGCTGCAATGCTTGAGGCAGCCGTGTTATCCGTTCCAATGTAAATAAAATCAACCGTTGAGACAACCGCATTTAACGCATTAATCATTTCAGAGGTGTTGCTGCCGATGATCTCCACCAAATCCATCCCCAATTCATCACACGTTTCTTTTGCTGAATTTCTAATGGATACACTGTTGGCTTCGCTGGAGTTATAAATAATCCCAACGGTTTGGGCTGCAGGCATGATTAATTTCATTAAGCGAATTTGCGTTCTAACGGGTGTCATATCGCTGATTCCGCAGACATTCAAGTCGTTTTTACCCAATTTCTCAATGAGCGAAGCCCCAACGGGATCGGTTACAGCAGAAAATACAACGGGGACGCTTTTCATTGCATTGGCACAGGCTTGTGCAGAGGGGGTTGAAATGCCCACAGCCAAATCCAAGTTGCTTTCGGAAAACTGCTTGGCTATGGAAACTGCCGTATTCATATCCCCCTGTGCCGTCTGATAGAGTTCTTCAAAGTCCACACCAATTTGCATACCGTATGCCTTCAACTGATCTAAAACACCCTGTCGAATGGCTTCAAGCGCCGGATGCTCCACAATCGCCGTAATTCCGATTCTGTACATGGACATACTAACCGTCAAAATAATAGCCATTAAAACGAGAATTACCAAGTGCTTTTTCATCTTCACTACCTCCGGATTATAAAAAAATAAAAAACAAAAAAAGAGGGCACCCATTTTCGGATGCCCTCTTTAGATCTACCTGTGGTTTTCTACTTCTATGTCAAAACCGACAAGTTCCTCCAAGAGGGCTCTTGCCAATAAAAGTAAAAATATGCATTATTAAAATTTTCGATTAAACCTTTATCGAAAACCATCATCGTTCTCCTTCAAATTTGTTAGATTATTTATAGCATAAAAAAACCTATTTGTCAAATGAATGCGAAAATGATTGATGAGAATTGCATTTAACGGATTGATGGTTTGCTTTGTGGTAGAATTACTGTGTGTGAAGATAAAAAAAGAGGTGACGTATATGCAGGTGATGATATTAGCCGGAGGAAGTGGTGAACGGTTTTGGCCGCTTTCCACATCTAAAACACCAAAGCAGTTTTTAAAGCTTTTTGGCGAAAAATCTCTGATTCGGCATACTTACGAGCGTTTGACAGGAGAAGTTACTCCTGAAGATATCTATGTGGTTACCTCTTTACAAACGAGAGAGCAAACCATTCAAGAAATACCGGAAATCCCGGAAGAAAATATTATTGGGGAACCTTTACGAAAAAACACCGCTGCAGCTTGTTTCACCGGCTCGCTTTTGGCAAAAGATACTTCACCTATTCTGGTCCTTCCTGCCGATCATAAAATAAGAGAAAAAGAACGATTTTGGACATATATCCGAAAGGCTGAGCAATTCGTAAAAAAGCATGAAGGGTTGATCACTTTTGGTATTCATCCCACACGGCCAGAAACCGGTTACGGTTATATTGAAACGGGTGAGGAAGTGGAAGCATCTGTCTATACTGTTCTCAAGTTTCATGAAAAGCCGGAAATGTCTTTGGTTGAAGAATACATTGAAATGGGCAATTATTATTGGAACAGCGGTATGTTTCTGTGGTCAAAAGCCTTTTTTTTAAAACAAATGCTCGCCTATGCACCGGATGTTTACAACGCCTTGATTGGCATGAATCCACTGGATTCAGAAGAGCTGACAATGCACTACGAACAAGTACCTGCAATCAGTATCGATTATGCCCTGATGGAGAGATCTAGCCATGTCCAGACCATGCCCATTTCTTTAGATTGGTCTGATCTGGGAAGCTGGGAAGCTATCAAAGAGTTGGCAGGCCCTTCGAACAATTCTGAAAACATCTGTCTGGTCGACTCCGATAATGTCTATGTTCGCTCTGAAACGGGGAAAAAGATTGCCATTATCGGTGGATGTGACGGTTTGATTGTGGTAGAAACAAACGAAGGGATTCTGATCTGTCAGGAAAAAAGCAGCCAAAAGGTTCGTGAGGCGGCAAAAAAATTCAACAATCCGAATGCATCTGAAGGGTTACTTAAAAAATAATGGGACAATTACATCGGATCAAATGGGTTCATGAAAGGCTTTTAAAAAAAGAATTTCCGAACTGCAAGGATATTTCTCAAGCATTCGAGATATCCAGAAGACAAGCCCTTAGAGATGTTGATTATCTCAGGTATTCATTAGATGCCCCGGTGGAATACAACCGATCCAAAGGAGGTTATGAATACACGGACTCCTTTTCATTACCCCTTTACTTTTTGCGGGATGATGAAAAAGACCGGTTGGAATACCTGGCTTCTCAATACGCCTTGATACCGGGCAAAAATTCAATGGAATTATCCAATCTTTTTCAAAAAATCACCGGTGAACAAAAAGAAAGAAAAGAACACTTTCAAATCCACACATCGGATTTCGAGGAAATAATCACAAAGGCCATTGCTTACAGCAAAAAATTGGTCATTTGCTATCAAAAGCCTTCCAATGATTCAGAAAAACGCATTATCGACCCTTATCGCCTTTTTTACCGTTATAACCAATCATATCTTTTTGCGTTTTGCCATGAAAGAGCAGATTTTAGATTCTTTTTAATCGAACGAATCAAACAGTTGGAAGTATCCCAACAGAGTTATTCATTCCATGAGGATTTTTTGGAAAACTATCATCTAATCGCCACGTCTTTTACAAGGCAAAAAAAATACAAAGCTCAGATTTTCTTTTCCTTAAAACCTCATCTTGACAGATTTACTGAACCTCAATGGGATGAAAAAAATCGCATTCTCACATTCAGTTTTGTCAACTCTTCAAATCTCTTCAGAAAACTGATCAATTTAGATACGGATTATCCCGGGTTTACTTTTAGAATCTTGTCTCCTCAATGGCTGGCGGAAAAAATACAACATAAACTAAAAACACTTTCCTCTCATCTTTAGTACGACATTATATGTCA
>DAOTHY010000112.1:4038-5433 GCA_035447925.1 Thermotogota bacterium
TACAACATAAACTAAAAACACTTTCCTCTCATCTTTAGTACGACATTATATGTCACAGTTACCTGGCTATAATGGTTTGAACGATAAACAATGGAGGGGAACAATATGAAAAAAGGGAAAAAAACAATGTTGGGAATGACTTGGATGTCTTATTTGGGATCGGCATACGGGTGTCTTAAGGAAGCCGGTTTGTATGCTGGAAGTATTCACGAACTATTTGGTTTAACGGGTATGGGGTTTCATTTTATCATGCACGATAGTCTTTGCCCCTCCGGCCCGACGGTTTATAACTGGTTAGAGGAACATTTTGAAATGTTGGACAGAATAGGTGTTTATACCCGTCAAGAATTTGTTTTTAAGAATTCTACAACGAATACTTTCGATTTGGCCAGAGAAGCCGCAATCAAGAGCATCGAGGAATCGATCGAAGCCGGCAAACCGGTTATCACATGGGGACCCACACATATTGCTGAATTTGGCATTATTTACGGCTTCGATTCCCATGATCGCGTGTTCTTTGTCGAAGATTGCATGCCCGAAGATCCCGATCCGCTACTTTACGACAACTTGGGTCTATCTGATGTTCCTATCTTTTACGTTCAGTATATGGTGGATAAAACGGATTTCAATTACGATGACAGTGTTTTGAACTCGTTTAAATTCGGGTTGAATTATTGGCATTCAAGAGTAGCCCTTTCTCCCAGGTATGCCTCCGGAAAAAAGGCTTATGAAGTCATCATCGATGCACTTAACAAAAGCGATTACGACTCTTTTGGGCTTTCTTATTGTGTCAATGTCTATGCGGATATGAAAATCAATATGATGAAGTTCTTGGACCAAATAGCCAAAAGGGAAAAATTTTCCTTTCTTACCCCGGTTCTTGTACATTATCAACAAGTGGTCGATGCCTTCACAAAAGCTGTGGAATTGGCTCCTTTCAAAGGACCTTTAGGAGAATATCATTATTCTGTTGAAGCCGAGAAAGAGATCGCCCGGTTGATGCAAGAAGCCCTTAAAAATGAAGAGAAATTCATGATGGCAGTTGAGGAAAATATTCAGTAGATTGGATTTACTGAATGATTAAAAAAATCTCCCTTGAGGCTGGAGTTGGGAAACACACCTCGAAGTTTTATGATTCACAAACATCATGTACTGTTTCACAACTCCATGTACACAAATGGTATAGATCCTTCGAATGGTCTTTGATTTTTTTCAGTCTTATGAGTTATCCGGCAAGCCCCTTTTTATAATCTTTTTATGAAAAAAAGCAACAGGGGAAGCCAAAAAAAAGCTTGTGATATAATTCATTTGTCAGCGGATTAACAATTTCAAAACGCTGTTATTTGATCGGGGAGGTTTAAAAGAAATGAAAAAAATACTGACAACACTCATCAT
>DAOTHY010000113.1:0-5306 GCA_035447925.1 Thermotogota bacterium
AATGATTTGAGTTTAATTGTGTTCATGTTTGACC
The DNA here is from genome assembly GCA_035447925.1 of Thermotogota bacterium. GTDB lineage: Bacteria > Thermotogota > Thermotogae > MWEM01 > MWEM01 > JASUTC01. The sequence continues at coordinate 35 of DAOTHY010000113.1, forward strand.
CCTTTTTATGGTGATTTGTTTATCCAGATATTCCGGAATATTCTTTATTTGTTTCTTTTATTTTTGTGTCGGATAAGCGGGCGGACACACGGGTCCGCCCCTACAGAAATTGAAAATCGTAGGGGAGCCCCCGTGTGGGCTCCCGTGATATTAAAATGTATTTTCGAATAATCGTTGTAAAAGACCTGTGATTGTTTGAGATTACGGTTTCTTAAAGGATGTAGATCTCCTTTCCGGCTTTGATCTTTTCTTCCAGTTCTTTTTTTAGGTAACTAATAAAGCGCTGGAGTTCTTCTGTGTTTTTGATCCGGGTGTCTCCGAAATGGGTGTTCATGAAATCGGCAATTTTTATATTTTCAAATTCCGGTTCTACCGGTGGATCTCGGTCTTCGTTGACGTAGCGGTAATTTCTCATTTTTTGAATAGCTTTCTGGTAAATGGTATTTTCAAGTTTTTCCTTTGCTATATGCAAATTGGCGATGCCGTGTTCGTATTCGACTTTTTTGGTTTCACGGGTAAAGATATCGGTTACTTCTTTTTTTTGATCATCCGTGAGTTTTTCATAATCTTCATCGGTGATGATTTTGTTTAATTTTTTGGTTATTCGTGTTTTCATGTTCTTTTTTTCTGTTATCAATACAGCGTTTATCTTGTCCTGTTCATCTTCAATCAGCTTTTTCAATTGCTGCATTTGATTCCCTTTGAAACAATTCGGGTCGGCTAAAATCCCTTGGATTTCATCCATTTTGGAATCGGTAATCACGTCCCGGTTGTGTTTGTTTTCTTCATAAAACTTTTTTGCTTCCCGGTATATGTCAGCCTTATTGGATGTCATGAATGTTTGGATGGGGTCGATGATTTCTTCTTTGTCTTCCAAGAGCTGCTCGGGGTAGTCTTCCACTTGCGTGAGGAAATAGGTGTATTCGTTATCCTGGATGTTTTTCAGATGTTGTATGGGTATTTTTAATAATTGTGCAAAAGGGAATGGGGCTGCATCCACTTCCAGATCGGTGATTTCCTGGACTTTTTGCCTGATCTTCTCCTTTGTTTCAACGGCCAGGGTTTTGGCATCAGTCTGGGAAGGACTGTTGAAGTATTCTTTGTAAAATTCGGTGAGCTTTTTTTTCTGCCAGTCCGGGATGTCTTCCAGCAATTTCACGACGGTGTTTTCTTTTCTTCTCGTGGTGGTCAGGACTTCAATGAGTTCCTGCTCTGCCAACAGGTTGGCATCCGCACTGAATTCGATTTGGTTTTGTTTGTAAAGGAGTCCCAGGATATATGCGGTGTCGTTTTCACTCCAACCGTAGGGAATCTTTTTGAAATGATCGACGATATTTTTGACATTCAGTCGAGTTCCTCGGGTCTGATTTTTCATGAAGGATCTGATTTCGGTTTGAGCTTCTTTTTGAAGGCTTTCCAAGCCGATTCGTTGGCCTTCGTTGAGCAGCTGTTTGATGTCGTCTTCGTCGTAGGTTTTGTTGTTGAGCATTTTCAAGTTGGTGTAAGTCTGTTCAATGAGTTCCTGGAAGCCGTTACGGATTCTTTCTTTCGGGTTGGCGCCTTTGGAGTTCACCTCTTTGGATTTCACCAGAATGGTGGCGTTGGACAGCAGTTCTTCAAGGGTACGTTTGATGTTCTTTTTTCGGATTTGGTTTTGATCGATTTTTGCATCGATGATCTTTTTCCGTGATTCCTGAATGTTTTCCGTTCGGCTCTGCCTGGAATACTGGACGGTTTGAAGATAGAGCCTCAGGTCTTTGATCAATTCGTGATCCGGTGCACTGATAAGCGTCATTTCGTTTTCTGCCATCTTTAAGGTTTTGATCAACTGAATGTTCCCGCAGTTTTCGTGCATGGGGGTGATGACGTTGATGGCAATTTCCCCGTTTTCCAAGCCATATCGGTAATCATCCACTTTCCTGGTGATGGGGATATTTTGGGAGGTTTTCTCGTATTTGATTTTGGTATCGGGCAGGATTTCCGTAAACAGGATCTTTTTGATTTCTTCGTTGATCTCCTCGTTTGTGCAGATGACATTTTTGATCTCGGTTTCCACGTCTTTTTCTTCATCGGTCAGGTATTCATACGTGTTGCCCACTTTTTGGATGTAAGTTTCAATTTCCAGCCTGTCCAGAACCTTCTGAATGTCTTTTTTTAACTGGTTTTTGTTCTGATCAAAGCGTTCGATCATGAGGGTGGTGATGTTGTCGATGTCTGTTTTGAATTCTTTGACGTATTTCACTAACAGCAGGGTCTTTAAGAGTCTGGATTCCATGGAATCCGCACCAAAGATGGCTTCCGCATCGGTTATGGATTGCTGTACCGAAGATTTCATCTTGTTTCTGATCCCTTCAAACATCCGATCGAAGGTGGCGATGCTCTTGGAGTCTTTGTCTTTGATGGCGATGGTGACAATCCGAAAGACATCCAGCATGGGTCGTTCACCGACTGATGAGTGTTTGCCTTCAAAGGCGTTGTGATCAGACAGGGATTTCAAGGCGGATTGGAACAATTTAAACTGGTAGGGAATGAAGGGGTAGAGTTTGTAATACTGTTCGAGGGAAGTGTAGTTTTTGTAGGTGCGTGTGCCGTCGGTAAATGAAAAGAGGGTGTTGAAGTCCTGTTTGTCCATCTCGTATTGGCGGGTCAGGATCTCAATGGCCATGGAGGTTTTTTCCAGCAGCCTTTTTTGGATGACTTCTTCAACATCACTGCTTTTGAGTTTGATGCGTATTTTAAAGCGGTCCTGGATTTTGGAAAAGTCGTTGCTCTGCTGTACGCCGTAATCTCCAATGACCGTTTGCATGTCCTCCTGGGCGGTGACAATGATCCATGCCCTGCCTTTACACTGGGCTTTCAGGGTTTCGGCGATGGATTGGACGTTTGTCATGAGGTTGACCCGTTCGGCTATGAATTGGCCCAACTCGTCCACAAAAAAGTTCAGTCGGAATCCCCTTTTTTCTTTTTCTTTTTTGTCGATGTATTCTTTAACTCTTGCGGCAAAGTCTACGATGGAAATATTCAGGTTTCTGTCATAGCGTTGGAGGATTTGACTGCCATCCTGTCCGGTAACTTGGTTAAAAACGGCATCGATTTGACTGTTGTAAATGTAGGGTATTTCTCTTGCCCGTTCCCATTCCTGATTGGTTTGCTTTTTGAATTCTTCTTTAAAAGACTGGAAAATTCCGCTTATGTCCAGATCGTGTTCAAAGTTTGCAATATAGGGTTGATTGCCAAAGTAACCGCAATGATCGTTGAACATTTTCATAAAAACGGAAAGGACTGCGTCTTTATCGTCTTTGCTGATGTTGTTGGCGTTGTGGTCGATGTTGAACAGGATGCTTTCAGAGGGGATGTCGGAGACTCTGTCCAATTTGCCCTTGAGCATCGGGTGGTCTTTTGCCTTTTCAATGAAGATTTGATCGGCTCGTTGTCCGTTCACTTCCTTTTTTTCGAGGACAGCGGAGAGTATTTTCAGGAGGTGAGATTTTCCCGATCCGAAGAATCCGGAAATCCACACGCCGTTTTCCGCACCTTGTTGGGTATATTCTTCCAGGAAAGTGTGCAGGTTGTTGGCGATTTCATGGGTAATGACATATTCTTCCAGTTCCTTTTCCAGTTTGGATTCGTTGGTTGCGTCGATAACCGGGTCGATAGTTCTTGTGATGGGTTTATGAAATAATTGCTCGATCAGCATTCATGGATCACCTCTTTTTAATGTTCGTATATGTTAAAGGCCCTGTAAAATCGGTCGTTGTGTGATCTTCCAAATAATTCCAGGGTGCTTCCTTTCGTTTGATGGTATTTGTATTCTCCGGGAAAAAAGATGATGACCGGTTTATCCCGTAAGATACTTTGCAGGTTGTTGAGAATGGCATGTGTGCGTAGATAGGGGTAGACTTCTCCTACTCCGGTAACGAATACGAGTTGATGATTTTCCCGGCTGACTCTCTCCCCGATCATTTCCTTCAGGTATTTGTCAGGGGCCATGATGTTTTGAAGGGTTTCTTTCAGCTGGTCTTTTGTGAGTTCAAGTTCTTGCGTTTTAATTTGATTCCATATTCCCCAAGCCTTGCACTGGTCGATGGTCATGTCTAACAGATCGAATTCCAGGACCATGATCTGTTGATGAGAGAGTTTTTTCTTCAGCAGTTGTACGTCTTCTATGATCGTGAACTTTTCTCTTGGCTTGTAAGGGCAGATATAAAAGGGCAATTCGTCCCCTAATTGAGTTCTATTCAGAAAATGTTGATCGGTCATTCTGTTATACAAGTAGTCAAATCGTTGTTGCCGGTTCATTTTATCCCTTCTTTCTTCACGGAAAGATTTTCAAAAATTGAGGGTTTTCGTCCGAAATAACCTTCTGTATCTTTTTGGACAGCAGCTGGTGCAGGAGTTCGTTGTTTTTTGTGATGATATCGGTTTCCCTCATGATTTTAAAGGTTACGCTTCGGAGTTTGTCCCTTGTGGATATCGTCAGTTTTTGAAGTTTTTCACTGGTGAGGGCTTTTTTTGTATAAAAGCCTTCGTAGTCGGAAATGTGAAGTTTTCTTTCACCTCGGGCTTCCTTTTCTTCAAACAGTTCAGATGCTATTTCAAATATCAGCCGATAGCTCTTACAGCAGGCCAGCCAGAGCAGTTGTCGTTTTTCTTCCGCAGTGCCCGAAGATAGCAGAGTAATTTGCCCTTCACTGAGTGTTTTAAGCCTCAATTCGATTTCCCGATACATGCGCACAGAACTCTTTTTCATGTTGGTTTGCAGCAGGTTTTCCCTTAGAATTCGGGATCGTGTACTTTCCCAGGATTTGCAGTTGATGTATTCTCCGATGACAATGAGGCTTTCATTCAAATACGCCCCTCCGAGAACATAGGACATGCGGTAGTCAGCGGCCGGCGCTTTATAATTGAACATTTTTTTATATTTGTTACTTTTCTCATCGTTTGTTCGGATAAGGCACCTCGCTTCAATCTTTTAAAAAAGTTCTTTTAAGATTTCTCTTTGCTTTTCTTTTTTTCGCTACGGAAATCGTGTGAATGTTAAAGTATTTTATCATATTTGCTTTGTTTTTTTATAACTTCCTGTCTGTTTCTTCACATGAGCGCTGAATGTTTCTCCTTGAAGTTTTGATTTGTCTTTTTTTCAAAGAAGGCGGGACAGGCGGGTGATTTGTCATGCAGCCTTTCGATGGCGGTAAACTGGATTTCTTCAAATAATTCATAAAATGGTGTATAATAAGGAAAATGGTAATGTTATCAAAGCTCATACGAGGAG
>DAOTHY010000114.1:0-5193 GCA_035447925.1 Thermotogota bacterium
AATGTGTTTATTCATAACATCACCTCCAGAAGCGTAGCGATTATAGCACGAAAGGTTCTTTCTTTCATGAAGGGGAGGATCAACTTTTCCTGAAAGGGTTTTTCTCCCCAGAGTACCATCCCATTTGCTTCCAATACCGGCTGTCAAGAGATTCATTTTCATAATACTTTCTGATGATGAAGCGACTAACCTGATACATGAAACGGATGAGTAAATAGGGGCTGTGCCGTTTACCGCTGGCCACATCCCTGAAGAAGCGTCGGGCTTTTTTCTGAATCTGCCTGGTGATTGTTATCTTTTTATCTTTTTTCATCACTTCCCAATTATCACCAAAGGTTTTAAAGCTGTAAGAGTGGATTTTGTTAATTCCCCAATATTTTAAACTGATACCGACCGATTTGATGGCATCCTTGGTGCCGGCTCCCACAGTAGAGCTGATAATCATGGCCTTTTTGGCGAACATTTCAGGTCTGGCACGATGTACGATGAACAAATAGCCGTAATGGTCCAGGAAATTTTTAATACAAGCTGTTTCACGCATGACAAATACCGGTGTGGTGAAGATCAGAGCGTCGGAGTCGACCATTTCTTTCAGAATCGGCAAGGTGTATTGGGCATGAGGGCATTTATCCTCCCCATACAGATAGCAATTCATGCAGCCTTTACAAAATTCGGGGAGGTCCTTTGGCATGAAAAACTCCACAAATTTGACATCTCCCTGTTTGAGCATCTCCTCTTTAAAAACTTGAGTAGCGGCTTCGGTATTTCCCTTTCTGGGACTTCCGTGAATGATGGTAATTTTCATCTGATCATACTCCTTTATTGGCTTAATCTAAAAGTTGTTTCAACTATATCCCATTCAGCGGTTGCTGTCAATAGATGGCAAATTCAGGATCCAAAAAAATGATAAAATGGTATAATGAAAGATATATAAGGTTATATTATAGTGAACTTAATGAGATGTAGAAAGCACATGACGGATTTATCGTCTCATAGAATGAGAAGGGAAGTGGTTGAGTGTTGGGGATCAGTCGGTTAATATACGGAACGATGGGGCTCGGAGGCGATTGGAATGATACCGAGCTTAAGGATGAAGCCATTTCAACAGCAGCATTAGCATTTGAGACTGCAATAGAATTCGGCATCACCTTTTTCGATTTTGCCGATATTTATTGCAGGGGCAAATCGGAAAAGGTTTTTGGGCAAGTGCTAAAAAAACGACCGGGTATTCTTGAAAAGGTTAAGATTCAATCAAAAGTGGGAATCATCCTTCCGGACTCCGAGGGAATTAATCAGTTTGATTTTTCCGCTGCGCATCTGGTGAAAACGGTTGAGAACAGCTTGAAAAACCTTGGAGTAAACACATTGGATTCTTTATTGCTGCACCGACCTGATCCGCTGATGAATCCTAAAGAGCTTAAAGAGGCCTGTGATCACCTTTTTGAGAATCACATGATTTGTCAGCTGGGTGTATCCAATATGAACCAATATCAGATTCAGTTCATCGAAAATGCCATTGGAAGAAAAATAAAGGTCAATCAACTGGAACTCAGTCTGCTTCAACTGGATTGGCTGGATGGAACCATCGGCGTCAACAATGATGAGGGATTCAAATCCACCATGACAGCGGGATTGATGGAATACATGATGATGAATAATATTGAGATTCAGGCCTGGAGTCCCCTGGCGGGAGGTATCTTTAGCGGAAAAGACCTTGGAGAAAGTCCAAATGAATTAATTGTCAAGACAAGGCATTATGTTTACGAACTGGCAAAGGAAAAAGAATCCACACCGGAAACCGTTATCCTGGCCTTTCTTCTCAAACATCCCGGTGGAATCAGGCCAATCATCGGTACCACCAAACCGCAACGGATTAAAGCCTGTGCTGAAGCTGAAAAAATACAATTGAGTCGAAAAGAGTGGTACAAACTGTACATATTATCCAGAGGTGAAAAGCTGCCATAAGAAAAACGAGGTTAGTTTTGATTTCTTTGCCCCGGTAGTTGAATATGTGATTGATGAACACAATATATGGAATATGACTCTAAGCTTTTTCTAAGGAACAGGGCATATAGTTGATATTGAAAGGAGGTGAAATGATGAAAAGCAAGAAAAAAGTATGGATTGTGATGATTGTTCTCAGTTTGTTTGTTGCGGGAATGATGTTGGCAGGCGGCGGAAATGGGAACGGAAACGGTAATGGCGGTTCAAATGCCGGTAGCGGGCCGGCTGACGGTACCGGTTATGGTCCGGGAGATGGAACGGGCGCACAACCTGGCGATGGAACTGGATTTGGAGCCGGTGGTTCGGGAAATGCCGGTGGGTACGGCCCCGGTGATTGTGCTGAAATAGCCAAGAATCTCAATGCCAATCAGGCATACTCTGCGGAAGAAATAGCAGAAGCTTTTGGATTGCAGGTCGAGCAGGTTTATCAACTGATGAATGAAGGAATCCTCAAAACGATACGTTCACAAAATCAGTTGAGAGTATTAGGGTCGGAAATTCAGGAAAAAGTCAACGAAATTGCGAAATTAATGGAATGACCTTAAGGCTCTAAAAGGAGAGAGTTATTGATCCGGTTATCCCGATAATGATAAGTCCAAAATTGCTGAAGCCGGCATGGGTTTATAGAAGTAATACCCTTGAATGATATTGCAGCCTAAATCATATAAAATCTCCAGCTGTGCTTTTGTTTCCACGCCTTCGGCAATGGCCTTTGCGCCCAGTGATTCGGTCAGTGAGATGATGGTTTTCACGATGGCTCGGCTGTTTTCTTCGCTTGTGATATTATCCACGAAACTTTTGTCGATTTTGATGTAATCGATGGGAAAGCGGTTGATGTAGGAAAGCGATGAATAACCAGTTCCAAAATCGTCAATGGAGATGTTCATTCCCAGTTGCTTGAAGGCTTTGAGTTTGTCTACACTGTTTGAAAGGTCTTCGATGAGGGCGCTCTCGGTGATTTCAATGCCCATTTTCTCAGCGCTGATGGCATGGTATTGCAGGATTTGATCCAGCATTTGGACGATGTCTTTTCGCATGAGTTCTTTTGCCGAAAGGTTCATGGATACGGGAAACTCTTTGCCGTTTTTACCAAAATAGGCGATTTGGGCTGTGACTTGTTCAGCGATAATTTTTCCCAATTTATGAATCATGCCGGTTTCTTCGGCAATCGGTATGAACAGCGATGGGGGGACCATTCGGCCGTCTTCGGCTGTCCACCTGATCAGGGCTTCCAGATGATTGATGTTATTTTGAACTGTCGAGTGTCGATTTGAGCTGTCCAGCCGAACACAAGGCTGATAAACCATCTGAAAATTGAGCGGGTTGTCGATCGCTCGTTTCAGTTGTTGTTCCATGAAAAGACGCTGGGTAATTTTTTGGACTTGTGTGCTTTTGAAGAAGATCATCTCGTCATCGGTGGCATCTTTTTGATTTGCGGCGATGCCTGCGTTTTTGAACAAGGCGTTGAAATCTGTTCCATCATCCGGGTACAAGCTGATCCCGATTTTAAAATTCAGCGAGATCGTCATATCGTGGATGTCATACGGGTTTTTCAATGCATGGCCGATGGTTTGAACCCGGTTGATGAGATTTGTTCGGTCTTTGTGGGGAATGATCAGAATAAATTCATCGCTTTCAAAACGTGCAGTGAATTCCTCTTTCGTAAGGGCATTTTGAAGCCTTCGGGCAATGGTGATCAGGATGTCATCCCCAAATGACCGGCCGAAGATGGCATTTAGGTCTTTGAATTTCTTCACGTTGATATACACTAAAGCCAGTGCGTGGTCTTGCCTTTTAGCAGACAGGCTTTTGTTTTGGAAATACATTTCGGTGTTCAGCCGGTTGGGTAATTGTGTCAATGAATCAAACATGGCTAAAGCGTAGAATTTGTCTTTTTCTTCGATCAGATTTTTCTCGTGTAATTGCCTTTCCAAATAAACTTGAATTTGCTGGGCGAATAATCTGGCGATATCAAGGTCTTCATCGGTGAACGGTTCATTGTCATCAAATCGGTCAACACTGAAACGGGCTGATAACTCGTTTTGAATAAAGATGGGAACGGTCATCACCGATGAAGGGTTTTTGAAGCCGGCATCGGACAGCATGGTCATGATTTCGGAATCTACTGAATGATGCCTTTCAAAGGTTGTTTTAATCAGGGGTTGGGTGTTGTTAGCGTCGAACAGCTCATCTTCGCTTAAACTGATCTGATCCAGCATTCTCTGGTCATAGCCGTATGAAGCGGCGAATCGGTATCTCTCATCCGGGCATTTCATCAGTATGGCGCCTTTGGGAGTTCCTTCAATGTATTTCAACGTTCTTTCAAGTAGTTCCTGATAGGGGATCTTTTCAAGACTTCGGTCCAGAATCCGGGCGGAAAAGTCCAGGAGTTCTCGGCGAAATGCAGCTGTTTTTTTCAGCTTGCTTTCGGTTTGTTGCTTTTCAGTCACGTCCCTGCCAATCAACTGATAGACTTCACCATCTTTGTAATTTCCGCTGGATATGGACCATTCGATATGGATGGTTCGTGAATCCTTTCGAATCATGGGGCTGATCAGTCCCTTAGTCCGGATGTTCTGTTCAAGCTCTGTTAAACTGGTGATCTTTGGAGCATTCTTTCTGTCAATGAAATGAAGAAGGGGAAGATGAATCATTTCAACGGGTGCATAGCCTAAAATTGTTTTGGCGGACGGGGAAGCGTATTCGATGTGAAAGTCGTTGTCAATGTGGAGTACCAAATCTTGAGCGTTTTCAATATAGGTTTTGAATTTTTCCTCATTTTCCCGGATTTCTTTGGTTTTTTTTCTGAGCCTTTCTTGAAGGTGGTTGGATGCGGATTGGAGAAAACGGGTCTGAATGTTGATATTGATGGCGAATAGGATGGATAAGGTGGCAAAAATCAACACAATTAAAAGGATTCCGCTGTTTCTCATTCTGGTCAGCTCTTTGTTCATTTCATCCAGTTCAGCTGTTTTGGCAACTTTGAATTGCTTATTCGCAATGGTAAATCCATTCCAAGCGGTGATTTTGTCGTAAAAGACACCTTCATGAATGATCCAGTCTATGACATAAAAGCCGTGCCCCGAATCTTCGTTGAGCATCCTGGCGTGAACGGTTTTTAAACTCTCCGATTGAAAATCTTCAAAGATGTTTTTCGTGATCATTTCCGGTTGATAATGATAAACCAGA
>DAOTHY010000115.1:0-5175 GCA_035447925.1 Thermotogota bacterium
GATGATCTCCTGCTTTGCCGTTGGCTTTTTTTCTTCACGGGCTGGTCATTTTTCTTTGAGTGTGTGAATGTAGGAGAGATATTTGTTGTACAGGTCCGGGTCGATGCCGTGAACGTAGGCCAGATGGCCTTGTGTTTGTTCGCTTAAACGGGATTTGCCTTTTTTGACAATGTCTGTGTGAATCATGGCTCGGATGCGCTTTCGGGTTTGCTTTTTCAAGGTGATTTTCTCGTTGTTCACCAGGATGCCGGTGACCAGTTGCCGGTTGTTGGAGGTCGCCGTCCTTTTTCGGGATTGAAAAACTCACATAGTAGAATGTTGGATATTTTGACATAAGAAACAACGTCTGCTTGTCTAAATGAAGTGTATGGGATAAATCGGTTAAAGTGGTAATGGCGGGAAATCCTTGCGTTATGCTCATTGTCTCTCCAAAAAAAGAGTGTTTCCTAACTTGAAATACCGTACCAACCCCTTGGTACAGTAGAGATGTGAGACATTTCAAACAGATGACGAAACATCACCCTTGTTGCCGTTCTTAGGAAACACTCATGTCTTTGTTCTACCGGTTGGAAAATCATTCATTGCTTTCTGCCTGATTTTACCATAATCATTGGGAATCATGAAGGGTTCAAAAAAAGAAACTACTTTGACCGTCGTTCCTCTACAAGACACATTAATCATTTAATAATTCCACTGAAAAAAGGTCAATTTTGAAGACATATTCGCAAAATCAAGTATCATCTCACTTGCGGGCGGACAGAGTTTTTGCCATAGGCAAAAACTTCATGCTCCCGAATAACAATAGCAGAGACATTTTTTAGGTAATTAATCGCTAAAAGGATATTTTTGTGGATATTATTGAAATAATAAACAATGATTTCATTTGCGGGAGCACACGCAGGTGCTCAAAGAAAGCATTGAGCTTGGAGTTTCCTGCTTACGCTAAGCGTAAGCTTGTGAAACATCCACGGTGCTCACCTACATAATACTAAAAGCGGTCTCCGTGTTTTTGCGTTTTTCGGTGAGCATCTCTTCAAAGCTGCTGTCTTTAGAGTCCGTAAAGCCTGCGACCAGGAATCCTCCATCAGGGGCGGCGAGCATGGTTTCATTACAAGTGATTTTGCCCTCTTTATCCAATTTAAAAAGCCAAATGGAACGATTGTTGTGTTGTTTGTTGACATCCGCATCCACAGAATTCGTATCTGCGGCGATGATATAACCATCATCAACTTCAATGCAGGCAGCGGCTTCTTCATTGTCAAATCCACCGTATAATTGGCTCCACTCAATTTCACCCTGTTGATCCAGTTTCATCACAAAACAATCTTTTCATAATCCACATTTATTTTTCTAAGATTTATTGTAACTGAAACCACATATCCTCGAAGGTCATAGGTAATAATTTGGCGCAAGTTTTTTTAACCTGCGGAATTGTATTATCCCATCAGTATAATCATTTGAGGAAATCATTTAAACGTCATTTTCTTTAAAACTTTGGTGTGAAGAAAAGCTTGTTTGAAGTGCATGAAATTATATCACAGGCAAAAATCCCAGCGAATGCTGAAAGAGATTTACTTGTTGACTTTCGTTTGATTAAAATGTTATAATGTGCTCTCTTAAGATTTAATTGTTTAAAATGATTGCCGAGTATTTATCTCCATACAGAAAGAAAACGAAAAATTCCTTTCAAGTGTAGCGCTTGCTTGTTTTTTAATGGTGAAAACAAAAGGTTGTGATGAATGATGACAAAAAACAAAGTAAGACTTTTTGTTGCGCTGGTTCTCGTTGCGTTCTCTGTCAGCGTTTTCTTTGCCCGTTCAGGGGCATGGGAACAGCAGGGAACGAACGGGAAAAATGCCTCCCTGTTCGAATCCGAATGGGTTGCTTACAAGCCTGAAGGCAATAAGGATGGTGATCATATGAATTATGCAATGGATCTTGAATACTGTGTCACGAGTATTCAGCTGGATATTGATTCAATTCCCATTAAATCTGAAATTTATGTGAATGAAGTCTATCTGTGGAATACACCCCTTGACTATACAATACAAGTTGATTCGATTTTATCCAACAATGTACGCCAGAATTTTAGAATTCATAAGAATGGTTATGAGGATGACTATTTTGAAGTGGATGTCAATTCTGAAGAAGATTGCGAATTAAAGGGGATATTTGTCGATCCATTCATTGAATTAAGGGAAATGGAGAATTAGCAATTTAAAAAACCTTCCACAAAAAAGCCCTCAGAGATGAGGGCTTTTTTCTGCTTTTATCATTCAGTAAACCGATGCTGCGATAATTCGAAATAAAAAAAGACGAGACTGAACAAGTCATTCCAAAAGTGATGTGGTATTTTGTTTATACAGCCCATCAAGAGACAACCGTTGAGATATTATTCATTGTAGACCTTTTTTAATAAATTGCATATTTCATCGTAATTACTTTTATATGCAAATCTTGTATGCTCTTTCATATACCCTACAATCGTTTGAATCATTAACAGATAGTCACGAAAAAAAGCTCCATCTACTTGAAATTCATAATGTTTATCCTCATAATCAAAGGTAGCAAGATAACCGGTTTCTAAGACCTCTATTTTCATAGTTATCTCATCAGTTAAATCAAGCTCTAAATATAGGATTGCGGACGTTTCTTTAGTCGATAGAAAATGTTTCAGTTTATAAAAATTATCTTCGGTTAAAACATCATAAAATTGAGAGAAATCAAATGTATCTTTACCTATTGTCATAGCATAAAAAACAGGTTCGGAAAAATTTAAGACGGGGGAAAGACCAGATGTAAGTCTAAAATATTTCATTCTTTATCACCTCACTTTCAAAAAAGAAAAGCTTACTTTTATCAAGCAAACTTTTCTTCCTCAATAATTTCCATACAAATCTTTCTGATTTCAATGGGATCTTCCATTTCATAGACATCTTTGAGTTCCTCGTATATGCGGGACACTTGTTCAGCCAGCTGACTGGAATATTCCCAAAGGATCTTTTCCTTAATAGAATGACTGGCTTGTTCAAAGCTCTTTTGCTTGAAGGTCTTCAAAAGGCCAAGTACCCGACTAACGGATGGATCATGACAGTTTCCATACGCATTGAAATCCTTTTGGATGGATTCAACAAAATCGTGATAAAAGTGAAGATTTAGATTCGGCATCCAAGCCTCTTCGAATCGATGGACCATCGCCACTCTCTTTGCCAGTTCTTCCGATTCTTCGAGAGAGTAAAAACGCAGTTGCCCCGTTTCAAAATTCAGCCTGGCATACGTATTGGGCATGTTGTTTCTCAGGCCAATACCACCGGGATTGATCATACTCAACCCCTGAGGGTCCAGCTGGATTTCATTTCCTTCACATTCGTGGATTTGTCCTTCTTCAATCCGATAAGCCCCTATCGCATGCGTATGTCCAAATAGGATATATCGGACAGCCGGGTGCTTTTTTTGGATGTAAAGGGCTTCATCGCAGATCTGTTCCAGCGTTCTGTTTCTGAGGTTTTTTTCCCGGATACTGGAATGCATTAAGAAAACATTGTCCAGATCAAGACTGTCGGGTAATCGCTTCACATAATCGGTGTTATAAGAAGGTGCGCTAGAGAGGGTTCGTGTTTTGAGATAATCCTCATGATTACCTCTGACACAAAAATCAGCATGCTGCCTGACTAAATCGATACACAGGTTATCGGTATAGTCCCTGAACTTGTGGACAATGTCGCCCAGGCAAATCATTCCGTCTCTTTTCATGAATTCAACGGATTTGAAAAACCGATTGAGACTGTCAAAAGTTCCCTGAATATCTGAAAAGATAATGTAATCCCCTTTCATAATCAACACCTCCTTATTAAAACGTCCACCTTTATGGGGCGGACGTTTTTTTCAAGACACCTTGGTGGTCGCAGCACCTTTTCGTGGGCAATTGTTTGCTGTAAGTGTCTTCGTTTAATTATACACTTGAAAAACGCCTTTTCCGCAGGAAAATGTTTTCTGCGCCCTGATTTTACCATGAGTTGGTCGAAATGATGCGGAAATTGCTATTTTCAGCGGTAGAAAATACAGATATGCTTTGTTTGTGTCATGAGGAGTGATCAAAATGAGTTTGGACTATACAGCAGGCTGTGTCAATTTCAGGGATGTTGGTGAATTTGTCAATCTGCTGATTAATGAGGAAGTGTTACCCACAAAAAGGATTTATCGTGGCGGTAAAACCGATTTTGTTGACAACATAACGGCGTTGGAAAATCCTGCTACGATTATTAATTTAAGAAACGGACCGGATAAAAAGCGCTTTGGTGCGGATTATTATCATTTTCCGATTTCAAAACATGTGGAAAAATATGACACTTCCCTATGGCAGGTAAGAGATTGGCTTAACAACATCATTAAACAATTCGAAAATCCCAAATTAAAATATCCTGTCTTTATTCATTGCCTTTCCGGAAAAGATCGGACGGGGATTGTTGTTGGTACTTTGTTGACAATCCTTGGCATTAAGCGTGCCATTATTATTGAAGAATATCTTTTAAGTGATGAAGTGGATAAACTTGAAATGTTTAAACAGGCATTGGATATGATGGGGAATGTGGAGCAATATCTTAACAGAGTAGAACTTGAGAAGGTAAGACAAAATATTTTAGAAATAAATATTGAAGAGGATTTATCGCCATCTTAAATACTTTCATACCTAAATATTGAATGCTCTTTCATATATCCTTCAATTGTTTGAATCATTAAAAGATATTTTTTGAAAAAAATCTCATGTAACTATACTCTAAATGGGTTCCATTATCATTAAAGGTAGCAAGATATAAATAGAAAATCTTTTATGTTTATTCTGTAAGCAAAAATTCATACAGTATTTTTACCAGTCCTTCTTAAACATACGTGTGAACCAGTTGGTTTTTTGGGGTTTCTCATGGGAAGCGGATTTTTCTTGTATAGCAGAGATGATCTCCTGCTTTGCCGTTGGTGTTTTTTCTTCACGGGCCGGTCTTTTTTCCTTGAGTGTGTGAATGTAGGAGAGATATTGGTTGTACAGGTCCGGGTCGATGCCGTGAACATAGGCCAGATGGCCTTGTGTTTGTTCGCTTAAACGGGATTTGCCTTTTTTGACGATGTCTGTGTGAATCATGGCTCGGATGCGCTTTCGGGTTTGCTTTTTCAAGGTGA
>DAOTHY010000116.1:0-5127 GCA_035447925.1 Thermotogota bacterium
ACATAATCGCTGTTGAATTTTCTCAATAGATGAAATTCTTCTCGGGTTTCAACGCCTTCGCATATGGTTTGAAACCCCAAATCATGGGCCAGTTTGATGGTGGATTCCACGATGGTTCTGTTAATGGCATTTTGATGGATGTTTTGAACAAATTCCATATCAATTTTCAAAAAATCAGCAGGGATCTTTCGTAAATAAGAAAGGGAAGAATACCCCGTTCCAAAATCATCAATGGAGAAAAGGATTCCCATTTTTTTCAGGTAGCGAATCTTTCGCACGGTTTCCTCATAATCCTCCAAAAAAGAGTCCTCGGTGATTTCGATCACCAGTTTTTCCAGGTTAAACACATGTCGGCTGAACAGGCCTTCCATTGTTTCAATAAATCCTTCTTCCAGGAATTCCTTGGCCGATACGTTGACACTCAATGTGTAAGGACATTGATTCATAGACCATTCTTCCAGTTTTTGAACGGCCATTTCTCTGATCTTCTCGTCAATTCTGCCAATGAGTCCTGTTTTAACCGCAAAGGGTAGGAAATAATACGGGGACAGAATGCCCCTTTGGTTGTGATCCCATCGGACAAGGGCTTCGTAGCCTTTCAGGGTTTCACCCTTTATTTTTACAATGGGCTGATAGTAAAGGATGAAGTCATTTTGTTTCAGACTTTGTTCGATCTCCTTTTCCATCTCAATCTTTTGCTGTATGTTTTGCGACAACGTCTCGTTATAAAATGAATAATCACGTTTCATTCCTTTTGCCTCGTACATGGCGATATCGGCATTTTTCAGCAATTCCTCAAAAGTGATTCCATCTTTGGGATATACGGCAACGCCAATGCTGGCGCTGACTCTGCCGTACCAACCGGGAATATGATAATCCGCTTTGAGTATCTTGATCAGGCGTTCACACATTTGGCTGATCTGCCGATGATCGGATGAGGGAAGCAGCAATCCGAATTCATCCCCTCCCAGTCTTCCGGTGATGACTTGTTCGTCGCAGTTTTCTTTGATTCGATCCGTGATCTCACGCAGCATCTTATCACCGGCGCTGTGTCCCAATGTATCGTTGATGTCCTTGAATTTATTCAAATCCATATACAATAACGCCGAGTGAGTCCCTTTTTTGAGATATTCCATAGACAGCTCGCCAAAGCTTCTCCGGTTATGCAACCCCGTCAAATTATCGATATTGGCCAGTTTTGTTAATTGTTTTTGCTTTTCAATGAGGTTGTTTTCCAAATTGATCCTGTGAAGCATGATTTCCATATTTTTCTTTAAAAATACTCCGGTCTGTAAGTCGTTATCGCCAAAATGGACCGCCTGATCCGCCTGCTTCAAGACAAAAACGATGACGTTTTCACCGTTGCTTTGAATGGGGATGATGAGAAATTGCGTATCTTCTGACAAAAAATCAAGCCGGCCCGGAGGAAGTATTTCCCTGGCTGTTAAAATCGCCACTTCTGTGATGCCTATGATCCATTTGCTCAGAGCCGCCAAAACATCCATCGGCCACTGCACCTTCAAGCGACCCAGTTCCAGGATCGGCAGCAAAGGATTATCTGAAAGGTCCTTCTCAAAGGACTGTTCAGCTTCCCAAGAAGACTCAAAACGCTCAAACACCCAGCCGTGATCACAGCTGTCGATTACCTTTAAATTGAGTTCCAGCAAAGCCCTTAACGGCGGCGTTACCTTATCGTGGGAAAGGGTTTCATTCAGGATTTGAAAAACAGAATTCTTAAAAAATGTGAGCCGTTTGATTTCTTTCTGTGTGGTTTTTCTGGAACTGATATCCCTGACCACGCTCTGAATGTATACAGGGTGCTCGTTTTCATCTTTGATCAGCGACAAGTTGATTTCAACGGGGAGCCTCTTGCCTTCTTTCGTCATCATAGTCTTTTCATAAGGGGGCGGAATATGTCCCTCCAGGACTTTAGACAACATAACAGAGGAATTGTTAATCTCCTCAGGAGCCACCAATTCCCGGTACGAAAGCCCCTGTATCTCCTCCGGCGTGTATCCCAGCATTTTGCTTGCCATTTTATTCACCCTGGCATGTTTGCCGTTTAAATCCAGCAAAAAAATCCCGTCGTTAGAATGATCAAAGAGGGTTCTGTAATTGAGTTCGCTTTTATGAATGTCGCTTTCGCGTTTGTGTCTTTCCAGGGCATTCACAATAATATTGCCTACTGTTTGAAGCAAGGCGATATCCTCATTCTTCCAAATCTTTGGTTCCATGACGGCATCAAATCCCATAAAACCGATGGCTCTTTCATCAATCATCAATGGGACAACGATTACCGATTGGATATCTTGGGCTTGAAGGATCTCTTTTTCCACAGCAGCGTAATCGCCCAAATCCGATACCAGTGGGATGTTGATGGTATCCCCATTCTTCACTTTTTCGGTCCACCAGGGGATGGTTGCGCAGGGAAGATTCTGCAAATTGTCTTTTTCAGCTCTGATCGACTCACCGGTCCATTCGTGAGTATTGCTCATGTAGCGGCCGTCTTGTGAAAACAGAAAGATATAACTGCGGTCGGTTTTCGAAAACTCACCCAAACGTCTGAGTATGGCCTCAATTTTGTCATCCAGAGACCCTTCGCCCCCCATAAGGGCTGTAGAGGATTCTCTGACTATTCCCTCCAGTTTGATCCGGTTATTCAACTGTTCTATCAGTTCTTCTGAAGACGCTTGCGGTTGTGATTTGATGAAATTTTCATCCTGATTGCTTCGTTTTGACATCTCATCCTCGAAAGTCTGTTTTTAAGATATTCGTGTGGATAGTATAGCATAACTTTGGCCTTTAATTCTTATGAAAGGAAATGAACCCTATCTTCACTCCCAAATCTAAACAGAATATAAATAGAGTGGTATTCATGTATGTTTTGATTGCTTTAACAGCTCTTAAATAAATAATTATGTATAAGCTTCGTGATTTTTATGATAAATTCTACTCATCATGGCCGCTCTCATCCATATTGAGATCATTTTTAAAATCGGAAGCTACGAAATATAAAAATCACAGAACGTATATTTTATTATATATACAATAAAGTAAAGAATATCGCATATTAGATAATAAGTGTTATAATAAAAAACAATCATGTGAATCCAAACTTTGAAAATGAATGGAGGCTATCCTCATGGCAAAGTTCGAAGTCAAAAGTATCAAAACAAAATTACTGCTTTACTTTATTCCCGTTACGGTTCTGGTGTTGGTTGTTTCAGCGCTTATTATCGGGATTATGGCAAGAACCAGCACCACAGATTTGACCGAGAATCTCACTCAGGAAATTACTAATGCCAGCAATATGAGTGTAGAAGAGTGGTTGGTCGGCTTGAATAAAGAGTTGTCCAACTTGGCAATTACAAATGTGGTAAAAAGCATGAATTATGAGCAATATGGAAAGCGCTTACAGGATGTCCTGGGACAGAATCGGGGATTGTACGAGTCGGCTTTTGTGACTTTTCCCGATGGAAAGAGTTATGATCAGAACGGAACGGTGGTTGATCTAAGTCATCGCGAATATTTTGACCGGATTATCAGAAAAGGTGAAGATTTTGCTATCTCTAATGCCTTGGTCAGTAATTTTACTGGAAACCCTATCTTTGTAGTTGCCACCGCTATTAAGGAGGATAACAAAACAATCGGTATGTTGGCCATAACAGTCACATTGGATGTTCTGGCGAAAAAGCTGAATTCGATAAAAATAGGCAAAGAAGGGTATCTTTTCTTAGCAGATGGAACCGGTTTGACCATTTCACATCCGGATAGAAAAATGATCATGTCTTTAGATATGACAAATACCAAAAAAGACGGTTTTATCGGCCTCGAAGAAGCGGGAATACGGATGACTAAGGGAGAAAGCGGTATCGCTACTTATAAAAGGCCGGATGGAACTGCTTTCCATCTGTTCTTTCAGCCGGTTGCCAATACGCCCAACTGGTCTTTGGGAGCGGCTGTTCCTGAAGCACAAATCAACGAAACGAGCAACAGGATTCTTATGGTCATCATCATTGCCTTTTTAGTCATCATCGCAGTTATTGTCGTCATCGCCATCTTTGTGGGAATTGTGTTCTCCAACCCTGTGAAAGAACTGGCGAAAACCGTCCTTAGAATAGCCGATTATGATTTGACCTATGATAAAGACAGCAAAGCGGTGAAATACATGAAACAGAAGGACGAAATCGGACAGATGACCACATCATTGGCAACCATGCAGAAAAATCTTGTGAATTTGATTAAAAAAGTAGATGAAGAAGCCAAATCCATGAGTGTTGCATCAACAAATTTAGCTTCTGTTTCCGAGGAACAATCGGCTTCTGCTGAGGAATTAGAGTCTCAAGCCCAAAGTGTTGAAAGCAACGTTCAAAACACTTCCGCCTCCATCGAAGAAGTCACCTCCGGAGTGGAGGAAGTTGCCGCAAGTTCGCAGGAAGTTTCGAAAAACTCTCAGGAATTGGCAACTGACATAGAAAATACGGAAAAAGCTGTTAAAGCCGGCCAAAAGGAATTGGAAATTCAACGGCAAAAGATGGAACAGGTGGACCAGCAAAATGACAACACCCAGGAAATCGTCACCACGGTAGCTAAAAAGGCGAACAATGTCCAGGAAATTGTCAACACCATCGCTTCCATATCCCAACAAACAAATTTACTGGCTTTGAATGCCGCCATCGAAGCGGCCCGTGCCGGAGATGCCGGGAAGGGCTTTGCCGTTGTGGCAGACGAGATCCGAAAACTGGCCGAAGAAAGCCAAAGCGCTTCAGCCAACATCGCAAAAATCTTGAATGAGATCGATGACGGTTCAGATCAGGCAAATGAGGCGGTTAAGAAAACGGTCTTGCTTTATAAGGAGCTCAGAGAAAGCAACAAGAACGTTGTTGAACAATTCGACCAAATCACCACCTATATGGAAACCGTCAATAATCGTGTGGAAGCGCTGATGGGTGCAGCCGAAGAACAGAGCGCTTCAGCCGAGGAAATGGCGTCCGCCATGGACACATCAGCCAAATCCACCTCACAAATATCCGAAGAAGTAGAACAGATGTCCGGTGCCATAGCACAGCAATCCACCGGAGCCCAACAGGTGACTGAATCCGCAGAAGAACTCAGCCGTTTGGCGGA
>DAOTHY010000117.1:0-5001 GCA_035447925.1 Thermotogota bacterium
AAACTTCTAAGCTGAAATTGCAAAACAGCTTTTTCTTCTCAAGTCTTCATGAAGTTTTCCCCTTTTGGGGGGGGAAACTTCTAAGCTGAAATTGCGGAGCAATTTCAGCAGTTGACTTAATCATCATTTTCTGGTAAAATAACCTTAGTCATGAAAAAACATTTCGAGGGCGTTGCCCTCGAAATTTATTAATAAGAACGCTTAAGGCGGGAGGATTTTACCCGCCTTAAGTATTGCAGATAAGCAGTTTCAGGGGGAATTGAATTGGATAAAACATTTGAGAAATTACAACAGGATTTGGAAGCACTTTTAGCGCAATCCGGATTTGAATTATATGAATTAAAATTATTGAAGCAAAAATCCAGAAAAACTTTAAGGGTTTTTATCGATCATCCTGAAAAACCTATCAGCATAAAGGATTGCGAGGAGGTTTCCAAGACCATCGGTCCTCTTTTAGACGAACAGGAGCTTCTAAAGGGAGCCTATTATCTGGAGGTTTCTTCTGCGGGTGCAGAACGTGAATTGAGAAATGAAAGAGACTATCAGCGATTTGTTGGAGAAACGGTTAAGGTGATTACAACAGAACCTTTAGAAAACCGAACGGTTTTCATCGGTAAATTTATGAAATACAATCCCGAAGTAAAAATACTATCTGTTATGGAACGTGACTCAAATAGATTATTTGACATTAACATCAAAATTGTAAAAAAAGCACAGTTATACTTGGAGGTTTAAGATGAATATCAATCTTATAGAAGCTTTAGAACAGTTGGAAAAAGAAAAGGGCATAAAAAAAGAGGAAATCATTGAGGCGCTTGAGCGTTCTTTAAAGATCTCCTATAAAAAGGCGTTTGGCGAAGAAGAACATGTGGAAATAAAAGTGGATCAGTTAACGGGTGAAATTGAAATTTTCCGTTTGAACTTTGTTGTGGAAAAAGAAAGTGATATTCAAGATCCCTCCTATGAGATTGATATCAAATCAGCTCATAAGATCAAGCACAACGCAAAGATCGGCGAAGAAATTCGACAGAAGATAAATGTAAAGAAATTTAACCGGATCGCTGCCCAAACAGCCAAACAAGTTCTCATCCAAAAACTGAGGGAATTGGAAAAAGACAGTATTTATACACAGTATAAAGATATGGAAAACACCATTGCCAGTGCTGAAATCATGCGACCTCTTTCCAGTGGTTACGAAATCAGGATTGGCAAGGTTGAAACGGTAATCACTCAAGATCGTATGATTCCCAACGAAAGATTCGATAATGGCAAAATGATCAAGGTGTATATCGAAACGGTTGAAAAAAGTCAAAGAGGCGCATATATGAGGGTCAATCGAACCTCAAGGGAATTCTTGAAAGAACTTCTGTTTTTGGAAGTCCCTGAATTAAAAGACGGAACAATGGAAGTTGTTGCTATTTCTAGAGAACCGGGTGTCAGAAGCAAAGTGGCACTTCGTTCTTTGAATCATCAGGTGGATCCCGTCGGTGCATGTATCGGTGAGAATGGCACCAGAATTACCAATATTGTAAAAGAACTAAGCGGAGAAAAAGTAGATGCCTTTGAATGGTCAGATGATATCGAAACGTTGATTAGAAATTCCTTGGCACCGGCCGAAGTAATTGAGGTTGAAATATTGGATGAGGAAAATAAGATTTCAAGAATTTGGGTCCCTCCCACACAACTTTCTTTGGCTATCGGAAAGGGCGGACAAAATGCCCGTTTGGCAGCCCGACTAACCGGCTGGAAAATCGATATTAAACCGATTTTGGAATAAATAATGAAAAACAACAATTTAGCACCTTTTTATAGGTGCTTTTTTTTTACCCGTTTTTGATCTTATGCTATAATTTAGGGATAATAACGGGCTTTAGTAGCAAGAAGAAGCCAACTGATATTTGCTAAGAATGTATTAACTTTTCTTATGAAAGAGGAATTTTGTGTGTAATTCTGAAAAAATAACCACATATCTAAAACCAATGTTATTTGGGTTTCTTTTTTATCTCGTTATGCTATTGGCATTAACTCTAATCTACACTACCAGTAAACTCCAACCGTTAACCGGATTTTGGCAGATTTCAGTAAATGGTGAAATGATATCAGATTCTTTTCCCATAAATATCGATATTCAAAAGGGAGAAAGTTTCTCAGCAAAAAAAACGGTTGATTTACCCCCCAATAGAGATTTTTTAACCTTTTCCATATACCCAACAATTCAAGGGGAATTATATGTCAACGGACACCATATTTCGTCCATTCTGCCTGAATTAGAAAAGATGCAAAGACCTCCCCCATATTTATTTTTATCGTATCAGATCCCTCAAGCTTATTTGGATGATCATCTGGATATTCAAATTACCGCACGAGGTCCACAAAGAATCATTCTTTCATATCCACCTATGTTGGCAAATTCAGAGATCATCAAAGGGAGTTATTTCAGAGTTCATTTTGTGGAATCCTATATCTATCTTATTGCTTTCGGAGTACAATTGGTCATTGTTTTTCTAATGTTTATCATTGGTCACAGCATGCAAGTGCTCAGAAAGTCTTATTTAAATATTGGTTTTGGAACTTTACTTCAAGCATCATATCTGGCTTACATCATTCTATCATTCAACACTAACCTTTTCTACAACTCACATTTTTATGATTACTTTGTACCTTTGCTGATGATGATTTCGTTTATATTTCTCTTTCACGGATTGGAATACTATATTTTGAAACAGTTCAGATTAACCCCTTATTTTTGGTGGGGTATTCCATTTGTGATTGCTTTTTATCTCTTCACTCCATTAGAAATTGGGCTTAAGCACCGGATTTCCATTGTTTTTTTGATATTGATGAATCTGTATATGATTCATCTCGCCATAAAAAAAACAAAAATAAAGCTGCTGCAGTATTCATTGTTTATTCTTCTATTTTCCATTCTCAATGATTTTTATTTTAGGGAAAAATTCAGAGCTTTCCCCCTCCCTTCCATGCAGCAAAATGCCTTGATGATCATGAGTTTCGTGTTCGGCAGTTTTTTCACTTATCATTTTATTAAGAATTACACACATGAAAAGAGATTGAGAATAGAGTTATCCGATTCATTGGAAGAATTACGGGTAGTCAACGAAGAATTGGAATCTTCTTATGGCGAAATAGAAATCCTCAACAATTCTCTCGAGGAGAAAGTAAAGGAAAGGACCAACGAACTCCGTTACACTTTAAAAGATTTACGAATGCTTTTAAATAACACCGAGCAAGGTTTCTTAACCCTGGACAAATCAGTGTGCGTTGAACCAACATTTAGTAAAGAATGTGAAAGAATCTTTCAACAGAACATCACAAATGTCTTTTTTCCTTCATTAGTGTACCCTGATGATCAGCAAGAAGCCGCTTTTGTGGAAAAAATCATCAGTACAATTCAGATTGAATCAGATCATTTAAAAAGGGAGGCTTATCTTTCATTATTGCCGGATAAGCTTGTCATCAATGGTTTGTTTATCGAATTTGATTATAAGTGGATTGAAGATGCAATTCCGGGTGAAATGCAGTTGATGATTATATTAAACGATGCAACCCAACGAATAGCATTGGAGAACGAGATTGAACAGGAAAGAAACAAATTGTCCAAAATGATCAAAATAGTTTTGAATTTGGAGGAACTGAATAGAATAGAAAGGGATTATCGGGATTTTGTTTCCTTTGATATTCATCATTTACTGAACACAACTCCTACAGCCGAACGTATAGCTTATGTCAAAAGACAATTACACACTTTTAAAGGCGCTTTTGCAAGCTTTGGATTTCAATTATTGGAACAAAAGATGCATGAGGCTGAAGAGACTATCCAATGTTGGTCATCCAATCCCTCATTCCAATCCCCAAAGCTGGAAAATCAAATGATGTTAAGTGAATTAGACATGTTGAGTTGGTTGGATCAGGAAGAAGCGCTGATTAAAGAAGAATTATCAAACTGTATTCCTTGTGCGAATGGGAATATTTTTAAAAATGAAAAGACAATCAAGATTGATCCTGAATTAATCGAATCACTGCGTCAAAGATTAAAAAATCTGTTGACAAATGTACAACATGAGAAAATTGATGAAGCCTTATCCATTTTGGAAAAGAAAAAGATAAAAGATTTCTTAAACTATTACCGATTCATCGTAGAAACAATAGCGGAAAAATTGGGGAAAACCATCAGACCCCTCTTGATTGAGGGAGATAACATTTACATAGACCCTAAAAAGTTCAGTAAATGGAGAGATTCATTGATTCACCTTTTCAGGAATGCAATTGATCACGGAATCGAATCGATTGATGAAAGAATTCAGTTGAATAAACCAACATATGGCCAACTCAGTGTGATTATAGAAGATCAGCCTTCTTTCCTTAACATCAAAATAAGTGATGATGGTAGAGGTCTTAATCTGGAACAACTTAAAATCACCGGTGTTGAAAAGGGATTTTTGAAACCAGAACAGATCCATTCCATTGATACTGAATCTGTTTTAGACTTGATTTTTATTGACGGCTTTACAACAAAGGCTTATGCAGATTTGATGTCAGGTAGAGGAACTGGCTTGTCGGTTGTAAAAAAAGAATGGGAAAAAATCGGTGGCACCATCTCTTTATGCTCTGATCAAAACAAAGGTACCACGTTTATTTTTAAAATATGCAAACCATTATGAGTCAACACAACCATGAAACATGTTAGAATGATGGAGAGGTGGTTTTTTTGATCAAATGTCATAATATTACCAAGGTATTCGGAAATAATGAAGCAGTGAAGTCATTAAATTTATCCATTGAATCAGGTATGATTTACGGTTTCTTGGGAACAAACGGTGCCGGAAAAACAACCACCATTAAGATGTTAACAGGACAACTCCCCATAACATCTGGAAAAGCTGAAATATTGGGAATGAATGTAGAAACAAATGCGATTCGAATAAAAAGCAAAATAGGAATCGTACCTGACGAGCCTAAAATATATCCTTTTTTTACAGGGTA
>DAOTHY010000118.1:0-4998 GCA_035447925.1 Thermotogota bacterium
TCAACAGGTCCAGGACTCTGGTGTCGTAAATGAACATGGCGGCAAAATCGGCCATCAACCGCTCCGGTATGAAAGCAGCCAGTTTATCACCAAACAGTTCGTAAACACTTTCGGCCAATTTGATGTTTGATTGCAGATATTCAATTAATTGCTCCCTGATCACTGAATCTTCCTGATTGATCAAATCCGTAAACCGTTCCATGGCCTGTGAAGCTGTTTTACAGGAAAATTGGATCATGCTGTAATCGTAGGCATCAACGGATATGCCGCTGATTTCCATCAGGCATTTGGTCAGGAAATTGCCCTTTTCTCCAAAATAGTTGTACCATTTTTTCATGGCAACATCCCCGACTTGAAGACCGGTACCCAATCCCGGGCTGTTTTGCCTAAGTTTTTCTTTTTCTTCTTTGACGAGTTGGGCGATTACCTCTTTTGCGACCTTTGAAACCTTCATCAGGTTTAAATAAGTATCGATATCCGAAAAGTCCTCTGACAGTTTTTCCTTAATTGCCCGGGCGAAGTCAAAAGAGATGGCAGCGCCACGGCTGAACCAGCGGGGCACGTTCTTTTTATCGGAAAATACCACAAAAATTTTCTTTTTTGCCTCACTGATCCCCGACACCTGCCACGATCGGTTAGCCAATCTGAATTCAGACGATGAGCCTTGTGCCAACTGTCTGTTGATCTGTTCAAAGAAGATAAACGGAACGGTTCCCACTTTGCGCCCCTCATTTTCCACATCGCATTCCGTGGTGGCGGAAAAAACACCCACGAAATCACGTTTTCTA
The DNA here is from genome assembly GCA_035447925.1 of Thermotogota bacterium. Lineage (GTDB taxonomy): Bacteria > Thermotogota > Thermotogae > MWEM01 > MWEM01 > JASUTC01. The sequence goes on from DAOTHY010000118.1 coordinate 789, forward strand.
AAACTTTCCATGATATCCAGCAGCTTGGTGGAAGGGGTGTAGCATCGATTTTTCTTACACAGATAATCCTCCTCGATCAGGAATTGAAACAGACAAGACAAGCGTTCCATGTTCATGTTTCGAAATCCATAGGGCTGCTTTAGGGATGCCAGATCGTCTTTACAAAAGCTGCCCAATTCATAAACGGCACAAAGCAGCTGATGAGAAAAGAGCTGGGGGCAGCAATCGTACAGGGGCAACGATTCCACCTCATCGTGTTCAAGCATATCATGAATCCCCAGGATTCGCAGGATCTCATGGGGGTTTTCACGATTGATCCGGATCCAGCATTTGGGATTGGCATCAACTCTTCCGCATCTGCCCAGCCTTTGCAAAAAGGAAGAGGTCGAATAAGGAGGGTTCAGGAAAAAGACCTGGTCGATATCCCCGATATCGATTCCCAGTTCCAGCGTGGTCGTGGCCACCACCACCTGCAACTGCTTGTTTTTAAAAAGCTTTTCAACCGTAGAGCGAATCTCCTTGCCCACCGAGGCGTGATGCACTTCAACGCTGATTTGTTTATCTGTCAACGCTGCCGCAAATTCCTCGGCCTGTGTTCTGGAATTGGAAAAGACCAGGTATTTCTTATGGGGCTGCTTTCTCAGGCTATTGCAGATGATGTCTTCCATCGACAGGGCATCTGAGGCTTCAACCACCTTGATCTCCCGTTTGTGATTGTTTTTACGGCTGCTCACCGCTTCACATTCTCGGGTGCTGCCGTGGCTGAGAAATTCCAAAACCCCGTCTTTATTCTGAACGGTGGCTGACAACCCGATCCGCTGTAACGGGACTTTGGCGTATTTTTCCAAACGGTTGATCAGGCTGATCAACTGATAACCCCTGGGCGAATCCGCAAAATAGTGAATTTCATCCACGATCACAACTTCCAAATGCTCAAAAATTTGTTGAAGATCGATCTTTTTGGAGGTGATCATCCCCTCCAAAGACTCCGGGGTAATAATCAAAAGGTTAGTGTCCTCCAGCGCTTTTGTTTTTTCGGAAGCGGGAATGTCCCCGTGCCATGGGGAAACGTTGATTCCAAGCGGTTTTGCCAGATTCACGATACGCTCATACAAGTCGTTGATGAGCGCTTTCAATGGGGCGAAGTAAAGGACTTTCAATCCCTCGAAACCCCGATTCAACATGTTCGATAGGATGGGAATCAGCGCCGCTTCCGTTTTACCGGAAGCCGTTTCAGAAACGATTAAGGTATGTTTGCCCTCAACAATCGGCCGGACAGCCTGTTTTTGAATATCCCTTAAAGCCGTCCAATTCAGATTGCGTTTTAAGTGATGCTGCAGTTTGTCATTCAAACCGCTGAGCGCATCGGCATCAGAAAAGGGTATCGAGTTCTTCATCACTTTCTCCAAGGGTCGATGAGGTGTTGATGGGTTGCTTCGCACTGATCATCTCCTCAAGATTTTCTGGAAGCTCACCGTTGTCATGAAAATGCAGATAATCTGCGATGGAATCCAATGCGTTGACAATATCCTTGATAAAATCCCTGGGTGAAACGGCATTGATCTCCCCGTCAAAGGAACTGTTAAGCATTTTCAGATAATCCCACAACTGTTGAGACACACGATCGAGTGCGCCAAAATCCGTTGAATAGGTCTGATCGTAAAGAGAAAACAGTTCATCATACAGTTCACGATAATCGGATTCCGCCAACGTGTTTAAGATGATTGTGGAAGATCTTGTATTCTGGTTGTTGTTGCCGTTTTTGAAACGGTCATAAAGGGCGGGATAACTTTTGACGCCTTTTTTGGAATCGTTGATCCACTCTTCGGTTGACAGCATGATACCCAAAATGCCGGAGGTGTCTCCATTCAATAAAAGATCCCAAAATTCACGCAGAAAGATGTACGTCTTTTCCAGCACATCAGACCTTTTACTGGTCAGGGTTTCCAGTTCATCCAGTATGATCACCATGCCCGGCAAGTGAATACTTCGCAGAAAAGAACTGAAATCCCTTAAAAAAGCCAATCCGTTGTTGTCCAAAAAGTGGGTGAACCCGTATTGCGTCTTCAAAGTGCGTTTATCAACGTGTTCTCCGGAAAAGTATCCGACCAGCGGATCCGTAGGCCGGTCTTTTAACTTGCTGAATAAATAGCAGGTCGAGAAATCGAGAAACAAGTCACTGGTAATATCATGGTGATCTTTCAGGTATCGGGTGACCTGTTCGATTGACTGGGGCTCAGAGTCTTTTGTGAGCTCGGCAAGTTGTTCTTCTGACCAGGCCTCCATGATTTCTTTCAGCGGATTGGAACCCGGTTTGAGCCCATTCATCCGAAGATTACGCATGATGGAGATGAAAAAATCATCCTGCTTGTAAACATTCTTGTAGTCCTGATCGCTTAAAACCGAGATCAGCATACCGTTTTCCTGCCCCCGATAACTGATGAACCTTCCCAGGGTGGATTTACCGCCGCCGTAATCGGCGAGAAATAACCGGCATTTGCTCAACCCGGATTCAATGACATCGCTGATATCCGTTTCAACGGCTCTTTTTTCCATTTCTCGCCCTTTGAAGATATACGGAACATACATTTCAGCAAAAGCCGTTCCGCCTCTCATGGCTTCAAAGAGGGGTTTAAAATCGATCGACATATAATCCATACTACGATTCCCTCCTGATCTTAAGATTTAAAAACATATCGGATTTCTCCGGTGTGATATACAACTGATAATACTGATGGGAGATTCTCCCCTTTTTGGGAACAAACCCCAGCAGATAAAAATAGCGGCAGAAAAAACGCTCGGCTTCTGATTGGTCCACATCGCATTCCAATTCAAAAACAGCCTCCAGAAAGACGTTGATACCAACGTAATCGTCATCCGAGGTTTTTGAAAAACGTTCCATCCCGCTTTTAAAAAGTGCGATGTACCCATTGATCCGCTCATCAACCTGTTTGAGATAATCCCCGAGTATCCCCTCCAACTTCCGGCGATAACGATGAAAGGATGAGGGCGACAGATGATACTTGGTATAATAATAGTCATTGCTGATTTGCCGGCGCAAGTGGTGACGATCGTACAAGGCTTCAAAAACTGCCTTTACCGCTTCAAAGTTGGAATCGCTTCTCAGTTTCAGCCCCTCCTCAAGGGCATGTTGAATCAATCGCCCATATTTGTTGGAATGCTTTTCAAAAAGCGATGTTAAGTATCTTTTAGTTGCCGTCGGCAAGGGATTCACCTTCTTTCAGGAATTGCCTGCGTAATTCGTGAATCAAATCTTCGGGATAATTTGCGCCCCATACGAACAGGTCGTTGGACGTTCCGGTTAATGTGATCAGCGGTATCCCCTGGTATATTAACCGGTTAACGAGCTGCAAAGTTCCCAGCCTCGATATATTGATACTGCTAAGATCGTGTTTTTCCGCAGGATTCAAACGCAGAATGGCTGTAAAGGATTTCATCAGGGGTTGGGGCAATCCATTCACTTTCTGAAGGAAATCGGTATACTTTTCCCGATCCTCAGGCGCTGCCGTTTTCTTTTCATTGGAAGGCATCGGTTGGCTCTTTTGCTTCTTTTCATTTGAAAGGCTTTCATTTTCATCGCCATTCGCTAAAATCGCTGCTTCCAAATCAGATAAATGCTGAAGTGCCTGTAAGAGTTTTTCTTTAAAGGCTTTGAAAGATTCATCGGTCAACATGGCGGCAGGTTCTTTATCTCCAGATTGAGCAGGCTTGGACTCATTCACAGGTTGTCCGGATGATATGTTTTCTCTTTTCATCAGGTCTTCAGGGCGTAATTGATGGATCTTTTTCAAGGAGTCTTCATCCGTGGGGAAAGTGATCTCGAATCGGTGCACCTTGCCTGTCCCGGCTTTCCCTTTTACAGAGTGGGAAAAAGTACCTTGAAGATTAAGCTGCTCAACCGCTTTTTTCACATCATTTCTGTGAAGCGCAGTAAAGAGAACACGGATCATCAGGATTAGAATCCCGTAATAATAAGGTTTAAACGCCGGGTCATTAATAGAACGGATCTGTGATGATGCATCACGACCGTCAAAAATCTCAGCAGTATTGGGGAAGACAAACTGCACCTTCAAGATGCGGTATTGCTGATCATATTCACAATCAAAAACATCCCGGTTGAAAAACGCATGGGGGATATTCCCGATCACCTGCCTGAAAAACCATACAACCCCTTGGGCCTCATGATTGA
>DAOTHY010000119.1:0-4993 GCA_035447925.1 Thermotogota bacterium
GGCCACAGGAAGGAAAGTGTAACCAATCCGTTGTTCAATAAAATGGGTTCAGAGGAAAAAGGTGTTTTTGAACGGTTGACGTGCATGTAAGCACTCACTAAAATCACAGCGCCCGTTTGCGTGCGATAACGCATGGTGCTAGGTTCGGTAATGCTGACGGCGATACGGCCGATTCCCTCGCATTGAACATAAGTCACATGAGAAGTGAAATTCTTCTCAGGAAGATTCTCAGCCATTATTGTTACACTAAGAAAAACCAAACACACAAACAGCAGTCTTTTCATCATCAGGTATCTCCCTCCATTTTTTAATCCACTAACCATTGATTATACCAATAATGTGTTTCATGTTAAACTATAGTCAGCAAAACGAATGAATAAAAAGGGGGATTGGCTAAATGAACACCATCATCGAAAGTCTGATGAATCGAAAATCCATCAGGGTATTTGAAAAAAAAGAGATCGCTCAGCAAGACAAAAAATGGATCTTAACGGCGGCAACCGCAGCGCCTACAGCCGGCAATCAACAGCTGTATACAATTTTGGACATCACCGACCAGGGGTTAAAAGATAAATTAGCCGAGACATGCGACCATCAACCGTTTATTGCGACAGCCCCGCTGGTGCTCATTTTTTGCGCCGATGCTAAAAAATGGGTCGATGCGTTTGTTGAAGCCGATGCCAATCCAAGAAAACCCGGCGTTGGCGATTTGTTGCTGGCGGTAAGCGACGCCAATATTGCCGCTCAAAATGCCGTTGTTGCTGCGCAAAGCCTGGGTATCGGTTCCTGCTATATTGGCGATATCATGGAGAATCGAGAGGAACACAAGCGGCTGCTTGGACTTCCTGACTGGGTGTTTCCGGCAGCCATGCTGGTTTTCGGCTATCCGACGCAGCAGCAGCTGGATAGGGTGAAGCCCCGGCGTGTGGATATGCAATATATCGTTCACGAAAACACCTATCAACCCTTTACCGGAGCGCAGCTCAGGGGGATGTTTGAAAACAAACTGGGGCATAAAACCTATGAAGAATGGATGCAGGCCTTCTGCGAGAGAAAATACAACTCCGATTTTTCAAAGGAGATGTCCCGGTCGGTAAGGGCTTATTTAAAAGAATTTATTTAAACCAAGCTCAAGCCATCCAGTGATTTTATTTTTTATACTGAATGGCTCCTGTGGGGCAAACCACTTGGCACTTATGGCACATAATACAATCTTTGGATTCAACCGCACGTTTTTGGTTTTCAAGTGTTGAAATGCAGTTGTTGATACACACCTTTTGGCACAGACCGCAAGAGATACATTTGGATTCGTCTACTCGAAGTTTTAATGGCGCTTTTCTTGAGGTGATGTTCAGGATGGTTCCATAAGGGCACAGGTATTTGTGCCATAGTTCCTCCTCGAATAAAAGTGAAACCAAAACACCCGCTGCAACGACATACAATATGATGTTGATCTTGAGATGGATCATCTTTGTGAGAAGCATCAATACAACAAATGCAATCAGAACGGCCCATTTAAACACCGGGGATTTCATCAATCGAGGAGTCTTGAATCGCTTGAGATGTAAAACCTTGTAAACCCAACTCTGTGCACGCATAATGGTACCGATGGGACAGATCCATCCACAGTAAAAACGGCTGAAAAAAATGGAAGTCAAGACCCCGGCTCCAAAGATAAATATCCACAGTTGCATTCGCTTCGTCAAAAACAGCATGATGAAGACCGCAAGAAACAGGAGCTGAGTGATAATGCGTATTTGATCCAAGTTTTTTGATGATTTTTTTGTCATTTCTATCACATCCCTTTTAATTTTTCTTAGAAGAGGAGCTCAAAATCTTGCAGTCATCCATTTGTGCTTCTCCATTTTTAACGGCCTTTGCGAATTCATGGCAATCGGTGTAACCACAGGCGCCACAATGCCTTTGGGGGAGCTTGTCGTATATTTCACTGATTTCTCTATCCAGTTGAGAAATGGGAATATCTTCTCTTTTCACCATCCTTTGCATCACATAACCCAAAACGATAATCAAGGGAATGGTCAGCAGATACCGGGTGTTTGCGAATGAAGCACCAAGAAAAGAGGTCTCAACCAAATACATGGGAACTTTAACAACCGCCCAGGCACTAAGGATAATGACGACATTTCCGACACTTGCCCCTTTATCGTACAACGTTTTGGCAACCGGGAAACCCGCATAGATAGGTCCGGCTGAGAAGGCACCGATAAGAATCGACAGCAGTTTTCCCTTGACCCCGGAAGTGTTGCCGAATCCTTTGATGATGACGTCATTGGGAACCCAAACACTGATCAATGAGGAGATCACCATGATAGGGGGCAGGATTTGGAGCATTTCCAGTAAAAACGAACCGTTTTGACGAATGGCGTTCATGAATGTCTGCGGGGAACAAATCAAGGTCACCAGATAGGCCAGTGCGGCAACCGTGATCAATTTATGTTTTTTGAGAATATTGATCATAATATCACTCCCATGAATAAGGCGACGGTAATGGCGGCAAAAAAGCTGAACAAATTTCGGTAAATGGTGAATTTTGTTCCGAAATACGACTTTTCTATGGGGAAAGTGGCAAAACCCACCATGGTCAATGTGGTGAGAAAAGCAGCGATGGCCGTTAGTGCAGCACCGGCTTCCATCAGTTGTTTGGATAACGGGAAGGCGATGAATGCCGGAATGATTGTCACAGTGCCGATCAGCGACCCCCAAAGAACACTAACTGCTTCATTCGCACCTCCCATGACTTTTTTAATCATCTCAGGAGGAATGATGGCCAAAAACAAACTGACCAGCGCCAATACCCCTATGATTTGGATGGCCGTGCTGATAAACAGGCCTTTTGCAATTTTTAAAGATTCTTTCGTCTTTTTTCGGCTTTTAAACAAAGACCAGAGAAAAAAACAAACGGCAATAACGATCAAAATAACGGTTGTCATGTAAGCCTCCTAAACTTTTTATGCCTGAACATAGGTTCAACGGCAGCCAATGAATACTCAAACAATCGATTGAGATTCTTCACTGACTGATTCAGGATAACGCAAAGGAACAAAAAATGCAGTAACGTGTGTTACATCCAAGAATGTTAGGATAACAAACTAATAATCTATCAAGATTATCTTTGTCAAAAAAAATGAGCGGGCATAAGTGCCCGCTCATTGAGTTAGTCGATAGAATGGTTAATCCGTTTCTTCAAAGAGGTAGTTTGTTTGATTAAGGGCCAGATAAACACTCCCGTCTAATTGAAGATAATCAATCAATTCCTTGTTTGCACCGATCAAATCAAAATAGTCATCGGAATATTTTTCGATGGTAATAAGATTTTCCTCTTTAAAGTCATCGTCGATCCAGGCCTGCTTTTGTTCGTTCCAGATAAAACGCTTGCCTTTAATCAGACGATAGACTGAGCCTTCCAGGGCATCCATCATCAGCGCTTCCGCCTCTTCCGCCTGACTCGCTTGAGACATCATGTTCATCTGCTTGGATTGCACCACATTTGATTTACCGGTCTGCTGGCTGGGAGCAGGTGCTGCTGATGAAGAAGGCAATGTAAACAAAACAAGCCCAGTTGCCTTTTCATCCTCTGCCTCATCGGAAACCAGGTAGGAGGTGTAAGCTGTCGGGATGGAGAATTGTTTACTCAAGGCGATGACTTCGTTTTTCATCTCAGGCGTTTCCCCGTACAATCGGATTCGGTTCACCAGGTCGTTGATTTGCCGACTGGCCCAAAGCAGCGAAATGGACGGGTTGATCTCGTCGGTGACATCAAATTGATAAACCTGTTCAAAGGCTTTATCACCCAGCATTCCGGATAGTTTCATGTTCAATTTGCCTTCCCCTTTGTATCGTCCGTATATTTTCAAGGGTTCATCCTGATACACGGTTAGCCCCCTGTTCGGTAGGTAATCCAGGATTTCGACTCCGTCGCCGAAGAATTCCACATGGACATCCGAGAGAACAGGTTTGCTGATATTCGAAAAAAGCCTCGCAATTTCCGTTTCAATGGATTCATCCTCGGTGACATAATAGGTCTGGCCGTTGTTGTTGGCGGTTAGCAAATCAAGGATGTAGGTGTTCACGTCGTAACCGACTCCAAAGGCAAAGATACGCAGGCCCTTGATGTCTGCTGAAAAATTATTGATGTGTTGGACGATGGCGATCGGATCGGTGATCCCCGTGGTAGGCACACCGTCCGTGAGAAAAACCAATATGGGATTTTGAAGGGACTGGGCATTTTTGAAGATCCTCAAGGCGGCATCCAGCGATCCGTAAATGTTGGTGTTTCCGCCTGCTTGTGAATCGAAGATCCAATCCACCGCATTCTGCTTTTTATCAGTGTTGAACAGATTGTAATAGTGTCTGAACGTTTCAACCACGTTGTTGAAAAGAATCAGGTTGAACCGGTCTTCTTCATACAGCCTGCTGAGGATGAATTGAGCAGCTCTTTGAGCCTGATCGTATTTGACCCCAATCATGCTTCCCGATTTATCCAAAACGAAAATGACATCCTTTGGCTGATAATCCTCATAATCCACGTTCGGATGAATTTCCAATAAAAAGGTATTGTAACCCAGATCCGGGGAGTCACTGCTCAAATAAGCCTCCACTTCGCTTTCTCCCAGGCCGTATTTCAGAATGAAGTCATTCAGGGGATCAAAATTCTCACGGTTGAAAGAAAAGGTGGCACGGTGTTGGTCATCGGACAGCGTTTTCTCAATTTCGTTGGTATCAGAATCGACAAAGTAGATTTGAGCGGTGTTGGAGATAATCTCTCCGGAGATATTGATGGTTCTGATACCGGTTTTCAAAAGACTTTCTATTTTAAGGGGATAAACCAGTTTTACCAGCCCATTGTCATTAACCAGTTCCTGGGTATAGGTAAGAGAAACCGCCCGTTCTTCATGGGGTTTGAACGAAGGGATTTCAATGCGATAATAATCCTCGTTCATGTATTCCAACAAAGCGGGATTTTTGTTTTGTT
>DAOTHY010000120.1:0-2859 GCA_035447925.1 Thermotogota bacterium
TCTGCCATTCTGTTTGCCAATTCGTTGATACTCGTTTCCATAGCCTTGGGGTTTGCCAAGTATTCTCTGTGTTCGTAATTCTCTATGGATTGATTCTTGTTTTGTGCAATATGGAGTGAATATTGAAAGGGGAGTCTTTCATAAGTCGTTGTATTGCTAATAAGAGGAATAGGAGGAGCAACAGTTTCAAAGTCGAAATAGGCGATGGGATATTCCCAATCTTCAAATGCGGCCTGTATACCTTCTTTGTCGTTGTATATTCTGTCGTCAATGATACAATCAACGGCTCTTTTTTGGACACCCTTCAAATTTTCATCCACCATGTCTTGCGCTGTGCGTTTTCCTGCTTCAAGGTGTTTTTTCGTTTGCAAACCCGGAATCTGATAAATCGTCATAGTATCGAAGTTAGGATAGCACACATGGTTATATTCGCATTTTTTGCAATCCTTTTTAGGCGTTGGAGTGGGTTTTTCCGAGTTTTGAATTGAGTTGTTGATGTAACTTGACTTTGAATCGTAAACAGGGATTAAGCCTACTACTAATTCCGTTGCTTCAATTTTTTCAAACAATTTACCAGCATCATCTCCAAAGCGGAACTCACTTGATAGAAACCATAGTGAGGCTTTTTCTACATTCAACCCTGCATTTTTGGCTACCCAAACGGTATACGCCAAATCTTCCAGGTAATCTTTTCCTTCCGTTTTTGTCAAGTCTTTTTCCGTTGAGGATTTTACTTCTATAATATGATAACTATCTCCGGTTTTTATTAGTATATCCGCTTTAGCAATGAAACCGTTTGCTTCAAATGCCGCTTCAAAAAAGGTGCTGTTTTGAACATTCTTTAATTCCATTTTAGTCGTTGCGATAACGGACTGATTATTTGTTCCGGATATCAGTTTTCCGTTTAGAAACTGCTCTCTCGCTTTTTGTCCGATGAGGTTACCGATGTAAAACCGGTTCTCTTGGGAAAAGGTGAGGGGTGTAGAAGTTTCTTTTTGGTTATGGGCTAGCCATCCAAGAGTCGGGCATATGAGGGAATTTAAAAATTCTCTTTTTGTGATCATATTACACAGCTCCTTTTTTTTTGTTTTCAAAGATTCACATTGATAAGCTCAATACGAAATTCTGTATCATGTCTGTTAGTTTTAATAGTATCATAACATTTTATCATAATTAGCTTCCTTTCTGGGGCTTTATAAGTTTCTTTTTTAAGTTAGTCTTAATATTTAAAGTGAAGCTGCTTCATTATAAAAATACATTTCAGAGTCATAAGTCTTTTCGTTAACAATGACTTCAACCGTCTTTCTATAATAAAAATAGGGAACGCCTTCAAGTCTGTCACAAGTTTCAAGGATTGTTTTTGTCACCTGATAGAGCTCAACTTCAATCAAATACCGGTTCGTTTTTTCCAGGACATAAGGAAAAGGAGTAAGGGACAAATCCCTTTTTCTAAAACTCTGGAAAAGGACTCCATTTGTATTGATAGCCTCTGTTGGCCGTTTATCCACGGTTGTCATTAAGTATTTTTCTTTTGTCACACCGGTCCCGATTAATTGTGCCCCCTGGAGCAGACTGTGATTGTGAAAGCCTTTTTTCAGGGTTCCAAATGCGCTGAGTATGATTTTCTCTTCCATATGATCTACCTTCTTTCTATGCTCTTGATGAATCGCATCGTCTGAGTGATGATTCTCTTGTGTTGGTTTTCTGGAACATTCTCTTTGGCATTGATGAGTGCTTTGATCTTTTGGATTTTAAACAGGTGATAGTCTTCAGGGGAAACGTCAAGGAAATCAATTATGGGTTCTGTGTTGTTAATCAACCGCATGTAACGCCTGTATGCTTTTTTGTACGCCAAGGCGAGTTCAAAACAACGATTCCGGGCGATAAAGACCTTGTCCTCGATGATCTCGTCTGTTATTTCTCCGATGAGGGCATCGGTGTTTTTCAGGAAGGCTTCTCTGTTTGCTGCATTTGCCCGTTTTGTTTGCTCCCGCTGGCACCACCTTTCTTCAAGGATCTTCTTTGTTTGAAAGTATCTTTCACTGGGGATAAAGTCTTTTTGAAGGATCTTTTTCTTTAGCACTTCAACATACGGAGTAATTTGAACGCCGTTGTCTTTTTCATACTGTGAAACGGCTTGCTCCACGGTTTCTTTTGTAAGGGGTTCTCTATTCTGTAAATATTGCTCATATATTGCCTTTGCTAACAAAGAATATTTCCCAAACAGCTGAGACAACAGGCTCATTTTCTCACCCCCCTTTAAATCTTGAAAACGCTCAACGTTTTAGCCATTGCTTCCATTTCCTTTTTGTAGTCTTTGTTCCAACCCGCAACCGTTCTTCCCCGTATCAAATTATCTACAATGGTACGGTAGAGATTTTTTAGCAGCCTATACAGATCAAAACAGAAAAACTTATTCTCCTCCAGAAATGCCGGAACACCGCCCAAACCAAATATTCTCACCGCTTCAGCCTTGCCGTCTACTGATTCGTAACCGTGCCCGGAGAGATTGCGCATGGTGGAAAAGCGCATCCCTTTTTTAAGGACTCCATCATAACCGCCTATTGATTCCACCACTTCCGGGTAGTGCACCTTGACATAGGTCAGGATCGACACGACAATATAGGTGGGCTCATACATAAAATCCACCCTGGCCTCCGAACACATCCCGCTGTCATCCTCCGGTAGACACCAGGACAGATTCCGAGGAGATTTCAAGTCCGTTCGCTGCCTTTTGATGAGGTCTTTGACGGTTTCCTTTAACTCGTTGAACATAAAGGCGTTTTCGGGGATTTTGTTGTTGACCAGTGTGTTTAAAAAATCGTACAGTTGTTGTTTGACTCGGTACATTTCTTCTAT
>DAOTHY010000120.1:2959-4926 GCA_035447925.1 Thermotogota bacterium
AGCTTTTCCTCTTCCTGTAAAACTTTCAGATACCGTTCATCAAAGGCTTCCCATTCAGACTTTTCCAAAACGGGAACCCTAAATTCTGCCAACTCTTTTAACGTGATCTTTTTAAGAATACCGGATTCAAGGATGGCCGTTTCGATCATATGCTTTCCGTATTCACTTCTGATGAGTTCAAACAGGAAAAACGGGGAGTATTCGCCTTCTTTCACATGTATCTTGATCATGTTCATGCCCGCTCCGATTTGTGCTTCTTCCGGAATCTCCCTGACGATACCCACTTTCCCCGTATCTCCACGGGTGACAAAGATCAGATCGTTTTTTGTCAAAAGGGTTCGCCAAACCCCTTTATCATCTTCTCCGTACCAATAGGCCTTGGCATTGTCTAACACCACTTGCCCGTGGGGGTCTATGTCGGAGGATTTGAGAAAATAGACCTTGTTGGGTTTTTTCGCTGTCTTTTTTTCAGATAAGCCTTTTATCCCCCCTGAAATACCACTGCTGATCTCGGCAATGGCTTTGATACTGATTTTTTCCCTTAAATCCAACTCCAAAAACATGGGATTCGCCTGTTTCAACCGCTCCTTGTGGATATAAAAAGAAGGGGTCAGGGAATAATCGTTGCTTTTGATATCCTCCATCAGAACCCAGAGACTGTTTTCTCTTTTTTCTTCATCCGTCTGATAGTATTCTGAAAGCCCCTGAGAACGTTTGTTTTTTTGACCGGTATACGCCATCATGTTGACTTTCTCACTTTTTTGATTCTCACCGAACATAAGAATACAAGGCGTAAAAGAGGATAATCCACCCCTGGTTTTCTCCAGCTGAATCACCGTGGTCAAGTTGTTGTCCAGCAAAATATTCTTTCTGATGGCCTTTTCCCTCCCCTTTGTCTTCAGGGAATTCAAGTTGATCAGCCCGATCAGCAAGCCGGTATCCTTTTTTGATGCCAAGGCATGTTCCAAAAACGCCAGATCGCTTTTGGTTGTATAGCCGTACTTGAAACGCATGAATTCATCTTGGGCAAACACATCGGAATCGATTTTAAGGCCCTGAGGAGGATCCACCAGAACCAGATCATACTGCTGGATGGTCTCTTCGGAAACGTTTGACGGGGAAGACAACGTATCGCCTCGGTAGATATGTTCCGAAGGGATGTCAAAGATTGCCAGGATGTTTTTCATATTCGCCCATAGTATGGGATCAATTTCCTGTCCGGCAAAGGTGAGGGTTTTTTCTCCCACTTTCTTTAAAATGGAAACAAAGCCCATGCCGATTCCGAAGGCCGGATCGTAGACACTTGAAATGGCTGAAAAATCAATCGTGGCCTGAATGAAATTGTAAAACTCGGCGTTATTGATAAGCCCCTCGTTAAAAGGATGGCCCATGTACAACGAAGTGTCTTTTAAATAGTCATAGATGCTAAACACCGTTTCCTGGATGTCATCGCCTTTGAGGTTCTGAATACTATTGCAAAGTTGAAAATAGGCCTCTTTATTAAAGTGATTCACCTTCTCCGTAAACAACTCAAGGCCCTCATACTTTTCAGCAAATCTCTCCCCCGCTTCCCGAAATTGCTCAGAGATGATCCCATTGTGGCCCAATTTCCCTTTGCTTTCCTTGAGAATCAACAACAAAGCATTCAGCAAATACAGACTATCCGCAAGCCTTTCCTTTTCAAAACAATTCATGAGTTTGTTGATGGTTTTCTTTTTCATCCAAGCACCTCAGTTGTATTTTATATATTGACATTTATATGGTATCATATATAACGTAGATTGTCAAGTGTATAAAATATATTTCTCTAAAAGGATGCGATTCAGATTTCAAAAAAAGCATTCTATAATTTCTATGAACACTTTAAAAAGACAATTTAAAACAGAAACACTCACAGGAGGTGGAACATGAACAAAGGAGGATTTTGGTTAAAAGAAACAACTGTATATCATACACTTATTGTCGAT
>DAOTHY010000121.1:0-4902 GCA_035447925.1 Thermotogota bacterium
AAATAAAACATTATACACTATGGTGAAGTCGGAAGTCAATTCTGTCCATTTGTTCTTTAATATTTCCAAACAGACAGTATTTGTGAGAACAAAATACTTGATTAAACTATTAGAGTCGTTTCCAAAGGAAAACAATAAAGAACTATCCCTTTACACAGTTATCGCCGTAGTACCTCCTGTTCTCACTGGGCATCAATGAAACAGAAGGGCCTATAGACGATTCCGGTGGAATTTTTGCTTTTCAAAGATATTTTTTAAGTATTTCCTTCAGCTGACCCAAAGAGACGGGCTTGGTGAGGTATTCGTTCATACCGATTGCCATGCATTTCTCTTTATCCTCTTCCAAAGCCTTTGCCGTCATAGCAATAATGATGGGAATATCTTTGCTGTGGGAGCGTATCATGGCCGTCGCCTGATAACCGTCCAGCTTGGGCATGCAGATGTCCATGAGGATGAGGTCCGGCAGGTGTTTGCGGTATTGTTCATAGCCTTCCTCGCCGTTTTCAGCCGTCATTACTTGTATATCCTTGGACAGCATAGCGAGTGCTGTTTGTGCATATTGCATACTCACCGGGTCGTCTTCTACAATGAGCACCTTTTTATTCTTGAAAAGAAAATCTTCTTGTGTGATGTCCTCCGCTGTGGTATCTCTGGCAGTTGGCCGTTCACAAGATAACTCCAACTCGAATGAAAAAGTGCTTCCCTTTCTATATTCACTTTCGAGTTCCAGGCTTGTGCCCATAAGTTCCAGCATCTTCTTTGAGATGGGCAGTCCCAAACCGGTTCCCTGTGCTTTTTTTTCAGCTGTCATATCCGCCTGCTGGAAGGGCTCGAAGATCTTTTTCTGATCTTCTTTTCTAATGCCCATCCCGGTGTCGGTTACTTTGAACAACAAACGGACTGTGTCACGTTGTCTTTCCTTCAAGCTAACGGATACAGAAACACTCCCTTTATCCGTGAATTTCACGGCATTGGCAATCAGATTGATCAGAACCTGCCGTAATCTCGAGCCATCCACTTCAACGGTTTCAGGTACATCATTCTCTATGAAAGAATATAAGCTCAATCCCTTCCCTTCAGCTTTGGAACGCACCATTGAGAGGGTGTTTTCTATTAAGGGTTTCAATTCTGTTTTTTCTGTATTCAGTTCAAGCTTTCCGGCTTCAATTCTTGAGAAGTCAAGAATGTCTGTGATGATATCCGACAGATGCTTGCCTGAGGTGTAAATGATATCCACAATACCCCTTAAGTCTTCATCCAAAGGCATGGTTCGAAGAATGTCGCTGAATCCGATGATGCCGTTGAGCGGAGTCCGAAGCTCATGGTTCATGTTGGCAAGGAACATGCTTTTTGCCTGGTTGGCCATTTGAGCCTTTTCCTTTTCCCGGTTGAGTTCAGTGATATCCTGGATGATGCCGGTGGAATGCTTCGGATAACCCGTTTCATCGTATTCTGTATAGCAGTGTTCTTTTACCCACTTAACTCGTCCATCGTCAAGCATTAACTTGTGTTCGATATCATAAGCCTGATGATTGGCAACGGAATTTTTCCAAGCTTGAGCTACCCGTTCTCGGTCATGGGGATGGACTCTTTCAATAAATGCTTGGTAATTCCCATCGAATTGTTTCGGGTCTATTTCAAAGATATCAAAAACACCATCCGACCACTGTAAATCGTCCTGCTGATGGTAATAATCCCAGCGACCCATCTTCGCTATTCGATGGGATTCATTAAGGGATTCGTTTTTCCGTTTGAGCTCATCGATATCCACATGAGTACCCACAACCCGAAAGGCTTTTTGCTGTTTATCGTAATAATAATTTTTCCCGCTGCTTGTAATCCATTTATAACTGCCGTCTTTACATTTCAGTCTAAGTTGTGTTTTAAACGGTTGGTTTTTTGACACATAGGCATCAATCTGAGGTAAGATGTTTTTTTTGTCTTCGGGATGGATCAGGTTCACCCAGGTTTCCATTGTCATAGGGAGTTCATCCGGTTTATAACCCAGCATCTTAAAATAACCTGGGCTAAAATACATCTTGTTTGTTTCAATGATATGTTCCCAATATCCATGTTCACCGGCATCCATCGCCAGTTCTAACCGGATTTGATTTTCTCTCAGCTTTGCCTGTATTTCCTTTTTCTTCGTTATATCTGTCATCACGGTGAGATAAACCTTCTCGTTTTGATTGTCGATGATCTCACTGGAAAATAGACCGGTAAGTATCTTTCCGTCTTTGGTTCTTATTTTCAACTCTTTTTCGTTTATACTTTTCATTTGTTTCAGTTCGTTGACGATGTCCTCTTTTTCGTCAGGATCCACAAACAAATTGAGGTCTGTAGAGGTTCTTCCCAGGACTTCGGATTTGTCATACCCCAGCGTTTTTAGAAAGGCGTGATTGACATCGATGATTTTCCCGTCATGTATTGAACTGACCGTCATCAGGGCCGGATTGGAATCAAAGAGTTTGGTGAATTTATCCAGAGCAGCCTGTTGTTGGGAGAGGTCTTTGGATATGCCGTATATGACTTCTTTATCATTCCACTTGCCAAACCAAACTTTGGTTTCCACCGGAAGCAAATCACCCGATTTCTTTTGCAGCGGCAAGGGACAGGTATTTCTTTCGCCTCGGAACATCTCTGCGAATATGGTTTCCGCTTCCCCTCTTCTGCTCTGTGGATGGACATCCAGAATATACATGTCTTGTAGTTCTTCCTTTGTATAGCCTAATTTCTTGGAAACCGCTTCATTGGTATACAAAATCTTCCCTTCGGTTGTTCCCACGAAGATCAGATCATCCATGGTCTGGAAGAAACGATTGAAATTCTGTTCGCTGTTCTTCAACCGTTGTTCCACTTCCTTCTTCTCAGTGATATCCCACCAGGAACCAATGATTTCAACGCTGTCCGTGTCTTTTTTTAATATCTTTTGTTTGTCATAGATCCAATGATAAGTTCCCGTTTTATCCTTAAAGCGGTATTCACAGGTGATGTTATCTCCGAATATTTTTTTCTGCCAGATGGAAAGATCATCAGGGTGTATATTGCTTTTAAAAAAGGATAGATTATTGATGAACACTTCTGGGTCGTATCCTAAGATCTTTTTCACATCACCGTTGATAAACGTGATATGCGGGTTATTATGGTTATCAATCCTGTAGGTGTAAATCACAGAGGGTGAGTTGGATATTATCGTGTCCAATTGCTGTTTGCTTTCTTTGAGCAGTTTTTCCTTCTCGGCAAGTTTTTGTAATCCCCTTCGCTTTTCGATGAGCATGCCTACCATATCCGCATAGATGATGGCTTCATTCTCATTTTGTAATTCGTTCCCCTTTGAGAACATGAGGGTGAAATCACCGATGATTTTCTCGCTCTGCATACTCTTTATGACAACGGTCTTTCCCAGGTTGAAAGTCTTTTCCAAAAGTTTTATGGCGGTCTTGGGAAGCACATGGTCGGTTAACTCGTGCAAATGATCGAAGGTTGTCACAGTTTTTTCCCGGATTAAAGCCATACGATGGGGGTCAGGGGGCCATTCCTTTTTTTGTGGATTGAAACCGAGCATTTGGGCGGCTTTCTGTAAAACTCCCGGAACCCCTTCAATAGCGACTGTCCGAAAATGTTCCCCGTCTTCCATAAAGACATTCAATGCCACAAAATCTGAACCAGTAATGCGCCTCATTCGTTGAGTCATTTCTTCATATGTATTGGCCTTTTGTTCATCATCCAGGAAGGCCTTCGAAGCTTCGACCAATTCCCGTTCGTGGGTAATATCCGTAAAGAGTGTGGTAAAGCAGTCTTTTTCGCACGAGAAACATTCTACCCGATACCATCTATCCAGAGAAGCGGCGTATTGTTCAAATACATGCTTTTTACCATTTTTAACCACTTCTGCGTAATAGCCGATCCAGTCAAAATCATCGTTAGTAATATTGGGCATCACCTCGCTGACCCGTCGGTTCAGCAAAGCTTCTCGTTTCAACCCTGTAAGTTTCTCAAGATTCACGGCTTGGAAATAATAATCCACAGGATTCCCCGCTGCATCGTAAATCATTTTATGTTTGGCACACCCTATATCCGATTGTTCCATCATCTTTTCGATACTGAACATGTCGATCCCCCTGTTTATCTGATCACTTAAGAAGATCTCGTCAGGACTTTACAAAGTCTTAAGTGAAGCATTAGCATGAATTACGGCTTAAAACAAACTCTTGCGCTTATATTTGTTACAATCAAAAAACGTTTGAAGTATGCCTTAAAATGTCAACGTTTATTTTACCACAAAGCAGAGATAATTATGGCATAATGGTTACTTTGCGTAAAAAGAAAACCCCCATCCGCCTTTTATAGCTGAATGGGGGGGCTGTTTAATTGGTAAAGTAAATCATTTGTTTCTGCCGTACTGGTTTCCGGTACCGTCCTGCGGTGTTTCCGGTGTCTCATCACAGGTACCGTCTCCGTTGCCAGGGCCATTTCCCTCTCCTGCGTTGTCACAGACACCATCGCCGTCTTCATCCACAAACTCCTGTACCTGCTGTTGTTGTCGGTCTCCGTTACCCTGTCCGTTACCGCCACCGGCTCCTGCTCCGTTTCCTGCCGCCAGTACGAGTCCACCTATCATGATCGTTACCAATAAAATTGCAATGATCTTTTTCATAATCTTCTCCTCCTTTAGTTTTGGTTTTACAGCTATACTATAGCTGTTGAAACTTAAAAAGAACTTAGAAGTAAAGAAGGTGTTTGAGATAAAGCCATAGCAATGATGTTTTTTTTCAGTGCTTGTGATTTTCTTTCATGCGTAGCTTTTGCTTTATTAAGAAATTGATCCCAACCTCTCTTGTTCATTACTTTTGCCGAATGACTTGATTATTTCTCATGGTATAATACTGGATCATAGACAAA
>DAOTHY010000122.1:0-4875 GCA_035447925.1 Thermotogota bacterium
CAATTGTTCTCTCAATCTCTTCTTTCCCTGAATCAGTCAGGCTGTAAACCTTTTTTTGTGGCATTTCACTCTCTTTTTCTACCACAACAGAGAGATACCTCTTTTTGTTCGCATGTTTTACCGTTGCATAAACCGTTGAATCTGCAATTTTATACCAGTTTTTGACATTCATCTCTTCAAGTTTTCTTATAATTTCGTAGGCGTTAATGGGATTTTGATAGATAATTCCAAGAATCATTATCATAGCTTTTGATAACATATCATCTCTCCATTCTTTTATCTGCGTTTAAAGGGAAAAACGCCTTTTTATTGAATCAACCGATTGTTTGGGATTTTAAGCTCATTCATTAAATCCGTGATCAGAGATGCTCCTTCAGCGATTATCCGATTATTCTCAGGTGTTGAGAGCAGATCATCAACTATTATCTCGAATCATTCCCTGCAAATCTGTATTTCTTCTTTCACGTGTACGTCATCAGGCCTCATCCAGAGTTCATCATAAATTGGATTTCGCCATTTACACATCATTGGGTGTTTCTGAGGGGTGACCATTTTAAAATGCTCTGAATCATGATCGTCAACCTTTTAAGAAAGCAACAAATACTCTTCGGATAAAAGTTCTGAAACAGAACTCTTTCCAGAACAGGGAGAACAGCCTATGAAATAAGTTCCGTTAATTAATACTTTCATCTTTTCTTTATGCAAAAACAATTCTCCTTTCAATCTGCCACTGATTGATTATAGCATTTTGAATTTGTTTGCCACAAAACAGAGGAGGAAGGTTCTATTTGCAGGTGATTTGAATTGTTGTTCTCGTTGAGATAGGGGTATATGTAATGGATTTCCTGAAGCATATTTCCCCTGCCCAAGTATCAACAGAAAAAGCGAGACACTTAGACTGGTAAACTCCTCAACGAGCTTACTCATCTAAAAGTCTCGCTTCTCCAATCATTCAGATGAATACCCCCACATTCTGCCATTAAAAAAAATACTTCTGATATAATTTAAAAGGTAAAAAACTCAAAAACATGACTATTCAACTGAATCTGTTTGATGAAAACCAAACAAAGCGATCAATGGATTGATGGATTTTAATAAACTGCAAACTGACAAAATATGATTTAAAAACCATCCTTTAGACTAAAAAAAGGAGAGTAGAGATGTATAGCATATCTAGATTATTCAACCCGGAAATTTTTCAAGGAAAATATAAATCAAAGAATTATTTTGAAGGCTGGTACTACAAAATTGTATCGAAGGATGAAAAAAATTCCTTTGCCTTTATTCCAGGAGTTGCTTATGATAAAAAAAGAAATGGACACGCCTTTATTCAACTGATTGACAGTTTAAATTATAGAACGGAATATTTTAAATTTCCAATTTCAGAATTTCACTATTCAGAAAAAGTAGTGGATATCATGATTGGAAAAAATAAATTCACCCGAGATAAAATCGACATTAATCTTAGCGATCAAGATTATCCTGTAATAGGGGCTTTGGAATTTGATGATATCGTGCCTTTTCCAAAGACCTTCAGCAGACCGGGTATCATGGGCCCCTTTTCTTTTGCGCCTTTCATGGAATGCTATCATGGGGTGGTCAATATTCATCAAAAGATAAACGGAAGCTTGATGATCAATGAAAAAGAAATTGATTTTTCAGATGGTTATGGATATATAGAAAAAGATTGGGGGAAGTCCTTTCCAAAGTGGTGGGTTTGGCTTCAATCCAATCACTTCAAAAAAAAAGATGTTTCTTTAATGTTTTCTATTGCAAAAATCCCCTGGTTGGGAAGACATTTCACCGGCTTTTTATCCTTTTTGAAAATTAAAGACGAGCTCCATTTATTTGCAACCTATACCGGCGCAAAAGTGAAGTGCTTGGAATATAACGATGGAACGATAGAAATCGCTGTAGCAGATAAAAAACACGCCTTATTTATTTCCGGAAAATACGATGAAAGCGGGGTGTTGAAAGCGCCCAAAAACGGTCTAATGGAGAGAAAAATATCGGAAAGCATCTCTTCTACGGTCAAAGTCACGTTGAAAAACAAAAAAGGTGAAATCCTATTTGAAGATGATGGTAAAAATGCCGGACTGGAAGTTGTCGGGAAACATTTGTACGAATGAAAGTTTTATATAGAAGTATTTTCTTAGTTCATCAGGAAAAAGCAACAGAAGGGTTTGAATTAGACCTCAAACCCTTCTGTTGCTTATCTAGCATACTGTCTCTATTGCATCTCATTGCTTCTTGAAAATTCGCTCCGATATAAGGAGGGGGTTTTAATGAAAATACTTTTCTGTTATATAAGAAAATAAACCGAAAACGCATAAATATTTCTGTTATAACAGAAATAAATCGAGTTCACTTCACTGAAGTATACCCTCCACCGCTGATGTCCATGAGTTGCTCATCCGATATTTCGGATTCATTCATTAGATTAAAGGCTTCTTCAGCAATTTCTTCAGTCACAGTCACGCCGTGTTGATCTGCAAGAGTTATAATTTTTTGAGCAGAGTCTACCTCCTGGAATTCTTTCAACCAATCTTTCCCGACAGCTTTTTCTAATTCTGCTATTTTTTCTAGTAATGTTTTTGTCATAAAATCCCCACTTTCAACCGTATTGTTCTAATTTGACAGGTGATATAGACGACTTAAAGGAACAGGAATCTTTGTTGAAGTATAAAATTTCTCTTTTAGCACCTTTAGGACTGCATTATCAAAATCAAATAGTCCTGGACTATTTCCGTGTTTGTCGGCAAATCAATAATCGCTTTGAATCCATTTTCCATTTTGAATCTAATTGTCAAAACGTTATATGATTATATCATGTTCCATTTTAATTTGAATCCTGTAGATATAGGTGATTTTACCCGTCCCTGTTTTGTCCTCCCTTTTGCGTCCGCCTCAAACCGTTTCCGTTGCTTCTTGCTTCGAGTTAAAATTCTTAAGGTTGAATGGAAGGGGATTTTTTGATTTTCATCAGGCCCTAATAAACTGATTGATTCTCTGTCATTTATCTATTTAAAAAAGCCTCAATTCTTTTCCCTACGTTTTCCTCCAGATTTCTGTACCACATGGCGTAATCAAATCGATGATAGACTCCTTCAGGATAGGGGCCTATTTCCAACTCTTCATCAACGGGAATATTCGTCATAAGTGCCCCGGTTTCCATGTTGATTTGCGCATCTGAATATTGGTTGACTTCTCTCAAGAACACGCCGGTCTGATCGTTATAAAAACGAGCACCTTTATTCTCTGAATCTGAGGCATAGGTATCATCCGTTTTCCAGTTCAAGGGATTGATGCAATGGGCTCCCGGCATGAGCATGGGGCCTCCTACGGATGTTAGCGAGGTGGTGTTAAAAGTAATGACAACGCCCGTATCCGTCTCACCTTTTGCACATTGTAAACCTGATTGCTGCAAATCGTCATCCGTCACGGTATAGCCGATGATATAAGCCGCAACAAGGCGTTCCCTCAAAGATTCATCAGAACCAAATCTGTTTTTCATCAGTTCGATCAGGGCCATGGATCCTTGACTGTGACCGGCTATTATGAACGGTCTGCCCTGATTGAGATGTTCAATATAAAAATCAAACGCCCCTTGTACGTCCAAAGCGCCGGCCTTGAATTCAGGTGTATCCGTTGCTTGAGCGTTGGGATCATCGGGCAATGACACATTAGTGGTCATCTGACGATAATAGGGCGCAAATACATTGGCATGCGTTTGAAATAGACTGGCCTGGGCTTTATAGATCCCTTGGGCCAATTCACGTTCGGATTCCACGGTAATATCCATACTTCCCGTTTCCCAACTGCTGACTGTAGGATAGACGTAGAATACATCCACGGCTTTTGTAACAGATTCACCGTAACTCAAGGCTACCCAGTTCTCGATTCTGCTGTAATCCATATCTTCCAGTTCAACTGTTTTTCCAAACAAAGGCAACACCCCACATATGAAAACAGACAAAAATATGACTAAGATAAGATTACGACTTCTTGCTTTGAACAACTTGATCCCTCCTAAGATTGGTTTAATGCGCAAAAAGAAACTAAGAATACGATTAAGAGTATACCATGATTGTTTATAATCGAACGAATCAATCTGTTACTGATCCCTTTACATTGCCAAACAAGCTGAAGAACAAAAACCAATCCTTAATTCAACTCAAAAAAACCAAATGCCCATTAAGACTGATATTATCACCGGGATTTTTAAGCTGGAAATCTTTAAAACTTTTAACAGGCAAAAAGAGAGAAATCTCTCTTATCCAATAACTAAGGCCTTTTCGCTAATCCTTTTAATCAATGTTCAACGAAAAATTACTAACTCCAAGAGCCGTCACTACGGTTATGGTAAAATTATGAACTAATACATTGACTTAAGTATGATTAATCAGGTTAGTAGAATAGCACAATAATCAAATGGAGGTTCATCATGAAAAAATGGTATGAAGAAGAGTATAAATGGGAAATCGAAGTAACAGGCTTTCTTCATGGTAATCATACAGAAAGATGTTGTCGAAATGGCGAAGAAATAGGAGATGAATATACCTGTACATACGGATGTCCGGTGAATAAAGACGGACAAGGTATCTGCTCAAAAGTTATGCTGATGATGTTTCCGGTAATGGAAGCGGTCAGAAGTGGCGGTGATTTAGAAAATATCGGTGGTACCGATAAATATACCAAGGATATTGTGTGCCCGGATGGTTGTGTCATGTTTAGAATGACCGCAAAAAAACTTGGAAATGAGAATTTTCATAAGGGAAAATTTTACGAAAGCAACGGGGAAAGCAACGGGGACGGTTCTTTTTGCTGAAGGATTTACCTATCAACTAAAAAAAGTATCATTATACAGAAATACAT
>DAOTHY010000123.1:0-4870 GCA_035447925.1 Thermotogota bacterium
GCTGATTGAGGTGACAATAAAAGACCACCGATGATCAAATACAAAAAAGTGTTTTTAAACCTGACATCCAGTCTTGCCAGCGCATAGGCGCAAAAAGCAGACAGTAATACGGTCAAACCCACCGACACAACAGTGACCAGTATGCTGTTGAAGAAAAAGGTGGCAAACCCCGTATTCCAAGCATCAACATAATTTTGGAAAAGAAGCTTTTGAGGCAAGGCAAACGAGTTGACAAACAACTCCGTACTGGTCTTCAGCGAGTTCATCACCATCCAAACCAACGGATAAATGATCACAACCATCAAAATCCAGAATATTGCATTGATCCAAGTTTTATTTAAAAAGTACAATGGTTTTCTTATTCTCATAATCAATCCCCCGAATCTCTGTATCAGGTGCTTTTGAATGATTTCAGTTGCATGATTGAAATGGCAAAAGTAATCAGGAAAATAATCACGGCAACCGCCGAACCGTATCCCATTTCATCAAACAGGAATGCTGAGCGGTACATGTACGTCCCCAACACTTCGGTGGTATTGTATGGGCCTCCTCCAGTCATGATGTAGATTTCCGAAAAGAGTTTGAAAGCCCCTATGACAGTGATAATGGTCGTAACTGCCAACATACTTTTAACAGACGGGATCGTAATGTGGATCGCCTTTTGAAATTCATTAGCCCCATCAATCACGGCTGATTCATACAATTCTTTGGGTATTTTCTGAATAGCGACCACTAATAGCACCATAATATAGCCCGTGTACTGCCATTGACTCATCATAATCACGGAATAAATGGCTGTTTTAGGATTGGCAAGCCAGGCCGTTCGCAGATGATCCAGTCCGACAAGGTCCAGCATACCATTGAGAAGTCCGATTTGCGGATTGTAAACAAAATACCAAAGCAACGCAACAGCCGGAATAGAAATAATGGAAGGAATAAAGAGTGTATTTCTGAAAAAAGTTCCGGTCCTTTTACCGACAAACCTGCCTTCAAGCAATATGGCCAAAAA
Organism: Thermotogota bacterium; assembly: GCA_035447925.1. Taxonomy (GTDB): domain Bacteria; phylum Thermotogota; class Thermotogae; order MWEM01; family MWEM01; genus JASUTC01. The sequence goes on from DAOTHY010000123.1 coordinate 1,010, forward strand.
CAATCCAAACCCCACTTGAAATAGAATCGAAAAGCCGGCGTAAAGGAAATTATTTTTGATTGCAGTGTAAAAAATAGGATCTGCAAAAATCTTCAGGTAATGTTTAAACCCGACAAATGTCTTGGCATCCGAATAACTGGTCATACGAAAGAGACTATTGTAAAAATTCATGATAATCGGAAAATAAACAAAAATTAAAACAAACAGTATTGCCGGAATGACGTAAAAATAATTAAAAACTCTTTTTCTTCTCATAACGAATCCCCACTTTATAATCCCCGGAGTTTTAAAACTCCGGGGTTAAAGGATTTATTTCAGCGAATCAATATTCCTCTCTGACTTCTTTGGCTATTTTCACAACGGCTTCCATGGCTTTTTCAGGTGTAGTCACCTGGTCTGTCAATTTTTGAAGTTCGACTGCGTAAACGTTCCATATTCTGGCGTGCAAAGAAGAATCCAGCCAGTTCACCATCTTGTCCGTATTGAGAATTAACTGAGTCGTTTCATAAATAATGGGTTTCACTTCATCTGGAGAGGCCAAATTCTTGATTCCGTTAAACCAGCCGAGTGTTTCCAGTTCCAGTCTTCCCATCTGTCTACCGGTTAAGAATTTCAAGAAAGCCACTGCTTCCTCGGGATGTTTGGTGTTGGCAGAGCAGACAAAGCCTTCTGGATAACCCACCAGATAACTTTGGTTGCCGGGACCATCTGTTACGGGGAACGGGAACACGCCGATTTTGTCCATGAAGCCTTCTGGACTTGTTCTTTCAAGTTCAGGAAGTTCAACGATTTCCAAATACATCATGGCATTCAATCCTTGCGAAAAGCTGACCCTTGCCTGATCGTGTTTAATGGCATTGGAGAAGTCGTTAAAATACGGAACCAAATCAGCATAAAGATGTAAAGCGTCTACGTATCCGGGATGTGACCACGTTCCAACTTCCGGATCGGTATCAATTGCCCAGACTTCTTCCGGGACTGATTTCTGATTGACGGCAGCAATATAATGTGAAACTGCCCAAGGTTGTTCATTACCGAAAGCAATCGGTTTCATTCCAAGAGCCGCTATCTTTTTTAAAGCGCTCATCAATTCATCCATGGTTTCAGGCGCCTTGTCAACACCGGCTTTGGCAAATATCTCTTTGTTGTACACAAACACCTTGGCATCCAACCGGTATGGCAGGCCATAAAGTCCCCCGTCATAAATAAAAGGAATCAACTGGGCTCCCACATAATCAAACATGGACCCGTCTTCAAGCATGTAGGAAGTAATATCCAAAACATTTCCGGCCCTGATGAATCGATTGGTAAATTCTCCCGGCCATGTGAAGAATACATCCGGCGCATCATTCGTTCCAAGCATAACCTTGATCTTCTCTTTAAAAGGATCATTGGCAACCGTCTGGATATCAACTTTCACATTTGGATGCAATGCTTCAAATTCCTTGACCACTTCTTCAAAAAATGACTTGTCTGGTTCCTGCGTCCATCGGTGTAAAAACTTCAGGTTGACCGTCTCAGCCAACACCAAACTACTTAAAATAAAACCAACGACCAACAAAATTGCTAATACTTTCTTCTTCATTTGATTACCTCCTTAAGGAATACCCCAAAAAAGGGGATTAATACGGTTTTCCAAAACCAAATGTTCCATTCACCATGCATGTTTCAGAGGCTTTTTTAGACCCAAATACCATTGACCCTTTGATAATCTTTTCATCATCTGTAAAGAGAGCATTTTGTTTTAATAAATCCATCAAAAAACCGGTTATGAATGAGTCTCCGGCTCCCATTGTATCCACCGGTTGGACTAAAAAAGCCTCCTGTTCTATCAGGGATTCACCGTTAAAGAAAACAGATCCCTGCCCGCCTCTGCTGGCGACAGCAAAATCACAACCTGCATCAACCGCCGTTTCTAATTTCTCCTTCACTTCTTCCAAAGTCATATCCCCACAGGATAAAAATCCGAAATTGATGGTTTTTGATACCTCTTTCAGATAGTCAGCCGACAATCGATCCGAAAAATCAAAGGAAATGGGAACCTTCGTCTTTGAAAGTGTTTCTAAATGGGTTTCAATATAGCTGTAGCAACTGGTGTGAATGAGATCAAATTGACGAATGTACTCCAATTGATCCTCATTAAAAATAATAGGATGATCCTTACTCACGCCGCCTGAATTTCCCGGAAGAAAGACCCGCTCGCCTTCTTCAAGACTAACCCTGGCGAAGCCGTTTTGTCCATGAAAACTACGACTGTGAGAGTAATCGACGCCAATCTCATCCAGGACGGTTTTGATGTGTTCAGCGGCTTCATCGTCGCCAAATATCCCCATATAAGCAGCATCCACATTCAGCTTTTTGGCAAAAACAGTGAAATTCAACGCATTACCACCCGGATACATCACTTTTTGATGAACATATTGATCCACTACGTTATCTCCAATTCCGATGACTTTCAAACAACATCTCTCCTTTATCGCAAATCAAGCGCTTAAAATGCGTAGCCAAAGAATATTCGCCTAATGTCTGTCGATTATATTTTTTTTATATGACTATTAAAATCTGCCTATTCTATTTTGAAACCCTGGATTCCTGATTTATTTTAAAGTAGTGATTTCATTGTGAAAATGACATTTATCCGCCCGCACATATCTCACACAATACTCAACAGGCATTCCATTACGATCATCACTGACATCTTTGAATAAAAACAAAGCCGTTTTCTTGGGAACCTGAAGAATTCTGGAAATATCTTTATCCGAGTACACGATCTCCAACGTTTGCTTTGCGTGCACAATGTCAATATGATACCGTTTGGTCATGACCTCAAAAAGCGAATGCTTGCTGAAATCGATTTCGATCAAACCCGGAAATGTCTCAACTTTTGTATACGAGTACTCAAAGGCGATGGGTTCTTTGTCTACGATTCTGCTTCTGGCGATTTTATTAATCTGAGTACCGATCGGGACTTTCAACTTCTCAGCAATCACGCTGTCTGCTTCGATGATCTTCTTCTCAATCTCTCTGGAAACGGTTTCCATGCCCGAACTTCTTTTCACCATATAAGAAAAGCCTTCCAGCCTTGTCAGATAGTTCTCCACGGTTCTTTCTTTGACAAAAGTCCCTTTTCCCGGTTCCGAGTAGGCATATCCTTCGTTGATAATCTCCAAAAGAGCCTTTCGGGCCGTCATTCTGCTCACAGAATACAACTCGCCGATATCCCTCTCAGAAGGCAGCCGATCACCCGCCTTGTACTCCTTTTTTTGAATCTTTTCAACGATCATTTCCTTTATCTGATGATATTTCGGCAACAGATAATAAGAACTATGCATAATTCCTCCATTCCGTAGAGGTACATGGTATATACCACCACTTATAGTCTACATTTTTCATTTTAAAATATCAAATCCGATCTCAGCGGTTTATAAGAGAATATTTCCAAATAACTTGATTTATGGAATAATTTCGACCTTTTTTGTAGGTTTCTGGTATATACCAGTTTGAGCGTTCTCTTTACAATGCCCTGTATCGACCAACGACTCTCTATTATAGCATTTAAAAAATCCTCAAGGATTCGCTTCGTTGTAAAATAAGTAAAATTTTTCACGTATACGCAATATTTATTTATATATTTGATAACTTATTGTTGGTCATTATGTTACAAGAAAATGATAACATTATTTTATACTGATTCGGAAAAAAACTGGAGGTGTTTTTTATGGCACTCAAGTTATCGAGTATCAAATGGAAGATTATGTTATGGATCGTTGCCGCCTCGATTTTACTTTTAGGAATACTCACCATCTTTATTTATCTGCAGGTGAGCAACTCCGTTCATAACATGGTATACAATAACGCTAA
>DAOTHY010000124.1:0-4808 GCA_035447925.1 Thermotogota bacterium
CACTTTCGCAGCAAGTTATCCGATTTGCAAACAGAACCGTCCCCGATGATCTGTCCTGGTAATTTTTGCAAAATGATATACTTGTTAGTCGTTGGTTTTTGGAGATTTTCAATGGCATGACAATATTGTTTTATAAGGAGAGGTTCGGACATGACTATTCAACTAAGACTCGAACAGCCTGAAGATTATCAAGAAGTTGAAATACTGACGAGAGAAGCCTTTTGGAATATACATGAGCCGGGTTGTTGCGAACATTTTCTCGTGCATAAGCTTCATTCATCCGATGCGCTGGTTCGTGAATTAGCTTTTGTGGCTACGGACGGGCCAAAGATTGTGGGGAATATTCTGTATACCAAATCTGCCGTTGTCACGCAAGAGGGAACAAGGCATGAGGTTTTGACCTTTGGCCCCGTTTCCGTTTTACCGGAATATCAGCGAAAAGGCGTCGGTTCTGCTTTGATCGGTCACACTAAGCAAATCGCAACCGATTTGGGTTACCGTGCCATTTTTATTTACGGAGACCCGGCCTATTACAGTCGGGTGGGATTTTCCCCGGCATCCGATTACGCCATTCAAACGGCAGACGGCATGTATGCAGCCGCCTTGCAGGTTTGCGTTTTGTCAGATGAGGGACTTTCGGGAATTCGCGGTCGTTTTGTTGAGGACCCGATTTTTGAAATCAAAGCAGAAGAAGCGGAAGCCTTTGATGAAGGGTTTCCCTTCAAGGAGAAGATCAGCGGCACCCCTTCGCAAGAAAGGTTTTTAGAAATATTACGCATGACACATAAACCCGTTGAGTGATAAAAGAGTCAAAGAGGCGTTAAAAAAACGCCTCTGATTTATTGAATGACGGTATAGTTTACCGTTTGTTCTTTGTTTAGCGTTATATATCCCGAGTCTTCCTTTTTAAGGGCATTAATGATGAACTCATACTGATTCAGTATCATTGACAACCCTTCTTTGATGGTTTTTTCGGAGATGATAATCGGTAAAATGTGCTTTGCCACCCGCTTGATATTCGGGCCGAAAACCAACGATACACCAATTTGGACGTTTTGTTCCTTTAACAAAGACACGATGCCGTGGGCTTTTTTGGGATCGGCATGTACGCCTTCCTCTTCTTCCGTGTGATTGGTGATGGATTGCAGAAAGCGGTATCCTTCTTTTGTCATCTCGTAAAGATCGTATTGTTGTGCATCACCAAAATGTGATGTCACAAAGCTGTTTCCGTCGTTTGTGGCACAGGCTATCCTCATTTTATCTCATCCTTTCTCATTTGTAATGGTCCAGCACAATGAAAGACCCAATAGGTTATACTATATCATAAACATCATTTTCAACCTATTAATTGTGATGGCGCAGGTGATAAAATGAATGGACAACAACAAAAGATGATAAATGAGTATATCAGCAGGATCAACAGCGTGATTGATTATATCGACCATCATCTTTCACAGGAAATGACTTTGGATGAACTGGCGGAGGTTGCCGGCTTTTCCAAATTTCACTTCCATAGGATTTTCTACTCCTTTATGAAGGAAACCCTTTTTCAGTTTATACAACGGGTGAGGCTTCAAAAAGGGGCGGATAGACTTTGTATGAATCCTGAAGCATCCATTACGGAAATTGCATACAATTGCGGTTTTTCCAGTTCAGCTGCTTTTTCCAGAAGTTTTAAGGCCTTTTTCAACCAAACACCCTCGCAGTATCGAGCTGAAAAAAGCATCGGATGTATTCAAAACAGCAATATAAATCAAGTGGACGGCAATCAGTGGAAAGAAAAGATCCCCAAAATCCCCTATAATGAGAGCATCTTGAATGAAAAGGGGAAGATGATGATGAGTGATTATTCCACACAAGTAAAGGTACAGGATTTTGAAGAAATGACAGTTGCCTATGTCCGATATATCGGACCGTATGCGGGAAACGAGGAATTGTTTAAAAACCTTTTCGGGAAACTATATGGCTGGGCCGGACCCAGAGGATTTGCCAATGACCCAAATGCCAAATGCCTGATCATCTACCATGATAATCCCGAAATCACCGATGAGGAAAAATTGAGGATGAGCGTTTGTTTAACCGTGCCGGAAGACACAAAAGTAGACGGTGAGATTGGCAAGATGACCATACCGGCTGGAAAATACGCCATGGCCAGATATGAACTGACCTCAGAGGAATACGGAAAGGCTTGGGAATGGGTGTATTCACAGTGGCTGCCCCAAAGCGGGTACGAACCCGATGACAGGCCGTGTTTTGAAATGTATCCTGAAGAGGAAAAGGACGGGAAAATGATCGTGGATATTTGTATCCCTGTTAAACCGCTTTAGGTGATATCCAAGTAAATGGATGAATAAGGCAAACAAGAGGTGCTTTTTCATGCACCTCTTGTTTTTGTTATTAAGGGTTCATTATTCAGGCAACCACCAATTTCCCGAAATGGCAATCATAGACAGCATTCTGATGGTGTTGGGATAATAGGTGATTTCTTCAAAGGGCAATCCTTCCGACCGGGAATCAGCGGTGATGGAATCCCAAAGGGTATTCAACCATTCCTGATGCGCAGCATCAGCACAAGCGCTTACGCCAAAGGGAGCGATAAAATCCATATCGGAACCTTCCCAGTCTCTGACAATTGGATTGCCTTCTTCAGCGCTTCGGATATAATATCCCGGATTGATAGACAAAGGCACGCCTTCGGTTTCTTTGGAGATCCAGTTGCTGATTCTTGTCAATTGCTTTTTTAGGACAGGTTGATCATTTAACAGATATTCCACGCCTATTCTCCAAGGAACTCGGCAAGCATTCCAATTATAGTCCCCGTCGTTTTCCGTTTCCAGTAATGTTCCTTCTGCGGGAACAAAATTTCCATTTTCGTCTTTTTCGAGAAAATCCGGCAATAATCCCGTATTAACCGACCATGTTTCAAGATTGTAAGCAATGATTTCAATGGTTTTATCGTACACCTTTTGCCATCCTTCAGCATTTTCCTGATCAACCGCTGCAAATAATCGTATGTGATCCAGCATGATGTCCGATCCTCTCATGGCGCTGTAATAAAGGGGGCTGTCGTCTTTTATTTGAGTCACCCAGTCCCCCATCAGGATGATCCAATCTTCTTTATTCACCGCCTCTTTGTAAATTGCTTGAATACACCTGATCCCTTCTTCTCTGTAATTGATCTCTCCATCACTACCCCATTGATTGTCAGCCATAATCAGGGCATAGGCAATGTCCATATCCCCATCTGTAGCACTGTCGTTGTCTTCAACATCGATAATCTGAATATTTCCATTCCCATCCGTCACTTCAAGTTGTTTCCAGGCCATCAGATATGGATTGATTGAGCTTGGATGTGCTTTGTAAAAACGGTACATGGCATCAAAATGCTCTTGAGCCTTTTCATCAACGCCTGACATAAAAGCCAATGTCAACATTCCATAACCGTGTGCCTCTGAAACAGTAACCGAGTTGGTTGGATAAACCCAGGGACTGTCACTCACATTCCAATGCACATACATCTGAGCAGGTTCCGCATTTGGAATAGTGTGTAAATACCTTTCTTTCCATTTTTGATAATACGCAATGACTTCTTGGTCCAATTCCGCCTGTGTTCTGTTTGAGGGTAAAATGGTCCCTTCAGAATATTCGGTATGCTGAGGAAATGGCCTGTGAGGATCGCTTGCATAGAGAGTAATCAAGAAAAAACACATAAACAATACACTGAAAAACAATATGATTCTTCCTTTTTTGCGCATTCTTATCAATCCTCCTTCAGATCAAGGGACATTGTCCTTTTTTCACACTGTGCTTTTTGGCTTGGGGTTAGTTTTTGATACAACAGGTACATTAATGATGGCGCAAATTGCTCAAAGTAATCTGAAAACCGTTACAGAACCAAATTGGCATGCAATTACAGGAGTTTTAACTATTGCATTAATGGTATTTCATCTCATATGGGCGATTTGGCCGATTCTTTATTTCAGTGGCGTTTTTGTCGGGATGAAAAAAAAGAAAATATGGTTATTTAAGATTTAAAACAAAACGATTCTCTTCATTTTTTGTAAAACCTATTGTTTCCAAGTAATGATCATGGTCTTTGTTGATAGAAGAACAGGTTAGTCTTGTAAAGCCTTTTTTGATGAAATAATCCTTTTTTTCATGATAGAGATAATACGCAATTTTAAAATCCCGATATGCCGGAATGGCATAGTCAACTTGTATTTCCAGCGTTCTCTCATCCGCTTTTTTTGCAATAAAAATTCCTGCCGGTATTACATCCCGCAAAATATAAAAGCCAAAGTTATCGCTATCCACTTTTAAGTTTCTTTCAGGAAAATATTTCAGCATGTCCTTTCTGTAAAAATCCATAAAATAGGCCAGATATTCAGAATTGGGGTACAGGTTGATGAGTTTCAAATGCTCCTTTGCGTTATATATTTTAGTCAGGTAGTAGATGTTGATGATGATGATCCCGCCGTTCATAATTCCCACGGGGATTGCGCCGATTAGAAAACCGTAAACACAAAAGATTGCCGATCCAATCATGTTAATCCACCTGAGTTTGATGATCGAGCTCATCAGCAGGGATATCAGTACCAGTAACGAGGCGGCATACCCCACCCACTCCAATATGTTCATGTCCATTGTTCTTCCTCCTTTTTCTTAACTTGCCAAATAAATCATGATTTGTTGTGGAAAAAAGCGAGTCAACATTCTTGTAGGTCATTTGGAAATTCTAAGATTCTTTCATCTATTCTTCTTGCGAGGCTATATGTGTAAGGGGTAAAATGTCTGTTCCAAAACGAAGC
>DAOTHY010000125.1:0-1807 GCA_035447925.1 Thermotogota bacterium
AGAGAAATCAGACTTCCTGCTGCAAATTTACCCCATTGTGGATACATCATCGCATCTTTGCCGGCATAGGTATACAATCTCAGAGATACAGGATACTTCAGCTGGTCTGTTATGAAAATCAACGGTGCCGTAAAGCTCGCCCATCCATCAATCATGACTTTAACAAAAACTACGAATGAAATGGGTAGTATTTGCGGGAAAATGATTTTTACAAACGTACGCATTGGGCCTACGCCTTCTATTCTCGCCTGATCGATTATACTGTGGGGTATTTGTCGAATGTCCTCAAATGCGATTAAAAATGCCATGGGCAGAGCGTGATTCACGATGACAAGAATGACTCCCAAAAGACTGTTGATCAATCCTGTCAGTTTAAAGACAAAAAATAATGGAACAATTGTGTTCATGCCAGTCATTACCATCGAAAAAACGATCAGTGAATTCAATTTTGAGGAGACCGCTGAATGAAGCGTAGCATAATACGCCGCCGGAAAAACAACCATGATCGTCAATAAAGCTGAAATCAGGCCGATCAATGTGCTGTTGAGTACATTCAATTGAAAATGATCTGAAAAAAGCGCTTCAAAGTTAGAAAACGTAAAAGAACTGAATTCATTCCAATCGGGGATATACAAAGGGTCGGAAAAAACCAGCTTGATAAACATAAAAAAGATGAGCAAACTCAATGCAAACCAAAAAAGAATAGATAAATCACAGAGTTTTTTCCAAACCCATCTGATCGGACGAAACACCATTATCTCTTTTTCTTTATAAATCAGCAACAGGAATACCATTAGAAATCCGGGGGTACACTCATGGAGTGTCATTGACACAATGGTAAAAGGAATCAGTAAAATGCCAAAATGCGATCTAAATTTTATATAAAGGAGATAAAAAATGACCATGCCTGTGATTGTTGTTGGCTTGGCATAGAAAAAAAGATCGATTAAAGGAGCACAAAGTAAGATACTATAATTTCCCTTACGAATTCTCTTAATGCTGAAAAAAAGAAAAATGATCCATATCGTGACAATCAAAGATTGCGAATACCCTATAAAATCGTTATCCGCACGATAAATGGCATCTTTCAAAAATAAACCCCATGTGGTAGTAGATCCGGCAATCCCATAAGGAGTAAACCCCTCGATGACAAATGGCCTGCCATTTGTCAACATCAAAGGCACTGAAAGTTCTCTCAAGCTGTTGATCATAAGGATCACAGAAAAACTTAGTAAAACTTCTTTGGTTAAGGGTTTGAACAAATAATCATCACATTGTTCTTTATTTGCCCCTTGTATACGCATCATCTCAAGCTGAGACTGTGGAATGTTTTTGATTGAAGCAAAGGCAATCAGTGTCGTAATTGGGATATTCATCCATATTCTGATCACCGCTGTGATGAAAAAGGCAAAGGAGCCATTTTCTACCAAGGAATCACAAAACCAGTATAAAACACTTCTATAAATGGGAACACTGATAAAACCGGGTATCATCCAGGTAAGAAATAACAGGATCAGATAGAGATTTTGAGTTTTTGGTTTGAGATAAAACAACCGAACGGCAAATCGCATCGAAATCGCCAAAGATAATGCAACGGTGATTAGCGCATAAAGAAGGGAAACCTCCATGCTGATTCGCATGGAGGAATCTTTTATAATGGTGATGAATTCAAGAAAAGAAAAACCATTAACGGTAAAGACACTCCAAACAAATGGAAAAAAAGAAAAAAGAAGAATGAATCCGGCCAGAGGAATCAGGAGTATCATCTTTGATCAATATACGCCTGTGCCTTTTCCAATGCTTCTTT
>DAOTHY010000125.1:1907-4791 GCA_035447925.1 Thermotogota bacterium
TTTGTTAATAGGTTCATATTTTTCTGAGTAAGCAGATTGATTTTACCATCTTGATCAACTAACGGACTTCCCAATCCGGAATGCAATCCTGTAAAAATGTACGCCGAATTGATGCCCCAGCCGCAAGGTTGATGATTTGATTCGGAAATGACCTGCATCATTTGGAGGTATTCTTCAAATGTCCAGTTATCATCTGGCAGCTCTAATTCCAGTTTGCTAAATATTTCAGTTGAAAGGTACATTAATTGCATATCAGCATAAAAGGGGAAAACATAATCATTCGACTGATAGTGAAATGCCTGAACCAGCTTAGGATCGAACTCAAAACCCATATCCTCAATTTGAGAGGTTTTTACCGGTTGTACATGCTCCAAGATCACCGGCAGGTTGTCTGTCTTGATCAAACAAATGTCAGGCAAGTCCCCCCCCGCCTTCAAGGTGATGCTTAATTTCTCCCCAAGTTCGGGCACATATAGTAATTCTACCCGCTCTCCTGTTTCAGATTCCCATTCCCGGCACATTTCACGAAAGTAACTTTCTCCTTCCCAGGACAGCCACACTTGTGTCATAGAAAACAGAAACATGCTGGTGATCATGAATAGAAAACATATAACATACCGTTTGCTTTTTTCAAACATCTCTTCCCTCCAAGAAAATAAAGGGCGAATCTCATCCGCCCTCTTTTAACAATTAGAATATTTGAAACCTATTGTATCCATCAAGATCATGACCGATCAGAGTCGCTTGTAATCTACTTGGCGTAAGCAACAGACCGTTTTTCTCTTATGACGGTAACCTTTAACTGACCGGGATATTCCACACCCTCCTCCACTTCTTTAGCGATGTCAAATGCCAGTTTATCAGCCATCAAATCGTCTATTTTGTCAGGCTGAACAATGATTCGGAGTTCTCTTCCCGCTTGAATGGCATAGGCCTTTTCAACGGTTTTGTGATTTTTCGCAATTTCTTCAAGTTTCTGAAGACGTTTAATGTACAGATCAACTGTTTCTCTTCTGGCACCAGGTCTGGCCGCCGAAATAGCGTCTGCTGCTGCTACAAGGCAAGCCTCAGGAGATAACGGTTCCGTTTCACCATGATGAAACTGGATCATGTTAACGATGTCATTTTTCTCACCGTAGCGTTTCGCCAATTCTGCCCCAATCAATGCATGAGACCCTTCGACTTCGTGATCCACTCCCTTGCCAATATCATGCAATAAAGCACCCCGTTTTGCACGGTCAACATTCAAACCCAATTCCTCTGCCATCATTCCTGCAAATTTGGCTACTTCAATGGAATGCTCCAGAACATTTTGTCCAAAACTTGTACGGAATTTCAGTCTTCCGATCAGTTTCATCAACTCATTGTTTAAGCCTCTGACACCTGTTTCAAATGTCGCTCGTTCCCCTTCTTCTTTGATCATCTTGGTTATTTCTTTCTTTGATTTCATGTACATTTCTTCAATATTAGCCGGATGTATTCTGCCATCTACTACTAATTTCTCCAAAGTTAATCGTGCAACTTCTCGCCTTAGAGGATTAAAACAGGATACTACGACAATCTCAGGTGTATCGTCGATGATCAAATCAGCTCCCGTTATCTTCTCGAAAGCCCTGATATTTCTACCTTCTCTTCCAATAATCCTGCCTTTCATATCATCAGTGGGGAGGGAAACTGTGCTTACCGTCCCCTCATTAACATAATCAGCTGCATATCTTTGGATGGTCGTTGTAACAACCCATTGAGAATATCTTTCGGCATCTTCTTCTTTTTCATCTTTAATATCCTTAAACATCTGAGCCAAATCATGTTCGTATTTCTTTTTTGTTTCGTTGAATATGATCTCTTTCGCTTCTTCCTGTGTGAGCTGTGCAATTTGATACATTTTCTGTTCTTCTGCTGCAACCAGTTTTTCCAATTGTTCTTCTTTTTCCTGAATTTCAATTTGCTTTTCTTCTAATTTGTCCTCTTTAATCAGGAACTGTTCTTCACGTTTATCAAAGGAAGCCTCTTTCTTTTCCAAACGAGTTTCTGCCCGCTTAATCTCATCTCTGGACTTTTTCGCTTCTCTTTCCGCTGCTTCAAGAAGTTTGTGAGCTTCTTCTTTTCCATCAAGTTTGGCCTGTCTAATAATCGAACTCGACTCTGCCTTCGCAGAAGCAATAATTTCTTCAGAAGTTTTTTGCGCCTTTTGGATATCGTGAATGATCTCCTGTTTTATCTTTTCTTCCAATTCCTTTTTTGACAGATACCGCCCGGCAAAAAAAGCAGCCAAACTTGCAACAACGATAAATATGATCCATAATACGATTTCTAATCCCATAATTGACCTCCATTTATATTAATCAAAATTATTGTCTTTAAAAGCATTAATGACATCTTTAATCCTTTTCATTTGGAATCCCCTGCGATACATTCTTCTTTGCCATTTGTCTGGATTATCTTTACTGTTTCTTTGAAAATCCCTTTTTAAGACTTCATAGATCTCTTCTTCATCCACTTCGTCAATCGCCTGTTTGATATTATCTGCCGAGACTCCCAAATCCGACAATTCCATCTCCAACCGAAATAATCCTTTAGTTTTCAACCTGAGACCGTCGTCGATATACATTTTTGAAAATCTCAGATCATCCAACAGGTTGAACGTATACAATTCCTCTATGGTTTGTTCAACAATATCCTCATCGAAGCCCTTCTCCAAGCAACGTTTTCGTATTTCTTCTTCTGTTCGGGGTCGGTACTTGAACAAAAGAGAACAGTATTGAGAAATATTCTGACTATTCTCCCCTTTCATCTTCTCCCTTTTCATCCTCTTCTTTTTCTTGAGTGATTTCATCATAGTTAATCAATTGTATCTCATGCTTTTCCCTGATTCGATTTTCTA
>DAOTHY010000126.1:0-4643 GCA_035447925.1 Thermotogota bacterium
GAAGAAAGCTGTTCTTTGATTAGTCCAATGCTGAAAGACAAAGATGTTCAGTTGAGTATAAAATGGGATGAAACCCTTCCGGATCAAGTGATGCTGGATCAGCTTCGAATGAGGCAAATTCTGAACAATTTGCTGTCGAATGCCGCTAAATTTACTTCAGAGGGACAAATCATTCTTCAAGCTGAAAGAATTTTAACGCCACACGGTAAAGAAAAAATGAAAATCAGCGTCGAAGACACGGGGATCGGCATTGCATCAGAAGCCATCAACGAAATAAGATGCGCCTTCGTGCAAGCAGACAACCGTATTTCTTCACGGTACGGCGGCTGCGGATTAGGCCTGAGTATCAGCTCCAATCTATTAGCCCTGATGGAGTCTCAACTCAACATCGAAAGTCAAATCGAGAAAGGCAGTATATTCAGTTTCGAGCTGCCTCTGAAACTCAGACCTTCATCAGGCAATTAAACTACTCTTGCGGTAATACCCTTGCCAGTGCGGGGTTGATGGCAATCGAGACCTTTTCGCCTTCATGGTATATTTTCTTTTGGGCCGGATTGTCGATCTGCACTAAAACCTCTCCAAACTCTGTGTTAATAAATGACTCCACACTGTTTCCCAAGTAAATATTGGTCCTGACAACGCCATCCAAGATTCCTTCACCGGGTTCTACCGGTTTCATGGATTCGGGACGACACATCATACTGGCTGTTTGACCGGTTTGAACCTGTTGTACATACGAATAAGTGTCAAAAACCTTGTCGTTGATCTTGACCACACATTTTTCCTTGCCGGTTTCTTGCACTTGAACAGGAAAAAAGGCGACCTTTCCGATAAAACCCGCCACAAATTTCGAATTGGGCTTCTCGTATATCTCTTCGGGAGAACCGATTTGAACTATTTTTCCGGCATTCATGACAATGATTTGATCCGAAAGGCTCATTGCCTCCACCCGATCATGTGTAACGTAAACGGCGGTAATCCCGAAGGATTGCTGAATTCTTCTGATTTCTACTCGCATTTGTTCTCTTAAAAGGGCATCCAGATTGGATAGCGGTTCGTCCAACAACAAAACTGCAGGCTGGACGATGAGCGACCGAGCAAGGGATACCCTCTGCTGCTGTCCCCCCGACAACCTGGAAGGTGCCCTTTGCGCCAGCTGCTCAAGCCCTACGATTTTTAAGATTTCCATGACCCGTTCGTTGATCTGAGCTTTGGGTATTTTCCTCAGTTTTAATCCATAAGCCACATTGTTAAACACATTCATATGAGGAAACAACCCGTAGCTTTGAAAAACCATGGCCGTGTCTCGTTTATTGGGCGGCAGATAGGTGACATCCTCATTGCCGATATAGACTTTTCCCCTGGTGGGAAGCTCAAACCCCGCAATCATTCTCAATGTCGTGGTTTTACCACATCCCGAAGGTCCCAATAACGTGACAAGCGTCCCCGGTTCGATGAGGATATTGGCATCTTGAACTGCATGAACCTCGCTTTGGGATTGTTTATCCTTAAATATTTTTGTAATGTTTTGAAGATTTACAGAAGCTGTTTTTGTTTTCATATCATCAACCCCTCATGACCGCATCATTTTTCGCTAGAATTTTGTTCTCTCTTATGAGTAAGCGCATCAATCCGAACACCACCAGCACGATGATGATCAATGTTGTTGCCAAAACACTTGCCAGCCCAAAACGCAGGTTCTCGGAGAAGTTGTAGATGAGAACCGTCATGTGATACCATTGTGCCGATATCAGGAAGATAACTGCACTGACAGCAGTCATGGACCGAACAAAGGTATACGAAAGACTGGATATAAAAGCGGGTCGGATCAACGGCAAGATGATTGTGCGGAACACAGTGGGAACATCTGCTCCCAAATCCTGTGCGGCCTCTTCTATAGCCGGGTCAATCTGCCGCAAAGTGGCAACCCCACCCTCTATTCCAACCGGAAGTTCTCTCACCACGTAATTGATGATGATAATGGCCGCTGTTCCCACCAATATCAAAGGAGGTTTGTTGAAAGCCAAAATGAAACTGATACCGATTAGCGTTCCTGGAATGGCAAAGGGAGTCATCAATAGGATTTCAATCAGCCGTTTCCCATAAAATTTCTTTCTCACAATAATCATGGCGGCTATCATGGCGATGATTCCCGCAATCGGCATGGTAATGGTGGCCAGTGTGGTAGTATCCAGAATGGCATCTTTTCCCCTTTGAAGGGCTTCTGCCCAATTTTCAAGCGTGAAGGAGTAATCGATTCCCCAATTCTTTACAAAACAACCGGCTACAATGGTTCCATACAAACCGATCAGGAAGATAATGATCATGATCATCAATCCTAAAAGGGTATATTTCACAGGTTTTGACGTTAATTCGGTTAGATTCGCAGAAGGTTTTCCGGTAACCGTTACATAGGATTTTTTACTGACCCAGGTGCGTTGAACCAAAAAAGCCGTCAAAGTTGGCAACAACAGCAATATCGAAAGCGCTGCCCCGTTTCCAAGCCTGTTCATTCCCGTTACTTCCAGATAAGCTTCAACGGAAAGAACACGATAATCCCCGGAAAGAATCAAGGGATTGGCAAAATCCGCCAGCGAATTCGTAAAGACAAGCAGCCAGGCGCTAAGGATTCCAGGAACCGCCAACGGCAAGGTAACGGACGTGAACGTTTTAAACCGGCTGGCGCTTAAATCCATGGCGGCATCTTCCAATGTGGAATCGATGGCATTTAGAACCCCGGCCATGGTTAAAAAAGCGATGGGAAACATCCCCATGGTTTGAACCAACGTCAAACCGCCAAGACCGTAGATGGTAAAGTTTTGTAAATTGAGTAATTGTTTGGTGATCAACCCATTGTTGCCGAACAGCAAAATGATGGATAGGGTGAGAGAAAATGGCGGGGAAATAACTGGCAAAGTGGCCATGGTTGAAAAGAACTTCTTCCCTTTTATTGCCGTTCGTGTAGTCACAAAGGCAAACAGAAAACCCACCAACGTAGAAAACGTCGCTGTCATGATTCCCAATTTAACACTTCCCCAAAGGGCGGACAGGTATTGTTTGGTTGTAAGGATGGTTTTCCAGGTCTCAAGGGAAAATCGCCCGTCTTTGATAAAAGTCAGTCGAACTGCTTCAAACAACGGGTAAACTATGAACAATCCTACAATCAAAATAAGAAACAGAATGATAAAACTGAGCATCGGATCCCTTGTGAATTGTGATAACCAATAAATGATAAAAAATATGGCAACCACGGCCATCATAAACAGATGGATCAAGTTGTTGAATTTATCGTATTCCCTGTTGTCAAAGAGAAAGACACCCACACCAACCGGAAAGCCCATTTCATCTTTAATCGGTGAAAATACCAAACGGTTGGCAGAATCATTGTAGCGATAAACCCCATCTGCAAAGTACATCTCATCGTAAAGGGCACTTTCAATCCCCTTTTCAAAAACCGGAGATCGTTCATTGGCCAGAAAAAAAGCATTGAGTGCTTCGTCAATGGTATAAAGCTGACTGTCCCCATATCCCGGTAGCCCTTGAATGTAGATGATATGAAGATCGGGATGTTTCTCCTGATTGTTCACCAACCAAGTTTGGATTTTTTCCGCTTCTGAAGGCGCAGACAACAGCAAGGCATTGGCCAGCTCGGCTCTGTTGTTCTCGATAACTTGGGTAAATTCACTTTTGACGTTGTTGAATATCCAAAAATCAAGAACCACCACTAAAACGAGTAACACGATAAATACAGCGACTTTTTTCTTAGTAAACAACGCAATCACTTCCCATCCATTAAGAAATAGCGTGTTATGAAAAAAGGGTGGAATCTTTCATCCACCCTTTATGAGCATTATTTATTTATTACCAATCTCTTGAGTCCATCTGCCCACAAGCCTTTCTTTGTTTGCAGCATCCCAGACTAAGTCTTGTTCAACGGTATTGAGCTTGTTTACATCGATAGCAATGGCCTCTTGTGGCGCATTTTTAGATACCGGTACAACATACCAACTGGCAAATATTTCCTGGGCCTCTTTTCCAAGAAGGAAGTTATACAGCTTTTTAGCGTTAACCGGTTCTGGACCGTTTTTAACCAAAGACATGGAAGCAATTTCAAAACCCGTTCCCTCTTCTGGGACGGTTATTTCTATAGGCGCACCTTGTGCCTTTAATCTGACCAGATCATGGGCATATCCGATTGCGAAGGGGATTTCTCCGATTGCGCAACTTTTACCGCCGGCAGAACCCGATTTGGTGTATTGTTCGATGCTGTCATCCAAATGATGGAGGAACATGAATGTCAGCTCTTCATCCCCATGGAAAATGTCAAGGATGGTTGTAATCATATTGTAAGCCGTGCCTGAAGTGTTGGGATTAGCAATTCTGACGAGCTTTTCGTATTTGGAATCGATAATGTCAAACCAACCCTGAGGTGCTTCCAAGCCCAGCTCTTTTGCCCTGTCAATATTGGTGGCAAAAGCAATGGGGCCGATATACAAGCCTGCCCAATAATAATCCGGATCGATATATTCCACAGGGGTATTTGCCAACATCGGTGATTTGTAAGGGGTTGTCAGGCCTTTCTGTTTTGCTTCTATGTGACCCAATCCGACACCGCCTGCCCAAATTGACGCCTGAGGATTTTC
>DAOTHY010000127.1:0-4584 GCA_035447925.1 Thermotogota bacterium
CCTTCTTCCGGCCTTTGCTCCACCAATTTCCCTTGGATGGCAAGCTGAAGAATACTGTTCTTTAAATCCTGTGCATTCATTTATTGGCCTCCAAGCATAGTGGTGATTTGTTCTAAGACGTGGTCGATTTCTGCGTTGAGGGAGGCTCTTTTTTCCTGGTATTCTTGTATCAAGTCCATCGGTTCTAGGATCACTTCTTCTTCGTGTGGGAAACCGCAAAGGTCAATGTTATAGCTTCTTTCCATGATTTCATCAATGGTGTATTTCTTCGCCTTTGGAAACCCATCCACTTGGATTTCTTCTCGGTTGTTCCACCATTGAAGCGCATCGTTAAAATGTGCCAGCTTCATGGGTCTGGTTTTGGAGAAGTTTTTGTAGCCTTCCGGCATATCCACACGATAGAACCATGTTTCTTTGGTGGGTTCTGTGTGTTCAAAGAACAGGATGTTGGTTCTGATGGATGTATACGGAGCGAAGACGCTGTGTGGCATTCTCACAACGGTGTGAACATTCATTTCACTGAAGAGCTTTTTCTTAATGTTGTACTTGGCATTATCCGTGCCAAACAGAAAGCCATCGGGAATGATCACGGCGCATCTGCCGTTTTTCTTAAGCCGATACATAATCACATTCATAAACAGGTCTGCGGTTTCTGAACTTCTTAACTCCGTTGGGAAATTGGACTTTACGCTGTCCTTTTCACTACCGCCATAGGGTGGATTCATCAAAATCACATCAAAGGGATCCAATTTTCGCATATCCTTGTAATCCATCTCCAGGGCATTACCATGTAGGACGTTGGGATCATCGATATCATGAAGGAGCATGTTGGTGATACACAGCATATGGGGCAGGGATTTCTTTTCGATGCCATAAACGGATTGGTTGTAGATTTCCCTGTTTTTTAAGGAGCTGCCCACTTGCTTATCCAGCTCGTTTAATGCTGAGGTCAAGAAGCCTCCTGTACCACAGGCGAAGTCTGCTATTTTTTCTCCCAATACCGGTTTGATCGCTTTTACCATAAAATGGGTCACAGCCCTTGGGGTGTAAAATTCTCCGGCGTTTCCGGCACTTTGAAGGTCTTTTAGGAAGGATTCATAAATGGTTCCAAATTCGTGTCGCTCTTTATATTCTGTAAAGTCAATTTCATCAATGATGTTGATGACTTGTCGAAGGAGCACGCCGTCTTTCTGATAGTTGTTGGCATCTTCAAAGGCGTAGCGGACAATGACTTGACTCATTGGGGTGTTTTCGTCAATCTCCAGATTCTTAAGGGTTGGAAAGAGTGTGTTGTTGACAAAGTCAAGAAGGGTATCTCCGGTTAAGGCTTCCCCGTCTTTGTGGTCCACTGCCCAATCCCTCCATTTAAGACCTTCCGGAATGATGGATTGATAGTTGTCGTTTACCAGTTCCCAGGTTTCTTCTTTTGCATCGTATATTTTTAAGAATAAAATCCATACGATTTGCTCAATTCTCTGAGCATCTCCGTTAACACCGGAGTCATTTCGCATGACATCTTGAATTCTTTTTACAAAATTGCTTATCGCCATTTGATCGACCTGCCTTAGATAAGTTATGCGTAATAGATTTCGTTTTCCAACTCCTGGACGGCCTTTTGATAGGATTCTTTGCCGCCAAAGGCTTTGACAATTTTCATGGGGCTGCCAATTTGTGCAAATTCTTTTAACTGAAGCACTTTTGTATCTTCTATTTCTTTTATGCCGTCATTGGCGTATTTATCAAGGAGGGTATTAATGACCTTTTGTGCGACATCTGAATATTTTTGGAGATACTGCCTTTTCTTTACGTTTTCCGCCCGTTCCCTTTTTGTCAGTGGTGGTTTGTCATAGGCAATGTGGCAAATCAGGTCAAAGTCATCCAGCTCTGTTTTTCCCAGTTTTTCTCTAATGGCATTTAAAAACACACCCTCATCACGGAGCTCATCAATGATGGCCTGTTTTTTCTCCGCTTTTGTCCAAGTGCGGTGGAAATCGTCCAATCGTGAATACTGTCGAAGAATGTTTTTCTTGGTATAGACCATGAGACTTTCGGTGATGAGTTTTCCGTCCTTATCCATATACTGGACTCTTTCAGAAAGCACATGAACTTCTACATCACCCACATAATACTTTCTCGACTTGTCTTTCCCTTCTTCGTCACATGTCGGGGTTTCATCGGCAGGGTATTTTGGTCTTTCTTCATTTACGAAGTCATTGTCTGTATTTTCGCCCTCTGCATTTGACTGCGGTTCATCCACCGGATCATCATCACTCAGATCAATAAACGCTTCCGGTTTTCCGTCAAATGCGGGGTCGGCAAAGAGTCTGCTGGCGTTTCTGAAGTCCATAATGGTGAAATATGTCTTGCCGTAATCCTCAAGCAGCCTCGTTCCCCTTCCGATAATCTGCTTAAATTCCGTCATGCTGTTGATGTTGTTTTCCAGCACAATCAGCTTACACATCTTGGCATCCACACCCGTTGTCATCAGCTTGCTTGTCACGGCTATCACGGGATAAGTGCTTTCTTCGTCTATGAAGTTTTCAAGCTGTGCTTTTCCTATATCGTTATCTCCTGTAATTCGCAGGATGTAGCGGTCATTTTCAGCATATTGGTCTTTGTTTTCGTTAATCAGTGCTTGACGCATTCTTTCAGCGTGTTCGATGTCCACACAAAAGACGATGGTCTTGCTGAATCGATCGGTCTTTTTTAAATACTCTGTGATTTTGGCTGCCACAATTCTTGTTCTGTCGTCAATCACAATTTTTCTGTCAAAGTCTCTGACATCATATTCCCTGTCTTCGATTTCATAGCCGAATTTATCTAGCTTGCCCGCTTCCGGGCGATAGCCTTCCAGGTCTTTATCTAAACCAATTCGTATGACTTTATACGGAGCTAAGAACCCATCATTAATTCCTTGTTTTAGGGAGTATTCATAAATTGGCTCTCCAAAATAAGCATAGCTTGACGCTTCTTTTGTTTCAATGGGTGTGGCCGTACAGCCAATGTGTGTGGCTTCAGAAAAGTAGTCTAATATCTTTCTCCATGCCGATTCTTCCCTTGCGCTTCCTCGATGACACTCGTCAATCACAATGAGATCAAAGAAGTTTGGCTTTAACTGAAGGAAGGTTTCTTCTCCGTCATCTCCGGTCAGCTGATGATATAGGGCAAGGTATATCTCATAAGAGCTGTCCAGATTCTTGTTTTTCACCTTGGTCATTTTACCGCTAAAGGGTTTAAAGTCTCCGGTTATGGTCTGATCGATTAATACATTTCTGTCGGCCAAGAACAGTATTTTTTTCTTAAGACCGGATTTCCACAGACGATAGATAATCTGAAACGCCATGTAAGTTTTGCCGGTACCTGTTGCACTGACTACAAGTGCTCGTTTTTGTCCTTTAGCCACTGCATCCACCGTTCTATTGATGGCGACACGCTGATAGTATCTGGGTTTCTTATAGTTGGGCATGAAGTAATAGGGCTCTAAAATGATTTTTTCTTCAGCCTCGTTTATTCCTTTATCGATTTTGTATCGTTGGTATAAGGTGTTTGGGGATGGGAACTCTTCAAGTTTCAATTCCTTGACGTCTCCGGTGAGAAGATTCTGCTCCACAAAGCCATCTCCGTTTGATGCATAGACATAAGGAATATCAAGCACCTTGGCGTATTCAATGCCTTGTTGAAGTCCGTCCCCCATCGGATGATTATTGTCTTTTGCTTCTACTATGGCCAGTGGGAGATTGCTTTTGTAGAACAACACATAATCGGCTCGTTTTTGTTTACCCCTTGCAGTCATATTTCCGTGCAAAATAATACGTCCTGCTGTAAAAGCGTATTCTAATCGCATTTGTTTATTATCCCAGCCGGCATTTTGTATTGCAGGGGTGATGTATCTTAGCTTGATATCTTCTTCAGTCAAATGTTGCTTCCCCATGAAAGCATCCCCTTTTAGTAGTTGTTTCAATAAGTATTCTACCAGATAAGAAATAAAAAACACGAAAAATTGTTACATTTGAATTCTATATGAGATGGAAATAAATATCCGCCTCTTTGATTTTATGAAGATTTAAGCGACCATTATTACTCTTTTCTTGACGGTCAATAAACCATTCAACATTTCTTCAACCGCCAAGAGATTATCGTTGATTCTGGCCATTATCCCCTTTCTAAAGATATTATTTTTATAACATAATAATCCTTTTGGGTTTAAGAAGGAAGGCAAACAAAAAACACAGCTGACTCACAAGAAGCGGCTGTGTTTGTATATATTGAACAAAAAGTTTTATCTGGAAGGAAAACAAATCTCGAAATTTAGTTTTGAGGTTCGTACTCCACGTTAACCCCTCTGCCAATCAGTGTGTTGATGTCTGTCATGTTCTGAGAGCCTTCTGTGAGGTCGAGGTTGTTGTAAGTCATAACAATCCCTTCCCAACCTAAATATTGTGCAAACAATGAAGGAGTAATAAAATTACTGCTGTTAGCAACAAGTGAGGATATGTCACTGACCAGGTTACCACTGAAGTTCAAAGCTATCAGGTTAGACATGTTTTGTAAGGGAGTAATGTCAATTACTTGATTTGATGAAAA
>DAOTHY010000128.1:0-4417 GCA_035447925.1 Thermotogota bacterium
AATATTCATCTATACACCCCGATTCTAAATACTTAGAAATCGGGCATTTATCAATAAGGTTCATTGAAAATGCCCGTTTTAATAACAAGAATCAATCATTGAAATTGTTTTCTTGTCAATATGCCAAGAAAACGTTCTTTATTTTGCGATGCCTGCCCAATTAAACGTCATGGAATAACCATAGGCGGAGTTGTAGAAATTTTTAACTTCCTCTCTGACACCCCAATATTCAACGGATTGATAGAACATGGCGAATGGTCCGTTCAAGAACCAGTAAGTAGTCAGGTCTTCGTAAATCTGTTCACGTTTGTCGGGGTTCTCTTCAAATCTTCCTGCTTCAGACATCACAATGGCGTATTCGTCATTCCATGCGCAACGATAGGCGAGTTGCTGGGCCTCATAGCTTGCCATGGCCATGGCCAAGTTGTCCGCATCAGCATAGTCATTTCCCCAACCGGCTATAATCAATTGATGCCCCTGTGCTCTGTACTTGGTATACATTTGTGAAGCCTGCATGATAACAATTTCAGCATCGATGCCGATTTGTTTAAGGTCTGACTGAACTTTTGCGGCTTCGTCCTGTCTGGTTTGGGAGTTGTTTGTCAGTAATTCAACCTTAAAGCCATCCGGATAACCCGCTTGAGCCAATAATTCTTTCGCTAGCTCGATATTTTGGTCAAAGGGATTTTCATCCACATAGCCAAAATAGCCTTTTGGTACAAATCCCTGTACTTTCAACGCATAACCGGCCATGATCACATCGACGATTTCATCGTAATTAAGGGCATATTTGATGGCTTGTCTGACTCTTCTGTCCTGCAGTGGACCCCATGAGGCATTCATTGCCAGGTATTCATTGGAATGGCCCGGAGTGGTCACAACGGTGACGCCGCTGACTTTTGCAATCTCATCAAGCATCATCGGATCAAGATCCCATGCAATATCTACGTCCCCTTTTTCAAGAAGCAGTCTCTGGTTGGATGGCTCAGGGACATCTCTGAACATGACTCGCTTCAGTTTGGGTTTTTCTCCGTAGTAATTGGCGTTTGCCGACATGGTAATCATCGTGTTTCTTTCCCAAACATCCAAAACATAAGGACCAGCTCCGGCACTATGATCGGTGAGCCATGCGTTACCCATGTCTCCATCGACTTCGTGCTTCAATGCCAAATCCTTGTTGATGACGCCACCCCAGCTGTTGTCCATGATTCCCAACACGATGTTTTCAGCATAGGGGGCATCGAAGGTCATGGATAAAGTCTTGTTGTCAACTTCGATTATTTTTTCATCCATGTTGTCCTTGTTGATACCGATGCTTTCAAGAAGCCAAACAGAAGGGCTACCCAGCTGCAGGTATCGTTTATAACTCCAAACGACATCCTCAGCCGTCACTTCTGATCCGTCTGCAAAAACCGCTTCATCTTTTAATTTGAATGTGTAGGTCATACCATCATCGGAAATTTTCCAATACTCTGCTAATTCCGGTTGAATAACCAATGACTCATTGACATTTTTAAATCCGACTAAATTGTCGTAAAGGGCATTCAACGTGACAGCCGGCAGCACCTCATAACAAATGGCCGGATCCAAGGAGATAAAGATTTCGGTATTGGCAGCCATGACCAACGCATCCTTTGGTGTTCTTGATGCGGCACTGAAACCGGTGATTCCAAACAACAACGACATCATAAGAATCAAAACAACAGCGACGTTCAATTTCTTCATAAACATTACACCTCCGTTTAATTCCCCGTTTCCGGAAACAGTGGGAGCTGTTCCGGAGAGTTTTTTAACTCCAAGGGTTTTAAAAACAATCTAGATTTTGATTGCCTTCTTTCTCTATTTCCATGACTTTCTTAACATTATTTTCCGCTTTTTCCTTGTTGTTTAATATCAGCAAATTCGTCATGATATGTATAACCGCCAGAGGAGCCGCATAAGAATTAATCCGCAACAACGAATCCGTTGCGCATAAGATGATGGACGAAGCCGTTTTACAAATGGGACAGGTCAGAGAATCCGTCAACAGACAGATGGGCGTAGAACGTTGCTTTGCCATTGCTGCAACATACTTGATTTCACGGGAATAGACCGGAAATGTGATCAGGAAAAGGACATCGTGTTCTGTCATTCTATTGGTTTCCAAGGCGAAATCAGAAACCGAGCCACTTAAAACAAAAACAGGTTTATCTGTGACACTCAAAAGGGAATATTCCATCATCCGGGCCAGATTCGTACTCATGCCAAAACCCGAAATGAATAGTTTTTGTGCATGCTCAAGCTTATTTACCACTTTGAAGATTTCTTTCGGCTTAATCTTGTGGATGGTAGATTCGACGTTTTTCAACTCGTTGTTTGCAAGTCTTTTAAACTGATCTTCTCTGGTTGCAGAGTCCAATGTCGTGAATTTGATCTTCTCATATGGGCTTAATTCTTGGCGAATCTCCTGTTGAATAACCTTTTTAAATTCATTGAATCCTTCAAAATCCAACTGTCTGGCAAATCTGACAATCGATGCTTTGCTCACATCCACTTTTTCGCTTAATTGAGCAATGGTCATAAATCCCACTTCTGATTTATGATCCAATATGTAATTGCCAATTTTCTGATTGACGGGAGTCATGGTTGGGATCTGTTCCAATAACTTTTGAATCATCCTATACTCCTTTGAAAAAAACTGGTGTTTCAAAGTATAGCATAAAGAAACAAATAATTCAAATGTAAGGACAACAAGAGTTAGGAATAAGCTAAATGATGTAAAGGTAGATGAATAAAAAAAAGGAGGGTATAATGAGACATACCTTTTAATAACGCTTGGGATCTTATTGTTAAATTAACTCAATTTGTGAGTGAATGTAACGAAGCATTTTCCAATCCGGATCTTCAGATTTGTTGTTCAGACCTTATACCACGGTACCTCGATTAAAAAAGGTGTAAAATATCGATTAAGAATAGCCCTGGTAAGTGTTATAATTCTCCCGGTAAGAGAAATTTGATGAACTGATTAGGAGGGAGAAAATGAGAAAAATCGCCTTGATTGTAGGGCTTTTGACCGTGTTTTTTGTCAATGTGTATGCCTTTAAGGTTGCTTTGATGATCACCGGTGAAGTTGGAGGGAATCCAATCTATGAGATGATGGTAGATGGGGCTAAAAGAAGTGGACAGATCAACGGATATGAGGTGAAGGTTGTTGAGGGAGGTTACAATGCCGCTAAATGGGAACAGACGTTGATCGGCCTGGTAGCGACCATGCAGTATGATGTGGTCGTGACCTTTACCGAGGGAATGCCTCAATCCGTAGCGAAAGCAGCCGAGATGTTTCCTTCTCAGAAATTGATTTTGGTGGATGGATTGGCGCCTGAAACGGCAAATGTATTCTCTTTGGGATTCAAAGATGAGGAAATGTCATACTTAGCGGGTTATTTTGCTTCTCTTGTGACCCTTTCTGAAATGAGTAATGCCAATGAACAGAAAAAAGTAGCATTAGTCGCAGGTGATATTTACCCGGCGATGACGAATAAGATGAAACCGGCATTTGAAAAAGGGGTATCTGATTGCCGTGAAGGGGTGGAAACCTTCTTCAGCGTTGCAGGGAGCTGGTCCGATCCCGGAAAGGGTAAAGATATTGCAGCTGCTTTATTTTCACAGGGAGTAGACGTTGTTTACGGGATAGCCGGCGGGACTTCAGCGGGAATCATTCAGGAAGCTGCATCTCAAAACCGTTATTTTATCGGGGTGGATTCCAATATCATCCATTTAAATCCGGAAGTTATCTTGGCGTGTACCCTAAAAAAAGCCGATGATGCCATAGAAAGGATTTTAACCATGGCTTTCAAAGGGGAGTTGGCCTATGGAACCACTCAAAGATGGGGAATAAATGAGGGAGTAATTGATTTTACATTCGATGATCCCAACTATCTCAGCGCAATCCCTTTGACGATACAGGAAAAGATGTTGGAAATTTATGAAAAGCTTAAGAATGGAGAGATTTCACCATTGTAAATTTGTCTGAAAGTGTCATCGAACTCAAAGAAATCTATAAATATTTTCAAGTAAACCACGCAAAAGCATTACAAGGAGCGAGTCTTTCTATCAAAAAAGGAATGATACATGGTCTTCTGGGAGAGAACGCAGCCGGTAAGTCCACTATGATGAAAATTCTTTGCGGGGTACATCAGCCGGATAAAGGCAATATCTTTGTAAATGGAGATCGTGTAGTTTTTTCTTCACCTGAAGATGCCCTAAAAGCGGGTATCGGTATGGTCTACCAGCATTTCAGACTGGTGGAGCAGTTGAGTGTGTTGGAAAATATTTTACTGTCTACATTTGAAAAGGGTTACAAACCAGTCAGAAAGAAATGTTGGTTGCAAAAGATTACACAACTGATCAATACTTACGGGTTTAAATTGGATCCGGT
>DAOTHY010000129.1:0-4378 GCA_035447925.1 Thermotogota bacterium
CCTGATGATGTCCCTCGAATCGAGAAAGCCTTAAACGACTATTTGGAGGGGAAAACAAATACTTATCTCATAGAACATCGTCTGCGGCATAAAGACGGCAGCTGGCGATGGATCAGCACAAGAGGGGAAATCGAAAAAGATGCCATTGGCAAGCCCATCCGCTGGACGGGAACCAATATCGACATCACCGCCGGCAAGGAGATGGAACAGCGTATCAAAGAGGAACAGGAACTTCTTAAAAACCTATCTGAACAGATACCGGGTATGATTTATCAGTACCAGGTCTATCCGGATGGACTCGCCTGTTTTCCCTTTTCATCAGAGCATATCGAAGAAATTTACGAAGTATCCCAAAAGTCTGTTCAGGAGGATGCTACCATTGTTTTAACAAGACTGCATCCTGAGGATCATGACCGAGTTATTCAAAGTATCACGAGTTCCAAAGAGACTCTTAATAAATGGGAAGTTGAGTATCGGGTCATCTTGCCTCAAAAAGGTGAAAGATGGGTTCGGGGTGTTGCCCAACCTGAAAAACTGGAGGACGGAAGCGTTTTATGGCATGGCTATATTTATGATATTACGGAAAATAAAAAAAGTCAGCTTGAAACAGAAATGCTCAAAGAGCAGTTCGAATTAGCTGTTACGGGCACCAATGACGGAATATGGGACTGGAATATCTTAACCAACGAGTTATTTTTATCTAAGCGCTGGAAGGAAATGTTGGGGTATAAAGACTGGGAGATCAAAAATGAGTTTGACAGTTTCCTCTCCCTGCTTTACGAGGAAGATGTGCCAAGAGTTAATGATTACGTTCAACGTTACATGAAAGGTGAAATTGAGCACTATGCCATTGAATTCAGAATGAAACACAAAAATGGCTCATTAGTTTGGATAATGGCCAAAGGGGTAGCCCTGAGAGACAAAAACGGGAAGCCTTATAGAATGGCAGGTTCACACAGTGATATTACCGAAAGAAAAAACATGGAAAAACGATTAAAGGACAACAAAATCCGTCTGGAATTGGCAATGGATGCCGGAGAACACGGATTCTGGGATTGGGATCTTATCAATAATCAGACTTACTTCAGCCCGGCCTATTACACGATGCTGGGCTATGATGACCAGGAACTACCTATGAATCTTGACACCTTCATGCAACTGATTCATCCTGAAGACGCCAAAATAAAAATGCCCATCATAAAAAAAAGCATCCAAGAGGGGAATCCTTATGAAATTGAATTTCGCCTAAAATGTAAAGATGGTTCTTATAAATGGATATCGGGAAAAGGAAAAACTTATTTTAATGATGACACAGGCCAAGCCAATCGTGCAGTTGGGGTTCACATTGATATTCATGATCGAAAACTAACTGAAGAAAAATTGAAGACCAGTGAACAAAACTTCAATCGTTTTTTCCAGACCATGGACGACCTCATCTTTGTGGGAACCACCGAGGGGAAGATGCTGTTTACCAACAAAGCGGTTACAGATAAGTTAGGCTACAGAAAAGAAGAATTCCAAGGGATGCATATACTGGACGTCCATCCCCAAGACAGAAGAGCGGAGGCGGAAACCATATTTGGGGAAATGTTCAGAGGCGAAAGAGACTCTTGCCCCCTGCCACTGCAAAAAAAATCAGGCGAGTTGTTACCCGTGGAAACCAAAGTGTGGTTTGGAAAGTGGAATGATGAGCAAGTCATATACGGGATATCCAAAGATCTGTCCAAACAACAGGCTGCACTGGACAAATTCACGAAACTATTTGAATCCAATCCCGCCCTGATGGCCGTCAGTTCACTACCGGACAAAAGATTTATAGACGTTAACCAGGTCTTTCTCAACACTCTCGGTTATGAAAAGTATGAAGTACTGGGCCGTACCAGCGAAGAACTGAACATCTTCGTGGAACCAGAAAAGCAGAAGAATATAGCTGAGGAACTTTCGGAGACCGGCAGGCTCAGAGAAATAGAACTGAAGGTTAGAGCCAAGGATGGAAGAATCCTTACGGGGTTGTTCTCCGGAGAGATCATCGACAACCAGTACGAGCGTGTTTTTCTCACCGTTATGACAGACATCACCAAGCAAAAAGAAGCTGAGGAAAAGGCAAAAGAAGCCAGCCGGGCGAAAAGTGAATTTCTGGCCAATATGAGTCATGAAATCCGAACACCACTCAACGGCATTATCGGGTTTTCAGACCTGCTACAACGTTCTACACTTAACGACAAACAAAGGGAGTATATGGATGCTGTAAGGCATTCAGCCGATTCTCTGATGGATATCATTAACGACATCTTGGACTTTTCAAAGATTGAAGCGGGAAAGCTGGAACTCAATCCTGAAAGGACTGACTTGATTCAACTCTGTGAGGATATCATTGACATTGTGAAATTCCGTGCCCAAGACAAAGATATAGAACTTCTGCTGGATATTAAAAGAAAGGTGCCAAGATATACCTGGGTAGATTCTGTCAGACTTAAGCAGGTTTTGATCAACCTCCTGGGAAACGCCATCAAATTTACTGAAAAGGGGCAAGTGGAACTACAAGTGATTCGTGTGGACGAAGAACAATCAGAGGATCAACACACCGCTAAAATCTCATTCGCCGTTGAAGACACCGGAATCGGTATCAGTGAAAAACATCGGGAAAGAATTTTTGAAGCCTTCTCTCAGGAAGATATCTCAACCACGAAAAAATTTGGTGGCACCGGCCTGGGGTTGGCTATCTCAAACCAACTTCTGAAGATGATGGGTACAAAGCTAAGTTTAAAAAGCGAATTGGGGAGTGGAAGCACCTTTTCCTTTACCCTGTCATTGAAGGCTGAAAAAGCACCGGAAAAACCTGCTCATTTACCGGACAATATCCAAAACATACTGATTATTGACGACAACCCTGATAGTCGAACCATTCTGAGCGAAGGACTTGAACCTGCCGGTATAACGGTTGCCGGTGCGAAAAATGGTTTTGAAGGGTTGGAAATGCTCACGAAAAAAAGAGACTTTGATTTACTGATTGTAGATTATCACATGCCCTATATGAATGGAATTGAAGTTGTTAAAACCATCCGAGAGAAATTTGAGATTTCTCCGGGAGAATTACCCGCCATCCTTTTACACAGTTCAAGCGAAAACGCAGATTTAAAAGCAGACTGTGACAGGTATGGCATTAAAGCAAACATCTTGAAACCCGTTAAGATGACACATTTGCTCAAAACAATCTCCAATGTACATAATGACGAACAACTTCAACAGGAAACAGATAGAGAGATCATTGAAGAAAAAGAAGAGAGCGCTCTTATGTCTGAAAAATACTCCAAAATCCTCGTTGCCGAAGACAACGCTACGAATATGTTATTTGCCAGGACAACCATTTCTCTAATCTTACCTAATGTGGAGATCAGAGAAGCCAAAAATGGGGAAGAAGCTGTCAAAATAGCTAAAGAAGAAGATTTTGACATCATTTTCATGGACGTACGTATGCCAAAAATGGATGGGTATCAGGCGACAAAAAAGATCAGGGAATTTGACAAAAAAACAAGAATTATTGCATTAACCGCCGGAGTCATCAAAGGGGAAAAAGAAAGATGTGTGGCGGCGGGGATGAACGATTATCTACCAAAGCCTGTTACCATTGATAATATAGAAAGTGTTTTGTTTGAGAACCTTCCAACACAAAAAAAAGAGCAAACCATCTTAAAGCTCTTGGAAGATGCGCCTGTTATGTTTGACGGTGAATTGTTATTGACCCGACTGGGAGGCAATAAACAACTTGTTCAAGAAATGATGGTGCTTTTTCAGGAGGACCTCCTTTTGAATATTGAAAAACTTGAGAAAGCCAACATTTCTGAAGAAAAACCGGAAAATCTTCGATTAATCTTCCACTCTTTAAGGGGTCAGGCTGTAAACTTGTGTTTTGAAAGACTTGCCAAGGAAGCTGAATTCCTTGAAAATATGGCTGTTGAGAAAAAGCTGGATTTAATAAAAGACCGGTTTGAGAACTTTTTGATGCTTTTAAGAGAAAGCTTGAAATTCATAAATGATCAAGAATTATGAGAAGGTTCAAAGTCAACAGGCTTATAAAGGGTCAGGATCAACAGTCAACGATAGTCGCCATGACCGCCAAAGCCTATAGCGAGGACAGAGTGGCCTGCTTAAAAGCCGGTATGAATGACTTTATCACAAAGCCGGTTACTTTGAACCAGTTAAAGGAAACGGTTGAAAAGTATTTAGTGTGAAATGAAAAGGGTGCCCCCCTTTCCAAACACCGCCGGTTCTTCGGAGCCGGTTTTTCTTTTGTATCCCCCCAGAATCAAAGATCACTCTTGAAGTTCCACCTCAAAAACTCCGGCTCATCTTTCAGGAATTTCTGAGAGTAACACAA
>DAOTHY010000130.1:0-4377 GCA_035447925.1 Thermotogota bacterium
CGACAGTCTGTTTAAAAAAAACACCGTTTCCATTATTGCTTTCATGAATAAACGCTTTGAGACTTTTTCCACCATATTTTGAAAAATCTCCTACAATTGCTATCTTAATGGAATATGTAGAGCATTTTTGGAGAATTTCTCCCGCAACACCAGTCTTCAGATCAAAAAAAGTCTCTCCCAAACTGTTCTCATCTACCACAACACCGGTGCATCTGTGATAATACATCGCATCGGTGATGTGGTCAAACAAATCCCCTGCAGAGGTTATTTTTTCATGTCCATCGATTAGCAGAATATTTTGTTTGTTTTGATGCACTATTTTCATCTTGATCCTCCACCAAATTGATTTAAAAAGGGAACAATCTCATCCATCTGATCATATAGAACATGACCGTTATTCTCAATGATCCTGATATCCGGTTTTGCTAAAAGCGTTTTCAGTCTTTGGGCTGATTTATGAGCATCCATTGTCACATCATTCTCCCCGGCCAAATACAAAACCGGCATCTTCAATCGGGACAGCTGGTCATCTGTGAAAAGCGGGAGTGCCCCCATAATAGGCTTAAAATTCCTAAAAATCAGCTTGATCGTGTCAACAGCGATTTGAGGAATATCGTCTGTACCCAATATATAGGCATTCAATCGCCTGATCCCTTTTTCCCCCATGAACGAATAAAGGATGGATTTGAACAAAAATACCCCCTTTGTTTTGGTCACACCTGAAGGGGCTATCAGCGTCATGGTTTGTACCCTTTCAGGAAATACTGTCGCAAATTTCAACGCCATCCAACCCCCAAAAGAGTTACCGATCACATTGCACCGATGAATCCCCAAGACATCCAGCAGTTCATTTATCCAGTCGGCATATTGATTGCTTTGAAGATTTAAACGATTTTCATCGCTTTTACCCGCTTCACCAAGAATATCTACTGTAAAACAATGAAATTCATTTGATAATTTTTTCAGGTCTCCAAACCACATGGCGCTGTTTGAACAGGATCCGTGAAAAAATATTACCTTTGGTTTTGATGCCATACCCGTTTCGATCACATATGTCTGTCCAAAAGAGGTATCGGCAAAATGCTCGGTATAGTCCACGGGTATTCCCTTAATTAACCCGTCATAATGGTCGATTATCGCTTTTTTTCCTTCCTCGGTTTTAAAAACACCTTTTCTACCCATCATATCCTCCTTTTAGTGAATCAACACAGTGACTGATGCCATGATATGTTCAATGAATTGGGGATGACCCCACAGCATTAATCTTAACTTGTCTTCCTGTTCCAAATACTGGGTGTGAAAAGTACAACGATGAAAATCAAAATTCCTTGAATTCATAACAGCAGATAGTGAATTGCTGATACGAATCGCTTCTTCTTTATCACAATCATCAATATCCATTACCGCAGACACCATCATCCGATTATCAAACTTTATTCTTTGAGTATTTGACTCTTTATGAGCAGTCTGTTCTTTACTCATCAGGGTAAAATCATCCAAATCTTTTTTTGTCACTCGCCAGGATTTTCCAATCTTTAACGCTTTGATTCGGCCTTCACGGATATATCTTTGAACCGTTTTCTCGTGAAGCCCCACCATTGCTGCTACTTGTTGAACCGTATAATATTCCTTTATCATCCCAATCGCTTCCTTTTTTTCCTTATTTTTTCTTTTATTAGTAATTATAGGTTATTTTCGGTACTTTGTCAAGCTGGAAGCGAAGATTCTTCTGTCAACAAAAAAAAAATTTATTAAAATTTTGTAATATCAGATGGTTTTATAGGTAACCATACCGTTAAGTGTTTATGATAGAATTGAATAAGCTTGATTTAGAAGGAATGATAATGGACAATTTAAAACGGACAAATTTCACCGCAATACTGATTAATGGGTTGATTGATCTGTTCTTGATTTTGGGGTACATTGTTGAGTATATGAAAGGCGGAAAACCCCTTTGGTTTGTTATGATGATCATTATCATCGTTGTTATCCCCATGGCTTGGGCCGTCATAACATACAAAAAGAAGGGTGGTTGTGATTACATTAAATATATCACGTTGGTCGGCTACTTTATTCTTTACACCGTTGCTTTGTTTTTCTCATCCAGAACACTGATCTACGTTTATATGTTCCCAATTGTCTCAGTCTATTTGCTGTATTTCAACCTCAAACTCATCATCGCCAGCTGTGTCACCATCGTCACACTCAACATTGCCAGAGTGGTCTACAACATAGCAGTTTTAGGATTACATTCAAACGATTTGACCACTGACTACACCATACAGTTGGCATCGGTTATCTTGTTTGCCGTCTCACTGATTCTGACAACGAAATTGTCCAATGAATTTAACCGGTCAAAATTGAATTCATTAAAAAGCGAGCAAGATACCCAAAAAGAGATCTCAAATAATTTGATGCGTATTCTTGATGTTTTAAAGAACAATACCAATGAAATCACTACTATCATTGCCAACATTGGAGATACTTCGAAAAAGCTGTCTGAAGATTTAAAAGAGTTTGAAGAACTTAGCGAAACCACTGACGCAAACATTCACAATCAAACCGTCATGACACAAAACATCCAAAAAATGTTGAAAAGCGCACAGGAGATCTCTGATCAAATTGAAGAGACCGCACAAATCACCTCAACGGATATTCATGAGGGAAACACTTACGTCGAACAACTAGAAAAAAGCTCTTCTCAGCTAAACGAAAATTCTGAACATGTTTTCCAAAACATTGAACAATTGGATAAAAAAGCTGAAGATATCTATCACATCACCGAGATCATCACCAATATTGCCGATAAAACAAATTTGCTTTCACTGAATGCTTCAATCGAAAGCGCCAGGGCTGGAGAAGCGGGGAAAGGATTTGGAGTGGTGGCTAATGAGATCAGAAAATTGGCTTCGGAAAGCAAAACCAGTGCTGAAAACATTGAGCAAATCATCAGCGAGCTAAAAGAGTCCACCAAAAGAGCTGTAAAATCTTCGGAAGGGTTTAAAGCACTTAACCAAACACAAAACGAATTGATCAAAAAAACCAATCAACTCTTTGAAAGCATCAATTCAAAAACACAACAATTGGTCAGTTATATCTCACAGATGCACGCCAATCTAGAACACCTGTTGGATTCAAATAAAAGCATTGTTGAAAGCATCAACCAAATTTCCGAGAACAGTACCCGATCCCTTGATTTTCACCGAAAAAACGAACTGGTTTCCGAAACGAATTATGATTATTCCATACAAGCCAATACTTTGGTGACGGAAATACAAACCATCTACAAAGAATATGAACAAAATAACATTTCAAAAAAGCAAGCTTGATTTTTGTTATCATATTTCAGACTTGGATTGATTTTAATATGAAATTAAAAAAAGACGGATGAAAAACATCCGTCTTTTTTTGTGATCTATTCTGTTTATTCAACGATCTTACGTTTCTCGTTAATAAACACTTTGTGAATTAGTGACTCATCGTAATCAGCCTGTGCTAACGCTTCTTTCTCCATAATCAGTTTGGCATATTCCGGGTCATTTTTCTCAAGCTTGTCCATTTTTTCCTTTAACCCCTCTTTTCCTACTCTTCCTTGTATTCTATCGAGTCCCTCACCATATGAACTACCTCTGTCTTCCATATCCACAATTCTCTTCTGCCATTCGGCTTCCCAAATGGGATCCAAAGTCCTTGCCGCTTCCGCTGCATACGCATCCAATGTCGGGGCTAACTCGTTGATAATCATTTCAGCGCCCTCATGTGTTGGCTTGGCACCATTTCGTTTGACAACATTTCTCAATACTTGAGGGTTATCGATGATCATACACGGTCTCAGTAAATTGTCGGTATGGGGTTGATGTACTCTGATATCCGTGAAGAACGGTGATTTTAAACAGTCAAGCAGTGATTTCTCTCGGATATTATCGGTAGCAAAATGAGCAAATATACAAGGTTCCACATCACCTTTGTGGTTAATATGAAGATATCTTCTGCCACCTGCTATACAACCATGAACAAAAGGCGCATCTGCCCAGAAATCCATGATATAGATGGGCTTTTCATTTCTAAATTTCTGTATAAATTCGCCATATCTGTAACGTTGTTCTGGGCTGGGCATAAATTTCGCTGCCTCTTCAGGATCTCTTCCTACCGGCATGTAAAGGAAATTCCAAGCGTATATGACTCCCTTATCTCTCCACGACATATAAAAATCCGGATCAGTCATCAAATTGTAATTATGCTTGGTTAAAACCAACGACATCCCAAACAAAAGATTTCTTGCCTTCATTCTTTCCATTGAGGCGATGACCTTCTCATATACCCCTTCTCCACGCATGTAATCAGTTTCTTCTTTGTCGCCATTGACGGAAAATGCCA
>DAOTHY010000131.1:0-4358 GCA_035447925.1 Thermotogota bacterium
CCTCTGAACCCATTTTATTGAACAACGGATTGGTTACACTTTCCTTCCTGTGGCCAGGCTGTACCGATAAGGCCAAAAATGTCTCAAGCCAAGGTCAGTTCGATTATGGCGGAGAGAAATGTATTGAGGCCTTGTCCACCGTGGTGTTGTTCGCTTCTGGAAATCTGAAGGATGTGAATGGTAAATATCTAAACGACCTGGTTAAAACGACTGTAAATTATGATAATATCGGAATCTACGCCTTCTCGCATCCCGGAATAGCGGTGGTAAACCTGTTTTCAGCTCATTCGAAAGCCGCATCGTCTATCGCCTATTTTGTGGGTGGAGAAAATCCGACCACGGACACCATCATTGCCGTTGAAATCGGCCATTATGAAGATAACAAAGGAAAAAAAGTACAGAATCCCATATATCAATACCCGCAATCGTATAGTCTGGATCAGATCCACTTAGATTTTCAGTCATTAAGATATGATTTGCAATCACAATCTCCGTACTTAGATCTGGATGCCAGTGGCAGTCCTTCTGCCGGTGATTTCACTTTTCCCAAGCGTAGTCCCAGTATGGACCGATTATTCATCTATTCTTATGCTTTAACCAAAGCCTTGGAAGATAACCGAGCTTTTGATCTGAACCGATGGCCCAAATTGTTGGCCACTCCGGAATACGCAAAGGCATTCTGGGCTCAGAGAAGCACCTCCAATAAATTTGAAAAGATCAACAACACAACGACAAAAGTGATGCTGGTATTTGCCAAAGACGATCACGTGCAAACGGCAACGGACAAACCCCATATCCATCAGTTGTATCAGGGATTCAAAGAGTGCGCACGGTATGATTGGGTGCGGTTGAATCCCGATGAGGAATATCTCAAACTAATGCTTCCCAATCAGATCCATTCTTACCAGGATCACGGCGCCAATACGCAACCATTGAATTGGCTCGATATTGAAGCATGGGCATTACCGCCGTCTGTCAAAGCTTTTCACGGCTCAATGGCCGGTATCCTTGAGATGAGTGATCGGCAGCAATATGATCGCTGGGAAGCGGATTTGACTCAGATCTTGGACACTCATTAAGGAAATCGAAAAAAATCAGATTTCTTTCACCATGATGATGGCCTGCTGAATAAGAAAAGCCTTTACACTTTTTGAAATTTATTTTTTTTTGAACATCCTGATTATCTTATGAATGGGTCTGTAAAGATAGTACAGTGCGAACCACTTGTCATTTATTTTTACTTTTTGAAAATCTTTATTTTGGGGTCTGAAAAGAAAGAGAAGATAATTGAGTCTATATCTCAGACCTTTTATCATCCGTAGTTTATAGCGAATAAACCGAAAATAATTCTTATGACAAAACCTGAATTGCTTGACATCTCTTTCAAGGTTAAAAGCTTTGGCCAGGTCCTTTATTTTTTTCTCCGATCGTGTGGGTTGTATCCAGTCTGAGACGTTTTTCTCAAATGTCGTATCAAAAAAATCGTCTATCAGTAACAAAGATTGTACCAACAAATGGCGGCTATTCATTTGCTCCATTCTTTCAATAAGAGATTGCCAGTTAATGGGTGTTTGGGAGAAAATGGTATAAAGGTCTATCAACCATTTCATCCTGAAAAAGCCATGCTTGGAAGCGTGAAAGATGAGAAAAATAAGCTGATCTTGTTCCCCCATAACATTTATTTCAGATCCATTGTAATGGATGACCCGGCGGTTAGCCCAAAAGGATTCAAACGGAAATTCCAGATATTGACTTTTGCAGTCATCAGAAATTAGCCGAAAGTGGATTTCAAACAACACTCCGTTTTTGCTTTGAAAGCTGATATGGTGCATGGCTTTGAAAAAACTGTTTTTCTGTTTGATGGTTAAGCTGTCAACTGAATCAAGATTATGATAACCCATTTCACTCAGAAGAGATTTGACCGTAAACAAGTCCATTTCGGATATCCACAAATCCACATCCTGATAATCACGGATGCCGATGTCTCCATACAACTCATATGAAAGTGCAGGACCCTTTAAAGCCATGTATCTGATATTGTGGGTATTGAAAAGGCCGACAAGCTCAATTAATCCGATTGTAGCCTTTAAGTTTTCCATCCTAATTTCCCGACTGAGGCATTTCAGTTTTTCATGAACCGTTTGATCGAAAAGTGCACACTGATATTCGATATAGTCTAAAGCTATTGATTGGATTTGATGTCTTTGAATATATTGGATAAACCTGTCATCCTGGTATTCAAGTAGTTTCTGATGGAAAAGCGTATGGGTTAAATCACACCAACCCAAATTTGTCAACTGATTTGCTCCAATAATTTATTTTTTTTCAAATCATTCAAAAACGCAATCACTTCGGTTTGAGCTACCTCAAGGCTAACATCAAAGGATTCCACAAGATCATTGATGAGATCGCTCACAACCATCGGCCTCTCTATTCTCATCCAGATATTCGTCGCCAAGGTATTTAAACCGTAGTATTTACCGGTTTCCACACTCATCAGAACTTTGTTTGTATCTATCTCTGTATCCGCAAGACCTGTTTTTCTTTGAATTACCGAATTTAATCCTATCAAGCTTTACCTCCATTTTATTCGCTTTATGCAATTTGCAATATAGCTGTTTATGCTAACCACAGTCATTTCCCTGTGTAAAGGGGATTTTTCTTCAACTCAGTCTTTTGGTTTGATTAGTTTTTTGATTATTTTAATCTGTTGGGTCAACGTAAACCCTGTTTTCGGCCTTTTTATTTGATGTATGTTCACATGGTTGCAAATAAGGCCGCATTGTTGAAGATGTGTTTTTTTCTGATCATTCGTTAAGTACTCCGACCGATAGGTATTCTCAATTAATACACTGAGTTTTTCGAAGCCTGTAACGGGTTGAACATCAACATTTTCTTTGTTAGAGGTACTGATTATGACGATGGTCTTTAATTCAGTTTTTCTTTCTACCGGATCGATTAAAATGTTATATTTGTTCACTTCTTTTTGAATAGCATTTTCTTGCGAACAAGGAATTTTCAATTCACAAGCGGTGTCCTGCCAAAGTTTCACCCGTCTGGGACCGGGTAAAGCATAGGGGCGATTGTTCTCAAATGTTATGGCTGTTACATCATCGCTGACAATGGGAAAACCTTCCTTTTCAAGGGCAACGGCAAGCGTGGATTTGCCAGAACCAGATGCTCCACAAAGACAAAGCGCTCCCTGTTTAGTAACAACCGTTGAGGCATGCAACGGGAAACAATTTCTCTGCTGTAATAAAGCACCAAATACAGACCCCAAAAGAAAAAGACGGATGTCTCGCTCGTCTGCTGCTGTATGGGGAGCAATAACGATTTCATTTCCATCTTTGACATAAAAGGAAGCTATGCGTTTGATATTTAAATGAAATTCATTTTGATTGAATTGAAAGCATACACCGTTTATTTTTTCTGATGACGGATTCCTTTGAACCTCACCGAGTCGGATTAAAACATCAGCCTTTTCGCTTTTGATGCTTGTTAATTCCGGTAATGGGATTTCGGAGAAAACAATTAACCCATGGGTTATATATTGATAATAATTCATTGTTCAAATTCCTTTCTGGAAACATCAAAACCTCTTAATGACCCGGAATTGATCCACACAAGGTCTATTTGGAATCAGCAAAGTACCACTTGTGATCCAGGCGTGCGCTTGAAAATGATTATTTTCATCTCGAAACACACCAAAATAAACAACACTCTCTATACCCCTTCGATTGAGCATCATTTTTGCGGCTAACGCCTGAGTTAAGCATTTTTTAAAAAAAGAAATCCCCCAAACAGCTTTCTCCATCGACTTCGGTAATTGATCAAGAAACGCTTCTGAGGAGATTGCTTTTTTACGGTATCTTTTCTTCTCTTTGAGTATGTGCGCTATAACCTTGAATGGTAAACATTTCATCATAAATTTACTCAGCATCAGAAAGAAAACGATTTCTGCCATGAGGCTTTTTTCTTCAGAAGCTAAACGCATCCATTTACGAAGGATGAGGATTATCCCTGGAACTATCTTCATTTGTTTGCTGGACAATTGATAGCACTTCCAGTTTTGGTGTTTGCCATTTTTCCTTTTCCTTCAACACAGCACCTCCTAATATGAATACCCTCCGAATCAATTTTCCGAAAATCATCCATAAAGGTTGAACAATGAAAACAATTTAGGAATGCCTGATATAGAGAGCTCATTATTATATCATGTTTCAAAATTAAATTCTTCAGGAATCAGTATTCAGTTGAGTATTCTTCTAAGAGCTTAACCAAAGGGACAGACCCTGTAGTCATTTTTGAAAATGGATAAAAAGATCGATTGGTTTTGGACGAAGGCGCATATTGGAAAG
>DAOTHY010000132.1:0-4289 GCA_035447925.1 Thermotogota bacterium
GTTCTGAGTTCCTCGTCATCGGATGTTTCATATTCCTCGTATTCCTCTATCTCATCCACAATTTCGAGATACTCCTGGTATTTTTCATTAAAGTGAGCCAAATGAGCTCTTTCCTTGACCAACTCCTGATAGGCTTCCATGTCCTTTAAAATATCGGGATCGGCTAATTTGGCATTTACTTCTTCAAGCCGGTTTAATCTGGTTTCCAATTGTTGCTTTTCGATCAAATCCTTCACCTCTGGTTATCTGACAGTCAGTAAAGTTCCTTCGCATGGGAGCAAAGGAATATGAACGTAACCGTTTTCCACATCTAGATAAGATACCTTTTCC
This sequence comes from Thermotogota bacterium, assembly GCA_035447925.1. GTDB lineage: Bacteria > Thermotogota > Thermotogae > MWEM01 > MWEM01 > JASUTC01. The sequence goes on from DAOTHY010000132.1 coordinate 331, forward strand.
TTGAATGATTCTAACTTCCTTTTTACACGATGATATTTCTGCAATTCGATTGAATCGATATCCACACTGATCCAGTGATCCCTGACGGTATCGGTGTTGATCAGTACAATCAGGGCCGCATCTTCCACCGGATTTCTGAATACCCGGCCGTGCACTTTTTCAGAGTCGGTTAGAACGCCCTTTAACTCCCGTTCCTCAGAGAGAAAAGCAGAATATCGATTTTTCAGGGAACACATCCTTTGCATAAAATGATAAAAATCTAAATTTGCCTGATCCCATTCTCCACCCGGATTAAACACAGAACGTATACACGGAATACAATCTGCACGGAAAAAGGTGTTAAATACAGACAATTTCAAGTTGTTTTCGGTTTGCATGATGGTCCCGATCCCGTTTTGATACCGGAAAAGGGTTTCTTCAAATGCGTACAATACAGGAAGGTGGGTTGAATGCTGACTACGGTTTAATAAAGAGCAAACATCTTCCTTTTTGTTGTTCTGGCCCTTACGCATTTGATGGGCTGTTATTTCTTGAACATCCATATAGACAGATTGAAACCCTAATTTCTTGATGCTTTTGAAACATGCTCTCCCCAGCGTCGAAAACACAAAGGTGAAAAGAGGGTTGAATTTCTTGATACGGCCAATAATCCGGGACAAAGGGGTCAGCTCAATATCGGAATCCAATTTCAAAACAACCCCGTCTAAAGCGTATATCTCGCTTAAAAAAAGCAGTTTTTTTTCAAGAAAATCCCAGAAGTTTCTCCCCTTCATTCCCGTTATGTCCAGGTGCGTCAATACCTTGAGTTTCAACAATCGGGTGCCTTCAATAAACGATTCAAACTGATCGTTGGGTGTAAATCCTCGGATCAAATCATCGCTTAATTCAAAAAGATTTTCCAGTTCATCCGATAGATACAGTGTATCGTAACCCAGGTCTTTAATCATTGGTAAAAGGGAAAGCGCCTTTAGGAAAGAGCCCTTTTCCGGAAAATCGAAGGTGCTTCGATTATCGCTAACCCAAAAACCTTTGTGATTATAGTGCAAATCATTTTTGATATTCAACTTGCAAACGATGGCTTTTTTAATCCATCGGCTTCCGGATGTTTGATTCTCTTGCTGCAATTGATATTCAAAAATTCTTCTGATAGAACCGGCATAGAATTCAAAAGGATTGACGAAAATTCTTTTTCCATCGGCTATTTCTCGCCGTTTTAAGCCCTCAAAACCTAAAAATCTGGGAATACAATAATTCAACGTTCCGCTGTCAACCCGTTTACTCAATTCCCTTTCTATATCAAAAAGCAATCAACATCATCCTTTACACAGAGTCTATATACACCCATAGGCATTTGAGATAAAGGGATTCGGGGATTTGAACCATCCATGGATGATCCGATGCCTGAAATCCAATGTCAACAATGAATCCATAATAACCATAAGACTCACAACCCCTTCTCAAGGCTTCTTCCAGTTCATCAATACCGATATGATAGGCGCAACTGCATAAACCCATTATCCCTGGGGTGTCCAGAAATTGAAGTCCTTTTTTCACCAATTCCGTGAATTTGCGCTTGCCGAAGTGCTTGTCCTGCTTTTCTTTAACCAACGATGGAGGATCGAGAATAATCATCTTATATTCGGGTTTTAACCCCGAGAACTCAAAGACATCATGACAGATAAAGCGGCATTGCTGATCCAGCTGATTCAGCTTGGCATTCTCCTTTGCCGACTCGATATCTTCTGCGGATTTATCCACACCCAAGGTCTGCAAACCTGCTTGAGCCATGCTAAAAGAAAAAGAACCCGTGAAGGAAAACAAATCCAGCCCTTTTGAACCTTGCAAGCTATACCGCTGAGCCAGTTGGCCGGCGATTTGCCGGTTATCCCTTTGATCCATGAAAAACCCCGTTTTCTGACCCTTGGGAATGGAGATGCGGTAACGAATGCCATTCTCAGTGATAATCTGCTCTTGGGAAACTTCTCCACACAACAAGCCGCTGTGCCTCTCAAGAGAATCATCAATTGAAGATTCAAAATCACTCCGTTCGTAAACCCCTTGCACATCATCAAAAGCCTCATAAAGGGCATCCACCATCAAAGGCTTGAAATCAACCCAAACCGGATGCCGGATTTGAAGGACGAACACCCGATCGTATTTGTCTATGATCACGCCCGGAAGAAAATCCGATTCAGCGTTTATTAACCTGAAACAACCCTCATGAAACAGATGGCTTCTTCGCTTCAAGGCTCTTTTAAAAACACCTGCAAAATACGCCGTTGTTATTTCAATCGGCTGTGTTGAAAGCAGCCGAAAAACCTTGTTGGATTTCCTGCTGAAAAGGCCGGTACCGATGTACTCGTCTTCTGCTGAAAACAAATTGGCCAGTCCCGTGTCCCCTTCACCGATGATATCCGCAATTTCGTCGCTGAACAGATTCGGATAAAGATTTTTGATCTTACGTTCCTTACCCCTTTTTGCCCTGATGACAAACATTACAGTGCTTCCACGATAACCCTGACCAGCGATTCAAACTTCTGTTTGACCCGGTTTGCTGTATCCATGACTTCCTGATGGGTCAATTTCTGATCCAAAACCCCGGCTGCCATATTGGTCACGCAGGAAACACCAAAGATTTTCAGGCTGCAATGTCTTGCAGCTATGATTTCAGGTACTGTGGACATCCCCACCAAGTCTCCTCCGAGAGAGCGGAAAGCACGGATTTCAGCGGGCGTTTCGTAATTGGGACCCAAACAATACACATAAACTCCCGTTTTTAATTCCTTCCCCTTTTCCTTCTCACGTTCTTGAACACGATTAAACCAATCCGCATCCAGAATAGAAGACATATCCGGAAAACGAGGTCCCACCGTATCATCATTAGGCCCAATGAGCGGATTTCGGAAAGCCATGTTGATAATATCCTTAATGACAATCAAATCCCCCGGCTCTACCTCGAGGTTGATGCCCCCGGCGGCGTTGGTCAGAATCAGCCCCTGAACCCCCAAAGACTTCATGAAATACACCGGATACACCGTATCGGGAACATCATAGCCTTCATAAGCATGAAAACGGCCCTGCATGGCCACCACATCGACACCCTGGAATTTGCCGAATACCAGTTGTCCGGCATGTCCGATGGCAGTTGAAGAAAGAAAATGCGGGATGTCATCGTAAGCAATAGCCATCCTGTCTTCAAACGTGTCCGCAAGATACCCAAGCCCAGATCCCAATATAAGCCCCGCCTTTGGCTTGGGGACATAACCCAGTTTATCTTGAATAACTTTTAGCGACTCTTTCAATTTTTCCGATAAAGGCATCTTTATCACCCCTGTTTGTGGACTTATTTTCTTTTCGAGTATACCATAAAAACGATAGCCGGAGGACTGTTTTTTCAAAGAATTCAGCAGCCGGTGAAATGAATGACTCTAATTATACAATATTTGATTTCTCTTTAATAAAAAGAAGTTTGGACAGTCATTTATGACAAATGATCGTTCGAAAGTGGTATAATATTCGAGACTATACCAATAAGGAGGTATTTTATGAGAAAGTTTGCGTTGTTGGCTTTGTTTGTAGCGTGTGTATCATTTGTGCTTGTCAGTTGTGCAGGCGCTGCAGGCGGTGTCGAAATCATCTTTGATCAGAATGATCCCACAGCTGTCAAAGATGGGAGTGTTTTTGCACCAAATTCACTGTTAAAATTTGCTTGGTCGGATCCAAACGGCATGCCCGTTGCCTGTGACTTCATTCTCGAAAAGGATGGACAAACGGTAGAGGAAAGAACGGATGTTACAGAAGTGCTCTTAACAGTGGTAGAAGAAGGGGTATACAAAGCTTATTTTATCCCGGCAAACAGTTCCGGTTCAAGAGGGATAAAAATAGTCCATTTCACAGTGAACAAGATGTACGAAGAACTGTATAATTCCAGCCACGGATTGTTCTTCAAAGAAGACGTT
>DAOTHY010000133.1:0-4255 GCA_035447925.1 Thermotogota bacterium
ACCACAATCTCTGCATTTGCCTTTGAGGATCAAATAACTTAAAATCGGTATATTATCATACCATCTGATTGTTTTGCCGCAATTGTGACAAAATGATCTCTTGGGGTTGATAATGGATGTGGTTTCATCCTGATACCTGAATATTATAACATTTAAAAAGCTCCCCGTTACTGCACCTAAAATGAACAAAAAAAAGACACCGAGAAAGACCAAACAAATCACCTCAGAATGATAATCTTGGCATGACAGAATCCTGAGTCGTTTTCCCAGTATCATCTGTTACCTGAATCAGAATGGGAAACAACTCTTCCGATGAGATCATGAGCGTGTAATCAAAAGCCCTGGCGATTCCCACCCGGTAGTTGGGAATATTGATGTTGACTTCTTTTGTATTCAGAATATAATGACCTGCCACTTGAATACTGGAGATTGAAACGTCGTCGTAAGCGATACCACTGATGACGATGCGGTCTTGAAGAATTTTGGCCTTCAAGTTGGATAATCCTGGTTTATACAAATCAGGCGGTGACAGTTGGACATCCCTTGAGAGAATAAACCCCTCCTGATCCTGGATAAAAACCCTGTAATACTTGCCGGTTTCCTCCAAGGTGACAACCGTGTCTCCCATCATCAAAATGTCGATGATTTCATCATCCTTGTCCGTGACTTTAACGCCTTCTTTGTTGACATACATGATTCGGGCCCCGTTGATGAGGAATTTACTGGTAACAGAATTGTTAAACCAGTCAAAAACCTGAATTTGGAACATGTTTTCTCCACGGTTGATGGGTAATTCCAACCTTACTTCGTCGTATTCTTTGCCAATGGGGTAGGTGACGTTGTTAACCAGCATCTTTTCAACCTGATAATTGTCGCGGACCCCTATGGTCAAGGTGTACAAATCCGTGTAAACCAGATTTGGAATAATGGGCATGACGATTTCAGGCGGGACTTTTTCCATTCTTACGATAGTCAAAGAAGCGGTACTTGAGATGTTTTCCATATTGGTGGCACTGATGGTAAGGGTGTTTACACCGTAATGAATAGACTGGTTTTGTGAGGATTGGAATTGCTTCACCGGCTGAGAAATATCTATTTTCTGGTTATTGATCACGATATCGTTAACCCCGATAACATCAGTGATGTTGACATGATAAATGATTTGCTGCACATCGGTTCCCATGCCAGACTTGGTTCTGGTCCAACCCGCATCCGGATACACAAGATCAATGTCAATATCCGGAGCGTATGGGGTTAAGATCACTTTATCTTTGGGAACAATATGGGTCTCGCCATGATCATCTAAGATGATGAACATGCCGTCTTTTATGGAAGAAAGAATAACAACGGCGTTTTTTTTCAGGGGTTCAAAATCCTCTTTCATGTAAAATCTGAATCCGACAAACTTTACTTCAAACTGTCCTCTGGTTTGATTGCCGTAAGTATCCGATGCCAGAAGATCGATGACGGAACTGTCTCGGGTCCAAATATCATATGGAAGACTTAACGTGACATGGATGTCATTGAAATCATAAACGCTGTCTAGCTCCTGTACACTTTTGACTTTGGAATCATCGGCAACGTCGAAGGTGATGGCTGTATCCCTGGGGTTGATTTCCAAGTTTACAGGACTGATGACGGGTCCGAAGATGTCCCCGATGGGAAGATAATCCACTTTGACCAGAAAATCGTTATAATTGGAGAAAGTGAACACCTGATCGTTGTCAAGGATATAGAAATCGTTACGATTAAAGGCGTTCATACTGGAAATGTATTTTCCAAGGGGCATATAGCTAATCCATTCACCGTTGTTGGCCATGATTAATGTGGCAATCAAATTGAGGTTGGAATCGTCCCATATCTTGATGGTGCCGTCGTTTGATGCGGTATAGATGTGTTTAGAAGTTTGTGAATGGCAAATCGTCCGAATGGCGGCTTGATGAGCACCGGTTACTCGACGGATTTCCTTTGCCGTTTCCATATTCCACAAACTGAGATCACCACTGGCCTCGCCGATGATTACCTCTTCGTTATTGATAAACTCAACAGCCCATACTTCACTGGGGAATTGTTGGGATTCACGGAGCATGTAACCCCGTGGGATGGCCCAAACCATCACCTTTTTATCTGCGGAACCGGAGATGAGGTATCTGCCGTTTGGAGAAAATGACAAAGAGGTGACCCACCCTGAATGGGCCATCAGGTTGTTTTCGATTTCTCCGGTCAGAATATTCCATAGAATGACAGAGTTGTCAGAAGAACCGGTTGCCAAATAAACGCCGTTCGGTGAGAATCTGGCACTGTTAACAAGCCGTCTGTGACGGGTGTAGATGTTTTCCAAGATTTTTGTTTCGATATTCCATCTGCGTAATTTACCATCCGCATTCGCAGTGTAGATATACTGTTGTTCGTCGTCGAAAAGGATATCCCAAATGGTGTTCCCTTCACGGATGAATTCCCCGTATTTACGATGGGGATCCAGGTTCCAGATTTCCATAATTCCGTCTTTGTGCCCGGACGCCAGCATTTTGCCATCCTTAGAGAGTGCAACAGAAGATACCGGAGAGGTTACTTCCAGGTCAAATATCATTTGTTCCAGTTCACCGGTGGCGATGTTCCAGATCACATTTTTTCCATTGGAATAACCGGCATACAGTCTGTTTTTACCCTCATCTAACGCAAGAGAATTGGGAAAGACAAGGGAATCTGAACCAGCCAGTATTTTTGGTATGGAAAAAGAACAGACAGAAAATAATATCATCATTATTCCTATAATTGTAGTGATTGGTTTTTTCATTTTCCCCCCCTTCAATATCATTAAAAAGGACACAAGATCAAAAGGCATATCGATAATCCCCCAGTTGAAGTTTGATTAATGTGCCGTCTTTTTCAATATACCCTTGACAGAATTGGGAATAATCCACGATGTATTTTAACTGATTTTGCATTTCATACTCACCATTAGAGATTTTTGAGATTAGCATCCAACAATACGAACTTGTTTCAAGGCTGGTGAGTGCATCCTGATTAAAACAGCTTCTGTAAAATTTCACGATGGTGCTTGACGCTGGTCGTGTTAGAAAATCATAAATCAAATATTTTTTCTCTCCATCGGATTGTTCCCAAAACCCAATACAAAATCTTTCTTTACCGTTTGTGGCCACACTGATTTCAGATCTTCGCCGGACAAATAAATCACTTTCAATCAACATGCGCAGCTGGTTAAACATCGTCTTTTGATCCATTTCGCCAATTATTTGACCATAGTCCAAAACGGTATAGATCATAAACCCCACTAACGAACAGATCACTATTATCACAAAACAAATCGAAAAAACAGCTTCAATAAACATGATTCAATTCTCTTCTAATTTATCCTTAATATCCTGAGCCTTGAGAAAATCCAACAGGTCCTGAATCTCACCTTCCAAATAGGTGTTGAGTTGATAGGTTGTGAAGCCCACCCGATGGTCGGTGATCCGGCTTTGCGGGAAATTATAAGTTCTGATCTTTTCACTTCTGTCACCGGTGCCGATCAAAGACAGGCGCTTGGAGGACATGGAGCCTTCCTCTTTTTTCCTCTCCATTTCATATAGTTTGGATTTCAAAACACCCATGGCCTGATCCTTATTCTGATGTTGTGAGCGCTCATTCTGGCAAATCACCACAATCCCCGTCGGCATATGGGTGATGCGAACGGCCGATTCCGTACGGTTGACATGTTGGCCGCCGGCACCGGAAGCCCGGTAAACATCTATTCTCAGATCCTCTGGGTTGATGTCTACTTTGATGTTTCGGGTAATCTCCGGTAAAACCACCACCGAAGCCGATGACGTGTGGATTCTTCCGCCCGCTTCTGTTGAAGGAACACGCTGAACCCGGTGAACGCCCCCTTCGTACTTGAGGGTCCCATAGGCTTGGGGTCCCTTTATCTTAAAAATAACCTCTTTAAACCCGCCTAAGGTTGTAGGGGCTTCTTCAATGATCTCTGATTTCCAGCCTCTTATATCAGCATAACGGGTGTACATTCTAAACAAGTCCCCAGCAAACAAAGCCGCTTCATCTCCGCCCGTTCCAGCTCGAATTTCCAAAATGGCGTTGTTCTCATCTACCGGGTCAGGCGAGATAAGCAAGGAGATCAACGTGTTTTCCATTTTCTCCAAATGGTTTTTTAACACCGGCAGTTCCGTTTCTGCCATTGTTCTGAGTTCCTCGTCATCGGATGTTTCATATTCCTCGTATTCCTCTATCTCAT
>DAOTHY010000134.1:0-1409 GCA_035447925.1 Thermotogota bacterium
TGGTTCTCTTCCATTTAGTGTGGTCAGAGAAAACTGAGCATGCTGATGATCAAGTCGAAGTTTGTTTTGTACACGTCACCATTGAGAAGCAACAGAGACATCGACCGTTTAAAACAGTAGCAGCGTGGTGTTTCTGTTTTTACAAACACCAAGGGTCGTTAGGGGCTTTACATAAAATAATAATAAAGTCTGCCAGAGAGGATTATCTTTCCGTTTTCTTCTTTAATATATCCGTTATCCAAAAAGCGTTTGATAAATGTGTAAGCGGTTGTTTTTTTGATTTGATTATCTTCAGCTTTTTTGATGATTTCTGATCTTTCCTGAGGTTTTTGTGCAATTATTTTTAGCAGTTTTTCCTGCAATGGCGTAAACGATGAGGAAAATTCCACTAAATGCAAGACTCTTTTTTTGATGGTTTTTTTAACAGCCTCTTTAGAGATTTCTTTTTCCCTGTTATCCAAGAGGATTTCTTGTGTGATTGAAAGGGCATCTCGAGGATTACCGTTTGAGTATCTGAAAATCTCGTAATAGGCTTCATTTGGAAGCGTCGTTGGAGATGGTGCCATTCTTTTTAATATCATTTCTCGAACATTTTGTTCGGTTAAGGGATTCAGAAAAAACATGTTTCTGAAGATGTTTTCCAGATTTCCCCATTCATTCCATCGCATAATATCTTTTGAATATTCTCGATAGATGGAAAATGGCAAGGATATGACTGTGATCATATTGTCTTGTGAAATCACCTGTTTTAAGGAATCAAGGATAAGCATGACTTCTTCTTTCTTTTCTTTGTCTAATTCATCTATGAACAGTAAAACTTTTGAATGTTTTTTAATGACGGCATTTAGCAAGTCATTTAATCGTTCTTTGGCTTCGAATATATTAAAACGTTTGTGTTCCGATTTGGAATGTGAGATGCTTGCGGAGCCAATTGCATTTAAGCCTCCGGAAAAATTATTGGATGTTTCTGTTTCTGAAATAACCCAGTTTCTTAGGTTTACCCCTTTTTCTTTGAGTTTATTTTCCTTTTCTTTGGATGCAAGTGTCGCAATTTTGAAGATGAGATCAGAAATGATCATTTCTTTGTTGTCTTTTTCAGAAATGGGGATAAAATAGGATTTGATCTTATCGCTCAAAAATTGCTTAAGAAAGGATGTTTTTCCTACACCGGTTTCTCCACATACCCCATAAACGCCCTGAGGTTGAAAGTCTATGATTTGCTGTAGTTTTTTTAACTCGTTTTCTCGATCTATGAAAAACCGGCGTTGATCGTAACCTAACGGTTTGTCATATAGATTATTGATCAGTTCTTTTAACGTTGTATCGTTCATGCAATCACCCTAGGTATTATAGCATTATTTTTGCTTATTTTTAACTGTGACCTTAGTGAATGCTGTGTAATTTCTGAG
>DAOTHY010000134.1:1509-4194 GCA_035447925.1 Thermotogota bacterium
AGATAATTCACAGGAATGACCCAGTTATTTTTGTCTATGTTTACTAAGTCCTCGTAAAGACAAACAATGCCTCCGGTTCCTTTTTTTATGGATTTCATATTATCCAGGACTTTGAAGTGTTTGAGAAATTCTTTTCTCGGGGTGGCGGTTTTTTTGATTTCAATTGGGTAGAGGGTTCCGTTTTGTTCGATTAACAGGTCAATTTCCCTACCGTCTTTGTCTCGGTAATAGTAAAGGGGTGGATTGAGGGTTCCGGTGTTGGTATAGCTTTTCAGGATTTCAGAAATGACAAATGTTTCAAAGAAGGCACCTGCCATTGCACCGTGTTCAAGGACTTCACTGTTGCTCCATCTGGTAAGATAGGCTGCCAGTCCTGTATCCAGGAAATAGATTTTGGGTGTTTTGGCCGTTCGCTTGGTGATGTTGTTAAAGTAGGGTTGCAGCAGGTAGACGATGTTGGATGAGATAAGGATGGATAACCATCTTTCAGCTGTAGGGACACTGATGCCTATTTCGTTTGAAACGGTGGTCATGTTGAGCATTTGTGAGGTTCTTGAGGCGAGTGCGATCATGAATTTGATGAATTTTTGTTCATCTCCAATCTTGGTTAAATCTCTTACATCTCGTTCAATATAGGTTTTTGTGTAGGATCCATAATAGATTTTCCAATCTAACTCTTGGGAATACATGGCGGGCATGGCTCCTTGATGTATGATTTCCCAGATTTGTTGATAGTCCGTTTTTTTGACTTGTTTTGTCCTTTCTCTCAGATAAGTTTCTTCTGTTATAAACGGTTGATTGCATTCTATTTCCTGAATTTCCCTTAGTGACAGTCCCAGGAGATTGATGATCGCGATTCTTCCGGCAAGGGATTCGCTGACGTTTTTCATCATGTGAAATTTCTGGGATCCTGTGAGGTAAAACAACCCTTTTTTGGAGGTTTCATCTCCGATCATTTTGATATAGCTAAGCAATTGTGGGGCATATTGAATTTCATCAACGATGACGGGCGGTGAGGTGTTTTTAAAAAAAACTCCCGGATCGTCGGTTGCCGTTTGCAGTAACAAAGGATCGTCCAAGGTGATGTATTTTAAATGGCTTTTAAGATGTTTCAGGGTCGTGGTTTTACCCACTTGTCTGGCGCCTGTTATTAAAACGGAAGTGAACATCTTTTCAAGTTTTTCAATGGTGGTTTCTATGTTTCTTTTGATGTATGTCATATCTTTCACCGACTATTTTAATATGTATTGTTATTATAGACGGATTTTGTATCAAAGTCAATTAGGACCAGTGAAAATAAAGGTGTTTCTTAAGGCCGAGAGACTTGTTGAAAAAAGCCCGAATTCATTGATGTTATAATCAAGTTGGATGGCAAATATGAAAGGGGAAGATGAGATGTACGATACAACGACTTTGAAACAGGGTTTAAGGAAACTTAAAAAAAGGGATTTGGCTATTCTCGGTGAAAATCATGGACTTGCATCTGCTTATAACATGAAAAAGGAAGATTTGATTACTGCACTTAACAATCTTTTGCCAAAAAGTTTTGCCGAAGACATCATTTATTTTACATCAAATGAAATGATGCTTTATTCGGACGGGTTTAGACAAATGTTTGAGGGGCTTGACCATAATCTGTTACTGCAATCGCTTGATAAGATGAAGGATGATAATCTTATTCCGGATTTGTTTGGTGATAAGAATGATAATATCTCTGTGGAAGAGGTATTTCAAACGTTTGATTTGATGAAAAAAATAGTTGCGGATGATGATATCAATCATTTGAATTATTTAATCAATATGGGTTACGCTTTTCCTGTTACAAAAGATTATTATACAACGGTGAAATTGCCATCGGAGTTAAAAGAGGTGTTTAAAATTACAATGGAGGAAAGAGGCGATGAAATTTTTGACTATCAGTCACTTCAATTGTATATCATTTCTCTGACAAATCTTTATGGGGTTTGTTCCTATCATCAATTGCATAAGGTACACAAGAAATTAACCGGTTCATCTTTGACACTAAAAAAAGTCAGGGATTATGTGTTGAAATTCTCTGAAAAAGACCTTTTGTGCAAAGCGACTGAGAATTATCTTTATAACACGGTGTTGAAAGAAGAAGAGTATGAAATGATCGTTGATTCGGATCTTAATCGAGCGTATTACTTTCCGACTGAAGCGGAGCTATCCGCTTACGGGTACGGTTTTTTTAGACCACAGGCCATGAAAATCTTTGAGGAGTTAAAGGAAACTATTTTAAACCATTCCAAAATTGAGGATTTTGTAGAAGAAGAATTTGTGAGTTATGCGGATGCTTTGGGATCGGAAGATGAGGATACTTTGGATTCTTTTGATTTCATTCTTGATGAGATCATGTTTTCTGCCAAAATGGGCTATGGGCTTTATGATTTGATAAAGGTCCTCGATGACGAAGTCTGCAAATTTGATTCATTGAAAGACATGAATCACGCTTATTCCCTGTACCTTCAACTGCAGGAAACCGCAAGAAAATGGCCGTTAAAAGGGGCATTACTTTCTGAACTTTAAGCGGGTTTATTCAAATATTTACCTGTGACCTTAGTGAATGCTGTGTAATTTACGAGAAAGCCGTGAAAAAATTAGCATGTGATTTGAGTTTTTTGCAGTTAAAGATTTTGATGAACAGGGAGCAAAATCGTTAATTTT
>DAOTHY010000135.1:0-4184 GCA_035447925.1 Thermotogota bacterium
CTTTTATGAAAGGTTTTCAGGTCAAATTACCGAAATCCATTTTCACGGGTCAAATGAGAAAAAAGCCCATGTTTTTCCAGATCAAAAGACCATTAAAGACTTTGAGAAATTCGCCAAAAATAAAAAATTATCAGATGATTTCCCGGTATGTATCGAACTGTTTAATTTGGAAGAAGCCAAAAAAGTGGCTGCCACTTTAAAGGGAAAATAATTTGTTGTCCATCAATTGCGGTGTGTTGCTTGCAACGTAGTCTGTACAATTTTTTATGAATGAGTTGAATGATCACAATGATCGATAATAATGAGATGGATTGATTCGCATCGGGTGTGAATCCGTGCATTATTTGGGTTTATAAACCGGGAACAACGGGTTACCCTCTGACTGAATGATAGAAATTGAATAAATCGTAATGGAGGTTTTATGATGAAGAGAATCGAAGTCGGCTTAACGATCTTTTTGATTTTGGCCATCCGTCTTTTTACCGCCCAAACCATTACTATACCCGTTCTTTATGGCCAATCGACCACGGCTGTGGAAAGTAAAATCACTTCCGAAGATATAAAGGGAGCCACTTTGGCAATGGAAGAAATCAACAGCCGGGGCGGGCTGCTTGGAAAAAAGATAGAACTTTTGGACTGTCGTGTGGAATCAATCGATTTGGAAGAAATCAAACAGTTAATGGAGCGGATTGAAGGTGTTGAAGATTTATTTGCCGTTATCGGTGCCAATACCAGCGGCCTCTCTCTTTACTTTGCACCGAAATTTCAGGAAAAAGGCATTTTGATGATCTCCCCCATATCCACCAATCCCGATGTGACCAAGGTGGGAGATTTCATATTCAGAGCTTGTTTTACAGATCCTTTTCAGGGAAAGGTTATGGCAAGGTTTGCTTTGGACGAACTCAAAGCTCAAACAGCCGTTATCCTGACAAAGATAACCAGTGATTTCAGTGTTGGCCTGTCTCAGTTTTTTGTAGAGGAGTTTGAAAAAAGCGGAACGATTTTGGCACAAGAAACCTATCTCGGTGAAGCCTATGATTTTTCAGACATCCTGTTGTCAGTGAAAGAACTCAATCCGGATGTGGTTTTTGTACCCGGTCACGGATCTGATAGCGGACTGATCATCAAACAGGCTTATAATATGGGTATTGATGTCCCGTTTTTAGGTGGAGACGGCTGGGGGAAAGGCCTCCTGGGATTTAGCACCATTGAAGCCGCTGAAGGACATTATTTTTCAAATCATTGGCACAAGGACTCGGAAAATGAAAAAAGCGCAGCATTTGTTTTACGATACCATCAAAAATATGGAGAAGGGCTAATCGCTTCCAGCTCAGCGCTGGCTTACGACGCCATGATGTTACTGGAAGAAGCGGTAAAAATGGCCGGTTCATTTAGCCCGGAAGCGGTTCGGGACAGTATGAATCAAATCAGGAATTTCGAGGGTGTAACCGGCACCTATGATTTTACAGCGGGGCGTGACCCTTTTAATAAAGAAGCGGTTATTCTCAAATACCATAATGGGGAGATGATTTATCACTCGACGGTATCGCAATAAAAAAGGAATGAATAAATGAGAGAAAAGAATAAACGCCTCAGCTCACAGATACACAAGGTGTTCCTGGTCACCTTTGTTTTTGGTTGCCTTTTTTCTTTCATCCTTTTTATACCCTCTGAGATGAGTAAATTCAAAGCCTTTATTGACCGGATAGATGAATTGATCATTACGTTGATCGAATCAAAAAAAGGAAGAATGGCCTTTGATATGTACATGGAAAACGATACGGCTTTAACCCAACAGTTAAAAGACTTCCTGAATTTTCATGATGTTTTAGGTGTTGATTTGTTTGATGCAAAGGGAAGGTTTTTAAAATCGACTCAGTCGAAAGAACCTTACAGTCTGGATGCACAAGTTCTTGATTCAAAGGAAAACGAATCTCTTATTCAATACCATCTGTTCAAGGGTGCTTATTTGGAATATACATCAAGTTTGACGGTAGCCGGTGAGATTACAGGATACATGAAACTGTATTACTCTATAGAAAAGATTGTTCGACAAACCGTAATTTTTGCGATCTTGATTATGGCTCTAATTCTCATCATCTTTTTTATCTATATGCTGATGATTGATAAGTTGTTAAAACGTGTTGTGACCGATCCTTTGGTGATACTTGGAAAAGGCATGCAGGAAATTGAAAAGGGAAATCTGGGTATTCAGATTGATAATCATTCAGGAAATGAAATTGACGATATTACCGGTGTATTTAACAAGATGTCTTTGGAAAACAGGGAATTGTACGATCAATTAAACCAGATGAACCGGACGCTTGAAAAACGAGTTGCCGAACGAACACAGGAACTGAACCGGCAAAACGTCGTTTTGGAACAGGCAAAGATGAAGGCCGAGCGATTGGCTTTTGAAGCTGAAAAGGCAAATAAGGCCAAATCTGAGTTTTTGGCTAACATGAGTCATGAGATCAGAACCCCTTTAAACGGTGTTATTGGTTTTTGTGAACTTTTAACAACAACAAGTCTAAACGAACTTCAGCATCAATATGTTTCGAATATAGAAAACTCAGGGGATGCATTACTTGGAATCATCAACGATATTCTTGACCTGTCTAAAATAGAAGCCGGAAAACTGGAATTAGAACTGATCAAAACGAATATCAATATAATACTGGATGAAACCGTGGAGATTTTTCAATATCAAGCCATTAAAAAAGGGTTAAGACTTGAGATGTTTATTGAGAACACGATACCGATATATGCGTTGATGGATCCGATTAGGCTGAAACAAATCCTCGTTAATTTGATAGGAAATGCCATCAAATTCACAGAAAAGGGAGCGGTTCAAATCAGGATTGGTTGTGATATTATCGATCGGCACTCAGCTGCTTTTCATTTCAAGGTGCAAGATACAGGAATCGGTATTTCGGAAGAACAGGGAAAAAGATTGTTCAAGGCCTTTTCGCAGGCTGATTCTTCAATCACCAGAAAATATGGCGGAACAGGCTTGGGGCTTGTGATCTCAAACATGTTGCTTAAAAAGATGGGAAGTCAATTATCGGTTAAAAGCGAACTTGGAAAAGGATCGGTGTTTTCATTTACCATTCAAACAGAATATTGTGACGAAGAACCAGAAACGGTAACCATCCCAAAAAAAGAAGAGAAAGCGTTGATATTGGGAAATTACAAGATTTTAATTGCTGAAGATGTGAGTATCAATCGAGATTTGATCATCAGCATGTTAAGCCAATTGATCCCGAATGTTCAGATTATTGTGGCAAAAAATGGGCTGGAAGCGGTTGAAAAAACACAGAGCGAAAAGCCCGATTTGATTCTAATGGATATTCAAATGCCCGTTATGAGTGGAGTGGAAGCCACAAAAGAAATACGGAAATGGCAAAATGGATCAGACTCCTCAATCCCTATCATTGCCTTATCTGCAGAAGTGATGAAAGAATCCCTTGAAAAGTGTCAAAAAGCGGGCATGAATGGATTTTTATCAAAGCCTATTAAACAGAAAGCCTTAATCGATATGATTAATAACCATCTAAGAAGCGAAAGACAAGAGATGCAGGTTGAAAATGCTGAACAAAACAGCAATACCCCCGCCGTCCTTTACGGTGTCAATATTAAACAAGGTCTTGAAAGGGTACTTGGAAATCATGGTATTTATGATACACTCTTGCAGAGTTTTTTTAGTGAATTGCCGAAAGACATCGAAGACATCGAAAACGCCATTCAAGAAACCGATATGCAAACAACCAAAAATCTTGTGCATCGATTAAAAGGGACAGCCTCCAATCTGTCTGTCGATGCTATTGAGGAAAAGGCAAAACTTCTCGAAAAAACATTGTATGCTGAAGATCAACCCGGAATAAAAAAAAGTCTTTTACAGCTTAAAGACACCTGTAAAAAAATCATACAATCCTATGAGGTTTATAAAAAGCCATAAAACCCATTTATCGCACAATTTGACCCTTCTTTAAATAGGGTCTGCGGAAAAACTCAGAACATCCACTAATAAAGCTTTTCAGAAGCATTTTTCTGTTTTAGATGCAAGGTTTTGTGAGGAAATGGACTAAAAACCTTGTACCTGATAATTCCCCCCTAGGGGCTGGTGTTAGAATACACACCTTGAAGTTTTTGAGAAGCAAAAACTTCAGGGCCTGTTTCACAAG
>DAOTHY010000136.1:0-1120 GCA_035447925.1 Thermotogota bacterium
TTTGAAACATGGCGGTTATGCCAGCCATATTGTGAGTGAAGCCTTTCAGAATGTTGGTGTGACCGTCGAGTATCAGTGGTTTGGCGATTCGTGGGCTAGGGCTTATTCGACCGCACAGACGGATGAAATAGACGGTACTTTGATTTGGTCGTATGAAGCCGAGCGAGCAGAAAGTTTCTATTACAGTGAAAATCCTGTCATAGCAGGCCAAAGGACGCTGCTGTATTATTTGAAGACGAATCCCATTGACTGGGATGGAACTGCTGAATCACTTGAAGGCCATATCATTGGCGGTCATATTGGATATACATATGGGGAAGTCATTGATCCCGCCATTGATGAAGGGCTGATCAACTTTCAGATGATTTCATCGGATTCGAACAACATCTTGAAGCTGTCTTCTGGTAGAATAGACGGTTTGATGATGAACAGCCAAGTAGCCAATGAACTCATGATGAGCAACCTGACCCAAACGCAAAGGGATGCAATAACCAGTTCCGAAATCCCAGTAAAAGAAATCACCTATCATCTTCTACTTAATAAAAAAGATGCGCAAAACAAAGCCTTGATGGAACAATTCGATAAGGGGTTTGATATGCTTGAAGAAAGCGGTAGATTGGCTGAGTTAACCGAATTGTTTGAAAGCGACTGGTATGAGCAAGCGGAATAAAGAACTGAGTTGACAGCCTGTCCCTTTCAAAAATGATTTGCCTATGTTAGTCAATATCCCATGCGGGAATTATGTTCTCCTGTAATTCTCACATGGGATTTAACATGATCTGCAATTTGCATCAGCGTTTTCGAAAACAAGACTTGCAAAAAACACCCAATCAACCCCCGACTTATGGTCACCTACCAGTAGTTGCCCTTCATGATTTGTTCATCACTAAAAGGTTATTATGTTACACAGACTATCAATTCAAGATATTAATCGCAATTGATAAACGGATAATCATGCTATACTTGAATCATGAGTATTTTGAAACTCTTATGAGACTCCGGCTTTTTTTATGATGAAGTTCACTTGTTTTGATTTGTTATATCTCTTATAGGATCAGGTGATTGTTTTTTGAACAAGTTAAAAAGAAAAATATTTAAGTTCACCGTAGTCATTTTAACG
>DAOTHY010000136.1:1220-4018 GCA_035447925.1 Thermotogota bacterium
GAAATACAACAGGTCGTGAAGAGCTACAAAGAGATGGCTGAAGAGATCACGGCTAATTATCAGGAGCTTGAGGCGACCAATGAAACACTGACCAGTATGAACGAAGAACTTGAGAAGAAAAGTGCTGAGAATCAGGAAATGGCTGACAAGCTTTCTAAAATCATCGAGATCTCGAGCATATTTGACGAAGCACCTCAAATGGACAATCAATATTTCATGAAACTGTTGTTTAAAAACGCTTTTCTCATTATTCCGGAAGCCGATTATGGAACAGTCTATTTATACGATGATCAGTATGTTTTGTTTCTTGATAGTGTCGGACATGATTTGAGTACCCTTCAAAAGACACATATTCCAAAGGAAATTTTCATCAAAGGCACCGAAAAAGTGGGAATCATTAAAAATATCTTCGGATATACGGCTCAAAGGATCACCGAGAGGGTCAAAAAACAAACGCCTGACATTGATTTACTCGATCAAGCGACAAAGGCCCATAAAGAAACATTGTTTTTTGAATTGGAGATAGGGGATATCCCTCAAGGAGGGATCAGCCTCGATATTGCCTTTGAAAGCGAGCAAACCTTTACAAAAGAGTCTCTTGAGTCAATGAAAGCCTTCCGTTCCATGGCCAGTGCATTTTATAAAATTCAACGATATAGCGCCATGCAGGAAACCTTCACAAAGGAAATCATCATTTCCATTGTCAAGATGTTGGAGATTCATGACGTGTACACAAAAGGGCATTCAGAAAATGTAGCGAATATGGCTTTGGCACTCTCGCAAGAGTTGAAATTAAGTCCTTCAGATTGCAAGCAAGCCTATTGGTCGGGCTTAGTTCATGATATCGGAAAGATACTCATTCCCGATGCAATCTTGAACAAAGCCGGAAAACTAACATCAGAAGAATATGAGATCATTAAAATGCACCCGGTTTGGGGCTATGAAACCCTTAAAAATTCGGGTCATTTAAAAGCTATTGCCAAAATCGTTCTCCATCATCACGAGCGTTATGATGGCAAGGGTTATCCTAATCAAGTAAAGGGAAATGACATCCCGGAGATTTCAAGAATCATCACCATTGTTGATTCTTGGGATGCTATGTGCTCTAAGCGATCCTATAAAGCCCCACTAAGTTTAGAAGCAGCACTTCAAGAACTGCGGGATCATTCAGGTGAACAATTCGATCCCGTATTGGTGGAACCCTTCATCAAAATGATGGAAGAAAATCGGGGAAAGATTGATCAAAATGGAAAATTCAATATTCCTTCTTTTCCGAACGAAAATGATTAGGCTGAATAAGTAATGCTTTTTTTTTACAGATATTGTGAAAGGGTATCTTTTAATTGCTCCAAGGAAATAGGTTTTGATAGATAGGCGGTCATTCCCGCTTGAAGGCAGGCCTGTTCATCATCTTTAAGCGCTTTTGCGGTCATGGCGATGATGGGGATCTGTGGGTCATGCCCACGAATCAAAGCCGTAGCCTGATAGCCGTCCGTGTAGGGCATAACGATATCCATAAAAATCAAATCAGGTTTGTGTTCTAAAAATTGCTGATAAGCCTGATTACCGTTATTGGCTTCTATGAGAATCAATTCTTTTGAAAATCTTGACAAGGCAATTTTGGCAAGTTTCATATTGATCTCATCGTCTTCAGCGATTAGGATCTTTTTTCCAGAATAATCCACCTGTATTACGTCAGGCTCTCCAAGAACTTTCGGTTGATCAGGGGGCATAGTGGTTTGATCCTTGTTATAAAAGGGGAGGCTGAGGTCAAAAAAGAATTCGCTGCCCGTACCTTCCACGCTGGTCAATTGAAGTTGACTGCCCATTTTTTTCAGCAATCGCTTACAGATAGCCAGTCCCAGGCCGGTTCCTCCGAATTTTCTGGTGATGGACATATCCGCTTGTCTGAAAGCATCGAATATCATCCTTTGGTGTTCTTTTTTGATACCGATTCCCGTATCGCTGACAGATATGGTTAATACCAGCTGCTTTCGAGTATGATCTACTTGCTTTTTCCGAGCTGTTACATTTATTTTTCCTTTTTCAGTAAATTTTATGGCGTTAGTCAATAAATTCAACAACACCTGTTTGAATCGTAAAGGATCGATCAAAACATTGCCGGGGAAGGTGTTGTCAATATTTCTTTCAAGTTTGAGACCTTTTTGTTCTGCCCGATATTCAACCAATTCCAGTGTGCTGTTCAATAACTCCCCGATATCCGATTGTTCAGGGATTAAATCGAATTTGTTGGATTCTATTTTGGCAAAATCTAAAATATCTGAAATCAACTGGAAGAGATTTTTTGCGGAATGAAGCACGATATCCAAAAATTCGCTTTGGGTGGTATCCAGAGAGGTTTCATTCAGGATTTCACTGAAGCCGATGATTCCGTTTAAAGGGGTTCTCAGTTCATGGCTCATTGTTGCAAGAAATTCCGTTTTGGCCTTATTGGCTGCTTCAGCTCTGTTTTTGGCGTCCCTCAGTTCCTCAACATCCAAACCAAACTCAATGGCTCCGAACACCTCGCCATCATCCTTTTTTAAAGGCGAAACCAACAATTTCAAAGCCTTTCCTGAGACAATTTCTCGGGGATCATCGGGTGTTGTTGTTTCAAAATGGGACTTACCTGATTGGATAACTTCAACAATTTGACACCAAGGGCAAGGGTGATCCCTGCCTTGAAAAACCTGATAACACTTTTTCCCCTGAATTTGTTCCAAAGCGTCATACTTAAAAATACCACCGTTCACACGGGCCTGATTCGCCAGAACCACGTTGCATTCGGAATCTACAAC
>DAOTHY010000137.1:0-4013 GCA_035447925.1 Thermotogota bacterium
CAGTGATGGCAAAGCCTTGTTTGAAGGCCCCGCTGAAGTTTTGATCCGTGCCAGTTTATGGCTGAGAACGGCAGAAAGGCTATTTCTCGTTTTGGATGAGTTTAAGGCTTTTTCTTCGGATGAGCTGTTTGAAAGACTGTACGCTTATGATTGGAAATCACTGATGCCAAAAAATGCAAACATCACATTGGCCAGGGTGAAAATCAAAA
Source organism: Thermotogota bacterium (assembly GCA_035447925.1). GTDB lineage: Bacteria > Thermotogota > Thermotogae > MWEM01 > MWEM01 > JASUTC01. The sequence continues at coordinate 210 of DAOTHY010000137.1, forward strand.
AATCACTTCTGAAAAGTCCCAGAGTCACCCAGTCTGTGGCGCAAAAGGCGGTTTATAAAAAAATGGGTGAATCCTATTCTTTAAACCGATTACCCCTTTCAGGAGCCTCTTATCCTTTGCATTTGTATATACGAAAAGACAATGTGATCGTCGCTTTGGAAACTTCCGGCGAGGGTCTGCACAAGAGAGGTTACAGGTTATTGTCCGGCAAAGCCCCCCTCAGGGAGACGATCGCCGCGGGATTGCTGATGCTTGCCAGGTGGAATGAAAAGATTGAGTTGATCGACCCCTTCTGCGGATCGGGTACGATTCCCATCGAAGCGGCCATGATAGCACGCCATCAGGCGCCGAATCTGCACCGAAAATTCCTGTTTGAAGAATGGGAGCTGTTGTCCAAAGAGGTCATCGCCAACGAAAGACGTGATGCCAGAAAGGCCATCAAACCCACTGAAGCAAAAATTACGGGCTACGACTCCGACTGGAGAATGGTTGAATACGCCTCTGAAAATGCCAAAAAGGCTGGAGTAATGAACGTTTGTCAGTTTGAAAAGCTGCCCATGGAACAGGTGAAGGCCGATAACAAATACGGCTACATTCTCACCAACCCCCCTTTCGGCGAGAGGCTGAAGGATGCCGAAGCGGCGTTTAATCTTTATCAGCAGATGAAACATCTAAAGAAGGATCTTCCTGATTGGTCTTATTTTATATACAGTTCTCATGAAGGGGTAGAAAAGGCCTTTGATATGAATACCTCAAAAAAGAAAGCAATTTCTAACAGTGGTTTGCAAACCTGGCTGAATTTTTTCTGGGGTCCCAAACCCCCTAAAGGAGTTGAAGCGGATGCTGATATTATTGGCGACGATGAATAAAAACAAGGTGGATGAGATCAAAAAGATCGTTCCCGGTATCCCTTTCAAAGATATCAGCGATTTTTGTGAGGAATGGGATGTGGAAGAAAACGGAGACTCTTTCGAGGAGAATGCCACAAAAAAGGCCGTTGTTTCGGGAAATTATTTCGGGTTATACACAGTTGCCGATGATTCAGGCCTTGAAATAATTGCTTTGGACGGATTTCCCGGTGTCAAATCCTCTCGCTTTATGGCAGGCAATCATTACGAAGAAAAAATGGCGGAGTTGCTGAACAGAATGAAAAACTGTCAAACTGATGAGGAAAGAATGGCGCAGTTCAGAACGGTGGCTTGTTTTTACGACCCGTTGGAAAACAAAAAAATCATCGTTGAAGGGATCGTGAAGGGAACGATTGCCAAAGAGCTAAGGGGAGAAGGCGGCTTCGGATACGATCCGATCTTTATCCCGGAGGGATTTGAAAAAACATTTGGAGAATTGCCCGAAAAGGTTAAAAATTCATTCAGCCATCGCTCCAGGGCATTTTTACAGCTGAAACAGCGTTTATTGGAAGAGGGATATATTCAATGAAGCGATGTGAACTGTTTCTCTTCAGACATGCCCAAACGAGATGGAATCTTGAAAGGCGTTTTCAAGGCCATCAGGATAGCCCGCTATCCGAGCTTGGTGTGGAACAGTCCAAAAAAATGGGTAAAATCCTCGAAGCCATCAACCCGGATCTGTTGATGACATCGACTTTGAACAGAGCCAAGGAAACGACTCGCATTGCCATGGAAGAATGGGGGCAAACACGAGCGGTTTATGAAATGGAAGCGTTAAAAGAGGCTTATTTTGGCCCTTGGGAAGGCATCACCATCGAACAAGTCAAGCAAACCTATCCTGATGAATTCCATCGACATAAAACAACCCCTCATTTGTTTCAAATGGAGGGGATTGAAGGATATGAACACATACAGAAAAGGGCAATTGACGCCTTGAAAAAAATCGCCCTCGATTATCCCTCCAAACGAGTAGCTGTTGTTACGCACGGCTTGTTGTTATTGTGTGTGTTGGCAGCTGTTCGTGAGATTCCGTTGGAGATGGCTCGTGAAAAGATCGAGATACCGGATAATACGCAATATGTGCGTGTGGATTGGTTGGTGGAAGATTAGTTCAGCGTGTCCCCTTGAAGGTCTTCAATATCCCCGCTTTCCAAGGATATTTCAAATCGGTCCGTTGTCAGTTTACCCGAATACAGTTGACTAAACAGATCGATAATCTCCTCATCCGATTCCCCGTACATCAGTTCCACGGGAATCCTCTTTTCAGGAGAATACAGATCAAAAACCACATGGCTCATGCCCTCGAACGGGAACAATATCCCATCATTCAGGCCTTCAAGGCTGAAGACTTCTTCGAGGGTGTCTTCTATCTCTGCCGAATGATAGCCCAGTTGCTCCAGTTCTTCATAAACCTTTTCGTATATACTTTCTTTGTCTTCTATTCCGCCAATTAGGGCCTTTAAAACCAGTGCCATGGCGACTTCTAAAATCTGTCCGGTAAACGTAACGATCAAACCTTTCGTCATAAGTATTTTTATGCTGTATTATATCATGAACTGCAAAAAGTACAATAACGGTTACATCCAATGAATAAAAAAGACGGAAAAAAGAATCATTTTGTTTTTAAGCACCATTGGATAAGATTTGAATGATAATCATTTGGTGGATTTTCATTTTCCGTGTAAAATAGTGTGAAGTTTTATTTATTAGAAGGGGGTTAAAACAATGAAATTTATTGAAAGGCTCTTTCCGAAAGATTCTCCCGTGGATTTGATGAGAAGGCATGCGTTACTGGCAAAAGAAGCTTGTGATTGTTTGCCGGATGTGTTGGGCAAATATTTTTACGAACAGGAGATTTCTGACATTGGACAAAGAGTGGATCAACTCGAACACGATGCCGATGACATAAAGGTGGAAATTCGAAAGGCATATGCTGAATTAAAGTATACTTATTTTGACAAAGTGGATGCCTTATTTATTTTACACAAACAGGATGGCATTATTGACAAAGCCGATGATGTCATCAAGATGCTCATGATGAATCAGATTAAAAGCCTGGATCATTTAATCATCAAAGATGTGATTGCTCTTTCACATACGGTGGTTGAGTCTGTAACCAAGATGACTCAAGCCGTTTCGAATCTCAGGACCGTTGCGGAATCCTCTTTCTCAAAACGGGAAATCACGAAGGAAAAAGAGGATTTAATGTCCGTTGAGCGGACCGAAAGCCGAAGTGATGACGAGGCAATCGCTCTGGGTAAAAGGGTATATGCCATGAAGGAAAAGATGAATGCCGTGGATGTGCTGTTTTTGCAGAATATCATCATTACATTGGCAAAAATTGCGGATCGGGCGGAAAGTGTCGCTGAAAAAGTCAGAATGCTGATTAAGGCTTAACAGGGGGGATGATGTTGCTTATTTTTGGAATCGGATTGGGATTTGCGCTGGCGTTTGCCATTGGTGCCAACGATGTGGCCAACTCCATGGCTACGGCAGTGGGAGCAAAGGCGATCACACCGAAACAGGCGGTTTTGATTGCCGCAGTATTGGAATTCTTGGGAGCGTTGCTTTTCGGAAGCCATGTTACCTCCACGATCATGAAGGGAATCGTGAAATGGGAAGCGGTGAACGACCCCAATATTCTTCTTTACGGTGCAATAGCCACACTGGTCGCCACTACAGCGTGGATTCTTCTGGCAACATTTTGGTCCATGCCCATTTCCACGACGCATTCGGTTGTAGGCGGGATGATGGGCTTTGGAATCGTCGCAGCGGGTTGGCATGCGGTTAATTGGATGACCATGCTAAAAATCGCATTGACTTGGATTATCTCACCGATATTTGGTGCCCTGCTATCCTATGCCGTATTTAAGATCATTGCGTGGACGATTTTACA
>DAOTHY010000138.1:0-2013 GCA_035447925.1 Thermotogota bacterium
ATCCCAATGATTTTGAGAATTTTTAGGATCAAATAGACTCTTTGATTTCAATAAATAAAACGAGGTGCAATTCGCCTCGTTTTTTTTAGCAAAAAATATCAAAGATGTTATAATAACCATTGAAACAAAGGAGGTGGTCTGTTTGAAAAAGGATTTTAAGAGAATACTCATTCTAAACTTAATTTTATTATTATCATATACTTTGTTTTCAGAAAAAGTTGTTATGGTTTTTCCCAACAATAACCGTGTCATTGTTTTATTTGATGACAATTCCTGGTTTTATCATTCTCAGATCTCCTGGTATGATATGGTCGATTTTGCTCATTATAACCATGACAACGAATTGGCCATTCTTGAAGAAAATTCTTATCGAATCTCTGACAATCAGCTTTTGATCAAAGGTATTGTCATGAACACTTCTAATCAAAAAAAGGGTTGTGAGATTGCCTACACCGTTTTGGGAGAAAACCAAGAGTTGTTGATCACGAAACAGGTTACGTCAGACCAAAATATAGAGCCCGGTCATTTGTTTCAGTTCAGCATTGAATTTAATGACTTTCAAGGAGTTCCAAAATATGTCAAATTTGAATATATAACAGAAATTTATCATGAAGGTGGTATGTAGATGAACATTACTGATGCTATTACCCAAAGAAGAACCATCAGAAAGTACAAACAGCATAAAATCCCCAAAGATATCTTGAATAATCTGGTTAATGCAGGGCGTCTAGCACCTTCTGCAATGAACAGGCAACCGTTGGAATATGTCATCATCAACGAATCACACTATGTTGAGGATATTTTCCACCATCTCAAATGGGCCGGTTACATTGCCCCTTTAGGAACACCCAAAGAAGGTGAAAAACCAACAGCCTATTTACTGATATTGATCAACAAAGAATTAAAAACAGCCTACACTTACCATGATATCGGAGCTGCTGCACAAAATATCATGTTACAAGCTGAGGAATATGATATTGGTTGTTGTTGGATCGGTAGTTTAAATCGAGAAAAAGTAAGAGAGATATTAAAAATACCCGATCAATATGAATTAGATACCATCATAGCGTTGGGATACAAAGATGAAATATCCGAGTATTACGATTCGGATGAGCAGGTGAGATATGAAAAAAATGACGGCAAATACAGAGTACCCAAAAGGAAACTTGAAACGATCACCCACTACAATGCTTTTTGAAAATCTGCGAAACAAGAACAACCATTCGTTCATAAAAAGGGCTACGCTTTTGTTTATCGTCCTTTACTTCTCTATTAGCGGGTTGGCAAATCAAATGAAAGAGATTGAGGAGACATGGCAATCCAACGGACACACCATTCAATACGAGGATCATTTAGCAATCCTGGAAATGTCATTTGAATTTACAAATGTTCTTTCTTTAGATGAACAGGCCAAGGCATTCTATATCATCACATACTTGACCCAGCAAATGCCACAGCCGGATGCACGGTATTTTTCCGATATTGAAAAAGTAATGGCCAATTCCTCTTTTTCAGAACCAATCATTGCCAAATTCTCGGAAATAATGACCCTTCTGAATAACTGGGAAACTAGTTTCAATCTAACTGATTGGATTCAGGTGAACACTTTTTTATATGATTCAACCACTCCTATTATAAAGTTTTCTTTTTTAGAAGAGCCCGTGATAATAGAGAAATCCCTGATCAATGAGAATGATGATCAAACAGCAGTAAAAGAAGAACCACTCAATCTGATAAATGCTGAATTAAAGGAAAAAGAAGATGAGAATCTTCGCCTGGAAGTCGAAAACCAAGCCCTGGTCAACATAAATGCCGTTTTAAAAAACACCAACACTAAACTGGCAGAAGAAGTTGAAAAATATAAAAACCTGTCAGAATACAGGAATCAAACAATATCGGGATTGAAAGCGACGATCGATCGATACATCGACTTTGAAAAACAAAAAGACAGCACCATTCAAATGCTTGAAAACCAAATAAAAAAACTTGAAGAGGATATTGTGGATAACCACA
>DAOTHY010000138.1:2113-3948 GCA_035447925.1 Thermotogota bacterium
AAACGGAAAAGGAAGGGCTTCAAGCAACAAACACTGAGGATGTGAAACTGAAAGAGCCAATACTGAAAGCCATCGTTGTTTATGAAAACGACGAAAAGGTTCATACTATTCAGCACCGGTATAATGAACACGGAGATTTAGTAAAAGAGGTTTTTTTGGATGCTGATGATCAGATTGTGGGATTTTCTGAGACACTCTATGATGCCAATCGTCGGATAAAAGAAAAGCAGACTTATGAAGGCCAAATTATGATTGGTAAAGTGATCATTCAGTATGATCAAAACGGCAGGATGATCAGAACATTTACTTACAATCAGACTTCGCTCTTGCATTATTCTGTATACGAATACGATGATGCGATTGTGGCAAAGGAACCTGTAACAGTGAAACATTATACTAAGAACCAGCTTACAGCTTATGACGAAAACGTGTACAACGAACGAGGGCAGTTGTTGCAATCAAAACAAAAAGATCCTAAAGGAACCGTTCTCTCCCAAATCATTTATGAATATCAACTGGATAAACCCATTCGAATGACATATTTCCAAGCTTCAAAGCAAACAGGATTTCAGATTTTCAAATACTCAGATGCTGGTCTACAAGTAACAAGCGAAATCTATGATGCTAATGGAAAATGCATTTCACAATTAGTCTTTATTTGGGATGAAGCACCATAATCTTCATCCCAAATATTCTGTTTCTTTATTACTCGTTAATCCAATCAAAAACCTCTTTTTTTGAACAAGAGGCAAGTGCGATATAATTGTCTGCGGCCCCGTAATAAACCAAATACCGATCCTGATAATCAATCAAGGAATCTGTGAAAACGACTTGAGGGACCCCTCCAAAGATCTCCCATTCTTCTTCTGGTTCTAAAATAGGTTCTACGGATCGTTTAATCACCTTTGACGGATCCTGACTGTCTAACAGGAGAAAACCCAAACGATAGGTTAAACGTGAAGGGGCAGGGGCATGTTTTTGAACGGCATGATAAACCAATAGCCACCCGTATGGCGTTTTCACAGGAGGAGAACCGGCACCGATCTTTTCATTCTCCCAGTGATTGTCAATAGGGTCAGCAATCTTTTGATGTCCTTTCCAATGAAGCAAATCATCCGAGTACGCAATCCATATTCCCGGAGGATCTCTGTGGAGTAAGACATATTTTCCATCAATCTTTTCCGGAAATAAAACGGCATCTTTATCGGGGTCGAAATCAGGGAGGATGATTCCATACCTATTCCAGGAATAGAAATTATTCGTGGCAGCTAGTGCTATTTTTATTCCTTCCGGCGAATAGGCCGTATAGGTCATATAATACCTATTGTCTATTTGCGTGATTCTTGGGTCTTCAACACCGTAAAGCTCCTCCTTGGAAACCGGTGAAAACACCGGCTTGGCCATTCTGTTAAAATGAAGACCATCCAAGCTGACAGCATATCCCATTCTGGAAACCATATCTGCTCCTTGAGCACGATAAAGCATATGAAAAACACTGCCATCAAAAACCACGGCGGGATTAAAAACATATCTTGATTCCCATAAGTGATTGGGGTCAGGTCCGAACAAAGGATTTAACTCACTTCTTTTTAATTTAAGATGCATAAACAATCACCCACCTGATTAGATTTATTTGAATGATACGGCTATTCCCTCTAAAAAATACTTTCTGAAAATCAAAAACAACAAAACCATAGGCATCGTTTGAATCACTGCGCCAGATAATACCGCCCCGATTTGCGTACCATATTCGTGATTAAAACTGGCCAACAATACGGATAAAGGCATTTTATCATAATCACTGATTAAAATCAGAGGCGTTAAAAAGTTATCCC
>DAOTHY010000139.1:0-3925 GCA_035447925.1 Thermotogota bacterium
TCAACTTCGCCACTCTTCCTTCAACAAACCGTATTCGATGATATCCAGATATTCACCATTTTTAAAGAGCGTTTTTCTCCTTCTGCCTTCTTCTTTGAATCCCATAGCCAAAGCTAATTTCTGCATCGGAGTATTTCTCTCAGAGGTCCCACAATAAATTCTTCTAAGGTTCAACACTTGAAAAGCATGATTGATGATCAAAGCAGCTGCCTCTTTGCTGTAGCCTTTTCCCCATACTTCTTTTTCTCCAATGATGATTGCAAACTCACCCGTTCTGGCAATATAGTCAATACTTTGGATCGAAATATTACCGATGTGTTTTTGACTACCTTTTTCCACTATAGCTAAAATCAGGCTGTCAGAAGTATTTTGTGCAAACTGAATATAACTGATCAGATTTTCTTTCGACTTAGGAAACATATGATGGCCATTATACTGGCACACAGTGGCATCATCAAACCAATTGATATATCCTCCATTCGCATCCGTTAGTTCCAATCCTCTTAAATACAGTCTTTCGCCCTCTAAGAAAATTCTTTCCATTATAGTAATTCCTCTCTATGATGATAAACCTTCTCAAAAGCAAGATAAACATCATCAAGATCTTTTTCAGTCATCGGTGGACGAATCAGCTCGTGAAAAATAAGTTCATTTTCATAAAGATTTTCACAAGTCGGGCAAATCCCTTTGTGATAATCAACCGTACCCTTGTATAACGGACATCCAAAAGGACAACTGGTTCCGCCATAGGCAATTTTTTTCTGATAAATCGATTGAAGGTATAACGGTTTGACATATCCGTTAACAACGGGAACACCCTCCTGTTCTCTTAGTTCAATGGGAGACAATTCCGCTTTGACAGCTTCAACAAATGTATTTCTGTGAATCTTCAACTCATCCATTTTATATTTTATCGGGTGAACATAATAAGCATGCTCACTCCCAACCCGTTCTTTCACCAGTTCAAGTGCCGGAATATGCTTCAATTTACTCTCAAGGTATTTCACATTTGCCCGCCTCTGAACATAAAGGGATTCAAGCTTCTTAAGTTGCTCTCTTGCCACTGCCGCCTCGAGCTCCGTCATCCTCAGATTAAAGCCGATGAAGTTGTTGTAATAGTCCATCCCTCTATCATCCACAACCGCTTCGGCATGATTTCGGATCATCCGCATTCTTTCAGCTAATTCATAATCATCCGTCACGGCAATTCCGCCTTCACCGGAATGAATATGCTTGTGATAATTCAAAGAATAAATGCCAATATCACCAAGTGTACCGGCAGACTTTCCATGGCTTTTTGCATTGGGAGCTTGAGCGGTATCTTCTATTAGAATAAGATTATTTTCTTTTGCAATCGAAATGATTTCCTCAGAAAATGTCTGTCCAAACAAATCCACAACAATAATGGCCTTAGTCCTTGGCGTTATTTTTTTTCTAATCGAATCCGGATCGAGACAAAAATGATCAGCTTCAATATCAGCGAATACCGGAACGGCATTAAAATAAAGAGGTGCAACCGCCGAAACGGACATGGAAAAAGGCGTCACAATCACTTCATCGCCCGGTCCGACACCGGCAGCACCAACTGCGACGAGTATTCCTGAAGAAGCTGAATTAACCGTAATGGCATATTTTGCCCCAAAATAGTCAGACCATTCTTTCTCCAAGGCTTGAACGTTTTCTCCACCATAAAAATCATCATGCCAGCATCCTAAATACTTGGACAGGACACCCGAATGAATGACTTTCTTCACCGCCATTTCTTCTTCATTACCAATTACCTTATAGGCAGGAAAAACATGATCCCGTATTTTCTTACCACCGTTGATCGCTAAAACACTCATAAAAATTCCTCCACCGTCTTTTTTATGGTTTGTATCGCACCTGATACCTTGAAGGGGATTTTTACCTTCAGAGCCTTTTGATGAAAAAACGTATCAAAAAAACCCCTCAAATCCTCTCTCCTTTTTATCGACTGAATGTATCCAATACTTGATAAAATAAAAGGATCCGGACACTTCAATCCAATCTGAACACTCAGGATGGGTTTGTTAAAAAAAAGGGCTTCAATCAAAAACATGGAAGACATCCCAATAATCAGATCGGAGGCTTTCATTAAAAGAAAAGGATTGAATCCTGGATCAACCAGAATCTCAAGATCCTCTGTCTGATACTTTTCAATAGCATCCGAATAAACATCCATTTGCTCATTCGGATGCTTTCGAACAATCAACACCATCTTCTTATGAATATTTGCGGAAAACGAGGATAGACTGACCATCAGATCTTCAAAAATAGATCTCTCCGTATAACCAAAATAGTATTTTTCAAGGTCTTGCCCTTTCTCAACCTCAGTAATATTCTCTGAAATATAGCTAAAAAGAAGCGTATGATCATCACTATCGATTGTTTCTCGAAACTCTTCGACCGATTTCTGATCAATCGTCTGAGAAAGAGTTTCCAGATACTCAAAATAAGGTTGTCCCGAAACGACAATGTTCTTTTCATCCATTCCAATATCCAATAATTGTTTTTGACTAATCTCATCCACACAGAAAATTTTGCTCGGAAGAAAGGATAGATCAGGCTTTTCAACGTATTGGTCAATATCCAGCAAACGCCACTTTGAAAATCTCACTCCCGTATTCTGCCAGCCATCAAGAATGGCAAATGAAGGTATTCCCAAAACCTTCGCTGCACGCCAGAGATATTTTTCTGAATAATCATCCGAACCCGTCCCGGTGATTAAGGCATCGGGATTGAACTTTTTAAGAAAATCAAGATAATAACTCGTTGAGTTTTTTTCATAGGAAACCGAAATAATAGGTGGTATATGGTTCGAAATATCCTGTGCTTCAACAGAAAAAAGCTCAAAACGCTTCAATGCCGCATCCTTACCAAACAGCAACACTTCATACTCTTGCTGAAATGCAGGAATTAATGGAAAAATAACATTCACACTGCCCGGATCCCTTGAAAAAAACAAAATCCTTTTCTTCATGGCAGATCACACATCTTTTTACAAATCCATTCTGTCTTGAAAGCATGCTCAAGTGAAGAGACATTGCCCTCCCCTTTGCTTAAAATATTATAAATTGAATGAACCAACTCTGTCATGGAACTGTTGAGCTGTGTCGGCATACGCTTTTCAAACATTAAATCGCTGGTATGATACACCGGATTTTCCTTCACCTCGTATATCTCCACCTCAGAACCAGAATTGACAAAACGAAACCGTTTCTTTTCAAACAACAAATCCACTTCAAAAATCCAATAGAGCCGATTATCCACCGCATGCAAACAAAACAAAGCCTCTTCGTTGATACGAAACACACCGCTTATCGACTGATCATGCTCATAAAAATCCGTCAGTGAACCAAGTTTGGCAACCGGCTCCACCCGATCATCAAAAAGAAATTGCAAAAGATTGATAATATGAGACGCATTGTGCCGAAAACCTTTTCCGTAATAGGCAGACCCGCAGACAAATTTCCCCAGTTTTTTCCCAAGATAATCGGATCGCAATTCCTGTACAGTCCGGTCAAACAGTCTAGAGAAATTCACCACGACAGTCCTGTTTTCGCACAAACGATGAATCTTTTCTGCGTTTTCAAAAGAATCGGCAACCGGCTTTTCCAGAACAATCACCTTGACCCCATCAGCCTTGACCACATGTTGTAAAACCTCAAGATGATAGGGGTCAGGTACAGCCACAATAACGACATCACAAGGCCTCTGAAAAAGGGCCTCATAACTTTCAAAAACCTCTACACCCCAAATTTCCGCTGCTTTTTTCGCTTTTTCAATATCAGCATCATAAAACCCAAGCAGATCAAAACGGGAATCAGCAGAAAAGGCATGCGCATGTGTGAGTATTTCAACAGAATCAGGAGCATCATAAAAGGCTCCGATGTTTCCGGAGCCT
>DAOTHY010000140.1:0-3920 GCA_035447925.1 Thermotogota bacterium
TTTCATCTGAAGCAGTAATTCATTTGCGATTTTTTCCCAATCCAGTGTTTCGTTCGTTTCCATCGATCGCAACAGACAATGTGTGAACAGACCGTGACCGAGGCTTTTAATCTCGGCGCTTTTCCCCCACTGTTTGCTGGAGGTGATCACGTTGATATGGTTCTGTCGTGTTTGGTTGTGGAGGTTTTTTTGCACGAGGTTTTTTACCAGATAATCAACGGCTGCCCCCGAATTGCAGGCGTCCAGGATGAGCGTTGTCTGGGAAGCCTGAATGGATTCCAGGCCTTGCATGAGCTTTGTTAACCGGAGTCCGCCCGGTGTATTCGGGTATTTGAGGATGTATTCATAAGTCTCTTCTTCTTGGATAAACGCCCCGTGTCCGGCGTAAAAGAAGATGATGTGTTGGTTGGCACCGGATGATTCGGCGATGTGGTTTAGAATGACATCTAACTTTTCATGAGAAAAATCATCGTTCAGCAGCGTATGGGTCAAGATGGTTTGAAATTCATCGGCGTATTGTTTCCGAATCAACGCTTCAACCGCCGTCACGTCGTCAGCCGCAAAAAACAAGGGTGCAAAACCGTCCAGCTGATAGTCTTCCGCTGCACATAGAATGACATGAATGGTTTTGTCCACGTTATGGATGAACTCGGGTTTTTCAGGTGCCTCACTTTCGAGTCTTATTGTGTGATGTTCCATCACTGACAAAATCTTTTCGGTCTCTTGTCCGTCAGAGAATAGTTCAGTTGTCGTTTTCAGGGTGCTGATGATGATTTGAGGCAGAAAAGGCATATAAAAATCCAGATAAAACCGATCGATGGGATAAAATTCACTGAGGTTGGTTTCACCCTTGTTTTGAACCCATCCCAGAAGAGAGGGGTGATGATCGGATGTGGCGTAATAGCCTTCTTCAGTCCAAAATGCCCAACGCTCCTCTTTTGTGACGCAAAGAGAGGCGAGTTTCACCCCGTCGGCAATCCGTATAAAATCAACGATTCCGCTTCCCATGGCTGCTATCAGCAATTTTCCGTTTTGGATGATATTCAACGCCTTCACAACGGATTGTTGTTGTGTTTTCCACAGCAGCTGGCCGTTGTGATCGTAATAGTCGATATGCCAGTCCGTTCCAAGAGCGAATCCGGTTTCGAGCGGGTTGATGGCGATACAGCGTGAAAATTCCCCATCCTCTAAAATGAGCGGTATCCCATTGCACCTGGGCGTTTCAGAGTATTGCCAGTTTTCAACGTTGATGACCGTTGAGTAGGTTAAAGGAGGCAGCAGGCCCTTTTGAAGTGTGTTCCCTTCTATTATTTCCGCTGTCCGAGTATCAAAAAAGCAGGCTGGGGCTTCAAAGTCTCCCGGGATTTTAATCAACGCTCCGTCCGGTGAGGCTTCGAATTCGTTGTAGCCGCCTTGAAAGTCAAGGATGGTCGCTTTGACATAGGACCATGTTTTTGTTTTTGTGTCATATGAGCCGATCATCGGCCATTCCGTGCAGAAATAAACCGTTTGATCATCGGCAATAATCTTTAAAACTCCTGAATCCAAGGGGATGATTTCGGGTTCGCTCATGTTTTTGAGATCCCAGTGTATCAAATCGCCTTTGCCGTCAGCGCCGTAATTGCCGGCGTAGAGTGAATGACCGTCATCCGAGAAGGCCAGCGTGTGAAGTAGTGACAGTGAATCGTTCATTTCCGGTGTCACATGGGGTTTGTAAAGGGTTTCCAGTGTTCGGCTGTCCAGTAATTCCAGATAGGTGCCGTTCAGAAAGCCCAATGCGATCAGGCCGTTCTGTTCACAGTAAACAGCCCGAAAAGGTTGCGTGTTGATATTCTCGTAGGTTTTTTCCCGGATCATTCTCAGGTGCTGGTTTTCAAGCTGATACAGTCTGAGGAAACCATCGTTGCCCACACACAGGATCTGAGAATGATCCGAAAGAAAGATGGCACTGTTCGTACCCATGGAGGGCAGTTCACTTTGAGCGATGAGATGATAATCGGAGGTGTCGAACACCATGACATCCCTGCAATCTCCCAAGGCGGCAAGCAGATACCGGTCATCGGCTGAAAATTCCAGATCGAAGGCGGTGTTTTCCAGATTCCTGATGACCTGTTGGACTTGGTAGTCTTGTGTATCAACGATGAAGATCAGATCGCCATTTTCCCAGTCTGAGCCCCAAACGGAACAGGCAATTTGATCGCCCTGATGAGAGATGGCCGTGCTGACAATCTTACCGGGGTTGCCGTTGTCAGCGGGAAACCAAAGGGTTTTTTTTAGGGTCAGGTCTTCAGTGTTCCAGATTTTCAACGTTTTATCGTATGAACAACTCACTAACAGTTTTTTTCTCTCATTGACGGCGATATCCCGAATTTCTGAATGGTGCATGGGGGTGTTGAGTGCCAGAAATAATTTTTCATGCAGGCTGTTCATTAAGGGGAAGGTGATTTTCACCAGCTGATCATTTCTGAGTAGGGTAAAGGCGATGGAATCATTTGTGCCCGCATCCTTGAGAAGCTCGGACAGGACAGATACTGTGATTCCGGGAAAAACCAAGTCTTCTTGAAGGATCGTTTCCAGTTGATTGAGATGCTTATCTTTGATTAAATCGGCCTGGAGGATGATGTCCTTTTCAAACAGCACCCCTTTGGCAAGAGAACGGTCGATAACAGCAGAGATTTCAAGGGTGCTATTTGAAATCAACCCATCGAATTCAATTTCTTGAGTTATGATCCCCAATTGTAATGAAAACAAGGTCAAAGAAAACGAGAAAAAGAGAAACAGCGTGCATAAAAGGGACTTAGAAAACGGAATACTCAATATACCTGCCATTGCGGTAAACGATAAAAACGCATGAACCGCCTGAAGTACCCAATGAACTGATGCGTTGTGCAAAATCGGATGTTCCTGAAATCGCATATTCTCTGTATGAACTGGCGTTGGAGATGTATGTGCCCTTTACCGTCTTTCTTGAGGAGCTTTGCGATTGAGGTCCCCAACTGGTAAGCGAAAAGACGGCCAGAATCAAATCATTTTGTTTCAGAAAGGATGCTGCCAACGAATTGCTGAAAACCTCCGTCACCTTGATTGCTTTTGAAAATGAAGGGAGATTGACACTTGTCAGGGCTCCTTTGATACCCAAGGTATAAGAGAAAACACAGGTCACAAACAACAGAACGATCAAAACAGATAGAACTTTCTTCATAGTCGCCTCCTTTAAAGACCGATTCAAATAGATGATGTATTCACCACTCTGCTTCTATTTCTTTGTTTCTTTCTTCCAACTCCATATGAAATTCGTCTTGTGATTCCCTCATATCGATGATTAGGTGTTGTTCATAGTAACCCTCTTTTTGAATGGTTAATTCGATAAAGGTGTCTTGAGTGAAGAACAACTCCAACGGGGTGATCCCCAACCGTTCATTTCCGAAATACACTTGAGCATGATCCGGTTGCGTGATGATTTGGACGGATCGGACTTGCTGTTGATCCCGATAGATGATTTCGCTTTGCGTTCGTCTTTCGGCTACCCATTCGGATTCAAAGAGTGAGATCTTTTTTCCATCAGTTATGTCAAAGACCAACGGGTTGAAGCTTTTGAGGAATTCGGCCACCCCTTCTTTCAGAATCAAATACTTTTGAAACCGGTCTTCCTCTGTGTAAATGGCGAGCTGGTACTGATTGACCGAGTTATTCTGTATTGGTGCAATAATCTGGAACAAACAGGCATTGAGACAATCTGTGCTTGAAGTGAGGATTGTTTTTTTCACGCCGATGGGAATCAAGTTATGCTGTTCAAAAACGATTGCATTGAGATCAATTTGTGTGATGTTGTGAGACGGGATGTCTCCTTCGACCTTCATCAATAACTGATCAGGGCTAAAGAGACTAAAATGCTGGTTTTCATCGTCGGTAACCTGAAT
>DAOTHY010000141.1:0-3901 GCA_035447925.1 Thermotogota bacterium
GATACCATCAAACAATTATCGAGAAAATGCTCTTTGAAAGGCGCTTTAATCCATTGAGACCAAGGGGTTCATTATACCAACAAAGAATATGTTACACTATTAGAAAAACTGTCCGTCACACAAAGCATGTCTCGAAGAGGCAATTGCTGGGATAGGAGCCTGTGCAGAAAGCTTCTTTGGTCATTTCAAGAACGAAACGATTCACCTGATGAAACAAAAGCCTGAAAACCTCGAAGAAGTGATTGAAATGGTCGAGGACTATATGGTTTATTATATCAACGAAAGACCGCAGAGAAAACTTGGGGGATTACCCCCAAGTTTGTATAGAAAACAACAGAATACAGTTTGAAAAAATGGAATTATATCCGTTCCTATTTTGTACACCCTTGCCTAAAATGGATTTGTTGTATACCTGATAAAATCACCTAAACAAAGATCAAGATCACTTGCATCACAAAAACACAAAAAACAAGGTATTTAAGGATTTTGTTGATTAATTTATAATTCATATAAAAAACCTTCCTGGATCGTAGGGTTTCAGAGATTTGTACTGCTCCTCGGTAAAAAATTCTCGATTCGGGTTTGACCGCATGCGTTCATCAATGGTTATCGACAGCTGTCTTGCTATTTCCCAATTATCTTCAGTATCCGTCATGCTGCAAAAGACAAAGAAATTGAAAAAGGCCAAAAAAAGAAAAAACACTCTCAAGTCAAGCAAGTTAGGTCTCAGTAAACAAAAAGAAAAGTACACCGATAAAGCAACCCATGGAATTTTGAGAAAGATATTTTTAAAAAAGGCTTCTTTTTCGATGGCGCTGTTTCTTCCGAGGCACTTATCACAGAAGCGATGTTTATAACGCTTGAAATTGTTATACGTTGTTTCTGTATGCTCTATATAACTCTCATCCGTTGGATATGTTAAACCATACTGGACCTTGCCGTTTAGATCCGTTCTCCATGAATTAGTAAACACCTTATCGCCTGAAAAGAAAACATATTCAGTCCCTTCACTTTCATTACAGAATTCACAGCGTGTTGTCTGATTTTTGGAATCTGGGAATTGTCTTTCATACTCGGCCTGTACAAGAGTTTCGAGAAATTCTTTTGCAAATGCTTCTGTGGTCTTCTCCAATGGACTTGCATCGGAAACTTCTTCGAATTGATCCACCTCAAGCATTTCACATTCATCGATTGTCTGATTTTCAGCAAGTGTTCTTGCAATCCGAAATCCGATGGTATATTTCTTCTTATCACGTCTTCCAGCAGAAAAATAATCCCTGGAGATAACTCTGACTTCAGTCTCTTCGCTTTTCCAATTCCCTCCTCGAATGACACGATTATGTGAGTAATCAAAGTTTATTGGATTTGTCTCATCACACTGTTCAAAAAAGCGTTGATCATAATAGTCATAACACCATTCGGAAACATTTCCACACATGTCAAAAATGCCCAATTCATTAGGCTTCAACAGACCTACTTCATTTGTTTTCTTGGCTTTAAAAACTGCCACTTCACTGATCATGTCACTTCCTGCAAAGTACGTTTCCGTCACATTCTTATGACCGCCTTTTGCGGCGTATTCCCACTCGGCATCGGTCAAGAGCCTCCACCCTTTAACGGTCTTGATATCCCTTGTGATCTCACCCATTTCATCTATCAATTCACCATTCTTATCATAGGCTATTTTTAAATGATCTTTCTCGCTTTTCCAATTACAGAATTTAACAGCATCCAACCAAGAAACATTGATTACGGGATGCCTCCCCCTTCCAAATCCTGAGTCTTCAGGTCTTCTGTGTCCCATCTCTTCACAAAACTGATCATACTCTTCAAATATCACAGGAGCCTTTCCCACTAGAAAGGAATAATCGATGTGTATCCGTTTGTTAACCGCTGATTTATCAACCGCAAACGAGCCAGATTTTACGAATGCAAATCGCCTTTGATTCTTTTCTTCTTTCTTGACCATCTACTCAACTCCCCTCGATGAAATTCACGCAATATTACAATACGTTTATTCAAAATCATTTTACTTTCACTCATGATTCTTTCATATAACCATAGTATACAAATCGCTATTGTAAACACAAACGAAAAAAAGAAAAAAACTATCGCTATTTGTTAATTATAAAATGAATGAAACGCATTGTTGTATCAGATGCTTTGTCAGAGTTGAATTTTAAGTCTAGCTACACTTTTCTACGGATCCCAATCACCCCTTATGGGACAGTTTTTGTTTAATGAATCGGCAGATATCATCCATGGCTTCCTTTGCCTCTTTAAACAAGGGAGAAAGGAGTGGAAAGGCATGAACCATGTTTTGCCATTTCTTCAGCGTGATTGGCGTTCCCTGCCTTTGAGCTTTTTCAGCGAAAGCAACGGTATCATCTAAATGGATTTCATGTGTACCGACACACAGGTAGATGTGCGGCAAATGCCTCAGGTTTCCGAATTGGGGGGACAGGTAATCATTGCGATAGTCCGTATCGCCGATATACATGGCTGTCCATACCGACCAGGAATTCATGGGGGCGATATCTTGCTTGGCATTTGTTTTAAACGATTCAGCCTGGCAACTCAAATCCGTGACCGGAGAAATGGAAACAGCCGCACAAGGCAGATCATACCCTTTATCCCTTAAGGCTTTTAAAGTTGACAAAGTCAGGGTTGCACCGGCAGATTCTCCGCATAAAACAATATTTTCAGTTCTATAGCCTGTTTTCAGCAAATAGTCGTAAGCGGTTACACAATCATCCAAAGCAGCCGGAAAAGGATTTTCAGGGGCCAAGCGGTAATCGAATAAAAGGGCTTTTATGCCACTCCCCATGACAAATTTGATGACATGCATCCGATGCGTTAAACAGGAACCGGAGATGAATCCTCCCCCATGGATATACATCATGACTTTATCTTTTGGAGAATCCTTGTGAACCAGCCACTCCGCATGCATCGTGTTGATGTTTAACGGCTGTATTTGAATACAGTCCGGTATTTTTTCGGCTTTTTTTGAGGCGTCATCCACTTCCCGTCTAAATTTAGCTACATCAAAGCTTTGATCCACTATTTCCGGTTTCAGTTTGAATTTTAGCAAATGGCGGTTGCGTATAATACCGATGAGTAATTTACTTTTCAATGTCGTCATATCTTCTTCTCCTTCTTAATCATTGTTTTAGGTTGACTGGTCATCACAGTCTGTAAAATAACTAACTGTTTTTCAAAAAAGTGCTGAAAAGGATTGCCGGTTCGGGAAACGGCGCATCGGTTTCTCTGGTTGATTTGTAAATGGCCAATCCGTTGATGAATGTCCAAAAGACAATCGACAGTTCATAAGGGTCTCCTTCGACGATACGGCCATCTCGTTGTCCCTGCTCAAAGATTTCAGCCAGAACATGATAGGGAATGTCTCTTTTTTTATCCAGAATCTGTTTGACCGGTTCTGGAATAGCCGTAGAATTTCTGGCATTGGTGATGATCTTGACCGTGTGGTTGAACCGATCGCTGGTCTTTATGGTTTTAAACAGCTCGATGATCGCCGCTTTAATTTTTTCCTCTGCCGGTTGATCCGATTGTCTTAATCCTTGAACGGCTTCGTTCATCATATCCAACGCACGAGAAATCACATCAAGATAAATATCATCCTTGGATTTGTAATAGTGATAAATCAGTCCTTGAGCCATTGAGACCTCTTTGGCAATATCGGTTATCGTGGTGGCAAAAAAACCTTTTGAGGCAAAGAGCTTGACAGCCCCCTCTCTAATCAGCTTATTTCGATCTTCTCTCATTTTCTCATTTTGTTTTTTACTGCGGGCGATAGTTTTCATCTCCTTTATGATTGATTGAATATTCATTCAATATATTATCAGAATTGTTATTCTTTGTCAAGGGGAAGGTCAGGTCAATG
>DAOTHY010000142.1:0-3885 GCA_035447925.1 Thermotogota bacterium
GATGATGGAGCGGAAGACGGGATTCGAACCCGCGACCCCCTGCTTGGCAAGCAGGTGCTCTACCACTGAGCCACATCCGCATTCTCTGGTGCGAGTGATGGGAGTTGAACCCATACGAGATCATTCTCACTGAATTCTAAGTCCAGCGCGTCTGCCATTCCGCCACACTCGCGCTTCCCATCCTCTGGTGAGCCGCGAGGGACTTGAACCCTCGGCCCCATGATTAAAAGTCATGTGCTCTACCGACTGAGCTAGCGGCTCATCTGCTCAAGACACACCGTGCATCCTGAAGCGCAATGATTCTATCATACTTTTCAGGAAAATGCAAGCACTGATAAAACAATTATGAAAACATAAGGAAATATTTTCATGAAATTTGTTTGCCAAATTCCATCAGAACTCGAATATTTTCAACCAGCAAAGACTGCATTTTTCTTTCCCTAAAATTGGGATCTTGTCCCAGCGTTTGCACGACTTCTTCCGCTGAACTCATGTACTCTCTTAAGGCAATTGACTTCTGAAGATACGAAATCATTCGGTCAATTTCAAGTTTGTTGCAAACCTTGCCGTGTCCGGTCACATACCATTTGGCCTTTTCACGTTTTAATCCCTTTAAAACCTTTATCCATTGCTCGAGGTGAGAGTCGCTCACGATTTCAGGATGGTATTCACAGACCAGCAAATCCCCCACAACGACAACCTTCCGCTGGGGTATCCGAATGATGGTTGAATCGGGGGTATGCCCGCCAACTACTTCAAACTCTACTTCCATATCGTTCAGTTTCAACGTGTACTCTTTTTTAAACGTCATGGCCGGATGAAGAATTTTGATGTTTTCCTCTTGAAGGGCTGCTTCTTTTTCGATGACCTGATCGATGTAGTGGCGATTCATGATCGAAAAATACTTTTCTGTTTTTTCCGAGGTCAACAACTGTGCGTTGATCCCTGAGTTTCCGAAGGTGTGATCCGGATGATAATGGGTGTTGGTAATCCATATGATTTCCGAATGCAGCAATCGTTTAATGTATAACGCTACCTCTGCGGCCTTTGAGGGGAACAGGGAACTGTCTATGATCAGCGTTCCTTCAGCTGTGGTTAGGGTTGTGATATTCGAACCCCCGTAAGGGTTGTCAAATACAATGATCCCCTTTTCAATCTCTTTCAACACTCTCACTCCGTATTTTGATCTTCTCTAATACTTTTCTATACGCAGTGATAATAATCCCTTAAAACTTCGACTTTAGTGGAAGAACCCGGTATCAGACAGGCCTTTTGTGAAAGCGCTACGGCCTTTTTCAAGATGATTTCCGGCTCTAATTGCCTGATAATCCCATCGACCACGACCACATCAAACAAATCCCCTGCTCCGATGGTATAGGGTAATCTTCTTTCGTTGCCGGCAACAGTAATCTCATGCCATGAAGCACCTTTTTCTCCCCGTTTGATCACATCGCACGGGTTATTTTGGGCTTCAGATTCATTTCCCAAGATCAATCCTTCGTAAACAGGGAGATGAAAAAATCTCTGAGCATATTTGGGTCCCAGATCAATGACTAAGCCTTTGAATGGCTTGTTGGCCAATGCTTGTATCGTTTCCATGCTGGTTTCAGTGGCAAAGATGAGGCAAAAATCCCCGAATACATCTTTTATTTCCGCCTCATCAAAGCATTGATGCTCTTCAGCGAGCTGAACGGCAATGGCTTGGTCATTTTTTGCGATAAAACGGTTTGAGACGCCGGATTTTTGAATCAAATAGTCCGTTTTCACCCCATATTGGCTAAGCGTCTGAACCATTTGATGGCTGTGATGATCCGTTCCAACAACTGCATGAAGACAGGTTTGATAGCCCAAAAGGGAAAGCCCGCAGGCGGCATTAAATGCCGAGCCTCCGGGAGTTTCCACTATCATGGCGTCATGGATTTGTTCACCGTAGATCAAGGTGTCCATAAAGGTTCTGCCAAACACCTGAATGTCCATTAGATACCCACTTTGATTAGTTCATAATCCCTTTCGCCCAATCCGATCTTTTGGGCATGTTTGAGTTGTTCCTCCCAATCGGTTTCAGGGTGAATCTCTTTAAAAGGATCATGATGAACCGCTTCAATGACCAGGTCGATGCACGCTTGATCCAAGGCCACGGGGTCTGTACTAACGGCGATACCGATATCCGGGGCGATGGGAACATCGTTGGAGTCCCAGCAATCACAATTCGGAGACACGTTGTTGATAAATGAAATGTGAAAATGCCGTTTATTTTTTAAAACTGCCAATGTATACTCCGCCATCTTCTTGCACAGGTTGTCCGCCCCTTCATTCCAAACCGGAACCATGGCACCGTAATTACACATGGCCACACATTGACCGCAGCCGATGCATTGAGCATAATCGATGACAGCAAAATCAGTCACCTTGATAGCGCCCACCGGGCAATTTCGCTCACACAACATGCAGCGGACACATTTTTCAGGTCTAACTTTGGGCTTGGAGGAAGAATGCTGTTCCATCTTCCCTGCCCTTGAGGCACAGCCCATTCCGATGTTTTTGATCGCCCCGCCAAAACCGGCCTGTTCATGACCCTTGAAATGGCTGATGGAAATCAGCGTATCTGCGTGGGCAACAGCGGCACCGATCTTGGCTTCTTTGACAAAATCACCATTGATGGGTATTTTGACCTCGTCTGTTCCCCGCAAACCGTCGGCAATGATGACAGGCGCACTCACCACAGACCTGGCAAACCCGTTTATTTCTGCAGTATCCAGATGATTCACCGCATTGGAGCGTGTCCCTTTATATAACGTATTGGCATCGGTCAAAAAAGGATTTCCGCCTGCTTCCTTTACCATGTCCACGATTAACCGGATATAATTGGGACGAATATAAGCCAGATTGCCATATTCACCGAAGTGTAGTTTCAGAGCCACCAGCTGGTCTTTGTCAAAAGAATCCTCGAACCCGCTTCTTTCCAGAAGGATTCGTAATTTTTGCAACAAACTCAGCCCGGCTTTTGTCTTGAAAGTCGTAAAAAAAACCTTTGCCATGGTATCCTCTCCCTTTTTTAATGATGTCTTTTCAATTATATCATGACGGCCTTCCGGAGCTCTTCATGGCCATTTGCTTATCGCACTGATCAACCCATATGAACCGCTGTAAAGAAAACATGAAGAAAAGGGCGGATCGTTCCTTTGGTGGTATAATATAAGACATTCAACCGCTGTGTATCGAGCAAGGTGTGAGCATATGGAAGCAAAGAAACACAAATCTGATCTGAAGCATTATCATATCGGCTTTAATATATTGATTCTCATCATCGTGATGTCTTTTTTGGGATTGTTTTTTAAAATCTATAATGATTACAGAGACTCCCAAATTAACGCCTTCATCGAATATGGGTTGGATCAAACCGCCATTGTTGCCGATGAAATCGAGTTGAAATTGATGAATACCCTATCCGAGATTCATCTGAACATTCAGCACTTGAGTGTACCCGACATTCAACGCAAACATGATCAAATAGAGAGTGCTCATTATGAAATCGAAAAAATTATCCATACGCCAACCATAGAGGCATTGAGGATGCATCAAGATTTACAGAGCGAAACCTTTCAGGAGGCTCTGAACGAGCTCATTGGTCTTCCCGCCATGGAAGCCACCTTAACCCTTTCCGACAGCATCATTGAAGATCATGCCATCTACCTGTTGGCCCTGTCTTCCAGCAGTCAAGCGGGCTATATTCTCAGTATCGTTGATTTCAAAAACCTGGTGGAAAACATCATGCGGCCTATCAGTTTTGAAAGACATCGGGGTTCTTATATCCTGGATGAAGATGGCAATCTGGTTTATCATTATCAACCGGAAATGATCACGAAAAACATCTTTGAAGATTTT
>DAOTHY010000143.1:0-3760 GCA_035447925.1 Thermotogota bacterium
CCATGGTTTTTCACCGCATAGGCGGTGGCCAATTGTTCAGCATCGATGAGTTGATTCAGGCTTTTGTTACCCAAATAAGTCAAGGCATCAATGTCTGTGTGTAATGCGGGAATGACTTTTTCATGGTTAAATTGACGGACTTTTAAGAAGGTAATCACTTTATCGTTGGGACCGTCATTGTACAATTGAACTTGTGAATGCTGATCGGTAGGCCCAATTGCTTTTACCGGAGTTAATCCGTAATGAATGTCATTCCCGTCATTGTCTATTGCCTTTCCAAGGCTTTCGGCCCAGATCTGCCGATACCAATCCGCCCAGTAATACAGTGCGTTTGAATAGGCAAACATCACGTTTATCTTCATGCCCTTTTCCCCAAATAACAAATGATGCAAGGCAATCAAGGCAGCGGGGTTATTGTCAATGGGTTCCTTGAGTAATCTTTCTTTACTCTCGGCAGCTCCCTTAACCAGCTGTTCGATGTTGATCCCCGCTACAGCAGCGGAAATAAGTCCTACGGCGGTTAATACACTGAAACGTCCGCCAACCGAAGGAGGAATGGTAAATTTCTGGATGCCGTCTTGTTGAATGATTTGATTCAAAACACCTTTTTCGGGATCGGTTGTAAAGACGAAATGATCTTTTGGCAAAAGACCTTTTTCAGTGATGATTTGCCTGACAATCAGGTAGTTGGACATGGCCTCCGCTGTGGTTCCGGATTTGGAAATCACGTTAAAAAGTGTTCGAGATGGGTCAATGACTTCAAGATTCGATTGAATGAAATCCGGATCTACATTATCCCAAACGTCAATCGTGGGCAATCCGTTCCTTTGAACTGTTGTCATGCGGTTCCAAGTCAAGGGTTTTAAAGATTGTTGCAGGGCGATATTTCCGAGGGCTGAGCCCCCAATGCCCAACACAACAAAATGATCATATCGCCCGATTACGGATTGATCAACCCATTGCTGTATCCGGTCGACAAAAGAAAGATCGTCGAGCAATGCAACAAATCCAGGCGGATTATCCCTGATTTGCTCAAACGCCTTTTGGGCTTTTTCAAAAATTGATTGAATTTCGTCCCGAGAATTGCCATTGAGACACTCGTCATTATAAAAATGGTTAAAATTAAAATTCAGCATGCGATCCCCCTTAATAGTGGATGAGAGAATCGATTTTGTACCCTGCCAATTTGTCCCTTGGGTTTAAAAAATCTAATTCAATTAAGAATAGCATCTTTTCGACAATACCGCCCATTTCTTCAATCATCAAGGCTACAGCTTCCACAGTGCCGCCGGTTGCCAGGAGATCATCTACAATCAGTACACGGTCTCCTTTGCTGATGGCGTCTTGGTGAATCTCGAGACCTGCTGTACCGTATTCCAGCGTATAGTCTTTTCTATAGGTTTGGGCGGGGAGTTTACCTGGTTTTCTGACGGGAATCATTCCTTTATTCATTCTCGCAGCCAAAGCGGATGCGAAGATGAAACCCCTGGCTTCGACCCCCAAGATATAATCAAACTGATCGTTTTTCAGATGTTCTTCCATTACGCTTAATGCATGTTCAAAAGCCTTCGGGTCCTTTAGTAGAGGTGTGATGTCTTTAAAGACAATACCGGGTTTGGGAAAATCCAAAATATCCCGAATATAATTTTCAAGGTTCATGAATATCGCTCCTTTATGATAGGTGATTAAAATTTCAAAACGATGGATAGCTTGCTCATCGCTGTTAAGATTATACCATGGTTACCTTGTTCTTGCCAGTCTTTTTTGAGATGTAAAGGGCACTATCCGCTGATGAAACCAGGGTTGAAGCGTGTCTGCCGTCCTCCGGACAAGTGGCAACCCCACAACTGATCGTTACATGCAATGAATCAATATCTTCAGCAGAGACTCGATAGATAATATTGTTGGCGACCTCTACAGCGGCCAGTTTATCAGTTCCAGCCAGTAAAACGGCAAACTCCTCGCCACCGTATCTGGCAGCAATGGCATCCATGGGGATCGTTTCTTTTATGACGTGAGCCACTTTTTTGAGAGCTTTATCTCCCATTAAATGCCCGTGCTGATCGTTAAAGGCCTTGAAATCATCAATGTCCATCATGATCAAAGACAGGGGGTTTTCAAAAGAGCTTTTTTTTATCATTTCATCCATTTTTTCATAGAACGTGGTATGATTGTTCAACTTGGTCATACGATCGATTCGTGTGGTTTCCAACACTTTTTTGTACTTAAATGAGGTTTCCACCATTCTTCCAATTTGCTCTGCAAATATTCTGGCAATTTCAGCATCCTCTTCAGTGGGTCTATTGGCATTCAGGGGATAATCCAAAGAGATATAGCCGATGATTTCGTTTTCCGAATCCAAAAAGGGGATGAGAAACAAATCATCCGGATGCCATTTGTTTTTGATGCTTTTTTCGTTTTCTCGGTAAACGGCCTCTTCCGGATTGATTTTTTGGTACATGCGGCTTTCAGCCGGAATAAAAAAGGTTCCTGAAAATTCAAAATTCTTACTGAATAAATCGTTGATGGATTCAATGGTTATTTTCCTGGCGGCTAATGCATCAAAGTCCTCTTGTTTCATGCCGTAATAACCGATCTTGTTAATCGATTGTTCGTTTCTGTTGATGATTGATACCACCGCTTCTTTGTATCCAAGCATTTCAGCCAGGATTTTTGTTGCTTTTTGAAGGATGATATTGAAATCTTCCGTGGATCTAACCAAGTTTAACCCGGAAAGGATGGCCTTCAGGGCCTGTTTGAAATGGCTGAGTTTATTTCTCTCGTCCTTTTCCTGATGGCTGTTTTTTAGAATAATGGTAAACAACAACAGCATCAGGGAAACCACCGGAAAGAGATAATAAAGCGTGTAGATTTTATCATATCCGATCAGTTGTAAATCATAGATGGCCTGAGATAGAGGAATCAAAAGAAGACCCGGTGTCAACTCAATCCAGTATATTTTGGTGTTCTCAGCAAGCCCATGCCATGCCTTTTTGTAAAAAACCATGAAATAGAAGTACATGATGAACTGATTCAACGCCAATACACTCATTACATACAAGAGTAATCTACAATAGAAGGGTAGATTGGAGTATAACCATTCAGCAGGCAGCAGATACATCAAAAAATATACGGAGGCTCGTGAGATGGTTTTGACAAGAAACACACCTCTTAATTTCTCATAGTTGATATTGATTCTCAATAAGCTGATAAACCCAATCATCGCTGCGGCAGTATAAGGACCATATCCCAAACAAATAACGATGGCAGGTATGATGGTGGAAACCAGGTTAAAGGCTTTATAATGTACTCGGATATTATCGACTGCAAAAGTGAATAAGATGACAAACAGAAAAAACAACAGTCCTGTAGAACTACTGCTGAACTCGTATAGGATCTTTCTGCCGATTTCCCAATTGAAAAACAGGAATAAACTGACAAAGCCGATTGTTAATGAAAACAGGTATTTTACCATGGTCTTTTGTACCTTTTTTGACGTTGAAATCAACCCCTGAATGAAATTGTGACGATATAAATGATGTAAGAGACAAAGAAAAAGGTCCCTTCCAGCCTTGTTAACTTGCTTTTTTTCATCGTTGTCAATAATAGGAAAAGCGCCAGCAAGCTCATGAACAAAATATCTGCCCAATAATGCTGGACGATGACGCCGATGGGGCTTATCATGGAAGATATTCCTAAAATCAAACAAATGTTGAAGATATTTGAGCCGACAATATTTCCGATGGCCAAATCATCCTGC
>DAOTHY010000144.1:0-3751 GCA_035447925.1 Thermotogota bacterium
AACAAAACAAAAATCCCGCTTTGTTGGAATACATGAACGAGGATTATTATCGCATCGAAATCCCTTCGTTCAAACCGCACGAAGAACGGGCAGTTTCTCTTACTTACACCCAAGAGCTGATGAACGACAACGGCCTGGTAAAGCTGGTTTATCCTCTTGAGATTGAAAGCCTATTGAAAACCGGTATCAGAAAAATAGCGATTTCCGGTGTGATCACTTCCAATACTTCAGAGATCTATTTTGTGGATTCAGATACCCACGAAATCGAAAAAACGTTGTCCGATGATCAACACAGTGCCACCTTTTCTTTTAACCGTGAGAATTTTGATCCGCTGAGTGATTTCATCCTGAAATTCGGCCTGGGAGAAAGTGAAGTAGAGGCCTATTTGAGCAGTGACTCCCCCGATCTGGGGTACAACACCTTCTTATTGGAAATTCATCCGAATGTGTCATTTGAGGGATATCAGCCTAAAGATGTAATCTTTGTTCTGGACAAATCGGGCAGCATGATCGGAATCAAATACGAACAGGCTCAAAAAGCCGCTCGGTTCATCATCAGCAGACTGTATGAAGAAGATCGGTTCAACCTGATCCTCTTCAACAACGTGGTTGAAAGCTTCAGACACTATTATAATTTGTTCCAGAGCGAGAAAAAGAAAGAAGCAGTTGATTGGATCTTAACATCACAAGCTGGTGGAAACACCAACATATACGGCTCACTGGATGCTGCCCTGCGGATCTTTAAAAATGCACAATCGGTTCAAAACCCAATCCTGGTCTTTCTCACTGACGGGGTTCCTACCTCCGGCATTACCGATCCAATCGCTATTGTCCAGCATGTGAACAACTTTTCAGCTGATATCAAAGGATTGCGTATTTTTGCCTTTGGTGTGGGCTATGATGTTAATACTTACATTCTCGATTTGCTGACAACCAACAACAACGGACAAACCTATTATGTCACTGAGGATGAATCCATCGAAACGGAAATCGCCCGACTCTTTTCAAATATCAGCAAACCCGTACTTTCGGATGTCCATGTTGAATTCTTCGGCGATGGTGTTGAAATCATCGATTATCTTCCGAATAAAGGACTAACAGTTTATCAGGACGAACCGTTAAAGATTTACGGGCGATATACCGGCAGCGGAAAATTAACGATGAAACTGAGCGGGATGCTGGGCGATATGCCTTTTGAGCAGGCCTATCACTTTGATGTTACGGACGATATCAACCCATCCATCTCCCTGCTATGGGCCAGCCGGCAAAT
Source organism: Thermotogota bacterium (assembly GCA_035447925.1). Taxonomy (GTDB): domain Bacteria; phylum Thermotogota; class Thermotogae; order MWEM01; family MWEM01; genus JASUTC01. Next base: position 1,271 of record DAOTHY010000144.1, read on the forward strand.
CAACGATCTGGTAAACCGGATCAGACTATATGGCGAAACCCCTGAAATGAAAAATGAAGTCATCGCCTTGAGCAAACAATTCTCCATCCCAACGGCCTACACCTCTTACTTGGTTTCCGATGATGCACAGGAAAAAGATGATGCAGGGGGATTTATCCTGTTTAACCAGCCTTCAACCGGCCAGTCGGTGGCTGCTGCTCCAAGCCAGCAAACGGGAAAATCAAACGTGGTTCAGTCCAAACAAATGAACATGATGTCTCAGGCCAGACAGGCTGAAGAAGCAGAAGCATTAATGATGGATGCCATGGAGGGCTCTGTGTACAGGTTGATCAAGGGCAAGCGCTTTATCTGGAACGAGGAAAAGCAGGCTTGGATCGACGATGACTTTCAAGAAGAAAATCTGATCACCATTGAAAAATATTCCGATGATTATTTTGATTTGATCAGTGCAAATAAAGAATTAGTCGATTATCTACAGTTAGATGGAGATGTTTATCTGGCTCTCGATCAAATCAACTACCTTTTTAAAGAAACGGATTAAACATTCGATCAACAAAATCAATGAGCGGGCATTAGTGCCCGCTTTTTATATTTGTATCAGCACATATAAGCTTTGTTCGCTATTATGTTCGCCTTCCTAACTTCCCTCGATGTAACACACGTTACTGCAATTTCAATTCCGATGGGTTATGCTGAAACTGCCAATAAAGATTCTCAAACAATTCCATGCGCAGTCATTGGCAGAAGTTATTCTGGTTCAGCCATAAAACCATTTAGGAGGCTTACATGACAACCGTTATTTTGATCGTTATTGCCGTTTGTTTTTTTCTTTGGTCTTTGTTTAAAAGCCGTAAAAAAACTAAGGAATCTTTAAAAATTGCAAAGGGGCTAATGATCAGCACAGCCATCCAGATCATTGGTGTACTGGCGCTGGTCAGTTTGTTTTTAGCGGTAATTCCACCTGAATTGATCAAAAAAGTCATGGGTGGAGCAAATGAAGCAGTCAGTGTTCTTTGGGGGTCACTGATTGGCACGGTGACCATCATCCCGGCATTCATCGCTTTCCCGTTGTCCAAACAATTAATGGAAGCAGGAGCTGCATTAACGGCCATTGCGGCTTTTCTGACAACGTTGACCATGGTGGGGTTTGCCACTTTCCCCATAGAAAAGGAATATTTTGGTACCAAATTCACCATTTACCGGAACTTGTTCAGTTTCTTTGCTGCGATTACAGTCGCTATATTCATGGGAGTGATACTATGATCAATATTCTTAAAAAACATAAATTGATAACCGTTGCCGCTCTGGCCTATTTAGTAACCTTGATCGTCTCACCACAGACTTTCATGAACGCCCTGAAACAAAACGGAACGTTTTTACTGGAAATGCTGGAGATCTTACCGCCTATCATGGTGATCTCTTCACTGATCAGTGTTTGGGTTCCCAACAACGTCATCATCAAAGGATTCGGCAATGCATCCGGGATAAAGGGCAAACTGCTGTCGATTCTCATCGGTGCTTTTTCTGCCGGGCCCATCTATGCGGGCTTCCCGGTTGCCAAAACGTTATACGATAAAGGTGCAAGCGTTGGGAACGTGGTTATTATTCTCAGTGCCTGGGCAGTTGTAAAAGTTCCCATGTATTTGGTTGAGACCTCTTTTCTTGGAGCTTCATTCGCAAACACTCGGTATCTGTTGACCATCCCCTTAATCATTATTTTAGGTTATGTGATGCAAAAAGTTGTAAAAAGAGATGATATCCCCGTTTCTCAATTGGATCGAGAAATCAATGAAATAGTCGACCAGCTTCCGCAAAGGCATTGCGGCGCTTGCGGCTACACCGATTGCCATGAATTTGCCAAAGCTGTAAAAAACGAAGAAGCACGAATGGATGAATGCAGGATTTTAAGCCATTCTTCCAAAGAAGCTTAAAAGGGGTGCGATTTTTTGGCAACAAAGTCAACAAAAAAACTAGGATCAAATTAGTATCAACACTCAACTGTTGTTCAAATAAACTCCTTCAAGTAAGCCATCACCGAGCGGGTCATCTCCTTTGAAAAATCAGAGTTGTACTTCCTTTCACAAAAAGCCTGCATCCATTCTTCATAAGTTTTGTTGCCGGTTTTCTCATCGAACATTTTTCTTAGCTGTTGACCCGTTAATGGTTGATAGGCGTTTTCGTGAACAATATATTGCAAATCTACCCGTTGGGGCTTAACCCGATCCAGCTGTTGCTGCGTCGGATAACCAAACACCAGCATGGCTGCCGGGAATACCCAGTCAGGAATACCCAGTAGACGTTTGTGCTCTTCACGATTCTCCATAATATCGCCAATATAACAAGAACCGATACCCAAACTTTGAGCAGCAACTACGGCATTTTGAGCAGCGATGTTTGCATCACTTACCGCAAGCAGCAAATCGCCGACGCCGGGTTTCCTTGGATAGGCATCCGCTTCAATAAAAGCATCTACCCATTTTT
>DAOTHY010000145.1:0-3650 GCA_035447925.1 Thermotogota bacterium
GCTTCTTCTATATCTTTAAAAACACACTCAGAGTCGTCATCAAATGCCTTAGGAACAAGTTTTGAGATAATATGATACCCCGTCAAATGAGTCCTGATAGAAAGATATTCCCCCAAAACCTCCTCTGCATTCCCATAAGCCTGGGCGGTATCAAAAAAACGAATTCCCCTTTCAAAGGCAAAATCCAACATCTCAAAAGCCTTTTCCAAAGACGGTTTCCCGTTTTTATTGGCAACACCATAATCCAATCCAAACTGAGCTGTTCCAAGACATAGCTTATGATTATTCATTTTTATTCTAAATATCTCCTTTTACAATAACCTAATCATTTATTTTATTTCAGGTTTTTATAAAAATAACGTTAAAAATACTAATTAGGGGATTGCAGAAAACATAAATTCCTCCCTCGGGGGAGGTGCACCCGAAGGGTGCGGAGGGGGTTTAAACACTCTAACAGCAGCAACAGTGTAAAGGTATTTAACAAAATCTCTCGTTTCCCTCCTACTCATGGGAAACAGTCCTTAAACCAATCCCCTAATCCAAATTCCTCTTAAAGATCGGATCAACCTTCTCCCCGATTAAAATACCTTCCAGAGAATCCTGATCCAAAGCAACCTTCAAATCTTCAAACGCCTTCTTGGAAGCGTCCAGCAAAGCTGCAATCTCTTTCTCAGAATGGGACAAATTCACATTGTTAATCCCAATAGAAAGAATCCCCTCTTGAGCCAATCTCTGTAAATAAACCGTCTGAACATCCAAATAATTCAACTGACCATGCCCCTCAAAAGACAACCCGCAATGGGGAGCCAACCCGGAGGTTTTCACAATTGTTTCCAGTTCATACTCTTTAATCAATTCCTTAAACCCTTCAAGAGCCATATTCCCCAAATGCCAAAAATGTTTAAAGGCCTTTTTTTCCTTTAAAATTTTAATCGTTGCCATAGCGGCCGCCATTGAAAGGGTCTCTCCACCAAAAGTGGTTGAAATAAAAACCCCTTTCGTTCCAATTTGTTCCATTATTTCTTTTTTACCGGCAACCGCTGAAATCGGCATCCCATTTCCCATCCCTTTACCAAAAGATGCCATATCTGGTGTCACCTGGTAAAATTCAGATGCTCCTCCAAGTGCATAGCGAAAGCCGGAAACCACCTCGTCAAAGATCAGAATGATCCCATGCTTTTGAGTCAATGCTCGAACCTGCTGAAGATACCCCTCTTTTGGGCCATCCCCTTGAATCGGTTCCATGATCACACAGGCAACGTGATCCTTATTTATTTCTATCAGCTTTTCCAAAGCCGCAATATCATTGTATTCAAACGAACGGACTAAATCTGAAACAGAAGCGGGAATCCCTTTATTATTAACTGTAGATGCAATATACCAATCCTGCATGCCATGATATCCCGAACATAAAACCAAATCCTTCCCCTTATAAGCTCTTGCTAAACGCACGGCTGCTGAAGTGGCATCGGAACCATTTTTTACAAAACGGACTTGCTCGGCACAAGGCACAATCTCACAAAGGACCTCTGCCAATTCCACAGAAATCGAAGAAGGTTGAGAAAAAACGATCCCTTTCTCCAATTGCTTTTTTATCGCCTCGTTGATTCGATCATCATTATAACCTACCGTTATAGGCCCCAGTGAACAGACAAAGTCAATAAACTCATTGCCATCTACATCTGTTACTCGACAACCCTTTCCGGATTCGAGGAATGCAGGAGCCGCACCCTGAGGAAAATAACGATAACTTTTACTAAATGTCTGAGCACCAAGCGGTGTCACCTCAAGCGCTCTTTTTAATAAGGCACGATTTTTTGTAAAATCCATTTTATCACACTCACTTCTTGATTTGCTGATCATTCATCTCAGAAAGCTTCAACCCCTCATTCACTTCATGAGAATGATTGATTTCCTTGATTTCCGGATGTTCTTTTAGATACTTCAGAATATCTTCCATCAAAAAAGTCTTGTTTTCAGAATACAAGGCCTCGTACAGTTTCTTCATAAACAGATAATCATCCTCATAATCCACTGTCCAACGCAATTCAGACAAATCCTCATCAAACTTTAAATGAGAAATCCTGAACTCATTTCTGTTTCTGTTGATATAAGATGTCACATGCTCACGTTCTGATTGCCAAGTCGCATTTTTCCAGACATATTCCAGCGTTTCAAACGTCATGGCCTCTGCATCAAGACCATCGGGGTAAGAACGCTCAAAAGCGTTAGAGCAATAGTCAAACTCCCCTCCCTCAAGTCCATAAACCACATCATCAAGAATCTCCGGATCAATCACCGGACAATCACCGGTAATGCGAACAATGACATCACCCTTTGAAGCCCCTGCATTTAAAGCGGCTTGATAGAAACGATCCAACACATCATTTTCACTTCCCCGGAAACATTCAATATCATAGAGGCGGCAAAACGCCTCCACCTGATCGTCCTCGGGCGAAACACTGGTTGCAATAACAACCTTGTCCACCTGTGAAGCGGCAGCAGAACGATGATATACATGATACAAAGACGGCTTACCTGCAAGATCCATCAAAATCTTTCCCGGTAATCGACTGGAACCCATTCTTGCTTGTATGATAACGGTTACCATTATTTCACCTCATAGAATTAACTCTTACCAGATGATCGTTTACAACTCACTTTCTTTGATATCAGCAATCTTCATAATTGCCCGCAATAAACCAATTTTCAAATCTTGATTACCATGCACCGGAATACTTATTCTTTCCATTCTTCCAGATTTTGTATAAATATGATGACTCCCTTGTATTTTTTTCAGAACCCAATCTTTTTTCTCCAATAATTTACAAAAATCTTTTCCTGAAATCGTCTTCATATTGCGATTTCAATAACTCTATCTTCTTTACTCGTCTCAAAGTCTTCAATATCAATACTTAAACACCCTTCGACTGCCTCATACAGATTAGACAATAGTTCTTCCCAATCATCACCTTGTGTATGACAACCCGGAATTGATGGAACCTCTGCCCAGTATCCACCTTCTTGAGCATTATGAACAATAACTTTTATTTTCATCCTCTCACCTCATCCTCAAAAATCCCAAACAAAAGATGGTCCTCTCTATCTCCATTAGACAAAAGCTGTTTTCTCAAACACCCTTCCTGAACAAACCCAACCTTTTCTAAAGCCTTAATACTGCCAATATTGTTCTCATAAACCCCTGCCTGAACCTTAAAAAGACCCAGTTCCTCAAAACCGAATCGAGTAATCAATCTGATCGCCTCAGTGGCATATCCCTTACCCCAACACGATTTCTCTCCTATAAAATAGCTCACATCCGCATACTTGTGATGTGAGTTAACCGGACCGATTTTAATATTACCGATATGTTGACTAGTTTCTTTTTCAACAATGGCAAATAAATATTCTGATTCGGATTGGATTTTTGATACTACAAATGCTTTGATACTTTCCAAAGTCTGTTCTGCCCATCTTGTTTCCAAGTATTTGTTGATTTGTGGGTCTTGAAGCCAACCGAGATAACGCAATGTGCAGTCAGAAAGTTTAATAGGTCTTAATAATAACCGATGATTTTCAAGTTGATTTGTCTGCTTCAACTTCGCCACTCTTCCTTCAACAAACCGTATTCGATGATATCCAGATATTCA
>DAOTHY010000146.1:0-3605 GCA_035447925.1 Thermotogota bacterium
TGAAAGGGACTCTAACCACCGGGATGAACTCAATTCGAAACAGTGTCCATGACCTGCACGAGAATTCGGTGGATTTATTCACCCAGTTGGGAAAATTGGTCACTGATTTCGCTTTTTGCCCCATTACCTTTGACTATGATGTGGGCGAGATTAAAGCGATTGCCGTTACTTATGCCATTATCGCCATTGTCAAAGAGGCACTGGCGAATATCATGAGACATTCCAATGCCTCTCAAGCAACTCTGACGGTTAGGGAACATCCCGGACTGTATCAGGTGATCATTGCCGATAACGGAACGCTCAAGGGAATCGATTATGATAAAGGGATGGGACTAAATAACATCCGGGTACGTGTCGAAAGTTTAAATGGAATCTTCAACATCGATTGCCATTCGGGATTTCGGCTTTTTGTATCCATCCCGAAGGAAGTGAAAAAATGAAAATCGTTATTGTAGACGATGATAAACTGGTCTGTTCCGCTTTAAAACGAATTGTGGAATCTGAAGGGATAGAGGTCCTGGCGACGGGGCAAAACGCACCGGAGGCGGTTCAATTATACGATCAATGCCACCCGGACATTCTTCTGACGGATATACGGATGGGGGATATGACCGGGATCGAAGCGGGAAAACAAATCCTGGAAAAAGACCCAACGGCCAAAATCATCTTTTTGACAACCTTTAAAGATGAGGAATACATCGTCAAGGCCTTGGCCATGGGGGCAAAGGGATATATCCTCAAACAGGATTTTGAGTGCATCGTTCCGGCTCTTCAAGCGGTAAACGCCGGTCAGAATATCTATGGCGATGAAATCGTTTCCCAGCTGCCAAAGATGTTATCCAGGGAAGTGAAAGACAAAGAAGAATATGATTTAACCGAGCGTGAATACGACATCATCGTATTGGTAGCTGAAGGACTCAGCAACAAGGAAATCGCTGCCAAACTTTTTCTCAGTGAGGGAACGGTGAGAAACTACATCAGCATCATCCTGGAAAAACTCTTTTTAAGAGATCGAACGCAGTTGGCCATTTTTTATTATAAGCATTTTAACGGTGGAATATAATCCTTTGACTCTTGAAAGCATACGGGTGAGTAGACTGGTCACTTGAAGAAACTGAAAATTTATTGATGAAAGTATAAGAAGTGCCCGATAACAACTGATTTTGAGAGGGCATCATTAAACCCAAGAATAAAGAATCAATCAATCCCCTCGTATTAAGCGTCAAAATAATCAATTACATGTAAAAAAAAAGAGAATAAAGAGCGATGATTCGGTAAAAGAGCCTATAATGTTTAAAAGAGTGTCGAAGGAATAATTGTTGAATGGATGCGCTTTAAGGACACGCCATCACGATTTTTTTATTTTTGAATGTAGGGAGGAATGAGATGTTCAAGAAAAGCCTGGTGACAAAAATCATTATGAGTATTTTTATGGCTTCCGTTGTGGTTGCCGTGATCATTACCGCTTTTTTTATGTTGAATACCCGTGCAGTCATGATATCAGAAGGCGAGAAAATGCTCAATGAAATTGCTTCAAAGGAATCCCAGAAGATCGAGGTGTTTTTCAATCGGGTGGACTATTTTATCAAAGCGTTGAATACCCTGATCAAGAGTACCATTGATCCCAACCAAATAGAACAAAAGGGATTAACCTACTTGGCAGAGTATGAAAAGGGCATCATGACGGACATCATGATCGAAATGTCAAAAACGATTCCCGAACAAATCACCGCCTATTTTTTTGCCAATCCCTATGAATATAATATCGCCTACAGCTTTACCTTTCAGAATTTGAAGGGAGAAGGCACCACCAGACAGCCGAACATCGAGCTGGACTATTATTTTAGCGAATCAGATGATCAAAGCTGGATCAAGGATCCGATCAATCAAAGGAAGATTGTTTTTACAGAGCCTTATTACTGGGAAGGGCTTGGCGACATCATCTCGGTTGTTGCACCGGTCATCGTTAATAATACGGTTATTGGCGTCGTTGGCGTGGATGTGACATTTGACTACATCCAGAAAATTGTTGCCGAATCGAAGGCGTTCAAGACTGGTTACGGATTTCTTATGAATGAACAAGGGATGATCATTGCCCATAAAGCACTTGATTTTGGGACCATGCTCAGCGGGGATAACAAGATGATGTGGGAAAGCTTCCTGCAATCAAACCGATCGGACCAAGCGGTCTTTCATTATGAACAAGAGGGGAAAAAGACGGTTGCCGCATTCAAAGAATTATCCGCCGGGTGGTTTTTTGTTGAAGTGGTTCCGGAATCCGAGTTGCTGGAATCTTTAACACGACTGCAAGGTCTTGTGCTAATCATCACGGCTGTGACACTGCTCATCATTTTGGTGTTCTCCTATTTCCTCGGAAAAGGATTGACAAAGCCGATCAAAGAGATGGTTAACGGGATCGTTGACTTCGGGAACGGTGATTTTACCCAGGAATTTGTTATCAAAGGGGAAGATGAAATCGCTTTGATGGCTTCCTCACTAAACAAAATGGCCTTATCTCTCAAAAGCTCCATGAGGGCAGTCAATGAATCAGCGCAGTTAATTGATACCGCTTCCGATCAGCTGAACCAAATAGCAAAAATGCAGGACACCAATGCCGAGGTACTGGCTGAAAAATCGCAACAGGTTGAATCAAATGTTCAAAACACATCCGCCTCTATTGAAGAAGTCACATCGGGCATCCAAGAGGTCGCAGCCAGTGCCCAGGATGTATCAAAGAATTCGCAAAACCTGTCCAGTCAAATCAACGAAACAGAAACCTATGTGAAAAAAGGACGGGAAATCTTAAAAACGCAATCGATCATGATGGAGAAAGTGGGTGTTCAAAACACTCAAACAACCGAACTGGTTCAAACCGTTGCTGAAAAAGCCAACAATGTGCAAGAGATTGTGAACACCATTTCATCTATTTCAGAGCAGACGAACCTTCTTGCGTTAAATGCCGCCATTGAAGCAGCAAGGGCAGGAGAAGCCGGGAAAGGGTTTGCCGTTGTGGCGGATGAGATCAGAAAACTTGCCGAAGAAAGCAAACGCTCCTCTTCCAACATTGCGAATATCCTGCATGAAATTAACGAATCCTCCGATAGTGCCAGCGAAGCGGTCACAGAAACCGTTGGACTGTACAAAGAGCTTGAGAAGAGTTCACGCGAAGTGGTCAACGCTTTTGAATCGATTCTGAACAGCATTACATCCATTGACAGCAATATCGAATCATTGACCGGCGTTGCCCAAGAGCAAAGTGCCACGTCCGAAGAAATGGCATCAGCCATGGATACATCAGCCAAATCCATCACCGAAATATCCGAGGAAATCGAACAAATGAACACAACGGTAAAAAAGCAAAAAGAAGCCTCATCGGAAGTGACACAGGCTTCAGATGAATTAAAAGCCCTGGCCCAAAGACTCTTGGAAAAAGTGAAATACTTTAAATTAAACTAATCAAACCCCAAAAGCTCCCCGATTGGCCAGCCCATGAAAGGGAGCTTTAATCATCAACCGCTTCTTCTTGTTCATTTTCCTAGTCTTCATTCTCTTTCTTGACTGCGTTCATCAAGTTGTTTGCGATTTCGTTCTGATTTTGCTGATTC
>DAOTHY010000147.1:0-3575 GCA_035447925.1 Thermotogota bacterium
TGGATGTTAAAAATATTCTGAATTATAAACACTTTGCCAATAAGATTTGGAATGCTTCTCGATTCTCATTGATGAATATCGATCAAACGACTATCACGAACCAATACAAAAAAGATGACCTCGCCTTGTCAGATCGTTGGATCCTTTATCGATTGAATGAAACCATCCGATCAGTCACACAAGGACTGGAGGGTTATGATTACAATTTAGCCTCAAAATCTATTTTTGAATTTTTCTGGAATGAATTTTGTGATTGGTATATTGAATCCATAAAACCGGTTTTATATCAACCTGAATACGCAGATCGCAAGCAAAACACGCAATCAGTCTTGTTATCTGTTTTGGATAAAAGTTTACGGTTACTTCATCCCTTTATGCCTTTTATAACGGAAGAAATCTGGCAAATGCTTCCTATCAAGAAAGAAAAAGAACATCTTATGATTTCAAAATGGCCTGAATATGAGCAAATGAATGAATTAGAAGAAGATGCAGCCGTTTTTACTGATTTGATGGAAGTGATCAGGGGAATCCGAAATGTGCGTTCAGAACTTCAAATTCCTCCTTTTGATAAAATCGATATCAGTTGTATCTACAAAGACATCTCCCCTTTCACAACTGAACAAGCCCTGTACATCAAAGCGTTGGCTTCGGTAAATGATATTCATCGTACATCAGAAAAACCATCCAGAAGTTCAACGGCTCTTGTAAGCCCGAAACTTGATGTTTATTGTCATTTATCTGGTACAATAGATTTAGAAGAAGAAAAGATTAGGCTGGCCAAGAAGATTGAGAAGGCAAAAGCTGATGTAAAACACGCTGAAAAGAAACTCTCGAATGAAAAATTCATTTTAAATGCAGACGAAACCGTCATTGAAGAAACAAAGGAAAAGCATCATGAAGCAATGATGACTTTGGAAAGGTTGCAGATATTAATGAGTGATTTCGAGGGATGAGCGGTCAATTAACAATCGTCGGGACACCGATTGGTAACTTTGGTGACTGTTCTCCACGGGCTTTGGAATCATTAAAGAACGCAGATACTATCCTGGCCGAAGATACCAGAAGGACCATGGTTTTGCTGAATCATTTTCAATTGGGCAAAAAAGAGCTCATTTCCTTTTCTCAGCAAAAGGAAAGATTAAAATCAGAGATGATCATAGAAAAATTAAAAACGGGACAGCAAATTGCATTGGTTTCTGACGCCGGAATGCCATGCGTATCGGATCCTGGATCTTTTTTAGTTGAAGCCTGTTACGATCATGGAATTGATGTGGAAGTAATTCCTGGACCAAGCGCTTTTGTTCTAGCTTATGCCGCATCAGGATTTGGAGGATCTTTTATTTTCGAAGGTTTTTTGGGACGTGATAAAAAACTTCGTCGATATCTTAGAACATTGATTGGGGAAAAACGGCATGTGATTTTTTACGAATCGCCTTTTCGTCTTAATAAGTGTTTAAGCGATATACTCAATATTCTTGGTGACCGAGAAGTATTTGTTGCCAGAGAAATGACTAAGATGCATCAGGAATTTTTTAGGGGAAAATGTTCTCAAGCCCTGATTAAATTCAGTGATGAAATCAAAGGAGAATTAACAGTAATCATAAGAGGAGATGTTCAATAATGGATAAGTTTGAAGAGCTCGAAAAGCTGATGAGAAAGATATCCGCTTGGATTAAAGCTGAAGGGCGCATGGCATTAAAAGAAGGCAAGAACGAAATAACCCCTGCACAATTCGATGTTTTGCAGAATATTTATTGGCATGAGAATTTAACCATGACCAGTATCAGCAAGCGTTTGGGGGTTGCAAAAAGCACCGTAACGGGACTGGTTAACAAATTAAAAGATGAAAAATTAGTTGATTACCAAATTTCAGATGAAGATCGACGTGTCAGGCGCTTAAAAATTACAGAACACGGGGAAGATGTGATCAAAGAAGTGATTAAAAGAAGGATCAAGTTTGTTGAAAAGATGTTTTCAACCATCGATCCCTATCTCGTAGATGAGTTTAGACAAGTCCTGAGAATCGTTGTAAAAACATGTGATGAAAGAAAGATTTAAAAACCATATACTTTATTTTAAGGAGGACTACGTTCGATGAAACTAAAAGAAGGCAAGATCGTTGCAGGGGTTTCTGCAAGACATTTGCACTTATCTGAAGCAGATCTGAAGGTGCTTTTTGGCGAGAATGCGCAATTAACACCCATCAAAGATTTAGGACAACCCGGTCAATATGCCAGTGATGAAAAAGTAAAGGTAATGGGTCCAAAGGGAGAATTTGAATCTGTTAGAGTATTGGGCCCTGTCAGAAATGATACACAGGTAGAAGTCAGCTTAACGGACGCCTTTAAACTTGGTGTTGTTCCACCGGTAAGGGATTCCGGTGATATTGAGGGAACTCCAGGAGTCACTTTGGTTGGCCCCAAAGGAGAAGTCATTCTGGAAAAAGGACTCATTCTGGCCAAAAGACACATTCATATGACACCTGAAGATGCTCAGTATTTTGATGTGAAAGACAAAGACATTGTATCTGTTTTGTGTGATACCAAAGGTAGAAAGACCATCTTTCAAGATGTATTAATTCGAGTGAGTCCAAAATACGCATTGGAATTTCATGTGGATACAGATGAAGCCAATGCCAGTTTTTTGAAAACGGGTGATGAAATACAAATTATCAAAGAATTCTAATCAGTAAGAATCCAACAATCGGGAGCCGGATTTCAAGGGTTCCCGTTTTTCATTGAGGCAAAAAAGGGGTTAATCATGATTGATCAAAGATTATTTCAACCGTTCTTGCATTTACTTGAGGAAGAAAATGCCAAACAAAACCTCATCAGGTATCAAACAAGGGAAGAACTCATCAAAAAACATTTAGAAGATTCCTTGTTGCCTTTTACTACCGAAATTATTCACCCTTTAACCGGTTCGGTTCTGGATATCGGTTCAGGAGGAGGTTTTCCAGCGATTCCTTTAGCAATCGCCTTTCCTAATGCATCTTTTACGCTCATCGAAAGCGAAGGAAGAAAAGCTGCTTTTTTAAAGAAAGTTGCCCTGACTTTGAATCTGTCCAATGTATCCATCGTCAATCAACGAGTGGAAGATTATACAAAAGTAAATCGTGAATGCTATGACTTCTGTACAATGAGGGCTGTTGCAGCCACAAGAATATCTCTGGAATATGCTGCCCCAGCTTTAAAAGTGAGTGGAGAACTCTTTTTGTACAAAGGCCCTCTTTTTGATCAGGAATTGATCGAATCAAAAAAAGCGATTCATTTACTTGGTTTTGTCTTTGAAAAAACGATCCGATATACCTATAGTTACAATAACGAATGGTTTACTCCGATAATCGCTTGTTTTAAGAAAGTAGCAGAAACACCGCCAAATTTTCCCCGGCGGCCTGGAATGCCAAAAAAATATCCCTTATAGATTTTCTGCTAAGAAAAACAGGAGGACTTATGCTGAAATATTTGATTAAAGTGTTTATTTCTGCAATTCTTATTGTAATTATTTCAGAGGTTAGCAAAAGAACCTCTTTTTTTGGAGGTTTAATAGCCTCATTACCTATCACATCCTTGTTG
>DAOTHY010000148.1:0-3572 GCA_035447925.1 Thermotogota bacterium
GAATTCGATTTCAAAGTGGAAAAAGCCCAGGGGGTCACCCTGTTTGACACAAAGGGAAATCGTTACATGGACACCTTCAGCGGTATCGGTGTACTGGCATTGGGACATTCCCATCCGGATGTTCTTAAAGCCCAACAGCTTCAGATGAACCGGTACGAACACATCTCAAATTTTTTTATACAGGATGATGCAGAAGACATAGCCAAAGTCCTGGTGGAAAAAACAGGCAGAACCGGTCAGGTATTTTTCACCAATTCCGGAACAGAAGCTGTTGAAGCAGCCCTAAAAGCTGTCAAAAAGAAATCGCAACAAACCGGAAAACAGAAAGTCCTGACTTTTAGCAATGCCTTCCATGGCAGAACATTAGGCTCCTTATCATTAACCGGGTTTGAGCGAATGCGCAAACCCTTTGAGCCCCTTTTGGAAAACATCATTCGCATCCCCTTTAACGATGTCGACAAGTTCCGTCAAGCCGTAGATGATCATTTGGAAGAAACCGTTGCGCTTTTCCTCGAACCCGTACAAGGTGCCGGCGGTGTTGTCAAACTGGACCAGGCTATTGCTGATATCATTACCAATACGATTGGAAAAGGCGATGTCCTGCTGATCTGTGATGAGGTTCAAGCCGGTTTAGGAAGAACCGGTACATTCTATGCCTATCAGCACCTGAATTTGAACCCGGACATCATCACCTTGGGCAAAGCCATTGGAGGGGGATTGCCCCTTGGCGCAACAGTCTTTCTCAACGGCACGGAAACCATTTTCCAACAAGGTGATCACGGCTCCACCTTTGCCCCTAACCCGGTCTCTTTAGCTGGGGGAAAAGTTGTCGTGAAGGAAATTTCACAAATACTGGATGACGTTGAAAAAAAAGGAGTTTATTTCGTATCAAGAATAAAAGCACATGCTGCCATTCAACAAATTCGCCAAACCGGCTTGATGATTGGCATTACACTCACAGATCCGCAACCTTGTCTCAGAGAAAAAGCCCAAAAAATGGGCTTGCTGATAAACGTATTAAACGACAGAATCATCCGATTACTGCCTGCATTGAACGTTGAATACTCTGAAATTGATGAGATGGCCAAGCTGTTGAACCAATTGTTGGACGATTAACGGCAGGTTTTTATATTGGCCATAATCGTTCCAGCGCTTTAAGCTGAATTGATAGAATCCAACACTCTTTTAATCTCAGATTCTGTAAAGGGTTTACTGATAAAGGCGTTCATTCCCGCTTTTGATGCAAGAGCCCTCTCTTCAGGTGAATTCATCGCACTCAGGCCGAAGATGGGAACGCTCTTGTTGTATTGGCGTATGGTTGTTGTCACTTGAAATCCGTTCATATCAGGCAATTGAATATCCATGAAAATGAGATCCGGCTTTTCATCATTTGCCATTTTTACCGCTTCCGAACCCGTTCTTGCTGTGATCACAATCAAAGACGGATCCAGTAAATTCAAACGGGTGGTTAATAAATGTCTATTCACCTCATTATCTTCGACCACTAATATTTTTTTTACTGCTTTTGTTTGCTCCCTTGTTTTCAGCTGAAAGGCAATTTCAGGTTCCGGTATCGATTTTTCAGTTTTCCCATCTTGGTGATCTTCAGCGATGTAGGGAACATTCATTTCAAAACTGAAGGTACTGCCATGCCCCTCTTCACTCTCAATGCGGAGCTCCGATCCCATTTGGTGAAGCAAGTGGTTGGTGATGGTGAGTCCTAACCCGGTGCCGCCATATCGTTTGGTTGTCGTTTCATCCTCCTGATTGAACGCTTCCAGAATCTTTTTGAAATTTTCTTTTTTAATGCCTATTCCCGTATCCTTGACTGAAAAACGAAGAGTCAAGCACCTTTGATTTTCATCCTTCGCAGTAACGGAAACCGCCAGAAAGATCGTCCCTTTTTCAGTGAATTTCACCGCATTACTTAAAAGATTTAGTAGAATTTGCTTAATGCGAAGCGAATCGGCGACAACCCAGACGGGAACGGCAGTTTCCATTTGCCCTTCGATTTTAACGGATTTTTCAGATCCTCTATCTTTTCCTTGAGTCGTTGAAGCCTGGTAAACCGATCGGGCAATATTCACACAATCGTGAATTAACTCGTAAAGGTTAAATTTCTCAGGCACTAGCGTCATTTTACCGGCTTCTATCTTGGATAGATCCAGAATATCGTTAATGATTTCCAGCAACACCTTGCCGGATTGTTTGATACTTGACACATACTGGGTTTGCTGTAGGTTTAAAGGTGTTTCTTTTAATATCTCACTGAATCCGATAATCCCGTTTAGAGGTGTTCTGAGTTCATGACTCATATTAGCCAAAAAAATCCCCTTCGCCCGATTGGCGGATTCAGCTTTCTCTTTGCTTTCTCTTAAGCTGTTTTCAAGTCTTTTACGAGTTCTAATCGAGAGAAACAAGGCAATAATGATAAACAGTTGTGCCAAAAGGATTATGATCAACCATATCAGAAAATGAATCCTCTGCCTTGACAAGTTTTTTTCTGCGTTTTTTTCCTCTGTAATATCCTGAACGGTAAAGGTGATTCCCAAAGCCGGTTCTTTGGGGTCAAGATATGAGGATGTAATCAATACATCGATGACCTCTGAGTTCTTTTTAACCCATCTCGTTTCAATCAATCCGGTGGATTGCTCATCAGGCAGATAAAGTGCTTTCCGGACTTTTTCATATTCTTGTTCACTCTCGTACAAGAATCTGGAATCCCGGTGGATCATTTCTTCACGAGTATATCCCAACATCGGTTCCACCGTCTGGTTGATCTCTTGAAACACCCTGCCGACGGCAATCCCAATGATCAACGGAGCGCCCCGAAAGAGACTGCTGAGTGTTCTTTCTTTTTCCAAGAGCATTTCAAGTGCTTCTGTACGTTTGGAGATGTCATGAATGATAGAAAAAAGAAGATTCTGATCTTCCCATTCTACTGGCCACGAATAAACTTCAACGGTCTTAATCTCACCGGTTGCCAACCGATGTGGAAAGATGAAATAATTGCGGTCTTCCTGTTGCGCAGCTTGCATTTCCAATTCAACCTGTGTGGGTGTGATGGCGTTAATTTCATGGATGGTCATACTTTTCAAATCTTCGAGAGTGTAACCATAAAATTCGCTGGCGGATCGATTGGCATCAACAATCTTCCCGCTGACGGGTTCGATGAGCAGCATGACCGCCCCGTGTTCCTGAAAAAGAAGATAATCAAAAGGCTCTCGCTGCGAAAACGTCAATATGGGTGATAGAAAAAAGATGAAGCTGACAATGATCACACAGCATGTTTTTTGAAACACGCTAGAAAGAAAAGTTTTTTTTATCAGGTTACAAATAACTCTCACCCCAAAATCAATAGGCTAAATGCCATTACGGCCATACCTGCAATCAATCCGAGAATGGAAAAATGGTGCTCCCCGTATTCTTCAGCAGCCGGAAGCAATTCATCAAATGAAATGTAAACCATGATACCGGCAACGATCGCAAAGACAACACCCAAGACTAAGTCGTTTAATCCAAAGATCAGATAGATAAACAAAAAACCGATGATAGCTCCCACCGGTTCGGCA
>DAOTHY010000149.1:0-1803 GCA_035447925.1 Thermotogota bacterium
TGAAGTCTACACAGAGTTAATCGGACGATCTCAATATTACGATGAAGCGGGAACATTAACCGGTTCTTCGGTTGAACTCGTTCAGGAAATTCAAAGACGGGTAGGGGATGACACTGAAATTCAGGTTTTGCCTTGGTCTCGTGCGTATAATCTTCTCCTAACCAACGACAATGTGATACTCTTTTCAACCACGTTAACTGCCGAGAGAAAAGATCTCTTTCAATGGGTTGGCCCTATTTTTAGTCAACCATGGGTATTCTATGTCAAAAAAGGCTCGGGAGTTGTTATCAATTCCATGGCGGATGCGGAAAAATTAGGTCGAATCGGAACCTATTTGAACGATGCCAGAGAGCAATACCTGCTTTCACTGGGCTTTAACAACATAGATAGTGCCGTCAACGAAGTGAACAACATCAAGAAATTGAACACGGGCAGAATCGATGCTATGATCGCCTCTCCGGATAACTTCATTGCCTCTTGCCGAGAAGCAGGAATCAATGAGGGGAATTTTGAAGAAGCCTATCTGGTATCTGAACAAGAACTGTATGTCACATTCTCTAAAAACTTTGATGCAACCATCGTCGAGAAATGGCAGAGTGCGCTCAAAGACATGTACGAAGACGGGACGTTTGAAGAGATCTATCTGAAATGGTATCCGGATGCAAGGCTTCCCACGTATAAAGTTGTGAAATAAGCTCATGACAATAAAAAAAGAGGCCATCATGGCCTCTTTTTTTATTTGCAACGATTACCCTTATAGTTATTGTGTCCAGACCTGTCCGACTAGTTCTTTCGATTGCTTTCCGGATAAGTGTTCAACAGAAATCTCCACCATACAAGTTTGTTCTAACAACCGGTTAATTTCCTGCAAACGCCCCTGCTCATGATTTGGAGAATATTTGGCCGCAAGGATTTCAATAGCCTGGCGTTTTTCAGCCTGCTCTTCTAAAATTCTTGCTTTTCCAAAAACAATCACACTTCGATAATATGTGGTGTATTCTTCGGGTACGATCTGATCCTTGTCGATGACACAGAAAGAAACCTTTGGATGAGCCCGGATGGCATCCATCTTATGTCCGCTATAGGCACAGTGAAAGTAGATTTTATTGTCTTTGTAGATATAACTGAGCGGTACAGCGTAAGGGTAGTCATCATCGCCCCACACAGCCAGAACTCCGGATGTCCCTTTATTTAAAACAGCGATGCTTTCCTCAGCTGATAAGGCCTGTTTGATTCTTCTCATTTGCCGAAACATGTGACACTCCTTTCAAAATAACCTTAAGATGCAATGCGATTTCTGCCTTCTCTTTTTGCCCGGTAAAGGGCTTGATCCGCTTGTTTCAATAAATCTCGACTGCTCTTTGTCACAGAAGGAATCAAAGTAGCAACACCGATACTCACCGTAATGTTTTTTGTCGACAATCCGGATTTTTCGTGCGGAATTGCCTTTGCCATGATAGCCAGACGAACCTTCTGAGCTTTCTCGATTGCTCTTTCGAGAGAATCATGGGGCAAAAGCACACTAAACTCCTCCCCGCCCCATCTGGCTGCAATCTCTCTGTCATGAACGATTGCTTCCGAAATAATCCTGGCCACATTGATTAAAACCAAATCGCCCTCAAGATGACCATAGTGATCGTTGTAGGCTTTAAAAAAATCGATATCAATCATTAAAAGGGATAACGGTTGATTTTGCCGATTGGCCTCGATCCAAAGCTCATTAAGCCTGTTGTCAAACGCTCGCCGGTTTTCAAGTTTGGTTAATTCATCGATACGACTAAGCTGTTTCAACTGGCTTTGAGA
>DAOTHY010000149.1:1903-3570 GCA_035447925.1 Thermotogota bacterium
AACCAAAACAGAAACGGCCAACAAAAACAAACCCGTTTTTTCCCTTTCGGTATGCGTGAGCAAAAAAATAATAAAAGCTAAGACAACCGAAAGGCCTCCGGTTAAAACAACCAAATACAGCGTGCCCGTGAAAAGATTCAGCACACACATAAATAGGCCTAAAGCAAACAAAATGATAGAAACAAAAAGCGATAACACATGCGTTCTCATTTTTTCATCAGCAAGCATTCTATCGAAATACTCTTGAAGGTCTTTTTTTGTTTTCAACACAAAACGTCCCTTCCTTCAGCGTTAAGAATGAATCGATTTTCTCCTTCCGTTCAATCAGCCTATTTATACCATTATTATACACGCTTTTGAAACAACATCACCAAAAAAAGACCCCTTCATGACTCACAATTTCACAAGGAAGATGTTATGATATAGGTGCAAAGGTCATGTGAAACAGTCTCTGAATTAAAAACGAGGTGAAAAAACAGTGTTGGTTCAAACGGTTCAAAAGTTTTACAGCGACAACAACGGATTAAACTGTGCCGAATCCATGCTATACGGAGCCAATGAGACCTATGAACTTGGCTTGGATCAAAAGGCATTCAACACCATGGCATGTTTCGGAGGGGGGATGTGCGTCGAGAGTGTTTGTGGTGCACTCACCGGAGCGTTAGCCGCTTTGGGGGTTATCTTAACCGGGGATAACACCCTGAGTGCTGACAATCGAAAAGCGATCGTTATCGACTTTTACAAAACCTTTGAACAACGATTGGGTTCGGATAATTGCAAACAGATAAAAAAAGAATTTCGAGATGACACACTCGGCTGCTTGCCGGTGGTGAGGCTATCCGCTCAAATTCTGGATGAAATCGTAAAAAAACATCGTGAGCTTGCGAATGGGTGAAAAGAACCATCAAAAACAGCCGGACTGAAAAAGGGAGTGATCCGTATGAGCTCAAACAAATCCTTCGAGCACTACGTGGAACAAGTTGTTTCAGTTATTCCATACAGCCAAAAAAAGGCCACCATCATTAAAAAAAATCTCATCAAAACCTTAGAAGAAAAGACTGCCCAAACAGGTGAAAAGGATCCCGTAAAACTCATGGGCCCCATCGAAGAGGTATCAAAAAAACTCAGGAATGAACTGCTTGAAAACATTCCTCTGAACAATCCGTTTGAATACAAAAGCAAAACCACCTTACTGGGCTTGCCCCTGGTGCACATCAACCGAAGATACGGCGGAGTGGCAAAAGGCATCATCGCCATTGGATCCGTTTCCGTTGGCGTTATCGCTTTAGGAGGCGTTTCCATCGGAATACTGGCATTCGGAGGCCTTTCCCTTGGACTGATCCTTGCCCTTGGTGGTATAGCCGCCGGTGGTGTTTTATCCATGGGGGGATTGGCACTCTCACTTCTGTACGCCTTTGGAGGAGCAGCTATCAGCTTTTCCCTTTCATTTGGCGGTTTTGCCCTCTCGAACAATATTGCTGTAGGCGGCTACGCCTCAGGAAAAGAATTGGCCATCGGCTCCGTTGCAAAAGGAAGGATTTGTATATTCAATCAAAGTGGTACGGGAGACTATCTGTTTAACCTCTACGATTACACGAAAGAAGAACTTATTCGTGCCGTTCAAAGTGTAAAACCCGACATCAGCGATTTCATGAAGAATATCATTA
>DAOTHY010000150.1:0-3553 GCA_035447925.1 Thermotogota bacterium
GGATGGACCAAACAGGCGAAAAAAAGACTTTCAGAGAAAGTAATCAAGAATATTGAAACATTTTTAAGCAACTCCTAATTAGTAGAGGCTTCTGTATAACTTGGAAACGTGAATCAAAGGGACAGGATCCTTGATTAAGGAGTCTTTTCCTATGAAAAAGTGAAGTTTTTCCGTAGGAAAATACTTCAAGGTTAAACTTGTTTAACCAGGTATCCAGGGCCCCCTCCCTTTGATTTTTTTCAGATAAATGAACAATAAAATTTTTCAATTATAGCTTTAAAAATTATATTAAAAAATTCCCATTCTCATATATTAACTCACCGTCAGCAAATACTTGTCCGTCTGTTTGCATATCACAGATCATATCCCAATGAATCGCTGACTCGTTCCCCCCTCCACTTTCAGGTGATGCCGCCCCCACAGCAAGATGAATGGTTCCGCCTATTTTTTCATCAAACAATATGTTTTTCGTAAATTTATTTATACCGTAATTAGTTCCAAAAGCGATCTCTCCAATATATCTGGATCCCTCATCAGTGTCCAGCATGGTAATCAGATAGTTTTCTCCTTTTTCTGCAGACGCTTGAATCACTTTTCCGTTTTTGAATACCAATTCAACATTCTCAACTTCCCGTCCGTTAAATATTGCCGGGTAAGAAAATTTGATACGACCATTCGCACTGGTTCTATTTGGTGTGGTAAAGAGTTCCCCATCTGGAAAATTTCCCGTTGAACCATCACAGTTGACCCAATTTCTCCCTTCCACAGACATGATTAAATCAGCCGTTGAAGAAGAAAAACGCAGTTCTTTTTTTGTGTTTAAAATCTTTCTTAGCCTTTCTTGTTCTTTGGATAATTTTTCCCATTCTGAAACAGGATTCTGAGTATCCAACTTACAGGCACTAAAAATAAAATCTTCATATTCATCTAACGACATTTCGGCATTTTGGGCATAAGCCTGTGTAGCAAAAATCGTTCCACACCACTTCAGCTTTTTCTCAGCTACATTTTTCATGAACTCTGAAAATAATTCTCCTTGTGCCTCCATATTGACTGAAATTTTCTGAGGATCCACATTAGTAAGGGATTTGGTATTCTCTTCACCCCAAATATACAAGGAAGCATCATATTGATTAAAAATTATTCGTTCAATCGGACTGATGTACGTTAACTGATCATGGTTCCCATACTTGTACAGTAATTCTTTCATACTTTCCATGGTTATTCTCGCCTCAGGAAAAGCGCCAATTTTCAAAGCCTCTTTATAAAGTTCTTTAATCAACGGGGCACTACACATATTCGCTTCAATTAGCAATTTATCACCTTTTTGCAATTTCAACGCATATTGAACCAGTATTTCAGCCATTTTGTTTAATCTTTGATCTGTCATTCCCAACCTCCGAAAAATTAAGCCTTAGGTTTATTATCTTCTCGTTATGCTTGCTATCGTTCCATTTAAGTTTGTTACATTTATAGATTATACCATTAAAAAAACCTTAGTCACAAAAAGCCTTTTTGCAGATGAAATCTTGTTTGTGATGGGTCTATAACGTTGCTCGCTTATCACGTATATTCCTCAAAAAAAGAATACCGAATCAACTCAAAAAATAATGAAATGTTGAACTATTTCTTTGATTCTCAGACAGAATACTGACTAATCCCCGTCACCCTTGAAATCTGAAGCACAGCCAGCCCTTTATCCAATAAATATTGGATGCACACTCATTTTTGTTCTCGATCAAAATCCCGAATATGCTTAGAAGAATGGACAGCAAACAGAACCGTCCCTCTCTGCTTTCTCTCTGCTTTTGGATGCACACTCGCTTTTGTGCTATAGTACAAAGAGAAACAAATACAAACAGATAAGAAAAGAGGTATGCTTTTGGAACGACTTCAAATACTTAAAAAAGTAGCCGAAAGAGCTTTGCTTGATTATGATATAGAATACAAAGAAATAGAATTTCTTGTTGAAGAAACAAACGTCTTTTTTAAAATAAAAGCTTCTGATGAAACTCAATATGCCTTAAAAATATTCCAGGAAGAGTCAACGGATCTCAATGACAATAAAGCCGAAATCTTTTTTCTAAGTAACTTAAAGAACATTGAAACCCCCGTTGTGATACTGAATAAATACAGTGAAGGCATTACAATTGTTGACTCGGAACTGACAGAAATTCCGAAACGAGTCGCTGTGTATTCTTGGCTACAAGGAGAAGATTTTGACGGGAAAGAAACCCCGGATAATTTTCAAAAACTTGGAAGATTGGCCGCACAGCTGCATGTTCAAACTGCTGAATTCACAATACCCAAAACGATCCACCCAAAAAAATGGGATAAAGTCTTTTATTATCCCGATGAAAAAGCGGTTTATAAACAGGAGAAATACAGAAAAAATATCACAGAACAAACCATTGAAATAATGGATAAAATCATACCGATATTGAATGAAAAACTTGCCAATCTTTACAATGGCCAACAACCTCAACTGATCCATGCAGATTTAAATCCATGGAATGTAAAAATTTATAACGACAAACTCAGAGTTCTGGACTTTGAGGAAGCCATGTTTGGGCTTCCCATTCATGACTTGGCCATTATCTTTTTTTATTATAAAAACGATAAGAATTTTAATTATGAAGAAGTCAAAGCCAATGTGATCAAGGGCTACAATGAAGTTTTTCCTGAACGAGTCTTTGATGATGAAACACTTGATATGCTGATGATTGCAAGAAGAGTCAATTTCTTGAATTATTCCCTTTATCTTGAAGATGCTCCGGAAGAATACATGAAAAGAAGCACGAACCTCATCCGATCTTATTTATTAACCTTATAGAAGCAACGGGGACGGTTCTGTTTGCCGCTTCCCGAATTTTTCCACCCTTATGGGTTTACCTCAAACCATCCCTGCTGCTTACTCTTAGGAGAAATAGTCATAACTTAAGTGCCTAGAGCACTTCGAAAGGAATGATATTAACAATGCGCAATAATATTCTCTTTAAAAACATCAAAGACATCACCCCCAAAACCAAGGCAAAACATGACCCATATGCATACACCAAATACGAAGTAACTCCAAGGGGAGAATTCGATCAGTGTTATGTCGCCATGTATTCCATTCCGCCCCAAAAAGCAAACTATCCCCTTCATGCTCATATGAACAATACGGAAGTCTTTTACATCATCAGCGGTGAAGGAATGATGGAAACACCGGAAGGACCTCAAAAAATAACTCCGGGAGACTTTATCATCTGTCCCCCTGGTGACCAATCCGCCCATAAGATCATCAATACATCAGAAACACAGCCACTTGTCTACATCGATTTCGACACCACCCATTCTCCTGACATTGTCCATTATCCTGATTCAGATAAAATAGGCATCATTATTCACAATAGCGATAACTTCTTCTTTAAAAACAATAGTGAAGTGGATTATTACGAAGGGGAGTAAATATTGAAAAGAAAAGCAATGGGGACGGTTCTGTTTGTTGCTTCCCTAGAAGCAACAAACAGAACCGTCCCCATTGCTTTTTTGTTGAAAAATGACTATTCTG
>DAOTHY010000151.1:0-3529 GCA_035447925.1 Thermotogota bacterium
ATCCGGTTGTTCCAGCTTTCATGACTGAGCTCCAGATATCCAATCAATTCATCATGATCAATTGCGCCAATCAATTTAGGATTTTCCAGCCAGTCTTCCAGGAGGGTATCTTCAAACTGTTTCACCTTCGGTGTTTTGAAATGTTTTTTGATGAGGTTAAACGACTCCACCTGATCTGTTTGAATAATTTCTATGTCGTAATAATCATTCGTCTCGTATCGAAACAAGATCTTTTTCCCTTTATATTGTTCGTTATTCAATAATTCAATGGTCATTTTCCTTCCTCCAGGTCTTCTATTAATGCCTCATAACGTTTGCTTTAAAAAGAATAAAGGCCATTATCGAATATAAGAATACCCTTCAGGCATTTTTTCTTTAGATTTTTTATGAGACATCACATACTGGCCGCAATTGCTTCCGATTTGATTTTCTTCCAATTCACCTATACTGAGAATACAATCAAAACCTGCATTTCGAATCGCTTTTAAAAGTGGACTTTCTTCATTGATTAACTGGGCATTATTGGCTGAGACATCAAAAAAACTCTTCATATTGTTTGTTTTTACTTTATACGTCGGATTGAGAGGTGTGATTTTGATTAAAAAAACAGTCGGGTCAAAATATTTCTTTAAAACTATTGGATCCAGTTCACTATTTTTATCCAAAGCGAAGTTCAGCGTAATCTTCCGGTCTCCATTTTGATAAAAACGTTCGCCGTAATGGGATATTTTTTCAAAGCCCCATTTTTTAACGGGTATTAACAAGTCTCTTTGTTGTTCTGATGTGCTATGCAAAGAAAATTGGAGCTGAAATTGGCTTTGATAAAGCCGATTTTTGATTTCAAGGAGTATTTCAAAAAAGTCCTCAGTGCCCATGGGTGCGATTGTAGAAATGGATGGCATAAAACCGGGTGCTTCGTACAATGATTTAAAATTTTCCAATACCTTTAAAACATCCATATTGAAGGCCGGCTCTCCCATTCTGGCAAACTGTATTTTGAATTTCTTAACGGGGATCTTTCGATCCGGAAAGCGCTTCAAGACAGGAGCATCTATTTGAAAAAGCAATTCATCATACCCCACTTTTCCCGAATAATCTCCACCTGCGTCACAAAACCGGCATTTGACCGGACATCCGTAAAGGGTTGAGATGATCAGCACCCATTTTTCCTCTCTGGGAATGGGGGGTTGAACGGATTCAACAAACTCCAGCATCCGCCCCTTTTCATCCTGCGCCAAATACACCGATGCAACTTGCTCATTTCCATATGATTCAACGATTCTCATTGTTCACCCCTTATCATACAATCGATGGTCATCGCCGCTTTAATGCCGTCTGAAACTGCAAAAGCAACTTGCCGATATTGACTGTTTTTCACATCTCCTACAAAAAACACTCTTTTTTCTTTCTCATTCTCATAAGCCATTTTGTTCACTAATTGTGGCATTGTTGGGACTCTTCCAATAGCAAAGAGCAAATCATCCGTCATATGGTTTTGAATGGAAGCACCCGTTTTAAAATTTAGTGATATTCTATCATCTTTTAACTCTAAATCTTCAATTTCTGATTTTGGATATACTTTTATTTGTTGACTCATTTGAACGGTATCGCATAGCGTTTTGATGGCTTTTGATTTGGAACCCCTCATAAAAATACTCACTTGATTTTCTTGACTCATGGTCATAGCGTAATCAAAAGCTACATCGGAACCCCCGATAATTGAGATATCTTTGCCTTTAAAATGCCTGATATTGTCAACTTCATAATACATTCTCTTTGACAACGCTTCTTTTTTATCCAGTTTTAAATCCGTGTATTGCCTGGGATTCGTACCTGTAGCGATGATAAGGTATTGACAAGAAAAATGTTGGTCTTTCTGAGTTGTTAACCAGTACCCGCTTTGCGTTTTTTCAACTGAAAGGACATGATCATAAACAATCTCCGGATGGTATAAAGCCAATTGTTCACAAAACAATTGAACCAATTCCAACCCGGATATCCCTGCGGGAAAACCGGGATAATTCTCAACACGCCAGGCATTTACAAGTAATCCGCCTAGTTGGCGGGATTCAAAAATCAGTGGCTTATACCCGCTTCTATGTAGTTGAATAGCCGCAGAAATACCCCCGGGACCTCCTCCAATAATCATGATGGGCTGATTCATCGTTCTATTAACCTGCTGGTCAGTGTTGGAACAACAAATCCATGGGATAAAGCAAAAAAAGAGGCCATATGAAAAGATAAATTGTACGTTGCTGTTGCATCAATGGGAAAAAATACTTGATAGTTTTTGACAAAAGCACTTCTTGCTGTCGTATCACAGCAAAGGTGTGTCATTACACCGGTGATAACAACGGTTTGAATGCCTTTCTTTTTCAACATTTGATCCAATGATGTCTCATGAAAAAAATCGTAGGTGTTTTTATCGATGATCTGACCCCTCGAACAATCTATGGCAGGAGATAATTGAGAAAGCGGTTCTTCTCTCGGAATTGAACCTCCCCACCACGTATTCATAAGCGTTTGGGTTTCATCAATATGTCTTGAGAAATAAACAGGTTTCTTGTTGGACACAAATAAATGAATCAATTGATTGATGTTTTTTATAATTGCCTGTGAAGAAGGCACAAACGCATGTGATTGCGGTTCTGTGAAATATCGCTGCATATCTAACACCAACAGTGCAGCAGTCCTCAGTTGAAATTGAAACTTCGGATGTCTTGTATAAATATCGATCAATTTTCTTTCTATTTCTAAAGAAACTTGATCGATGGTTGTTCTATGAAAATACTTTTCTTTATTTTTATTCAAGGATTTCGAAAAATGAACACCCTTGGATTCATCCCAAATCGCCATAGATGGATTATAACATAACAAAAAAGCCTCTTGACCAGACATATTTTGTTAATCGGTAAACGCTATTTAAATCTCCTCCCATTTAAAAGAAACTCACAACACATCTCAATTTCATCCTGCATTACTTTCCGTTTAATTTGACTCTTTACTTTTTCGATATCATTTGCATCGTACTCTTTTTGAGTCAATTCAACCATCAGGGCAAAATCATCTCGCATATCCTTCATTTCTGTTAAAGACAACAAACCCCTGTGAGAATCAACATAAAATTTCCCGTTATCGTTGATTAAGTGATCATATAAGGCTATCAGGATGTCTGCATTCCAATATAGGAGATCATCCTTAAAACCACAATAAAGACAATCGCCTAAAAAGACCGTTTCAGATTCCTCCGAATAAATCACACAGGAATCATCCGTGTGATCACATGTGATATGTTCATAGCTGATTTGGCTGTCTCCCAGGTCAAAAGTCGTTTTTTCTTGAAAAGTGATGTCGGGCAAAGCCATTCCAATGTCAAATACACCGTCTTTGAATTCGTTTTTAATTTGCATGTCTTTTTCAACGATCTCTTTTTCCCAATCCATCGTCATAGCTTCAAGGATCTTCTCTTTGGTTTTTTCATGGGAAATTATTGGAATATCTAATTCTGAGAGTCCAAAGATATGATCAA
>DAOTHY010000152.1:0-3528 GCA_035447925.1 Thermotogota bacterium
TAATATTTGCGGAATCATTTTTTCAAAGACGATTTTGGAGGCTCTCATAAAGATTTCATCAGCGGTTCCATATAAATCCAGGTCTTCTTTTAAATAAACGTCTCCTGCATCCATGGCTTCAACCACTTTTATGGCTGAGATTTTTGTTTGTTTATATCCTCTGACAATCAGATTTTGTAAGGGGCTTCCGCCTCTGCCAAAGGGTAAATCCGTCATGTGGAAGACAATGCACGGATAGTTAGCGTAAATGGCTTCTGGAATTTTCCATGACCAGTGAGGGAAGAAGATATATTCGGGATTGAGTGTTTTGATTGTGTCAATTGTGAGTTCTTTTTTGCTTGTGATGATTTTGGTGTTGGTTTTGTCTTTTATTGTATGAGCTAATTTTTCAGCGTTTTTGATGTTCCAGGTTTTGATGGTGGCGATGATGATGGTTTTCAAAGGTGTTCTCCTTTTTTATTAGGCTGTGATATTGCTCCATTATCATTTTTTTAAATTATTATCATAAATATCTTTACTTATTTTGATTTTTATGCTCAAGCTTTTTTTGTGTTTGTTTTAAATTTTCTAAAAAATCCTCTTCTACTTTTGATAATTCTAGTTTATTTTGTTCTATATATTTTTCATATTCTAATTCAGCTTTTATTTTTGCTTCATGATGACTAATAGAACCTGCGTTTTTCAAAAGTTCACTTCCTGTTAACTTTAGATATTCGTCAAGTCTTTCAAGCCAGTCTTTCATGTACATCGGTTTATGTCTTAAAGCCTGAAGTTCAGCAAAATCAAGATATGCAGAGACAATTCTGTTTAAGATTTTCAGTTCATCTTCTTTCAGATAATTTTTTGCAGTTAAAATATCTGTTTTTTTTGGTTTATCTCCTTTAAATGTCGTTAACCCCATAAAGGGTTCTTTGGAATTTGCACGTTTTAAAATCACTTCAGCTGCTGTGTTTCCGTGCGCTGCGAAATGAAGCTTATTTTGTACGGTTTTGAAGAAATCTTTGCATATTTTTGTGTTAGGATTATAGTCAATACTTGTTGCAAAAATATCCAGTACTTGTCTGTAAAAAACTTTTTCGCTTGACCGAATATCTCTGATTCTTTCAAGTAATTCTGAGAAATAATTTCCGCCACCTGAACGTTTTAAAATATCATCATTCAAGGTAAAGCCTTTGATAATATATTCTCTTAATCTTTCAGTTGCCCATATACGAAATTGAGTTCCTCGATGTGACTTTACTCGATATCCAACAGAGATAATAACATCCAAGTTATAAAAGTTTGTGTTGTATGTTTTACCATCCTTTGCAGTTGTTCGGGATTTCCGAACAACTGAATCTTCTAACAGTTCTCCTTCATTAAATATGTTTTTGATGTGCTCATTTATGGTTGGTTTGCTTTTCTGAAAAAGTTCAGCCATTTGAGATTGTGTAAGCCAGACAGTGTCATCATCTATATTGACTTCAATTTTGGTTTGTTTATCTTCTGTTTGATAAATTAAAATTTGATTTTCTTTTTCTTGCATACATTCTCCTTTGAATTTCCTTCACCATTTTCCTTTTACTCAACAAACTCCCATTTCAAAGGCGTTCCCCTTTCCAAGTCTTTTTTGGCACTTTTCCCAAGAATTTGCTGGTAGTATTTCGGATGCAAGCCATACCCCGGGCGAATGGAGCGGATGTTTTCTTCACTAAAAGCTTCGCCTTTTTGAATATCTTTAACCACAAATAAAGACCTCGCTGTTTCCCGGCTTCTCTTTTGTTTCTCGTTTAATGCATAGGTAATATGACCCAAGGCTTTTTCCGCTTCTCTGACTGAATCAACCATTTCTTTAAATTCTTCCGGGTTCAAGGAGAATTTGGCATCGGGACCTCCCAGTTTTCTGTCCAGGGTGAGGTGTTTTTCGATGATTCTTGCCCCCAAGGCTACGGACAGGATGGAGGTAGTGATGGTTGGCGTATGATCAGATAGTCCGGGAATAACACCAAAGGTTTCTGGAATATTTTTAATGGTTAGTAGGTTGGTTTCTTCGATGGGTGTGGGATAAGCACTGACACATTTGAGGAGGGCGATGTCGTTGTTTTGTTTGTTTCGTATCGCAGAGAGAACCAAGTCGATGTCTGTTACAGTTGCCATACCGATGGAGAAGATCACGGGTTTTTGCTTTTCTGCGATGTATTCGATTAAAGGGATGTCTGTTATTTCATATGAGGCGATTTTGTAAACGGGAACCTCCATCTCTTCCAGAAAGTCAACGGCAGTTTTATCAAAGGGCGTTGAGAAGAATATGAGTCCCAACTCTTCAGCTATCTTTTTCAGCTTTGGCTGCCATTCCCAAGGAGTGTAGGCTTCCTGATAGAGTTCATACAGGGTTTTGCCTTCCCAGATGGTACCTTTTAAGCTAAAGTATTCATTATGACAGTCGATGGTCATGGTGTCAGGGGTGTAGGTCTGGAGTTTAATGGCATCCGCCCCGGCTTCTTTGGCCTTTTTGATGATCTCAACGGCATAATCATAGTTTTGTAAATGATTACAGGACATCTCTGCAATGATGAAGACGGGATGGTTGTCTCCGATGAGTTTGTTTCCTATTCTGAATTCCATTGCTTTTCACCTCTTTTGAAATTCTTTTTTCAATTTTTTTTTGAAATTCTATATTTCTGATATTTACTAGTTGGTTTCTCGGGTATGATATATTCAATATATCCTTTTTCTTTTAATTTTTTCATTGCTTTTTTAAAATTACCGCTTGTTTTTTTGATTTTAAGATAGTCTGCAATTTCCTCTTTTGAAACTTCATCATTTGAAATAAATTCTAAAATCCGCTCTTCTATTTCCGATAATTCTTTTTTATCTTGGGCCTCTTCTTGGACCTCTTCTTGGGCCTCTTCTTGGCCTAAGAAGAGTTCATGGATTTTAATTTCTATTAAAAAGTAGGTTCTGTCTTCATCTGTTGCTATTATGGGAGCTGGAGAACCATTTTCCTTTAAGGCTTTAAAGATTTTGGGAATGCCTGTTGAACGACCTTCTGTTAATTTTAGCTCTTTAAGAAATTCGCCGATTCTTCTGTTCCTGTATCTTCTGGATATAATCTTACCGGATTCTAAATCTTTTTTTCTGATCGATTTATCGGGACCAGGATGATTTTGTAACCATGGGGTCAGTCCCTTTGGAAATAAACACAAACTCCTTTGGAAATGAATATGTTTTGACCACTCTTAAAGATAGAAGTCCAACTCTTTGCTGTCTTTCATATCCAGAAGTGCGAGTGAAAGATCATCCAGTTTATCTACTTTTAAGGCTTTCACTTTTTCATAGTATTTGTATTGAATGTCCGGGAATTTTTTTAGGATCATTTTCCAGATGAGTTCTTCTTTGCCTTTTTCTATGCCAATCTTTTCACCTTTCTCAATCCCAATCTTTTCACCTTTTTCTATTCCCTTTTCCATTCCCTTTTCTTCCGCTACTTTCATTATATTCAACATACTCAGTTCCTCCCATATGTTTAATATCTTTTCTTTTGTTAGG
>DAOTHY010000153.1:0-3525 GCA_035447925.1 Thermotogota bacterium
TGAACATTCAAAAATAATGAAAGAATACCTGACAATGCCCATTCGTTATCAAAAATATCGTGATAAAATATCCGTTTATCTCAACCCATCTGTTACAGAAAACAAATACTTTTACCTTGATACAACAAAAAAGCTTAAAAATATTATCGGTGGCAGGCTTATATGGTATTATATCCAACAGGATCTCTATGTGATTGAAATGGAAAACCACAAGATGGACATTTTCTTTTTTGAATCATTACAATAAAAAAACGACTGATATAAAAGGATGTGCCATGCATAAGAGAAATTGGATAACACTCATTGAAGCAGGAGTTGTATTAATCATTGTTTTCATTGTTGATATAGCCCTTTTAAACGGGGAAGGTCTTTCAATCAATCCCACACCTTATTTATTTGTTTCTGCCATTTTCTCCGGTTTTTACGGAACAATATGGGGATTTTCACTGGCAGCGGGCATGATGCTGTTGAATGTCTTTTTTATCAACAGCCTGGACTGGTTGAGTCATCCAGAGAACATCTGGAAGGGAATCAGTGTTTTGCTGATAGCCGTTGTGATTGGATTGATCAGAGATATTTTGGATGAAAAGATCAAAAACCGTGATCATGCCATCCAATTAAGGGACGAAGAAATTGCCGATTTAAAAGAGGAGAATGTGAATCTGAACGATATCGGAAACGAAATAACGAAACGATTGTATTTTGAAACCGAAAGCATGGGCTATATCATGCACAGGTTGAATGACTTTTCCGAAATTGATTCTGAAAAAATCATCAGTAATGCCATCGCTCTTTTGTCAGAATTAACTGAAGCCAAGGGACTCTCCCTCTATTTTGCTTCCAAAGATAACGCCTATATTAGAAAATTACTCTTCAAAGGGGATTCCCTGCTCCCCAACTCCTTAAAAACAGAATCATCTGTCATGTTCCAAGAAGCTTCTAAGAATGGCTTGGCCGTCATCAACGACGAAATCATCGAACACATTACTCAAATGGAGCCCTGGATCGTGTGCCGTATCAATAATGAGTTGGATGACACCATTTACGGGTATATCGTTGTCGAGGCCATTGAGTACGAAAAACTGAACGAGAACAACTTTCAATACATACGGCTGGTTTCCAGATGGCTGGAAGTCAATCTGAGAAATGCCTGGAACTATGAACGTGAATATGAAAGGGAAAACATCAACCCCGATGGCACATGGAAGATGGATACGCAAAAAAGAATCCTTGACATTGAAAAAGAACGGTTTGAAAAATACGGTATCCCCTTCCAGCGACTGTCAATTGAAAGTAAAACCGATATCGGAGAAGATACCATGGGGATGATCAGAAGTTTTGATTACCTCTTTAAGGGGATGACGGATGGGATCCATAACTATGTTTTGATTTTAACAAACACCACAAAAGACGGACGTGAATCCGTTTATAGCAGACTCAATGAAAAAATACCCCAGTTCCAATCCTATGTGAAGGGGATGGAATCATTTGAAAAATAGTCTGTTGATTCTCATATGGATCATTTCAATCGTGATTTTTATTTTAGGCGGCCTTTTGAACCCTTATTTTTTTCTTATGAAACAAGTGGATTATCCACGCTTTCTTTTGTTTGCCTTGATCGCCATTGTCATTACTTTGATCCTTGCCGTTGTCCTTTTTAAAGGTAACTGGCGGGTTTTTCTCTTTGAAGTGTTTTTTCTGCTGATCCTATACCCCTTTTCACTGTTGTTTTTACTGCCGTATTTTGCACACAGAAAAGATGACAGCGAGATACCCGATCCCTTTTTTATGGGGGATTTCAGCTCAAGAAAAAGAGGGGTGAACAAATTCCTCAAGGAGAAATTCGATACCGTACCCTTAAAATTTCTCTTGTTTAACACCGAAGATTCGAATATAAAAAAGAAAAGTGTGTTAGATTTAAAATCAAGAATCCTTGACGCCAGTGAAAACAAGCAGATTAAAGAACACATTAAGCTTTTAAAGCTGGCACGCTCCGATCCCCATCCTGATGTTGCCCTTTATGCCAGTGATGCCATAACGGAAATTGAGGAATATTACGAGGATAAAATAGTCGCTTTACATGCCGAGCTCCCAGAAACGGCTAAAGACTATGCCGATGCCGTATTAACCTATCTGGACTCCGAAATCCCCAAAGGTGCCATTGCCCGTTTTTTTGCCCGTGATGCTGTAGGACATCTTAAAGAATCCATCGGTGAAAGTTACAACAAACAAGATTTTTACATCGAAGCCTCCGAAATCTATTCCAAAGCTGGTTTGATGGAAGAACAAATTGAGTTACTGAGAGAAGGATTTGACAAAACAGGCGATTTAAACATCTTAAAACGTCAGGGGCTAATCGAATACGCCTTGGGAAATCTAAGCAACGCCACCCGATTGCACCGGGAATTTTCTGAAAAGGGTGGTGAATACTGGTTTGCGAGTGGGAATCATTCTTGAAGGAACTTATCCATATGTAACCGGCGGCGTTTCCGGTTGGGCTCAATCCATTATGTCGCAAATGAAAGCGGTTGAGTTCACCATTATTCATATCGGGGCAAAGCCTGAAAAAAGGGAGTTACGTTATCAAATCCCGGATAACGTGAAAGAAATCTATGAATTTTCACTCCAATCTATTACCGACTGGAAGAAGAAAAAGAAACTGCGTCAAGCAGAACAAGACCAATTTATCAACACGTTGAGAGATATTTTCAGTATCGATCGCTATAAAAGAGTTGAAAAACTGGACCATATCCGTGACATTCTCTTTGAATATGATTTAAGACCCATTCTACATTCCAAGGCCTTTTGGGATTTACTGCTGTCCTTTTACCGAAAAAGCCTCCCCACCAGGTCTTTCACCCGATATTACTGGAATTTGCAGGGGATCATTCAACCCATCTTGAACTGCCTGATGGCAACCATTCCAAAATGTGATGTGTACCATACCGTCACAACAGGGTATGCAGGGATTGTAGGAGTTTCAGCGTCTTATCAGCATAACGCCCCTCTCATTCTCACCGAACATGGGATTTATCATCGGGAAAGGGAACGGGAAATCATCGCAGCCAGCTGGCTTGAAGAGGTTTATAAGCCCATTTGGATCAACCTGTTCAAATTAATAAGTCGCTATGTGTATATGCAATCAACCAAGGTCACCACGTTGTTTGAAAAAAACCAGCTTTTCCAGACGGAACTTGGATGCGATGCTCAAAAAATGAAAGTCATCCCCAACGGCATCGATGTGGAACGATTCATGAACCTTCCAAGGCGGGACGAAAAAGACCCCTTTGTGGTAGGGATGGTGGGTCGAGTGGTTTCCATCAAAGACATTAAAATGGCACTGCGTTGTGCCAGACTGGTCAAAGATGCCATCAATGAGTTTAAATTGCTGATAATCGGACCAACTGAAGAAGAGGAAGCCTATTTTCAAGAGTGTCAAAAACTGGTGGAAGTCTTTGACCTGGAGAAAACGGTACAATTCACCGGGCGTCAAAATGTCCTGGATTACTATCCAAAGATGAATGC
>DAOTHY010000154.1:0-3518 GCA_035447925.1 Thermotogota bacterium
ATGCGGTTGATGAACCTTTTTTTGTCTATCCATGGTTTGATTATAGCATAGGTATGATTCCACTGCAAAAACCATTTTTTCGACTGATTTCCCAATAAATCGTCTCTGCTCTTTTTCCACGGGAGGGCACACGGGCCCTCCCCTACACCAATGTTTAAGGGATTTACAAGCTTTTGTAGGGGAGCCCCCGTGTGGGCTCCCGCAATTGCGATATTGTTTGATTTTGCAATTATTTCTTGGAAAATGCCCTTTTTGAAGTGCAACCATAGGTATTCCAAAGTGAAAAAAGGAAACATTCTTTTGGGCTTATTGTCTGATGGGCAATCATGTTCATTGGTTCACGAAGACCAACAGAGGCCAACATAACCAAAGGGACAACCCCCTCGAAAACGGATATTACGATACTCTAAATGCTATAATAGGTAAGAGTGGATGTGAAAGCCCAAACCAATGATGATAACAAAGATGCTAGGTTGCAATATTATTGGGGATTGGATTATTTTCAAGCGGTGTCATTGATTTAATGCATATTTTGGAGGTTTGAGATGAAAAGAGCTTTAATCGTGAATGTCACAATGGTTTTGTTTGTTTTTCTTTTTTTGGGTTGTTCCATTGATAAACCCGTTGAAATCGTCTTTCTTAAAGACGATCCAACGATTGTTCATGATGGGAGTGTGCTTGCGCCGCATTCAACTGCTAAATTCGCTTGGGCGGATATGAACGGGCAACCACTTGTGTGCGATGTTCTTCTTGAAAAGGAGGGTAAGCGACTGGATGAGATAAAAGGTGTAACCGAATGGGTGAGGGTGATAGAAGAAGAAGGCTATTATACGGTGTATCTTATTCCGGTTGAGGCAACAGGGTCCAGGGGGGTGAGGGTTGTCCATTTTTCAGTCAATCGACTCTATGAAGAACTGTATAACTCAAGTCACGGGTTGTTCTTTACACACAATCTGTCAGATTTCTCCCAGAAGGTTTTTTACAGAACAGAGCAGAATGATATGTGGATCTACTATTCCAAATTGGTCCAGGAAAGCATTGATAACTCAAATTTGGAAACCATCAACACGGAAGTGTTTTTATCATTGGACGATACAGATGGTGATGGGATTCAAGACACCTTTGTGGAAACGCCGCCCTATGGAAATCCTTTGAAGATTCCTGCCAGAATTGATATGGCCGCTTATGGGTATGAGGGGATCGGAGTCGTAAAAAACATGGTGTATTCAGGGGAATCCATACAAATGACGGCGGTACACATGATTGACGGACCTTATCGGGGACAAGAAATATCATTGGATGAACCCGTTCTTTTGGCAAAGGTTGGTTTACAACAGGGAATTCAATACAAAGCACTGTTATACGCAGAGGAAGAATTATATGAAACCCATTTAATCGAGCTCAGAGAAAGATACGATGCTGATACAAAGCCGGAATTTTTCTTAGCAAACGAATCAGAGATAGATGATGAGAGACAACAGATAAAGGTGAGTGTTAAAGCGCCAAATGTTGCGCCATTTGCTCAAGTGTATCAGACAAAATATCTTCAGATTGCCCTTTCTTTTCCTAAAGCGCTTACATTGGAAGCTGTTTCATTCGGGAATTTCTTTGAAGGGGAGAAAGAATTTGCCCACTACCGGGTTTTAGAGTTGGCGGATAAGACCGTTGTCCTGTTGTACAGGGGTCTGGTGAACGGTGCAGATGAAAGTGAAGCGGTGAGCGAGGATTTTGCGGTTTTGACATTGAGCCCTCAGGGAAATGGAGAAGGTGTAGTGCAGTTTGAACAGGATCCCGGTCCTGATTTCGGATATGGACTGTTGTTCAAGGATGCGGACAATAAAAATGTAGACGGGTTCAGCATGGATTATTCAGCGCTTGAGCTTGAATGGTAACGGAGGGGGATTCAAATGAAAAATAAAATAATCATAGCGATGATGATACTCTTGTCCGTTTCCTTTTTGTCGGCGGATTTGGTCCAGGAATTTTCACAAATCGTTGAAGCCTCAAGGGATATGATTGAGAAACATAATCTTAAATGGGAGCCGGGAATGAACGAGGCCTTTCTAAACGGGTGTAAAAACAACATTGGAAGTGTCGATGAATTGATGAAAAGACTCAATGGAAGGAAGAAAATCTCCGAAGCAATAGAATTAAACCGGGGGGAAGAAGCGGGTTCAAGAATGACAACAACCTGGGATCTTTTCTGGTCAAGTATCAGAGTGATCCAACCCCAGGAGCAGCCTGAGAGAACCTTTTATCGTTTAGAACCGATAAGAAATCAGTATTATTACGGAAGCTGCTGGGCTTTCAGCACGATCGGCTCTTTTGAAAGTGCGTACGCCTTGCAGGTACTTGACAAGCCCATCCAAGAGGCTAATACCGGAAACGATGTTGATTTTTCTGAACGTTGGGTAGGGTATCATAATGTGGATGATGATATTTTGCGGATATCGAATTTCAATTTTATTCAGGACATTGATGAATTAAGCGGCGGATATGAATTTTTTGCGCATTACAACGGAATTCGATATGGTATGTTGGAAGAACATTCTGCACCGTATTCTCAGGTGTTTTTATCCAACATGGAACAAATACCGTTGCCCGTTTCAGCTTACGGTGCACCAAGAGTACACTCCTCCGGACTCATCATGATCCCTCAAACGGGTTATGCGAAGGTTGTCGGAGAATACGGTGAATGTGCCCAGAATATCGGGTATGATTACGATGAGTACATCAACATGATCAAAACGGCATTGAAAAATTATGGTTCTCTTTCCATTTCCTTTAACACGCCCGAAGGCATTCTGGGTTATCAAAAGGGTATATTTACCCCAACTAAGGCCTCTTATGGAGGGGGACACGCTGTTACTCTGGTGGGCTGGATAGATGCCAGAGACCTCAATGAAGTGATCCTTTCGTCCAAAACAAATCCGGAAGCGGGTCCGGTAATCGAAGAAGAAATAACCCAATATACCTATCTTGACCCCTTTAACAATGTCACAAAAACCGCTACACTCTTTTGGGTGATCAAGAATTCCTGGGGCTATGGCTGGGGGGACGGCGGCTATTATGTGATTCCCGCCATTTCAGAACAAGAATATGCCAACCCCGAACAGATCAGCCAGTGGCAAATCGAATTTGAATGGATGTTTGTGCCGATTTTTGATGATGGATCAAAGCATCAAGAGGACGAAATGGATATCAACGCTGATGGAAAGATAAATGAGGCGGATTTTGAAACCCTGATCGAGATGCTGGGTCTAAAAGGCATCGTTATCGGTGATTTGGCCTATCCAAAAGACAGTAAGATTACAAGCGAAGACATTGCCGCTTGGTTATACCTTTATAATCAATCATATCAATAATGATCAACAGCTGTCCGGGAGCCATGTTATAATAAAGGATAAACAGTAAGCAGCCCTGCCTTGAGAGTTTGTCAAGAAAACCAAAATCAAGAGGGTATTGACTATATGGAGGTCCAAAAATGAAAAAAAATGTGTTGTTAACGATTTTGATTG
>DAOTHY010000155.1:0-3399 GCA_035447925.1 Thermotogota bacterium
TGGAGAAAGATCAAGGCCAATCCGGTCGCAACAACCGGTTTGACGTAGAATAATCGCATGGCGTTTGTAGCACCCATTCGGTTGACTGCTTCCAGGAGAGCATAGTAGGCAAGACCCGTTACAAATATGCCAAGGTAGGCAATGATCAGCCACCCTTGAATAGTCACCGTTGGTATTTTCAAGTTTCCACTCAGAACCAGTATCCCCCCGTAAATCAGGCTGGGAAAAAGCGTGGAATAAGCCGTGCACCTGAGAGAACCGTAACGGGCAATATGCCGTCTCAAAAGCACCGAATACAACCCAAATGTAACGGAAGCGACAATGCCAAACAGGATGCCTGAGAGCGAATCTCCCTCAAGCATGCCAATCCCGAATGTGATAATCCCCACCAAGCCAAGCAATATGCCAATCTTTTTCCTTTGACTGATCTTTTCACTGATGATCAAATACGCAAAAACCGCTGTAAATATGGGACTGGTTGAGATTAACGTTGCTGCGGAGGAAGCGTTTGAGTGTTTTATCGATAACTGCAGCATGGTCATAGAAAAGATGGTGTTAATACACCCAATAAAAATGATTTTAAAAAAATCAGCCTTGACCATTTTTTTCTCGTCGGGCCTTTTCACAAGACTGGAGATGACAAACAAGGATAAACCGCCGATAAAAAAGCGCATAAACGTCATGGTAAACGGATCCACTTGACCCATTATGGGTTTTGACACCACTTCAAGGCTGGAAAAAAGAACTAATGCAATAATCCAGAAAAGATAAGCCAACACATCCTCCTTAAAAACACCTTGTTAATATTTTTCAAAAGACACTCAGCGGACAAGCCGGTGAAGAAACCGTCGATAATCGAACATAGCATGATTCTCAAGCCATAACGAAAATCGTCAAAAAAAATCTCAATGATCAGATCCGTCAATCATCATGCAAAACCCATACTCATGCCAGAAATTTGATTGGTCACCTGTGCAATTATATCAGTTCCCAATCATTAAAGCATTTTGACAAAAAGCATTAACCATTCCACTGGCATCACCTACTAAAATGATATTGGGAATCAGAAAACACACCAGCCCTCATTCTTTGGTATAATGGCTTGACATCTATTCACACACCGATGAAATACGCTGGTGTATTCGTCCATCTCCGGGCTTAAAAGAACCCAGGTATCAGCTGAAAGAAATACTAAACACTGAGAACAATCTGATAGGAAAGCCCTTGTAAAAAAGGTAATAAGGTATGTTTTGACGATCGGTTTGATTTTGCAAAACAAATACGGCCTTCTTTGGCTTGGAAAGAAAATTGATATTCAAGAGGTTGATAAATGAAAAGGATAGCCACCTACCGGGATATTAGTGTCATTCAAAATGATCCGTTTATCGTTATTGCGACAGATTCTTCCGGCTCTATTGGTGAAAAGGAGCACGATAGCTTGCCGGTTCAAATTGAGATGGCGGCTGCCTATTGTTTGCGGGTGTGCCTGGTTGAATTGACAGCCGTTGGGGCAAAACCTGAGATAATCATCTCCACCGTCAGTAATGAGTTTGAACCTACCGGGAGAAAGATTCTGGATGAGATTAAAAGACAGTGTGAACGCTACCGCATCACAGAATATGACATCTCCGGCAGCAGCGAGGAAAATTTTGCAACCGGCATGACGGGATTCGGTATAACGGTTGTTGGCAGTACCAGGCAGCTTCATTGGAAACAAACACGCATTGGGGATTTCTGTTATCTTTACGGGATGCCCTATCTCGGCCATCAGGTTCTTGATCACGAAGACGCCCTGTTAGATCCCACCATCATTCAAACTCTTTTCAGTCAATATGAGATCAACGATCTGCTGCCTTGTGGTTCAAGCGGCATACAAAAAGAACTCAACGTCTTGTGTTCCGAAATGAATCTATCGTTTGAATGCCGTCAAAACATCGATTCCAATTTGTTGGTAAAATCTGCAGGTCCCGCCACTTGTGGTATATTTAGTTCATCACAAATCATCAGCAGGGATCACATTCAATTATTGGGTCATTTCATAAAAAGGGCTGATTAAAATGGAAAAGATACTCATCACCGGCGGACAGGCTTCGGGCAAATCCACACTGGCGGTCAGGATGGCTGATGCAATCGAAGGAAAAAGGATCTTTATCGCCACCGCCATTGCCTTTGACCAAGAATTAAAAGAAAAGATACAGGCACATCAAGAAGAAAGAGGGAATCGTTATTATACGATAGAAGAACCCCTTCATCTTCATCAGGCCTTAAGCAAGGCTAACGGGTTTGATCCTGAAGTGATCATCATCGACTGCATGACGATTTGGGTTTCGAATTTGATGTTTCAACTTGCCGAGGATGAGATGGAGAAAGAGATGGCATTATTCTTTGATACCCTTGAACAAATGGATAAAAGCTCACGAGCCAAGCAACTCATCTGTGTCACCAACGAAACCGGCTGGGGGATCATTCCGGCTGATCCTATCAGCCGGAAGTACGTCAAACGTTTAGGAAATTTGAATAAACGGATTGCAGCCGCTTTTGATTCGGTCTTTTTATCCTGCTGCGGATTGGAGATCCGTCTAAAATGATGGTGGGCGCCACTTCCTGGCAAATTCGGGGGACTTATCTGGACAATGTTCATGTCATATCCGATGATCTGGATTTTTGTGAACTGCTGGTTTACACCTGGGACTTATCCACTGAAGAATTGTTGATCAAAGAAATGGATGCCATCACTCAAAAAACGACCATCAGTGTTCATCTGCCCACGGACACACTTGAAAATGTAAAACAAGCCGTTTCTTTTTTTGAAGCCTTCAACTGTTTGAATCTAACCGTTCATCCGTTTGCCGATTTCAAAGGATTGGCTAATTATTATTTTCATTATACTCAAAATTCCCCGAAAAACCGATTATCCCTTGAGAATCTTGAAGATAACCTGTTTATGGAATTTACAAATTATTTGGGAAAAGAGAAAAATAAGCTCGCTATCACTATGGACTACGGCCATCTTCTGTATACCGGGGACTCGGTGGAACATTTTTACAATAAATTTGGGCCACAAATTCGAGAAATCCATTTTCACGGCGCAGATAAAAACAACGCCCACATCTATCCGAACAAAGAATCATTGGAAGGGTTTGTGCAATTCATCAAACGGCATGAAGAACTGGAAAAAACCCCCGTTTGCATTGAGCTTTTCCATTGGCCTCAAACACAGCAGTTAGTCAAGGAGTTGAAGGCCTATGCTGGATGATTTGTTCCTGGCATTGGGGATGCTCAGCAGAATCAAGGTTCCCAGAATCAAACGGGTGAATTATCCTCGCTCCACGGTTTACTTCCCGCTGATTGGTATCCTTGCCGCTTTGATATTGTATCTTTGCAACCATGTCTTGAACA
>DAOTHY010000156.1:0-3367 GCA_035447925.1 Thermotogota bacterium
GAGGACTGAGCAGTAAAAGCGCTACAAATCAACCGATAACTTCCCCTCCTCTTGAAAGATCTCGCCTTTTTCCAACAGGTGCTGGATGTCATCTTGTAAGACAGCTCATGCT
Source organism: Thermotogota bacterium (assembly GCA_035447925.1). Lineage (GTDB taxonomy): Bacteria > Thermotogota > Thermotogae > MWEM01 > MWEM01 > JASUTC01. The sequence continues at coordinate 113 of DAOTHY010000156.1, forward strand.
TCTTCTTTTGTGTTGACTCAAACCTTTCCCTGGTGATCAACCAGTCAATCCTTTCTGATAATTTTCAACTTGCGGAATTTTCTTCCGACAGGAGTATATCAATATGAAAGAAAAAATTAATTTGAAAGGGTGGTTTTGATGAATAACACAAAGGATAGGATAACCGTAGACATTTTTAACGAGGTTGATTTTGAAGCATTGAAAAACACATTTCAGCGACTTGATTTGGCACTCATTCCCATCGTAAAAGAAGCGGCTGATTGGGATCCTTCTGAAGCCAGCACTGGTCTCAAACTGAAAAAGAACATGGAAAAGGTGAATAGCCTGATACCGTTAAATGTTACCGTAGCCGATTCTTTGGATAAATACACCCGCATGGACATCTATGAATTCTTGATGAACGCTGTCGAATCAACCATCGACAAATTATCGGACATCGCCGAGATAAGCATTTCTGAAAAAAAGGACGACATCTACGCCAGCTTTCAAACCCGGATGAATGATTTTTTCCAGGGCCTGAAAGACGAATCCGTGGACGTGGTCAAGCAAGCGGAGCAATTAAAGGAAAAGATATTTAAAATATGGCTTTACTCCATTTTGAAATTGAAGGACTCTGCAAAAAGCGAGAAAGACAGTTTTTCAAGATTGGAGCAGAAAATCAAAAACGGCATCAAAGAGAATTTCAAAAAAACAACCGCAAAAGAAATCCTCAAAGAAGTCAAGATCATGAAAAAGGAAATGAAGTCGGTGGAAGTTCACGAGGTCATCGGAGGAAACCTGCTCCCTGTCGTGGATGAATCGGTGAAAATGTTCCAAAAAATCCTGGACAAGATCGATAGCCTAAAACGAGAAATCTATACCCAAACCAACGAAATACTCAATGAAAACAAAAAATGCGATATCATATTTGAGCCGTTTATCAAACTCATGGACCTGTTTCAAAACACCCAAAAGGATTTTGCCAATGCCTTTGGAGAATTGGCTAAGACGAAGTTAAACAGTATCAACATGAAAGCCCAGAATATATCCGCATATATCAAAAAAAGCCGGATGATCATCAACAAAAACGATACGATCGCCAGTAACAACAACGCAGCTTATCGCAAGTACAACGACATGGAAACGATCGTAGAAGAATTGCGGATGAATGCGGAAAACTCGAAAAGTAAGTTAAACAACTGTTCAAAAGTGGGGGAAATAACCTTGGTCGTTGAGAAAACATCCCAGTTATTTGCCGCCAACGAGAATTTTGTTGAAAAATACATCAACTGGTGGGGAAAAAATGAATTTATCACCATCAACCACGCCCTGGACAGCTTCACGGAAATGCTTCCGCTTCAGGCTTAAATGACCTTATTCCCCTTGGAAACAACAGATTTCCAAGGGGAATTACGAATAGAAAAGGAGAGAGTGCGTATGAAAAAGATATTGAAAGTGGCCATTGTGGCAGCCATCTGTTTGGGAATCTTAATGCTCGTTCTGTACATCAAAGATCATCCGATCAAATCCATCGCATCCTATCTTGTTGTAGACGGAATTATGCGAGTTGTCATCAGAAGCCGGAGAATAATCACTCTGGGAATCGGACTTGTAGTATTGATTTATTTCTCTAAAAAGCTTTTCCGGTTTTTAGCTAAAGGCTAAATGGCTTTTCTGTGATTTATAAGGGACCGGGGGTTGTTTCAAAAGTTTCAGCAAGGAGGTAATCTTCTCCCGCTTCGACACAAATCCTTCTTTCGTATTCTTGTTCATAGATCAGAATATTATTTCTATCGTAATCCTTATAACTCAGTTTTAGAATGTAACAGCCGGCAGCCATTTGAAGGGAAATGGGTGTGACCCCTTTGTAAATCCCGTTAATATACACGCTTACGCCAGCGGGGTTTGTGATAATTTCGTATAGGGCCTTTTTTTGATTCGATGTTTGCGGTGCTTCTTCTTTTTCTTCTATATAATCGAACACTTTTCTAAATTCAGTTTTATTGTCGATGATCGTAGTGGTATCTTTTTTGATTTCGATTTCAGTTTGACCTTTTCCTTCAATCTCTATGGTATGTTTGCCTATGGGTAATTTGATCTCAACCGGAATGATCCAGCCTTTGTTTTCACCATCAATAAAATACGTTTTACCGATATTTCCCTCTATCTTCAAATAGCCTATTTCTGCCGCTTGTTTTTCGGATTGTGTTGCTTCTTCTTTTTTCTCGGTTAATCTCATTGCGAGTTCTTTCGTTACCCCTTTTTCTACGTTTGTGGTTTCTTCCCGTTCTTCATAGCCCGATTTTATGGCTTTTATTGTATAGGTCCCAACTTCAAGCTTTTCAACTGTTATTGGACTGGTTCCCTTGAAAACCCCGTTGAGATAGATTTGTGCATGATCTGGATGAGTTGTGATATCGATGTTCCCCGACGCCTTTTCCAAGACCATGGTGATTGTTTCAAGCTCTGGTGGTTCTTGTGTCTGGGCATCGATGATTTTAGTTTGGCTGTTCGAAACGAATCCGTCGAGTCTTGCTTCAATGAGGTAGCTTCCCTCATCCATTTCGACCGTTATGGGGCTGATGCCTTTATATTTACCGTCGATATAGACACCCGCAAGAGATGGCTCGGTTTCGATTTTGATTTTCCGGGTAGTCCTTTCCTTCGTCTTGAAGGTCCATATGGCGCTTTCTGTCTGGTTCCAATCATCTCTGGCAATAATCTGCCAATCGTATTGGGTGTTGGGCTTCAGGTTTGTCACTCTGTAGCTGCCTTCAGTTTCTTGATTGGTATCTATTTTTCCTAACAAGCTTAAGTTTTGGCCTCTTTCACCAAAATAAATTTCATAACCCACCCCGTCGCCTTCTTCATCCGAACAGAACCATTTAAGCTCAGAGATTGAGTCTTCTTGATTTCCTGTGGGGGCGATTAAAATAGGTGGATTCGGCGCCTTGTTTGCCTCCAGCCTCATTTCGATCCGTTTCGGATCACCTTTGTCTTCTTCCTTTACGGTGAGTTCTTTTTCTTGGTAGCCGTCTTTGGTCAATTTGATGGTGTGTTCCTGTTCAATCGTTACTTCAATCATCACAGGTGTTTGTTCGCTTTGTTGGATTCCATTGACTTCGACCGTTGCCCCGGGAGGATCAGTGATGACCAGCAGTCTTCTTTTCGCTGATTGGGCACTGATCTCATGGGTCACCATCATCCAGTCGTTGTCAAAGGTGATGGGGATTTCTTCCCGTTCTATCTTTTCTCCTTCGATTGTTATCGTGTGGG
>DAOTHY010000157.1:0-3351 GCA_035447925.1 Thermotogota bacterium
TGTGGAAAGATACCGGTTTTGATGTTTCAGATGCAAGTTTAGAACAATTGGACATGCCGGAAAAAGGTGAAGAAATTTGTATCCTTCATACAACCGCCGGTGACATTAAATTCAGGCTTTTCGGGAATCTTGTGCCTAAAACAGTTAAGAATTTCACAGAACTCGCAAAAACGGGATGCTATGACGGAACGATTTTTGATCGAACCATCAACGATTTTGTGATTCAGGGTGGAGACTTTGCGGGCCCGGGACAAAGCGGTGACTCGATCTGGGGTGGAAGATTTGATGATGAATTTTCAAGAGATCTGTACAATTTCAGAGGGGCCGTTTCGATGGGAAACGATGGTCCCAATACGAATGGAACCCAGTTTTTCATCGTTCAGAGAAGAAAGGCCCCTGAAGAGAATTTTTCTTCCGTCATGCTGCCTTTAAATGTGGAGGAAAAATACAGAGAAGTTGGTGGGACACCACATCTTGATAGACGACACACGGTATTCGGTCAGGTTTTTGAAGGGATGGATGTGGTGGATGCAATAGCCGCTTACCCTGTTGATGAAAATGCTATGCCATATGAACCGGTCGTGATTCTTTCTGTGGAATTCATCACCTATTGACAAATGGAAGGGATATTGAAACCGTAAATCAAAAATGCTTTAAATTCTTTGCAGGTTATGATAAACATCGGATCTCTGGAAAGAGATCCGATGTTTTTTGATCTTTCTGATTTGACCCATATCCGTACAATGGAAAAACGCTATTGAATTGGTAAAGGGTTCAGACCTGTTCTGATTTCCTTCGTTCTCTTTTCAAATGCGTCCTGCCACATATCATCCGAAAAGATATAAAACTTGTCCTCTTTTATTTGCCGGATGACATGATCTGCAAATTTTTCGGGATCTGTTCCGGATTTGACACCCTCTCGTATCATTGAATCAATGATACCGGTGATATGGTTTAAGGCTGCATCAAGCTCGTTTTCTTCTTCGTTTTGTTTTGTAAGGAAATCCGGCTGGTTTCTCTGAGCGTCACAGATGTTTGTCTGAACATATCCGGGAAGCAGGATTGAGACTGCAACTTTTGATTTCAGAATTTGCAACTCATGATAAAGTGTTTCGGATAATGCGATGATGGCATGTTTGCTGACTCTGTAAAGCCCATTTCCAGGTCCGCTTTCAAGGGCAGCTGCTGAACAGGTGTTGATGATTCTGCATTCACAATCTTGTGCAATCATTTTGGGGATAAAATATCTTATGGCATGAGTGATTCCGGTGAGATTGACGCCCATTACCCAATCCCAGTCCTGTTTTCTCCCCTGCCAGATAAATCCGGGATAACCGACTCCGGCGTTGTTAAACAATAAATGGATATCTCCGTATTCAAAAACAGCAGCTTCAAAAAAGTGCTTCACCTCTTCTTCGACGGAAACATCTGCAACGATTCTGATGGCGTTTGTTTTTTTTGATAGTGTTTGAAAAGCTTGATTCAAGGCCTTTTCTTCTATATCTACAAGGACGAGGTTCATGCCCTCTTCAGCACATTGTCCGGCAATGGAGAGACCAATACCGCTGCCCGCACCCGTGATAACGGCGGTTTTATTCTTCAGGTTCTTCATCATGGGTCCCCTTGTTCTGTTCAGCCTCTCTTTTTCTCATGCGGCTTCTTCTGACGTTCTCCCTGTTTCGACAGTCAGGAGAGCAATATTTTTCACGGCTGCTGCCGGCGAAGAAAAAATCACCGCAATGAACACATCTGGTGAGGATAACATTTTCATCCGTAACCGCAAAGGCGTAGATGGTTTCGATGGCTGTTTTAAGTGAATCGAACTGCCAGGCGATGGTTGTGTTGTGAAATTTTTCGACGGTGAACCCAATCTTACTGGCGTTAAAACTCTCCGGCATGATCGTCACTTTTTCCGTAAGATAATGGGACATGTTATTGTAGGTGATCAATTGATTAAAGTGATTGGATAACATACAGGCAAAGTTCAGAAACCAGTCGAGTCTTTCACAATAGAATTTTGAGAAGATCAGATCGATGACAACAGGCCTTTTACCGTAATACTTGGGAGAGTCTTCCGCCTTGACGATATCCACGGCATTTCTATAATGATTGACAATCAAGTCCCCCTCTTCTGTAAAGGGTGTAAACAGACTCATATAGCTTTCTTCATCCATCGTTTTATCACGAATCTTTAAGATATTTCCTTTGATAAACATGACCGTTTTATCCCCGATGATATCACGGTTATAGACGCTGGATGCCATAAATCCGGGTAGACCGTACTGCTTTACAAAGATCAGAACATATCGTCTGATCTGCTCAAGCCGTTGTTCGTCTTTTGTTTTTTTGTAATCGAGCGTCATGTCGCCGATACTCAGTATATCCGTTAACAATGATTCGGCTGTATCAAACGGATTGTACATACTGAATGTAGCATCGTTTTTTGGGCAGATATAGATTTCATTTTCGTTCTCGGGATGTGTTCTGTATTCGTATTCGGAATATTTAAACCAATCCGTTGCAAAGTTTCCCTTAAGGGAAATCCTCTTTTCCATAGTCGTTCCTCCTAAAACGTTGATTGTAATATCGGTAATCGCTTTTACTATTACTATACAATTGTACCTGAAACAATCTCTGTTGTCAACTATTACATTTTTTGCAGGAAGCAGGATGATATAAAAAAACAGACTCCCGCAAAAGAGAGCCTGTTGTTGAAGCTGCTAAAACCGTTTTCGAATCAGTATCGGTACATCGTGACGAGTCCCTTGCTGATTCGAATCCTGTCAAGGAAAGGTGAAGAGTTCTTCCCCAAAGACTGTGGTGCAGAACTCAGCAAATTTTTTAAGTCTTTCTTCCAGCCACCTATGAATATCTTTAAGGAGGTTTGTATCGAGTTTATCACGGATGGTTTCTGCATTTCTCTTTATGTGTTTTTCCCGTTTTGATTAAGAGCACAGCTGCCGCTTCTCTTTTTCATTCTGAGTAGAGTTCCCCATGGGTTTTGAGCAATTCGCTGGTCATTGGTACCGATTCAACTTTCACATACAAGCAAATTGTATTACCCTTGTTTGTTAAGATAATCCTGAAGTGCCAACAATGAAGATGTTTTCTACGTTTGATGAGGGGCGTGTAGAATGAAATATCTCCATTTCTCGAACAACGTCATGATTTCATCTTTGTTGATTCTTTGTAAGGGGTCGATCATATAATTGTTTTCAGTTCTTACAGGACCGGCTGTATTAAAAAAACTTCTCCATGGCTTTCACTTCCTTTTATAACTCTCGCCTCAATTCTAACACTTTCGCAGCAAGTTATCCGATTTGCAAACAGAACCGTCCCCGATGATCTGTC
>DAOTHY010000158.1:0-3348 GCA_035447925.1 Thermotogota bacterium
AAAAACAAAAAGGCATCCTCATCGTATTGCTTGGCCAGCTCAAGGATCAAAAGTCTCATAAGTGTGGATTTGCCCGTTCTTCTGGGACCTTTAATGATTTGTACAAAATGACTGTCCATATAGGTTAAGGCCTCATTTATCTCGGAACGCTTGACATAATTCTTTTCTTTGATTTTTTTCACATCATTCCAACGGTAAATAAATTCAAGGATTTCATGTTGATTCATGTTTTCACCTGACTATGTATAATATAACAAACAGATTATACCATATTTGTTCATTGTATTATACAAAATTCTTTGGATATGCTTAGAATGACGGAAATATGCGAAAGAGAAAAATTCGCTCTCTTTCTTAAGATCATGACCATGTTGGAATCAGTTAATTCTGATTTCTTTCAGTAGAATCACTAAATGTTTCGAAGATTATTTTGAATAAATTTCAACAAATTCTCAGAATCGTATGGAGAGTCGATCATGGCTTTAAAATAAGATGTTTTGTTGTTTTTAGTGAAGTTTATATAATAGCCAAGAGATTCCAGAAGAATTCTAAAATATTCTCTGATAATTCTTCCGTTTCCTTCTCTGAATGGGTGTAATACATTTAGTTCAGTCATATAAAAAGTGAGTTTTTTCACTAAATCAGTTCTAGAATATTTTTTCAGATAACTTTCTTCTTCCAATTGCTTAAACAATTTCCTCAGCTCATTTTCAACGAAGGAATAATGAGCAAATTTAAAAATTTTCTTTTGAAATATCAACTTTTCTTATAGTTCCAGCCCATTCATAAATATCTGAAAAGACAAATTGATGCAACCACAAGAAAAATTCATAATCTAGTTTATCATCAAAAACATGCTGCTGGAGCTCAGCGAGATTAACTGCGGTTATTTCGCCTTCAGCTTGGGCTAATTTTTCAAAATCTGTAATATTCAATCTGTTTTTTAAAACGATGGTTCCCTTATAACAGTACAGATTATCTTTTTCTGTGTAATCTTTCATGATGAATGGTTATATTTAGCCTTAATCTCGTTTATGATTTTACGATAATCCTTTCGTCCCTCAAGCACAGCCTCGCAATTACTAATTGTTTTTTTCGAAAGAATCCTTCCCTCATAATTCATCGTTGCTACAATATATTGAATAGCCCTGATATTTTTAGAAACGTCATTCATTTTATCACCTCAGTTCTTCTTTAATTATATCACGGAAATCAAGCAAGAGGTTAACCGTTTATGTTCCTCCCCCTTGAAAAGGCGATCCAAATATTAAAAAGAACAGGGTTGTGAAAAGATTTATCTTTTCGGCTCTTTGGCTCATGAAACCGGAAACAAAAACTCAGATATTGCCTGGCTGTAGATAAATGCCCTGAGAGAAGTTTTTTTAGCTATCTATGCAGAGCTCATCATGACTTTGGAACATCCGGTCGATCTTATTCAACTTAAAAATGGAGATGCTTTTTCAGACTTACTCATTCGGGAAATTGAGTTGATCCTGGTTGCATGAAAACACAATCAAGAAGATCAACTTTGAAATGAAACAAATAAACACATTGATAGATTCCTATCAAGCGCTTTTTTTGAAAGTTGAGGAGTCATCACCTGATTTAGTTGAGCTTGCCGCTTTTGCTTCAATTTTACATTCTCTCTACAATGGTATAGAAAATACCTTCCAGATTATAACCACGGGAGTTGTCCCATGTTTCGTTTAGTTCGTGTACATCTTCAGATCTGATCAAATTAGGTTTAATAAACGATAATTAATGCAGTCATTTTACTCTTTAAATGTCAAATAGTTTCAAAAAAATAGATAAATGACTTTTTTGCTATAAACTTCAAAGAACAATCTCTTCACAAGGAAGAGATTGTTCTATTAACATAATGATGGAGGAAGATAGTTATCCGGTAATTAGGGTGACCTTTTCCGAAAGGAGAGAAAAATGATGAAAAAGGGAAAGATGCCGATGATTATTTTCATAGTCTTGCTCACATTACTCACAGGAGGCTGCGAAGACATGTTTTTTGATGGGTTTCAACAACAAACCGTACTGGTCCGATCAGTGACCGTCAGTGCGACCGGTGGAAAAGAAGAACTCGCTGTGGGTGAAACCCTTCAGATGAGTGCTCAAGTTGAACCCCAGACAGCGAGCAAAAAAACTGTTCGCTGGACTGTTGAAAACAGTGAAGGGGCTTTCATCCGGGAAACCAGAGCCAGCATCTCATCATCCGGTCTTCTGACGGCAATAGCGCCGGGAAGCGTAGTGGTTACAGCAACCGCACATTATGCCTCCAAAAAAAAGGGAACAAAAACCATCCTCATCGTTGCCGGAACCCTTTTGTTAAAAGATTTGGGAGCAGAAGGTGACGTGTATCAAATTATTGACAATAGAGGAACGGCAGCGGTGTGGACGGTGGACTTCTATTTGTCAAAATTGTCACAAGAGCTGCAACAGGCTACGGGATGGAAACTCATCATGAAAGGGCAGGAATTCTTTTTCAGTCAGAACATTTTTAATTCGGACATGTACGGAGTCAATATCCCAGATACATTAACCGACAGTTTGGAAGAAATCAGAAATGCTGAATTTGTCGGTATTTACTGACACATCCGATGGGCAAAAAGGAGGCGAAACCAATGCTTAAAAAAACCTTACCTTCAATAATGATTCTGCTCATCTGTATCCTGATGGCAGGCTGTGTGGAAGATCAAACTCTTCAGAATTTCACCTTATCCGAGTTAGGACTAGCAGGAGCCATAGATGAACAAACAAGCGCCTATCAAATCTTTGAATACGATTTTTTGGATATCCAAACAATAGCCATCAAACGAACAGTGCTTCAAGAGAGATTAGACCTGAAAAACGAACTGGCGTTGCGGATACAGGGGGAACAATACCCCTTAGTAGTCAACCCCATCAAAACCGATCAATACGTGGAAATATACCCGCTAAATATACTCACAATGAGATTAGACAGACAGTCATTCAAACCATTGATCCAGCACCCAACGAAAATTCCCTGGAACAAGCCGTGACAAGGAATACAATCAACATTGCCTCCCTGATCATTGAAAAAAGCGGGGAACAGTGCGATTCCGATCTCTACCGGATTGAACGTAATTTATTCACGCAAATGCGCAGTGCAAAAGTATTTGTTTTCAACTCAGCTGACGAATTTATCATCCCCACATACACAGAAAGCAGCCTGGAAAAGGATTATTTACTAAGCGACTTCATACAGGCCAGAAGCGCTGTAGGCGGGAGTGTGCATGAAGCCTTTTCCCTGTTGGAACAGCATAGTAAGGCCGTAGACATACAGACCAATCAGGTAACAGTAGAGAACGGAGAAAT
>DAOTHY010000159.1:0-3310 GCA_035447925.1 Thermotogota bacterium
GTGTTTATGAAGCTTCAAAAGAGTAATAACCCTTTGTTATAAAAACGCCTAAATCCCTCTCTATCATAATTTAACCGTTTGGGATCAATCTTCAGCATGTCTTGATAAAATTTTAATCAAGACCTGCTGAATAGTTCAGGACGCCTACTAATAAACCAAGCAGCTGGTGTTAAAAAACACGCCTGTGAAGTATTGCGTAGCTAAACTTCTAAGGGAGGAATTTAAATTTATTCAGCAGACCATAAATATTGAACCCATTCGAGGGACTAACAAGGTGCAAACGGATGAAATGAATAGAAAGGGGTTTTTTGTTGGCGAATGTAACAATTTCGCCGTTTTTTTGTTTCGTATCTGGTAAAATAAGTATTGAGAATGTTTATTAAAGGCGTTTCAAAATGAACAGCCGGTTCAAAAGCAAGAATAGCATAGGACGCCTTTAATAGGACGCAGAAGATTATTTCTGATTGTAAATGTGAAATTCAGTCCATTGAGAGATAAAAGCAACGAATAAATTGAAAGTCCAAACAGCACAAGGGGGATAAAATGGAGCAAACATACGCACCCGGCATGAGAGTTGATATAAGAGGGGAAGAATGGGTAGTTAGAAAAGTTGAAAGCAACTCCCGAGGAACACAGACGATGCATGTGGAAGGGCTTTCGGGACTCGTAAAAGAAAAGGACGCTATTTTTCTCAGTGAACTGGAAGAGATAAAGATTATTGACCCGGCGGAAACCAGACTGATGATCGATAAATCACCCAATTTCAGACAATCGAAACTTTATATCGAAAGCCTGTTACGTAAAAAGGCAGCCACCGGGAACAAGTTATATACGGGCCATAAAGCGGCGATGGACATGATGAACTTTCAGCTGGAACCGGCGACGAAAGCCCTTGAAAATTCAAGACAGCGTATCCTGCTGGCGGATGGCGTGGGACTTGGAAAGACACTTGAAGCGGGCATACTCGTCAGCGAATTGATAGCACGGGGAAAGGGGAAACGTATCCTGGTAGTCGCCGTTAAAAGCATGATGATGCAGTTCCAGAAAGAATTTTGGAGCCGATTTTCAATCCCGTTAATCAGACTGGATTCAACAAAGATACAGAAGATCAAACAGGACATACCGTCTAATCACAACCCCTTTTACTATTATGATAAAACCATCGTTTCTATCGACACCTTGAAACGCAACCTTGAATACCGAACTTATCTGGAATCGGCAAGATGGGACATTATCATCATCGATGAAGCGCACAACGTAGCCAACAGAGCGGCCAGTCATGCCGAAAGGTCGCAGCGTTCAAAGTTGGCAGAACTGCTTGCAGGGCGTTCGGATACGCTCATCATGCTCTCAGCCACACCCCATGATGGACGACCGGAGAGTTTTGCCTCATTAATGAATATGCTAGATCCCACAGCAATCGCAGATGAGCACAGTTACACCAGCGAAGACATTCGGGGCATGGTATTCCGCCGCTTTAAAAAAGATGTATCGGAACAGATTCAAAACAGCTTCAAAGACAAAATACTCACAAGGGAAATCGTTCAGGCCAGCGAGGCTGAAGAAGAGCTTTTCGATACCTTCGTCAACATGACATTTCAATCCATTGACCAACGAAACACAGCCGGAAAACTATTTAAAACAACCCTGGAAAAATCCTTATTCTCCAGTCCGGCAGCCTGTCTTAAAACCACACAAAACAGACTCAACACCTTACGAAAAAAAGAAGATAACGCATATGATGAGGATATCAAACAATTGGAACAATTCAAAAAACAACTTGAACAGATTGACAAAACCAAATTCTCACGCTATCAGGGATTGCTCAAACTGCTGCAGAAAAACTCAGCCTACAACTGGAGCAGACAAAAGGATGACCGAATTGTTATTTTCACAGAACGAATCGAGACCATGAAATTCCTCAGAGATGCTTTGCAGGAAGACCTGAAACTCAAAGAACAGGAAATCATTACCTTATATGGCGGCATGAGTGATGTTGATCAGCAAAAAACCGTGGACGCTTTCGGAGCGAAAGACTCCAAAATCAAGATACTCGTTGCCTCGGATGTTGCTTCAGAAGGCATCAACCTGCATTACTATTCACACCGCATCATACATTTTGACATTCCCTGGTCGCTCATGGTTTTTCAACAGCGAAACGGCAGAATCGACCGATATGGACAGGAACAGACACCGGATATTCGTTATATCATCACAGAAACCGAAAACGAACGGATAAAAGGAGATCTGAGAATACTGGAAATCCTGGTTGAAAAAGAAGAGCAAGCGGAGAAAAACATAGGAGACCCGGCATCGTTGATGGGAAAATACGACATACAAGCTGAAGAAGAGGAAACGGCAAAGGCAATCGAAAGCGGAATGAGTCCGCAATCCTTCTCGGAGCAACTGGAAGAAGTTCCGGCATCCAGTGATAAAATAGACTTCAACGACTTTCTCGCTACTTTAAACGCAGAACCGCTACAAACACCCAAAATTGAAACGATCTCAACCATCTACGATGATTTGAATTATGTCCGTGAAATGCTGATACAGATTCAAACACAGCAAACCCATAACGAATTAAAATTTGAACTTTCAGAAGACGGCTACGGCATCACCCTGACCCTTCCGAAACCGTTAAAACAACGATTTGAAAGAAAACTGCCCAAAGAAGTCATCACGAATACCACCATAAAACTCACGACGAGTAAAGAACGCATCGCAACGGCCATTAAAAAGAGTCGTGAAAAAACAGAGGATACATGGCCCGATTTTCAATACTTATGGGAACTACATCCCATCATGGAATGGATTTCGGACAAGGCGGAAACCCTATTGAGTCGAAACCAATGCCCGCTGATGATTTATGACAAACTGAACAAAGGCGAACACATCTTCATAACCGGTGGGCTCATTCCAAACAGACGATCAGAGCCCGTTATAGACGAATGGTATGCCTTGAAGTATAACGGAAATACCTTTGCAGGAAATCTAAAAGTAGAAGATATCCTGAAAGAACCCCTTTTCACGGACAGATACCCCAACGCAACAGCTGAAAACGAAAAACTGGAAGAATCCCTACAAAACATACTGCCCCAAGCGGTGAACAGGACGCAACAGCTTGTACAGGAAGACACGCAGAAATTTGAATCAATCATCCTGAACAAACTCAAAGAAGAAGAAGAGCGATTAAGTACCCTCAAAAAAAGACACCATGAACAAATCAAACTCTTTGAAGAAACCGACAAATCGGGCCGAACCGCAGAAAAAGCAGAGAAAAAGAGAAGAAAGACCGAAAGACTCTTTAACG
>DAOTHY010000160.1:0-3277 GCA_035447925.1 Thermotogota bacterium
TTTTCGTTTAAGACATTAAAATTGGATTTGATCTTGACCATTCTTTTCTCTCTGGCTTTTTCTGCTGTTGCCTTGATCATTGCCATCCGTATCATTTCCAATCGGTTTTCTCTGAATAATACAGATGATGAATACGAAGCTGTCGAACGAGTTTTCAGGAAAATGCAAGTGGTGACCTCCTGCTATGTCTGTTTTTCTCATGGAGCCAACGATGTGGCTAACGCTATCGGCCCGTTGGCCTTGATCATTGCCGTACTGACTACAGGAGTGGCTTCTGCTACGGTAGAAGCTCCAACATGGGTTTTGGTTTTAGGAGGAGCCGGTATCGCAGCCGGTGTTGCCTTATTAGGAAAAAAGGTTATGAAAACCATCGGAGAAGACATTACCGTTTTAAACAACACCCGTGGATTTTCCATCGATTTCGGAACGGCGACTACGGTTTTAGTGGCTTCTGTAATGGGTGTGCCCATCTCAACAACACATACGGTTGTCGGTTCGGTTACCGGTATTGGCATGGCACACGGAATGGAAATGGTCAACGTCAGTGTTTTAAAAAATATCGTTTGGTCCTGGCTGCTCACAGTCCCTTTGGTGGCGGTTTGTTCCGGCGTGATTTACTGGTTGATTCAAGCTGTTTTGGGTTAATCACCTCGTTTGTCATGAAAAAGTAAGAATGATTTGATAGAATGACATGATCATACATCAGAATGATATGACATTTGAGAGGTGAAAGGTATGTTGATCGAACGGTTCGACGATTATGAACAATTGAGTATCAAAGCAGCTGAATTAGTAAAAGAACAGATTCTCCATGATCCTGAGAGTGTGCTGGGTTTAGCTACCGGTTCTTCGCCATTGGGTTTGTACGAGAACTTGATTGACCTGTTCAAGAAAGGCGATTTGGATTTTTCGAGTGTTAAAACGTTTAATCTGGACGAATATTGTGAACTTTCCAAAGATCATCCACAGAGTTATCATCAATTCATGCAGCACCATTTATTTCAGTATGTGAATATCAAGCCCGAAAACACCCATATGCCAACTCCCCCTTCAGTGGACAATCAAATGGATTGTCTGGCATTCGACAAGCTGATTTCGCAAAATAATGGCATCGATCTTCAGGTTCTTGGTATTGGAGGAAATGGACACATTGGTTTCAACGAACCGGGTACGTCTTTTTCCAGCCGAACTCATGTTGTGCAACTCCACGAAGAAACCAGAAGGGCGAATGCAAGGTTTTTCAACACCTATGAAGAAGTACCCAAAAAAGCCGTAACCATGGGAATTAAAACGATTATGAGAGCCAAAAAGATCCTGTTAATCATTTCAGGACAATCAAAGCAGCAGGCGCTGTACCAATTGGTCTTCTCATCGGTAGATGAAGCCTTTCCCGCATCTGTCTTGCAACTTCATCCGGATGTCACGGTTTTAGCGGACAGAAGTGCCACAGCAACGTTGGAACAAAAATGTCCATTTACCGATAACAGGCTGAACATTTGAAGGGCTCTGTCCAGCTTTGCTTGAAACAAGCCCTTTTTTTGTGCTATAATCCCTTGAAGCTTACCAAAATAAATGAGAAGTTGACTCGATAAATCATTATACACTACACGCCTATGATCGTTGCTTTTGTTTCAAATAATCATCTTACATTGGAGGAGATTTTATGAAAAAAAGTTTGGTGTTTCTAGTTGTAGTCATGCTCGTTGTTTCTTTCGGTTTTGCAAAAGTCTACCGAGTTGGTACAAGTGCCGGGTTTCCACCTTTTGAATCTGTGGAGAACGGAGAGTTTGTGGGATTTGACATGGACCTCATGAGAGAAATGGGAAAGGAAATGGGTTTTGAAATTGAAATCATCGATATCAGCTTCGATTCCCTCATCGCTGGTCTTGTTTCCGGAAACCTTGACATTGTTGCTGCTGGAATGACCATCACTGATCAAAGGGCAAAGGTCGTAGATTTTTCCAATGCCTATTGGACTGCAGACCAAAGCATTTCAGTCAAGGCAGATTCAGACTTTTCTTTGACGGTTCTTTTTGGAAAGCATAATATCGGCGTTCAAACCGGTACCACCGGAGACCTTTGGGTGGAAGAGAATCTTGAAAAGACAGGTATTCTAAAAGGAAATTACAAACGTTATGATACCTTTGTTCTTGCTATGACGGATCTTGTCAACGGTAATCTGGATGCAGTTGTTCTCGATTCACCAGTTGCAGACAGGTTTGCAAAGGTTCGACCGGTAAAAACCATCGGAATCATCAAGTCCGATGAAAAGTACGGTCTGGCTGTTAAAAAAGGCAATACGGAGTTATTAAATATTCTCAACGAAGGTTTGAAAAGACTTGAAGAAAATGGCACCATCGATGAACTCATTCTAAAATACTTTTAATTCAATCTTACACTTTAACGCTACGGTCTTGAAAAGACCGTAGCGTTTGATTATTCCATACAAAAACGAAAGGCGGGGAGTATCATAGACAAATTTCAACTTTTTCTTGATTCAATGCCCCTATTATTAAAAGGAACTTGGGTGACCATAGAGATCACCTTTTTAACATTGGCACTGGGTATGCTGATCGCTGTTCCCGTTTCCTTTGGCCAGGTTTACGGCCCAAAATGGGGAAAATTTCTGATCGGGATTTATGAAAAGGTCTTTCGAAGTATTCCCGGAATAGTAATCCTCTTTCTGATTTACTATGGTCTGCCGCATGCCGGTATCAAGATGTCGCCATTTTGGGCGTGTATTATTGGATTGGGATTAAGGAGCGGAGCGTATCAGTCTCAGATCTTCAGAGGCGCCATTCAATCCATTGAATCCACACAAATGAGGGCATCCAGATCCCTTGGCATGACTAAGATGCAGGGTTTTATCAACGTTATCTTTCCTCAGGCCTTCCGGGTTGCCCTTCCACCATGGGCGAATGAATTTACCATCGTTCTCAAGGATTCTTCTTTTGCCTATGCTTTAGGGGTAACTGAATTGCTCAGACAAGGAGGGTATATCATTGCCACAACCTACGAACCGATGTTAATCTATTTAACGATAGCGGTTATTTATTTTATTATTACTTTTACCTTAAACAAGAGCCTTGCTGCACTTGAAACAAAACTGACCATACCCGGATTTGATATAAGGGAGAAGATAAAATGAGTGAAAGCAAACATATTCTGAGAGTTGAAAACCTAAGAAAAAGCTTTGGAGAGAATCTGGTTTTGAAAGATGTTAGTTTTACAATGGATAAAGGTGAAACGAAAGTCATCATTGGACCCAGCGGTACCG
>DAOTHY010000161.1:0-3253 GCA_035447925.1 Thermotogota bacterium
GGGAAGGATTTTAATTTAATGGTTGGCTTTTTACACAAAGAATTTGACAGCCCCGGTATAATAACCACAGGGACAGTCCCTGTGGTTAGAAGTCTTCCCGATTACATTCTTTCATTTCTATCATGTTCCAAGTCCCCACAGCAAATTTCATGAAAAACCGATGATATTGATAAATGAGAAGTTGCAAACAGAACCGTCCCTCTCTGCTTCTCTCCAAACAGAACCGTCCCTCTCTGCTTCTCTCCCAATGGTTTATTCACAAGCTAATAATTCTAACAAATCATCTAATTTCTCATATCCTTTGTCGTTAAACACATACTTCCTTACTTCTCCATTGATAGTAGCTGTAATCAGTCCCATTACCTGACCTGGTTTTTTCTGAAATGTCATGGGGAGCTCACCAAAATACTCTGAACCAAAAGATGATTCAATGAAGTCCAGTCCATTAAGATGTATTGTTCTTATGAAGTTCAAAATGTTAAACTGAATCTTCTCTTCGGGACTCAAATTAGCTGTTTTAAGCATTTTCTTAACCACAATTTTTGAATACTTCAATTAGATATCCCCTTTTTCTGTGTTTATTGTTCCTCTCTAGAATGTTTCTGGTAAAAACCAATCCAAGGGACAGCCCTCTCGGAAAATGTAGAGTTTCTTTATCAAGGCCGTTGCCTTGTGATATTTTTAGAACACGCATTTTTTATAACAAGAATTCCATTCTCTTTTAGTTTCTCCTTGGTTCCCTTCGTATAACCTGTTTCAGAGTAAATCAAAAATATTGCCTTTGGTTCTTCTTTTCTAACTATATTTTCTATGATTATCCATCTGTCCGCATCTCGCTTGCCATACTTTTCTTTTTTATATCGATTCTTCTTAAAAACTCTTTCCTCAATCTTTTCCGGGTGAATGGTGATGTTTTCTAACCACAGGGACAGTCCCTGTGGTTATTTCACATCCCAAAAACCAATATTTCGATATTGTTGTATGATCTTGATTCCAAAAATATTCGTTCTTCCCAGTTCATATTATCCTGATCGAAAATAATCAGATATGCCTCTTCGGCTCCTGTTTTATCCACATAGCCGGCTGTTTGCTTAAGACCTTCATCAATAACAGTTTCAAGACTGTGGTTGTGTTTGAGTTTTAACTCTATCACAATTCTTTGGATGGTTTCATTATCATATGTTGTTGGAAATGGATAGATTGTATTTGAATCTTTAAATCTTTCCGGGATTATTGGCCAGCGGATGAATAAATCCGTACGTTTTTTCCCCAATCCATACTCCCGATCAATCAGGCCTCCCCCATTAACGATTCTTTGTAAAAAGGCCTGTATCAGTAACTGTGGTCCTGCTTCTTTGTATTGGAATCGCTCGATCCAACTCTCACTGTGCTCCCGGAAAAATTGCTGGAAGGCTTTCAGCAGTTTTATCATGTTCAATTTGCCATCTTTGTTCACATACCACTGGCTTTCTTCAATGATCCCATATTGTGATTCAATAGACAATTCACGGGGAATCACTTCTTGGTAAATAATGTTGGCAATTTCAATGGCTCCGTTGCTTTGAACACGTATTAACCCCAAATCTTGAACGTATTCTACGTCTGTATATCTAAACTGATTGCTCATGTCTTTACCACTTAACAACGGCTCAATCACTCTGCGGACTCTCTCCTCTTTCAGTTTATCCGCCAGCTGATCAATATGGGTATCTCTTCTAACGATTAATGCGTTTTTGGCTGCTTCAAACATTTGTTTAGTAATAGGTTGCGTTCTATCTCTTCCCACGTCACTTTCAAAACAGGCTTCATTTGCCAAGGCGTTAACTAACCAAGGCTGTCCCCTTGTATATAACCATGCCATTTCATAGACGCCTTCTTCAAATTTCTGTCCCGTTTCTTCGGTGTGTTCTTCATAAAGCATCCTGATTTCTTCTTTGGTAAAATCACCCACCGTGAGTGATTTTGCTTTAATATTGAATGCACTCCCGCCCGTTATCATTTGCTGGTCTTTGGCTGAGAATATTCGGTAGTCTCTGACGTCTCTGACGCCACACAATATGACTGACTGAGGGAAGGCATCAGGCCTTTGTGTATACCCCGATCTTAATTGTCTGAGTACTGATATTAAGGTGTCTCCTACAAGGGCATCTATTTCGTCTATTAAAAGGATGATGGGTTTATTGTTTTGCATACACCAAGAAGATAGCACTTCCCCCAAAACAGCATCACTACCAAATTTTTCTACTCCATGATTCAAAAAGCCCTCAAAATATTGATCCTGAAAGTATATATAATTGGAGCGATTCAAAACAGTCAGTATGGCTTTCATTCCCCTTGCCACGTCACTCCGAGCTGTTTGAGCCGTTTCAATGTTGACATAAAGACATTTATAGCGCCCCTCTTTGTTGATGTATTCCTGAAGAGCTAATAGAGAAGACGTCTTTCCGGTTTGACGGGGGGCATGCAGGATGAAATAACGCCACTGATCGATCAATGTCATGATTTCATCTTTTTTAATGCGTTTTAGAGGATCAATGATATAATTATTTTCCTCTCGTACCGGACCGGCAGTATTGAAGAATTTTTCCACTCGCTTCACTTCCTTTTCCGTAAACGCTGATTCTTAATTTTACCACTTTATGACCCTTTATCCAATCCTTCACTCAGCTTGGTCTTATTCAAATCTTAAAGATATTTGCTATTATCACCATTGTCCTAAACACCAGATCACAAAAATGGAAAGAATCCTGGAGGAAAATGACCCCACTCAGGTGAAAAAAGATCACTAATCTTGAAAGAGTCATAAAAAGGGAACCGACCTTGATAAAGAAACACTCAAAGAAACACTAAAAGATGTGGAAAGATAAAATCCACATTGGTTCAAAGCCCAGACCAAAATCAAAAAATGAATGAAACCGGTTAGTTTTCTATCGGATTTCATTCTTTTTTGAACGATAAACCTATCCTCATATCCGCTAAAGCAGCTGATTCATGTTTATTATTAAGAGTTTTTCTCAGCAATAAGAACCGTCCCGGTTGCTTTTGCGGTTGCTTTTGCCTGTTGTTTTTTGCGTTTGCTTTTGCGCTTTTGTTTTTATTAAAAAATTATGCTACAATTACTTCAAATAAACAACAACAGGGAGTTCAGTCATGAAAAAAGAGAAACATAACACAGAAACATTCAAGCTCATGGACCCGAAAATTGATTATGTATTTAAACTCATATTCGGAAACGAAAAAGACACCTCATTTT
>DAOTHY010000162.1:0-3249 GCA_035447925.1 Thermotogota bacterium
CTATATACCTCAAAGTAATGGAAGCTGCTGAATGGTTGAGTAATTTCTGGATATACTCCACGGCAATCCCCTTTTTATACAGGTGATAGCCAAACGTCTTGCGAAGCGTATGCGTTCCAATCTTGTCCCGTATCCCTACCGCCCTGGCATACTTGTTCAGTGTCCTCCAAGCCTGCACACGGGAGATCGGCGTAATCGTTCCCGCTGAATCCACCTGCCGGGACAAAAAAACATATCCTTCTGGCCCCACAGACTCAACAGTGTCATAGAACGATTCAACGGCCTTTCGAATAGACTTGTTGAGTTTGAACCGCTTCTTTTTCCCTGTTTTCCTTTCTGTGACCGTAATAGCAGAACCGGCTTTCAGAAGCTTTCCTTTTTCGTTCAAGAAGAGGGTCCATTTAATGGAGAGCAGATCGGAGATGCGCAGTCCGGAATTTATACCGAGAGTAAACAGAAGATGGTCTCTGAAATTCTCATCCGCTAACATCAGCTTCTTCATGGCCTCTATCTGCTTAATATCCCGTATCGGTTCAACGAATTTCATCCGCAAAGACCCCCTTGCCGTCGGCATTTCCAGTGTAACTGATTATACCATATTATGATGATAAGTTACACCCAAACGGGCCGAATAAAAAGCCGACTCCTGAGAATCGGCTGTGTGCTTTTATGGGTGTTGCTTTGTGGCTTATTGGTGAGTGTAACTCAATGCCGTTGTGTTACTGTCGTTCTTTAGTTCTGTCGATGTTGTTCTTTTCAGTCTACACTAAATGGAAAGAAACCAATCTCTTACTAAAGAGAAAAATAACCAGTAATAAATGACTGAAACAAATACTGCTATGATCAATAAAACGAAACCCTGTTTAACTTTCCCTGGCTTGATCAACCCATATATTCCAGCAATAAGTCCTATAAATGGGAGAATGATTGTCCCTACTATTAACCCAATCATATTGGAAGTAGCCCAAGGAGAGGCAGTGAGTTCTTCAACTTCTTTATTGTTTTTAAACGGAGCAACTTGTCTGCCACAATGAGGGCATACGACAGCATCTTCAAAGATTTCTTCTCCGCAATATCTGCAATAAACTGTATTGTTTTGTTTTTCTGGGTCTTCATAACCATCTGAAGGAAGTTTTTCGTTGGATGGACCATGTAAGGTTCTATGCATATAAAAATTCCCGAGATTATTTTGAGCTTCTTCGTGTTCAGGATTGATTTCAATCGCTTTTAAATAAGCATCAACCGCTTCATCATACCTTTCGAGTTTATAATAAACAACACCAAGGCTAAAATAAGCTTCCGCATGTTCAGGGTCAAAATCAATGGCTTTTAAATAAGACTCAATGGCTTTATCGTACTCACCATGCTCATCAAGTTCGAGGCCTTCTTTAAAATGCTTTTCCGCCAATATGTTGTCCATCTTTCTCCTCCTCTAATAGATTTTTTAAATTTATTGAAACACACCCTGTCACAAGGGTAATTTGAAACCACTCAATTGTTTATATATATGAAATTGCAAGAAAAATGATGAATAAAATCACAAAGATGAAAAAAATAGACAAAACAACCCGGACCCATTTTGGACTTTCTTTGTTGTCATTCGGTTTTCTTGCTTCACTTTCCTGTGATTCCTTCATTGAAATATCAGCTTCGTCGGGAATATCCTTTTCAGATCTTTTTGGGTTGTTCAGAACCCATTTGATTTCTTCGAGTTTGCTGATTACTATGAATCCTATCCCAAGAACCGCCAAAAATATTCCAACTAAAAGATTTGCGTTTAAAGAGAAATAATTCAATTCCTCGCCTTTTATGAAATTGTAAACCGTGATACCACCGGTTAAAAAAGAAAGAATGATAAAAATCGTGCCAAATAAAAACATATGACCTCTCTTCAGAAATTAATTATATTATGATAATCTTGCATAGGCTGCGGTTGTTTTCGTTGTTTTGTCGCTATTCTAAAAGGTAAGTTCCCAAATCTCTCCATTTGTTATTTCCAATATACTTTAAATGCGAAACATACTGAACTCTTAATTTTGCGCCATAATAATTCTCAGCGTCAACATAAGCTGTTATGATGAATTCGTCCCAGTCAATTGTGACTACATACTTTCCTTCTTGGTAGTAGGGATATTTTGCCGTCGACGGTGCTGCTAAAACATCTTCTAAAAAGACGTGCGACATATAATAAGCATCCCTTTCGCTTGGGGTTGAATAACTACCAGTGTTTTGTATTGAAATGTTAAATGTGCCTTTTGTAGAATCTTTTTCTTTTTCAGGTTCCGAATAATACTTATATTCTTTTAAACCCGTGTAATATTCATGAGAATATTCACAGGGCATCTTTTGACTGCTGCTTTTCATTTTGTAGGAATTACCCCATAATCCTCGTTTTGAAAGTTTAGCGATATCCTCTGATAAATCAAAAACCATCTTGTAATTATTATCGATTGAAAACGGAAGTCTCTTTTTTACGTACCCATTCGATATTAAAACGCCGTTATGCATAATCCAATCACCATCTACCATGTACCATATATAGGCATAACTATTTCCTTCCAAATCTGTTTTTTTCCACTCATGACTTAAGCATATTACCGATCCTTTAGGACACAAGGCGTTTGCAATCTTCAACAGTTCTTTCTTTGAAGATTCAGAAACGTTTTTAAACGGTTCAATACCAATAAGCCTTAACGTGTGTACTTCCTCATTAATTGAAACGGTGATTCTGTCAATACTATTATGATCAATAACAGTCGCAATCTCAAATTCTTCCGGTTTTAAGTAGTCATAGTCCCATAGGAATTCACAATTGTTTTTTACATATATGTCCGCAAAAGAAAGTGGAAGAATTGTAAAGAAGACTGCTATTAAAACAAAAATACGTTTTTTCATAATTTTCTTCTCCTTTTTAGTAATACAATCCCCCGTTATTCGTCAGCATAGATCCATCTTGCAACTCCCCCGTGGTGCGAACATGCTCCGGGACCCGTAGCGTTAGAACGTGTTCCATCTTCGCAAATCGCTCCTATACGAACTCTATTCTCACCTTCGTTTGTAATGGGTTGAACTACAGACAATGGATAATCCCCCACCCAAATAGTCTCCAATCCAAAAGCTGCTATAAGTGTATCTTCTGTATCAAATCCCTCGATATATTTCTTGATCAAATACACCTGGATGTTTTCCGGTAGCTCCGAAAAATCAAGTGGTTTTTCAGTGTCGATATTCTTCCAGAGTCCTATTTTA
>DAOTHY010000163.1:0-3205 GCA_035447925.1 Thermotogota bacterium
ACTGGCACGGATCAAAACTTCAGCGGGGCCTTCAAACAAGGCTTTGCCATCACTGGCATCGATGACATTCAGACCCAAATCTTTGATCTCATGCGCCAAAGGACTTTCCAAACCAGCCGTGCAGGTCGCCATGAATCGCATTAGGCATCCCCCAGCAATCTTTTCAGCATTTTTTGTCCGTAGGGATCTTTTTCCAGCATTTCATAATACTCTCTATGGATATGAAGTAATCTCCTCAAAGCATTTTCCACCATAACCTTCTGATTGGTATCCAGCCAATCAAATTGACTGATCTTCAACAAATCAAACAACGCCCTGGGCTCCTCTATATATGAGAGCGTCATGATGACCTGGCTAATCAGCTCATGGACAAAGTCATCTTCAAAGGCAAAAAGTTCCAGCAATTCCAGATATTTGGCTCCCCCGCCCATTTTGGCAATCGCCTCGTAAATAATTAAATGCGCTTGTTCCTCGTCAAAGAGCGCCAGGAAGGATTCAAGCAACCCAATATCCTGAGGCGAACCAAGTTCACCAACCATATCGATAACCGCCAGAAGCGTGATTCTGTACGCTTGCTCTTTATAGTCTCTGGGATTCTCGTTAAACTGTTGTTTGTTTTTGTTTAGGTATTCCAACAACGACCCGGTGGCACGGCTCCCCATTCTCATGATGGTTTCGGTGACGATCAGGATAAGCTCGCCATCATCCTCGTTTTTCTCCATCAGAGACAACAAAGTCTCAATCGCTTCTTCCCCTTTTTCTTCCACAATTCTGTTGATGACTTCAAGCCTTTTTTCATCAAATTCCAAATGTAAAACTCCTTTTTTCAATCATACTTTTCTTTTCACGGGTGATTATATCACAGGGCGAGACGCTTTCACCCAACAGGTCGAACAACAACCCCGGCAAACAGACACCGAGTCTTTGCTTGGTTCATTTTTTGTTCAACGATTGCCGCTGTTTATGGTAAAATAAAGGAGGTCGGTTTATTGGGGGAAAAGAAAATGGCACAAGAGAAGAAAAGGCCACATCCTGAAGAAGATCACATCGACTATAAAAAACTGTTCTTAAAGAGCCCCTTGCCCACTTTAATCTTCGAACTGGAAACGGGAAAAATCATCCAGGCGGATGACCTTTTTTGTGAACTTTCCGGCTATGAAAAATCCCAATTAACAAATTTATCCCTGTACGAAAGTGCCTTTCTGCGTCCGGAACAAAAGATGAACGAATTTATCAGAAGAATCCAGCACGAGGAAATCATCCCCAGCTTCACCCTGGAATTCATGACATCGGATCGGGAAAGCCTTTATGTAAATGTAAATTACACCACATTTACAACTGAGGGTAAAAAGCTGGTGCTGTTAACCATCACCGATACTTCTAGTCAAAAAAGGGTCCTCGAAAGCTTAAAACATCATTTGACCATCGAGAGAATCATCATGCATATCGCCACCGAATACATCAACACCCCTTTGGAAGAATCGAATGAAGCAGTTGAAAACATCCTGGGTGAAATCGCCCGTTTTGTTGAAGCCGATCGAGCGTATGTTTTCGATTACGATTTTAAAACTGAAACGACAACCAACACCCATGAATGGTGTGCTCAAGGCATCACTCCCGAAATTCAAACCCTTCAAAAAGTACCCTTATCCACAATTCCTCAATGGGTTGAGCAACACCTAAAGGGCGAAACCATGTCCATTGAAAATGTCGAGGATTTGGAAGAAACGGGTTTAAAAAAAATATTGCTGGCACAGGGCATTAAAAGCCTCCTTGCAGTACCCATGATGAAAGGAAAGGAATGCATCGGGTTTGTGGGCTTTGATTCAGTTAAGACCATTCACATCTATACGCAAAAGGAAAAGAAACTGCTCTATCTTTTCTCACAGTTACTCGTCAATATCAGGATGAGAAAAGAGCTGCTGGAAGCCGAAGAAAAGGCCAATTTCCTGAATAACGCCAAAACGGAATTTCTGTCTAATCTCAGTCATGAACTCCGAACGCCGCTATCGGGAATCCGGGGGGCGATCGAGTCCACTTTGGAAACCAGCGTGGATAACGACGCACGTTATCTGCTGGAAATGGCTTTAAATTCCTCCATACAGCTTGAACAGATTTTCACTGATCTCATTGAAATCGTAAAAATCAGCAATGAAAAGGTGCAAATCCAGGCCTGTGAATTTAACCCATCGACTTTATTGGATGAAGTCACCCATTTGTTTCGTGTTGCGGCAGAAAAAAAGAAACTCGTATTTTCCAATTATAAGAACCACTTACCTGAAACCCTATTCAGTGATCCAAAAATGATGAGACAAATCTTGGATAAATTAGTAGACAACGCCATTAAATTTACACCATCGGGAAAGGTCATCATCGGTGCCGATTATTTAAAAACCGCTAAAAATCACGGCACACTGATCCTATCGGTAACCGATACCGGAATGGGAATCGATGAAGAAACGCAAAAAAACATCTATGAAATGTTCTTTCAGAAAGACCTAAGCCTCACGAAAGAGTTTAGAGGATTGGGATTAGGTCTTCCCATCGTTTATTCTTTTGTAGAAAAGATGAACGGGAAAATCATCCTGGAAAGCAGTGAGGGAAAAGGCACCACATTTACCGTCAGGCTCCCAATTTTAGAACGCAATCCTGGAAGCTGAATCAATCAATTAACAACAACAAAAAAGGCGGGATCTCCCGCCTTTTTGCTAAAAATATATATTCTAACTGTTTATAATTTTATTCTACGACTGAAACCTCTGCAGCTTGAGGGCCCTTGCTACCTTCCTGAACTTCGAATTCAACTTTCTGCCCTTCCTCGAGGTTCTTAAATCCTTCAGTTTTGATTGCTGAGTAATGTACGAATACATCCTCTCCATCTTCTTTAGTAATAAAACCATAACCTTTTTGGGTGTTAAACCATTTCACTGTACCTTTAACCATTGATTGTTCCTCCTATTTCCTGTTTACTGTCTGTCTCGTTTAAACCAACGTTACGTTTGAAGCCTGTGGTCCCTTGTTGCCATCTTGAATCTCAAATTCTACTGCTTGTCCTTCTTCGAGATTCTTGAATCCGTCTGACTTAATTGCGGAATAATGCACGAATACATCGTCTCCGTTGTCTTTTGTGATAAATCCGTAGCCTTTCTGAGTGTTGAACCACTTTACTGTTCCTTTTGCCATTAACTTGTTCCTCCTAAAATTG
>DAOTHY010000164.1:0-3199 GCA_035447925.1 Thermotogota bacterium
TAGAAAGATTTAAAAAGAAGTGTTATATTATAAGATGGAGTAGATTTTGTACTAATGAAAGATCTTTTTCTAAGCTGTTTTTAAGAAATAAAGTTTATCCTATCAATAGAAAGAAGGTGAAACGATGAAGATGAATAAGAAAGTGCTGTTTATCATGATTGTTATGAGTTTGTTTATCGCCGGACTGATGTTGGCCGGAAACGGGAATGGTAACGGCGGCGGCGGCTCAAATGCCGGCAACGGACCGGCAGATGGCACAGGCTATGGTCCGGGAGATGGAATGGGGACACAGCCGGGTGACGGGACAGGCTTCGGAGCAGGTGGTTCTGAAAATGCCGGCGGGTATGGTCCGGGAGACTGTCAGGAAATTGCCCAAAGTCTCAATTCAAATCAGGCATATAGTGCCGAAGAAATAGCCGAGGCTTTTGGCCTGCAGGTTGAACAGGTCTATAAACTAATGAATGAAGGAATCCTCAAAACGATTCGTTCACAAAATCAACTGAAAGTATTAGGATCTGAAATCCAGGAAAAAGTCAACGAGATCGCAAAACTGTTTGAATAATGGTTTTTAGTAAAAAGGCAGCTTCCGAGAATCAAGGGAGCTGTCTGTTCTTTTTGTATTGATAAAAAAACGCTTATAACAATGTCAGTATATCAGAGGCGGGCATGGGTTTGTAGAAGTAATAACCCTGTATGATCGTACAACCTAAATCATTTAAAATTTCCAGCTGCTCTTTTGTTTCAACTCCTTCGGCAATGGTTTTTGCCCCCAAGGATTCTGTCAGTGAAATGATCGTTTTCACAATGGATCGGCTATTTTCTTCGCTGGTGATTTTATCGACGAAACTTTTGTCGATTTTAATGTAATCAATTGGGAATCGGTTGATGTATGAGAGGGACGAATAACCTGTTCCGAAATCGTCGATGGAGATGTTCATTCCCAAATGCTTGAAGGCTTTGAGTTTTTCAACGCTGTTGGAAAGGTCTTCAATCAGTGCACTTTCGGTAATTTCAATGCCCATTTTATCACCGCTGATGGCATGGTGTTGCAGAATGGCATCCAGCATTTGAACGATGTCTTTTCGCATGAGTTCTTTTGCCGAAAGATTCATGGAAACAGGCATGTTTTTGGCGTTTTTTTGGAAGATTGCAATTTGATTCGTCACTTGTTCGGCGATGATTTTTCCCAGTTTGTGGATCATGCCGGTTTCTTCGGCAACGGGGATGAACAGGGATGGCGGAATTAGTCTGCCATCTTCGGAGGTCCACCTGATCAGGGCTTCCAGATGATTGATTGACGTGTGAACGGCTGTTTTTTCACTCCTATGATTCAGGTGGACACAGGGCTGATAAACCATATGGAAATTGAGAGGGTTGTCAATGGCCCGTTTTAATTGCTGCTCCATAAATAGACGTTCGGTGATTTTTTGGATCTGTGTTTTTTTGAAGAAGGACATCTCGTCATCGGGATTGTCTTTTTGATTGGCCGCAATGCCTGCGTTTTTAAACAAGGCGTTGAAATCCGTTCCGTCATCAGGGTATAGGCTGATCCCGATTTTAAAATTTAACGAGATAGTCATTTGATGGATATCATATGGGTTTTTTAAAATGTGGCCAATGGCTTGAACACGGTTGATAAGAGCGGTTTTGTCGCTGTAAGGGATGATCAGGATAAATTCATCACTTTCAAAGCGAGCGGTGAATTCTTCATGTTTGATGGTGTTTTCCAATCTTTGGGCAATGGTGGTGAGAATGTCATCTCCGAATGATCGGCCGAATATGGCGTTTAAATCTTTGAATTTTTTCACATTGATATAAACCAAGGCGTGGGCATACCCATTTCTTTTCTTATACAAACACTTGTTTTGAAAATAGGTTTCGGTATTCAGGCGGTTGGGTAATTGTGTCAGTGAGTCAAACATGGCTAATGCGTAGAATTTGTCTTTTTCTTTGATCAAGTTTTTCTCGTGTAATTGTCTTTCCAGATAAACTTGGATTTGCTGGGCAAACAAACTGGCGATTTCCAGATCTTCATCGGTGAATGGTTCGTTGGTGTCGAATCGGTCAACACTGAAGCGGGCTGCCAATTCATTTTTAAGAAAAATGGGGACAGTCATCACCGATGACGGATTTTTAAAGCCGGCTCCCGATAACATCGACAAGACTTCGGAATTTACCGCATGATGTCTTTCAAAGGTGTTTTTAATCAGGGGCTGGGTGTTGTTGGAATCGAAAAGTTCATCTTCGCTAAGGCTGATCTGATCCAATATTCTTTGGTCATAGCCGTGAGAAGCGGCGAATCGGTATTTCTCATCCGGGCATTTCATGAGAATGGAGCCTTTGGGCGTGCCTTCGATGTATTTCAAAGTTCTTTCAAGTAGTTCCTGATAGGGGATCTTTTCAAGACCGCCATCCAAGATTCTGGCAGAAAATTCCAACAGTTCCCGTCGAAACGCAGCTGTTTTTTTCAGTTTACTTTCCGTGCGCCGTTTTTCAGTCACATCTCTGCCGATCAGTTGATAGACTTCACCGCCTTTGTAATTTCCGCTGGATATGGACCATTCGATGTAAATGACCTGTGAATCCTTTCGAAACATGGGGCTGATCAGACCCTTCGTGCGGATGTGTTGTTCTAGGTCTAATAAGCCGGTGATCTTAGGCGCATTCTTTCTATCAATGAAATGAAGCAGCGGATGGTGAATCATTTCAACCGGTTCGTAGCCCAATATCGTCTTGGCAGAGGGAGAAGCGTATTCGACAAGAAATGCATTGTTGATTTGAAGCACCAGGTCTTGAGCGTTTTCAATGTAGGTTTTGAATTTTTCCTCATTTTCCCGGATTTCTTTGGTTTTTATTTTAAGCCTTTCTTTCAGTTGATTTGATACGGATTGGAGAAAACGGGTCTGAACGTTGATGTTGATTGCGGATAGGATGGACAAAGTGGCAAAAATCAGTACGATTAAAAGGATTCCGCTGTTTCTCATTTTGGTTAGCTCTTTGTTCATTTCATCCAGTTCAGCTGTTTTGGCAACTTTGAATTGCTTGTTCGCAATGGTAAATGCATCCCAAGCGGTGATTTTGTCATAAAAAACGCCTTCATGAATGATCCAGTCTATGACATAAAAGCCGTGTCCGGAATCCTCGTTGAGCATCTTGGTATGAACGGTTTTTAAACTCTCCGATTCAAAATCTTCAAAGA
>DAOTHY010000165.1:0-3115 GCA_035447925.1 Thermotogota bacterium
ATCACCGATCATTTCCTCCCGGACATGGCCATAGACGTCATTGATGAGGCGGGAGCAAAAAAACGCCTGAGTGCTCTAAAACTTCCGGAAGAATTCATCGAAATGGAAGATCGCATTGAACTGCTGAAACAAAAACGTTTGAACGCAGCCAATCAAAACGATTATTTTTTAGCTAAAGAATATCAGGAAGAAGAAAAAAGATTAAAAGAAGAATTCTCATTTGAATACAACAAATGGAAAGACGAAGCACTGAACCGAATTGAGTTGGTTGATTTTGAAGACATAGCTGAAATTATTTCCAAATGGACGGGCATCCCCCTTCACAAAATTGAACAGGATGAAAGTAACAAATTGCTGAACATGGAACAATCACTACATGAGAGAGTAGTAGGTCAGGAAGAATCGATCGTTGCCATTTCACGGGCCATTCGACGGGCGAGAAGCGGCCTAAAAGATCCCAAACGTCCCGTAGGAACATTCCTATTCCTGGGTCCCACCGGTGTGGGCAAAACTGAATTAGCAAAAACCCTTGCCACCTATCTATTCGGAAATGAAAAAAGCCTTTTACGCTACGATATGTCGGAGTACATGGAAAGATTTTCGGTATCAAGACTTATCGGGGCTCCTCCCGGCTATGTGGGATATGAAGAAGGCGGAACCTTGACAGAAGCCGTCAGGAGAAATCCCTATTCAGTTATTTTGCTGGATGAAATTGAAAAAGCCCATCCCGATGTATACAACATCCTCTTACAAATTGCAGATGAAGGAAGGCTGACCGATTCTCAAGGCAGAAACATTGATTTCAGAAACGTAATTGTGATCATGACCAGCAACATCGGCGGCGAAATCATTAATAAATCGAAAAATGCCTTAGGATTTGAAATCCAGCATAATGAAAACATGAAATACCAGGACATGAAAAAAACCGTCATGAGTGAAGTTAAAAATGTTTTCAGACCTGAATTCTTAAACCGATTGGATGATATCATTGTTTTCCATCAGTTAAACAGAGAGCATATCAGCAGCATTATTGATATCCTCCTATCTGATTTGTCCAAGCGATTAAATGAAAAGGCTTTATCTTTGGAATTAAGCAAAAATGCCAGAGAATTCCTGATTGATAAAGGATATGATCCCATATACGGCGCCAGACCATTAAAAAGAGCCATCCAAAGAAACATCGAAGATCCTCTTGCGGAAGAACTACTGGCCAATAAATATGAAGAAGGGGATGTCATTAAAATCATTCTCAACAAAGCAGATGGCATAAAGTTTGTTAAAAAAGATATCAAAAAAGAAACCGATCATTATGTTGGTGTGGGAACTATGTGATGAAGAAAAAAGACAATCTTTTTGTTTGTGATGTATGCGGCTATGAAAGCGGAAAATGGTTTGGAAAATGTCCGCAATGCGGGGAATGGAATTCAGTCAAAGAAATCGTTGTAAGTCATCCTTCCAATCGTTCCAACGGAAAAAGCGAACAGTTTTTATCCCTGAAAAATGCCAATTATGAAACCATATTCCGAATGGATTCAGGATTTGAACATTTAAACCGTGTTTTAGGTGGCGGTCTAGTCAACGGATCGGTTATCCTGATCGGTGGAGACCCAGGGGTTGGAAAAAGCACATTGGTAACCCAGTTGTGCGAAAGATTTGAAAAAAGTTACTATATTAGCGGCGAGGAATCTTTTGAACAGATCTTTTTAAGATATCAACGTGTGGCTACAGCTCAATCTGAAGTCAAAGTCATGAACACTTCCTATTTGGATATGGCCCTGGAACAATTGGAAAGAGAAATATCAAAAGATGAGCAAAACCAAATCATCATTATCGACTCGATACAAACCATGCGAACATCTCAAACCAATTCACTCCCGGGCGGGGCTGTTCAGATTCGGGAATGCACATCCAGAATTGTAGAGTTTGCTAAATCAAATAAAATTCCCGTTTTTATCATTGCCCATATCACAAAAAGCGGTCAAATAGCAGGTCCGAAGCTGGTGGAACATCTTGTTGATGTCGTATTGTACTTTGAAGGCAACAACGAAACGGATTTGCGCATACTTAGAAGCGTTAAAAATCGGTTTGGTCCCACCAACGAAATTGGTGTCTTTGAAATGCGTGAAAAAGGCCTCATGGAAGTCCTCGATCCATCCGAACGATTCTACGACACCCATTCAAATTTATCGGGAAACTCCTTGGGCGTCATCATCGAAGGCAACACACCCCTCGTGATCGAAGTACAAGGCCTGGTTGTAACAGCGCAGTTCGCCAGTCCCAGACGATTAAGCAAGGGAATCAACACCGAAAGATTGTCCCTGATTTCAGCCGTATTAACCAAAAGACTCAACATCGAGATCGAAAAAAACGACATCTTTATCAACCTGTTGGGCGGCATGAAAACAACGGATCCGGGTATAGATTTTTCTGTGGCATTATCATTGTATTCATCCTTTACCAACCGTTTATTCCCGAAAGGAAGTGCCTCTTTTGGTGAAATAGGACTGGATGGCAAAATCAGAGCTGTATCCTTCCCGGAAAAAAGGGTAACCGAGCTAAAACGACTGGGGTTTTCAAAGGTATTTGTACCCGTCAAAACGAAAATCCGATTAAGTGAAAACGGTGTAACCGGTATTGAAATCGTGGAATACGAAACGTTGCAAGAAGCATTGATCAATATTTTTAAATAATGGAGGGAAAATAATGGCATTAATCACAGAATTTAAAGGCGACATGGAATTTTTAGCCAAAACAGAATCCGGCCACGAGTTGACCTTAGATGCCGGCGTAGAATCCGGAGGACATGATAAAGGTGTACGGCCAAAAGAACTCCTGTTAGTGGGATTATCCGGATGCACCGGAATGGATGTTGTGTCGATATTAAAGAAAATGAAAGTAGAAAACTATCAGCTCAAAATCGAAGTGGATTACGAAAAAAATGATGAACATCCCGTCATTTATACAAAAATAAACTTAAAATACATCTTTCATCTTGAAGACGACTCTCAAAAAGACAAAGTTGAAAAAGCCGTCAGCTTGTCACAGGACAGGTACTGCGGTGTCTCTGCCATGCTGAAAAAATCCAGTGAACTCAGTTACGAAATTATCTACGAAT
>DAOTHY010000166.1:0-1728 GCA_035447925.1 Thermotogota bacterium
ATTATCCTCTAAATTTTTTTCACAAAGTTTTTTTCTCAAAATCGGGTCCTTTATAGCGCTTGTATTTTTTGGGATCTGCAAATTGTTCTCCGTGCAAAATGGAGAAGGTTGGACAGTTGTTGTAACACCTCATGCAGGCAACACATTTGGAAGTGATAACCAATTTGCCATCCGTTGAAACAATCGCACCAACCGGGCAGTTATTCACACATAGCATACACTTTGTACAACTTTTTTCATCTATACTGAGTTTACTAAAACCATTTTCGACTATTTTCGCCATCTTTTTTCTGAACGGGCCAACGAAGAAATACATCCCAAAATCTTTCTTTCTCTTTCCATTAGAGATTTTAGTTGCGAGTTTTTGGATTTTAGCAGTTGCTCTTGCCCGTCTTTTCTCAAATACCTCTTCAGTAAGCGGTTCATTATACGAAGAAGGGGTACAGATGTTATTAGCCATTTTAAGTCCGGTATACCCTCTTAGCCGAAATTGGCTTGAATCCAACTGTCGCATAACTTCATACGGGCCACAACCATCAACATAACCAAAGGTCGTGATAATAAAAACAGGTGACTTTTTCCCCTTGCTTCTGTTGATTTTATTGAGACTTCTCATAAACCTTTTCATATTCTCGGGGATATTCATGCCATATACCGGGAAAATAAAAGCAATGCCATTGGTAGTATCAATTAAGTCAGGCAGTTTATTTATTTCTTTTTCAATGGAGAAAACATCATTTTCGATCCCTTTTTGGACCAAAAAATCCTGAAATTTATACGCTGCCCATTTTGAGTTACCGGTACCGCTAAAATAGAAGGTTGTGATAGTCATTTGTACTATTGTTTTACTGTCGATTGTATACTTTCAATCAAATGTTCGGGTTTACTGGATGTGAGGAGCACAACTGTTCCGTTATGCATGTCTGCCACTTGATTTATTACAAATGTATTGGGGTTTTTGTGTTTTTTTACCTCCGCAAATTTTTCAACACCATAAACCGTTTGATAGGCCTTATGGGTGATGGTATCTTTGTTGTACATACCATCTAACAACGTAGAATAGGCGACAAGGGTCATGTCCTTATTGAAATCCAGATATTGTCCCAATTCTTTGTTGTATGGAATCTGGGGGTGAAGATCAGCGTCCATGACTGGGTTCAGATAACTCAGTCTTTGCTGAACTGCTGAAAAGAAAGGATAATCGTGTTTTTTGCATATCTGCCTTGCGGTTTCTATTCGCCAAGTCAGAAAGTTACTGCACCCGATGGCTTTTACATAGCCCTTTCTGATCAGATTATTTAACGCCCCCATATACTCTTCTTGGTCTGTTTCAAAATCATCCACATGCAAATACAACAGATCAATGGTATCTACACCCATGGTTTTCATGGATTTTTCAACTTCTTCAAAGATGACTTGTTCGCTTAAACCCTGCATTTGTGAAAATCCCGAGGTTTTTTCATCTTTTACCAATGCCCCCAATTTGGTGGCAAGCACGATGTTTTCTCTGTTACCTGTTGCTTTCAGCCAGGCTCCAATGGCTCTTTCGCTCTCCCGACCATCTCCGCCATTCCAAACTGCATAATTATTGGCTGTATCAAAAAAATTGCCTCCGTTTTCAATATAGGTATCCATCAGTTTATATGACAAAGATTCTGAAACCGTCGTGCCAAAGTTGACACACCCCAAGCCAAATTGAGAGATTTCAATCTCCGTTAAACCCAATTT
>DAOTHY010000166.1:1828-3081 GCA_035447925.1 Thermotogota bacterium
ATGCTCCTTTGCCTTTTCTTCCATTTTCTGCATAAAATTTGTACCAATGCCCTGTCCCTTATAATTTTCCTTAACGACCAGCCAACCAATATACATGGAATCTTCAGTAATCGTTCCATGAATACCGCCTACAAATTGGCCGTCATCTAACGCAGCAAACATCATATGGCTTTCTTCCAATGGATAGATTTTATTTTCTTGTTTAAATTTCTCCTCTTGCTCTAATAAAACACTATGATACTGGTCCATTATTTCGCTTTGAACGATAATTTTAGTTTCAGCGTTACTTTTGATATCAAAATCAGTATGCTTCAAATAGTAATATTGAGTGGTTTTGGGTGTGCTTTTTGTAATGCCTGCAATTTCAAAGCCGCAGGACTTGAAATCTTCTACACGAGATTGAACTTCTGTAAAATATTTTATACCAACGGCTTTATTTTCATAAAAACGACTCACTTCTGACAGTAACTTTTTTAAAATTTCAACATTCTTATAAAAGATATGATCAATCTTCACCCAATCCCAGAAATATTTTGTATACAGGCATCCAACTAGTTTTTCGCCATCAACCGCATAAAAATATTCATTGGAGGATTCTTTTTGCCCAGTATGTTTTAAATTGTAAGCTCTTAATTCCTTTAACATTTCATCCTTATACTCAAAATTTTTGTCTTCTATATACTCCACTTTATTCCCCCGATCAGTTGTTATTTTTCTTGTATCAATTCTATCATTGTTGACGTTCACCCTCTAAAAGTGGCTGCGTTTAACTTCCCCCTTCTGCAATCCAAGGGGTTGTCGATTGAATTCTATCCGAATTAAATGTTTGAGACGTGCATCAAGAATATATTTTGCAACAATAGAACCGACCAAAAAGGCTACTAAATAACTCAAACTGAGAAGGTCTTCATAATATCTCAGTATGATCAATGTGCCGATTAAGTTGAATGAAAACACCATTAAGCTTAATTGCAACACTTCTTTTCTAAATTCAAAATACAACAGAAGTAGTTGAAGCATTAAAAAAGTGCCATTGAATAGTGCGCCTATGATACCTATTTGAAAAATAACTGACCCTATTCCGGGAAGTCCCATAGCGTTCATCAAAGACGGAGAAAAAATGAATAAGAGCATGGTCACAAGGATTTGAATCTTGATGACAAACCCCATTTGATGATTGATAGTCGTTCGAATATCAGTCAGATCGTGTTCCAGTTCCTTCAGTTGAGCGCCTTTTTCAATATGGATATAGA
>DAOTHY010000167.1:0-3055 GCA_035447925.1 Thermotogota bacterium
CAAGCACCTGCATCTGAAATAGCTTCAAAAAATGCAAGAACTCCCAGTGCTTATAATTTCGCAGTGGGGCAATTTGGCAATGCGATAAAAGAGAAATACAGTATTAATAATCCTGAAGAAGAGGGGTATAAAGGCTGGTGGGTGCCATTTGAGGGTGAACAAAGAAAAGATGGTTTGTTTGTCTGGATTATAAGACCTGCTTTAAAAGGAGCACTTTTAAGGTTTTTGGATAATCAAAAGGATTATTGGCTTTACTCTCCCGGAGAAAACGCCATCATGTGGGGGGAGTTTTACGAGGAAGGGATAATGGGTCTTGGCTGGAAAGAGCTTGGTAATTTAAAAGCGTACAAGAATAAAGAGGAGATAGCCGATAAGCTGAATGAGCTTTCTAAAGAGGATAAACAATTTGTTAATGATTCACTTGCCACCTGGCAATTTGTCAATGAGATGAAAATTGGGGATGTTGTTTACGCCAAAAAAGGAAAAGGTACGATTGTTGGGAAAGGTGTTGTTCAGTCTGAATATTATTTTGATGCTAATGAAGAGAGATTTTCCCATAAAAGAGAGGTCAAATGGGAAAAGTTTGCGGAAATTGATTTCAGTCCTCCTATCTTAAAAACTCTGACAAAAATAACAGAAAAAAAGGATTTGATTCACGCTATTGAAGAAAAAATAAATGCGATTGATACGAACAACTACTGGTTGCTTGTCGCTAATCCCAGGATTTGGAGTTTCGGTGAAATAGCTATCGGAGAAACTCAATTTTACAGTATTAAAAACAGTAATGGGAATAAAAGGCGAATAGCGGCTAATTATGAGGCTGCAAAAAAGGGAGATAAAGTTGTTGGTTATGAGGCAACACCTGTTAAGTCATTGGTTGCACTTCTTGAGATTGTAGATAAAGATGAAGATAATATCTATTTTGAAAAAATAAAGGAATTAGAAAATCCTGTGGATTATGAGCAAATAAAAGAGGATTCATTACTGTCTGCAATGGAATTTTTGGAAAAGAAGATGGGAAGCCTATTTAAACTCAGTGAACAAGAATATTCGCATATTATTGATATATCAGAAGAATCCACGATTGTTCCTTCAACAGCGGAGAAAGAATACGAACGTTACACCGATGATGATTTTCTCTCGGAGGTTTTTTTAGACAGGCAAACCCTTTTAAAACTGAAAGGCCTTTTAAAGAGGAAAAAGAACCTGATTCTACAGGGACCTCCCGGAGTGGGTAAGACGTTCATGGCAAGAAAGCTTGCTTATGCTTTTTTGGAAGAGAAAGCAGCTGATCGGGTAAGGATGATTCAGTTTCATCAGAATTATACGTATGAGGATTTTGTTATCGGGTTTAAGCCGCAAGAGGAAGGATTTGCACTTGAGAAAGGGATTTTTCACAAATTATGTCAAAAGGCACGGGAAAACTCTAACAAGCAATATTTCTTCATTATTGATGAAATCAACCGAGGCAACATCAGTAAGATTTTTGGCGAATTGCTGATGTTGATAGAAGGGGATAAACGGGGTACTGAATACAACGTAAAACTAAGCTATTCTCACGAGGATTTTCATGTACCGGAAAATCTCTATATTATTGGATTGATGAATACGGCTGATCGCTCACTTGCCATTATTGACTATGCGCTCAGAAGACGTTTTGTGTTTTATACCGTTGTACCTGGCTATAAAACGCAGAGTTTTAAAGGCTATCTGCAGAAATTTGAATCAGAGCGTTTTAACAAATTGATTGAAGCGGTTGACCGACTCAATGTGGAGGTCATCAAAGAGGATAAAACCTTAGGTAAGGATTATCAGATCGGGCATAGTTTTTTCTGTAATCTGGATCCTGTAAAAATGAAAAACGGCTATGATAAAAACGAGTTGGAAATGATTATCGAGTGCGAAATTGAGCCTTTGCTGTATGAATACTGGTTTGATCAAGGGGATAAAGCAGCCGAAGAAGTTCAAAAGCTAAAAAAAGCCCTGGAAGATTAAATGGCTATTAAAAGACAACATCAGCTGATCAAAAACATCTATTATATGCTTAGTTACGCTTTTTCACCCATGAGTCAACAGGAGTATGAAGAAGTTGCAGGAGAGGAGTTTGAAAATATTTGGGATCTTTTGGCAAGCATTCTGTGTCAGGGGATCAATCGGCAGATCAGAAGAGGCCTGGTGAGAGATTATGTAACGCACTCAAATGCCTTAGCAGCCTTACGAGGTAAAGTGCTTATTGAGAGCAGCATTTCTCTCAAACTGAGAAGATCCAGGAATATTGCCTGTGAATTTGATGAATATGAAGAAAACACCTTACTCAATCAGATATTAAAGAGTTTTGGGGAATTGTTGTTCCGAGAGAAGAAAGTCCGTATTGAAAACCGGGAAAGACTGAAGCAAAACCTTTCTTTTTTCCATCAGGTCGAAACAATAGAGATCAACGCCATTCCCTGGAATCGGCTGACTTTCGGAAGACGGGAAAAGGAATACGAGTTGCTCATCAACATCTGTAAGCTGATTGCTCAGAACCTTGTCTTGTCAGAGGAAAAGGGAGAGTTGAAGTTGCCCGCATTCCTTTTGGATCAATCTTTTCACAATTTGTTCGAAAAGTTTGTTTTAAACTACTTCAGGATGGAACATCCCGAGATCAACGCCTGTTCAAAGCAGATCAAATGGGATATGGAAGAAATTGAACCGGTCCGATTACCTCGAATGCTGTCGGATATCTATACCCAAAGATCAGCTCACACATTAATCATTGACACGAAGTTTTACAGGAAGGTGCTATCAGAGCATTATGGTAAAAAGACGTATCACTCGAATAATCTCTATCAGATTTTCACCTATGTTGTAAATGAAGCGGCAAACAGCCCCCATCAAGTGGACGGCATGCTTCTTTATGCCAAAACGGATGAGGAGGTCACACCGGATGATGATTTTGTCATCAACGGGCATCACTTTTGGATAAGAACTCTTGATCTAAATCAAAACTTTGAGTATGGTGAAAATTCCATTAGAGTCCAGTTGGATAGGATTGGGGAGCTTGTTTAAAAAGTGA
>DAOTHY010000168.1:0-3012 GCA_035447925.1 Thermotogota bacterium
AAAAGATGCAAAATGAGAATGAATAACATTAAAAAAACCTTGCACTTAGACAGACTGCTTTTGTCAAGTGAAAACTGGCTCTTTCCAATAATGATAGAAATAAGCGAGAAAAATGCCATGGACTCCGCCCATAGAGAGTGTTTGATGTGCCATACAAAAAATCGGGGTTTAAAATTATTGAAAACAAGGATTTCAGCACCACACAGGGGAATTTTGATCCCGGTTTCTACTCAAATTGGAAAGAACCTGAAAACTGAGCCACATCGCACTCGAAAATTGAGCCACTTGCTGAAAAAAAATTAAGCACTAAAACTTGCAATCATTTCCTTCGTTTCTTTCATCCGGTAACTGTTACCCGTCATGTTAATCAACAACGCCTTATGCGTTAATCTATCCACCATAGCCGCTGTTAAGACCGGATCGGTAAAGATTTCCTCCCAACGGTCAAATGACAAGTTCGTGGTAATGATAATGGATTTCTTTTCCGTTCTCAGCGATAGGTTGGTGAATAACAACTCTGCCCCTTCCTTGTCAAAAGAGATATAGCCTAACTCATCACAGATGACCAAATCGTATTTCTCGAATTTGTTCTGAAACGCTCGAAGCATCCGTTCCGATCGGGATTCTCTCAATTGAGTCAACAGGGATGGGACGGAGGTAAAGAGCACACTATAGCCTTCCATACAGGCCTTTATTCCCAGGCCAATGCAAATATGTGATTTGCCCGTCCCAGGCGTTCCTGAAAGGATGATGTTTTGCCCCTCTCTTATGAACTCAAGCGTCTTCATCATCCTTAACTTTTTGCGGGCGTCATCGGGGAGATAGTCTTCTTTCAGATCTTCCAAATATTTCTTCTGTGGAAATCCGGCCCGCCGGATCCGTCTGAGTTTGGCATCTTCTTCCCGGCTTTCACATTCGAGCTCAAAGAGTTCTTTCAAGTAATCCAGATAATGGGTGTTCTCTTCAATGGCGTTTTGGGTTATTTCCTCAAAGTGTCTGCGTATATGGGGTAATCGCAATTGCTTAGTCATGGCTTCAATCTGTTCCGTGATCTTCATGAGAACATCTCACTAAAGGCTTTTAGGTTTTGTCTGGAGAGTTCTTCAATCGAA
Organism: Thermotogota bacterium; assembly: GCA_035447925.1. Lineage (GTDB taxonomy): Bacteria > Thermotogota > Thermotogae > MWEM01 > MWEM01 > JASUTC01. The sequence goes on from DAOTHY010000168.1 coordinate 1,113, forward strand.
CTTTCTTTCGTAACCGTGTATTCTTTTCTCAAACAGATCAATTGGATCTTGTCGGCCGTGATCTCACGATGATGCTTGCGTTTGAGAATGTCGATGCCATCACATACTTGTTCCACACTGACGTTTTCTTTGTCCATGAAATAAAGCAGATCTATTGGAATTTTATTCTAAAATTCCTTAGGAGTTTCTTTGAAACTCCAGGATTCTTTGGGTTTTCTGGTAAAATAATCTTTGTAGATGGTTTTAATTTGTTGTTGTGCCTGGTCTAATGCCACCGAATTGGCAATAGCGCCAGGCTTTCTTTTTAGGGTTTTCAGATAATGGGTGATCTCCATCTGCCATGCGCCTTTTTGGTCAATCCTTTCGTGTCTGCCTACCTTTTTGTTGGTTTTGATGTCGTAAATGATGATCTTTTTCGGATACAGTTTGACGTTTACCGCCTTTTGTGCGTAGTGGTCCGGAACGCTATAATGGTTGGTGTCAATACTGACGGTGGCATATTTATCCACTTTCCGGGTTTGCAGGATGCCCAATTCCATTTTCGGTCTGGGATGTCTTACAGCGGCTCGATCTTCTGTTCGTTTTTCTTGTTTATCTCGATTAATCACCGTCAGTCTTTGGTTGAGAAAGGCTTGTGCCTCGCCCAGGGTTTCAAATTCAAGCTTGCGTGAAAATACTTTTGTTTCAATCACTTTCACGCCATTTTCGACATGGCCTTTTTCATTGCCCTTGCGGATGTTGCAGAATCTGAAATCAAAGCTGTAATAGGTGGCGAGTTTCAATAGAGCCTCGGTGGGTTCTTTTTCATTGCCGGCCAGTCTTTTGACGGCCACCCGCATGTTGTCATAGACCATTTGTTTCGGAGAGCCTCCCAGATAATCCAGATAATCCGCATGGGCCTGGAGGAAGCTTTCGGTGTTTTGTCTGTAAAAGAGAACGGCATAGATGTCATGGCTGTAAGCACTTACAAAAACCGCCACTTGTATCTTTCGCAGGGCGCCATTCAAAAACAGTTTGATTTCTCCCCAATCAAATTCTACCGCTTCTGCTGGGGCATACTGTTGTCGGATAAAGGCTTCTTTGGCTGGCGTTTCTTTGTTTCGGATATAATTGCGGACACTGGTGTAGCCGATATCATAACCGGCTTCTGTGAGTTCTTCATGGATTTCTTTGATGCTCAACAGTTGTTTGTATATGCCCTGTTCTTTCCGTTTGTTATTAAGGTCCAATTGTTGATCGATGCGTTGTTCAATGGCCGGTATCATCTTGGGTTTATACGGGTTGTTTCGTTTGTACACCGGTTTTTGAACAATTTCTTCGATGATTTCTTCTTTGTCAATGACCTTTGTATCTTTTGTTTGGAGCTTTTTTAGGGCTTGTCTGTATGCTTTCAGATATTTTCTGACGGTGTTTCGGCTGATTCCCAATTCTTTTGCTATGGTTCGTTGTGATTTTCCTCTTTGAATACTGTCAATGATTATTTTTTGTTTTTGAACCAACGTGATCATCCTCGTTCCCCTCCACTTTTTGTCATGGAGGTATTATAGTCATTTTCTTCTTAGTGGGTCACTTTTCGAGTGATTTCGTGGCTCAGTTTTAGGATAACATAAACAACAGACAAATAAAGCTGTAATTCTTTATTTGTGAGGGCTCTGAGTTATTCAGCAAGCCCCAATTAGTGGTTATTTCTGGGAATTTCCTCAGCAAAAAGAACCGTCCCTTTTGCTTGATTTTCTTTTCTCAAACAGATCAATTGGATCTTGTCGGCCGTGATCTCACGGTGATGCTTGCGTTTGAGGGTGTCGATGCCATCACAGACTTGCTCCACACTGACATTTTCTTTGGCCATGAAATAAAGCAGATCTATTGGAATTTTATTCTAAAATTCCTTAGGAGTTTC
>DAOTHY010000169.1:0-3010 GCA_035447925.1 Thermotogota bacterium
TAGAAAAACCTTTTATTGAGAGGCTTCGTATTAGTCGGATCTCTTTAACCAATGTGTTTCTCAATTACTGGGTTGTGGTTGTTATCACCAATATGGGACTATCAGAAACGTTTATTGTTCCCATGGCGGAAAAATTCCCCGTCAAAGAGTTTGAGCAGTTTCTCTCCAATAAATTGCAGGGATTAAGCTTGAGGGAATTAAAAGAATTACTGGAGCAAATGGATTTACCTGATTATTCCTGGTATAATCCCGAGTACGACCATGTCTTTACATTTTTAAATCAAATGGTCAGCAGAAATTACAAAAACAGATTCCAAAAATACGGGTTGGAATTATTGGTTCGGGACGAAACATTATCTCAATCCGATCTGAAAAGCTGTCTGGTCTTTACGGAAAGTGATGAGAGACTGATGGGGTTGTTTTCGTCTTTGGAGCTTGAAAGACACGAAAACGTCAATATTGGCAGTGAAACGAAAAGACAGGAATTGGAAGCGTTTGCTGTTTTTCTGAATGATTATTCCGGCGGGGAGCAAAAGCTGGGTCGAATGATTGTGATGACCTCCAAGGCAACCGACTATCTTCAAAACCTAAAAGGCATCCGTTTTGCCAGTAATCGTATAACGGAGTACCTGTCCAGATTGATGACATTAAACGAATAAATACAGGGGGAATTGACTTGAAAACGGCTATTGAAAAGGTGCAAAACCTTCAGGAAGAGATGAATTTCCTAATCAATGAAATAAAGAGGCTCAAAGAAATTGAACAATATGCCTATAAATTAAAGGCGGATTTTGAGCATTACAAACAGATTGTTCAAAAAGACAAGCAACGGATTTATGAGAATGCCGCGATTGATTTTCTTGATAAGATGATCCCCGTACTAACCAATTTCGAGCGGGCTTTACAATTCATGAATGTGGAAAATCCATCCAAAGAAACATCAATGATTATCAAAGGGGTTCAAATGATTCATCAATCTTTTTTGATGACATTGCAAAATGACGGATTGGAGGAAATCCGAGTGACGCCAGGGATGCAATACGATCCTTTTGAGCAAGAGATTGCCGAACAGGTGACGGATCATTCTCATGAGGAACATACGGTCATAGAGATTGTTGAAAGAGGTTATAAATATAAAAAAACCGTGCTGAAACCCGCTAGAGTGAAAGTGACCGTCAAGCAAACTGAGGATCAAGACGATGAACACAAAGAAGAAGAATAAAAGAATGCCATCAGATAAAAACCGGTTCTGATGAAGGTAGGTGAATTATGGCGAAAAAGGATTACTATGAGATATTGGGGGTTTCGAAAGAAGCTACTCAGGATGATATAAAAAAGGCATACAGAAAGCTGATTAAAAAATGGCATCCTGATCTTCACAAGGAAAACAAAAAGGATGCGGAAGTCAAGTTCAAGGAAATTAGTGAGGCTTACGAGGTGTTGTCGGATACAGAAAAAAGAGCGATGTATGACCGATATGGGTTTGTTGGAGATCAAGTGCCGCCACAGTACCGATCAGCTCAAAGGGGTGCCGGAGGATCTCCGTTCGACGATTTCTTCGGTGGTTCAGGTGGAGGATTTGGAGGCTTTGAAGATATTTTTGATATGTTTTTTGGCGGATCAAGGTCATCAAGAGGACAACAAGCCTCGCAAGCCTCCAGGGGACAAAGGGGTCAGGATATTGGCGTCAATGTTCAGATCAACCTGAGTGATACGATTTTAGGTGTGGAAAAGGAAATCGAATACGAGCGTTACCATCAATGTGATGCATGTAAAGGTACCGGAGCAAAGGACGGCACTTCTTTCAAAACTTGTCCGGAATGTGGCGGGCGTGGTGCAGTGGTTCAGGAATCTCATACTTTTTTCGGGAACATACAAACAACCACCACTTGTCCACGATGTGGTGGAAGGGGAAGGATCATCGATCAAAAATGTCCCCAGTGTAATGGGGCCGGCAGATATCAAGAGAAAAAGAAGATCAAGATTAAAATACCTGCAGGAGCCACCGATGGTTTAAAATTAAGAGTGGCTGGGGCTGGCAACGCCGGAAGTGGACAAGGTCTGGCAGGGGATTTGTATGTGATCGTTTCTATTATTACCCCGCAAGATTTAGTTCGTCAAGGAAAAAACATCTATTCCAAAGTGAGTGTGGATTATTTACAGGCGATTTTGGGAGCGGATATCGAAATTAACACCGTTGAAGGGCCGATGCAGTATAAAATAAAAGGGGGCATACAGCCCGGAGAACAGATCAGAATCAAAGGCAAAGGCGTTCCTGATTTGAGAACAGGTCTGAGAGGCGATCATTTTGTTACTGTGAACGTTGAATTGCCCAAAAAGCTTTCCAGAAAGGAAAGGAAACTGTTGACAGAAGTTGCAGAAAGCACAGGCATTAAGGTATCGTAAATAATAATTTGCAAATAAAAACGTCAAGCGTGAGAAAATTTTACCAAACGGTCAAATTATTCCCCTTGACTTTTTTTTACTAAATGGTAAAATCTATTCTGAGAGAGTACAGATTAAAATGGAGGAGAAATCATGGCTATCAAACAAACATTGAAACAAAAAGCACAGGGAGCGGTTATCGGACAGCTTCTTGATCAGGCAATCGGTTTTGTTCACAAAAATCCCGAAAAAAATTACGATAAACTCGTTAGTACCCTTGAGAAATTGGATAAGATGTTTCCGTCCGGCAACAATCAATTCGAAGCATTTTTGACATGGACCAACGCCAATCCCGGAAGTAAGCAGTGGTTTATTGAATTATTGTCCAGAGACGTGGAACAAGTTAAGACCTTCATGAGAAACATGTTTGTCAATGTCAGTCTCAAGTGGATGCAAACCAACAATCAGCTACAGGAAAAGGAGGGCATTGTTGCCCCCTACACCATTCTCATCAGCCCCACTATGCGGTGTAACCTGAGATGTCGAGGATGTTATGCCGGAGAGTATACTCAGCAGGATGATTTGACTCTGGATGAGATCAGAGATATTATCAACCAAGCTAAGG
>DAOTHY010000170.1:0-2993 GCA_035447925.1 Thermotogota bacterium
GAAAATTCCATTAGAGTCCAGTTGGATAGGATTGGGGAGCTTGTTTAAAAAGTGAAATAATTTCTATACTCTTCCCGGGGGACAAAAAAAGCAATAGGGACGGAGGTGTTTGCAAAAAGACTGAAGAGTTACAAATATAATATCCTATCCGGGGGACAGGGCTGGGGATACTGGCTCAAAGAAATCAGGTTGAGTGCCCATTCAAAGAATGTGCTTTAAGTATTTTCCCTTTAGGAAAAACTTCATGCTTTGGTTGAGTTAAGTTCCAATTTCCAGACCTGTCCCCGCTACGAAGAAATTTAAAAATATTGGGTATTTTCAGTTTCATCGAAATTAAGGTGAAGAGACAAAGAGATAGAATTAGGGTAAAGTTGTTGCTCTTGAAAGTCTTGTTAGAAGTGAGTCTGACATGAAGGATTATATGGCAGTTTTAGCATTAAAAAACAAAACCGGCCCGAAGGCCGGTGAGAATTTATATAGTGTTTTCCTTATCTGCTGACTGCGTCAAAGAAATAATCTTTGTTTCTCTCTAATAATTCTTCTCTAAGTTTCTGGTTGAATAATCGTTTTATCTTTTTCATAGTAATCCCTCCTTGTGGATTTGTTCGTTTCCTTCCTGATGTTCAATAACAGTATAGAATCTGTATCAAGCTCCACGTCAAGAGAGAGATTGTGTAGAATCGTGTAAAACTTTTGTGAAAGTACGGAGTGGGCTACAGGTTTTGAATATCACCTTGGGGTTTTCAGTAATGCAAAATTGCCACCACGCTAAAGAGTGTGATATCTGTCTTCTTAACTATTTTTACAATCAATTTTTACCGAGAAAATCATGCTACAATTAACGGAATATATAAAATAAGGGGGAATCAAAATGAAAAAACTGCTTCTTTTTATATTACTATTAATAATCAGCATTTCAATGTTCCCAGTGACTCAGTATCTAACCATCATTCATGTTAATGACACTCATGGTCATGCCTGGCAGTACAGTGAATTCAACAATCCAGATATCGGTGGATTTGCTGCGGTTTCATCAATTATTGATTCAATAAGAGAAGAGGTTGCCGTATGTGGCGGAGACGTCCTTGTGCTTCATGCCGGAGACTATAACACCGGTGTTCCCGAATCCGATCAGCTTGACGCCGTTCCCGATATTATTGCCATGAACATGATCGGCTTTGATGCAGTTACCCTTGGAAACCATGAGTTTGATTTTGAAAGAGAAATCCTAAGCACACAGATAGCTCTGCTTGATTGTCCCGTTTTAAGTGCAAACACAGTTGATGAAAATGGCAGCAATGTCGTATTGCCATACGTCGTTTTCGAATACGAAACCGGTCTCAAAGTTGCCGTTATCGGCTTAACAACTGAAGAAACTGCAATCCATGAACCGATTTATCTTGATGACTGGCATTTTGAAGATGCAATTGAAACGACAAAGAAATTTATGCCTGAAATGAAAGAAAAAGCGGACATAATCGTAGCATTAACGCATTTAGGATTCCAATTAGCCGATGATGAGACAAAAACAACTTCAGATGAACTTGCACTTGGCGTAGATGGACTTGATGTAATCGTTGACGGGCATTCACATAGTTTGTTTGAAAAACCAGTCCTATTAAACGATACCGTCATTGTTCAGGCAGGCGAATGGAACAAGTACGTTGGAAGACTTGACTTTACAATTGTTGATGGTGAAATGGTTGATTATGAATGGGACTTAATCCCCGTTAATTTGAAAAATCATCTTGGAAAGGATTCTGAAGGTGAAGAGGTCATTCAAGATCCAAAGATACTCGCAGTTATGGATTATTTCTTAAAACTTGGTGGCGAGAAGCTCAACACATTGGTTGGAAAAACAGAAATTACACTTGATGGCGCAGTTGAAAGTTTAAGAACAAAAGGGACAAATCTTGGGAATCTCATCACTGATGCCATGGCGTGGAAAACGAATTCAGAAATAGCTATCTTGAATGCTGGAGGAATCAGGGCTTCAATTAATGTTGGAGATATCACATATAGAGATGTTCTTAAGGTCCTTCCATTCGGAAATACAATTTGTGTATTGCAACTCTATGGAAAAGAGATCATAGAAATAATTGATTATGTAGTTTCAATTCAACCTGGCAAAGGGGCTTACCCACAACTTTCCGGTCTTACATTTACGTATGAAAACGGTGAAGTTAAAGATGTGATGGTAAATGGTGAAGTGTTGGAGAATGAGAGAGTATACAGAATTGCAACAAATGATTATTTGGCTCTTGGTGGAGATGGATATGAAGTTTTCAAAACAAAGGGAGAAAATGTTTACGATACAGGATTTGTCCTTGATAAAGTCATTGTAGATTATATCCAATCGCTGGGAACCATCACAGAATACAGTTCAGAATCAAGATACAACAGAAAATAGTCAAAGGAACGCTTAACTGATTCTATTTTCACAGGCAAAATCCAACAATAGACGGGAGGAAGAGAATGAAAAAGAAGACCTTGATTGGCATGATGTCTTGTTTGATTATGTTTTCAGGAATTATTTTTGGGTTACAAAATGTATATGTTCATGATTTCACAAGAGAGGTTTGTAAAGAACAATTCTGGACGCATGGTGGAGACAGAGCCGAATATAATGCTTTTATAGAAAATCTGTTTGAGATTTTAAATGCAGGTGATGATTATCAGAATCTCATCGTCTCAGACTCCTTTCAATATGATGTGGTTGTGGATTATCTGGAAGCCCTGAGAAGCAACGGTTCCCTTGAAAGTGTTGAAAATGAATCTATCAGATTTTATACCGTTGAGGGATTTGATGTGGACAATGACAAGAGGATGATTCTCAAAATACTTTATTTGATCAAAGGAAAAGATGGATCATTGACAGAGTATAACGATCTGATTGGTATTGCCCAAGTTGATTCTGAATGGAAATTATGGGGAATTTTGTGGAAAGATACCGGTTTTGATGTTTCAGATGCAAGTTTAGAACAATTGGACAT
>DAOTHY010000171.1:0-2972 GCA_035447925.1 Thermotogota bacterium
GGTTGCAAAAGATTACACAACTGATCAATACTTACGGGTTTAAATTGGATCCGGTCGTAAAAGTCAACACCCTTTCTGTGGGTGAAAAACAATTGGTTGAGATTCTAAGAATCCTTTTCTTGAATGTTGACGTATTAATCTTGGATGAGCCGACGACAGTTTTAAGTGAATATGAAAAAGAGGCGCTGTTTGACGTGCTGAAAAGATTGAAAGTACAGGGCAAGGCTATTGTCTTCATCAGTCACAATCTCAACGAGGTGCTGGAGTTGTGTGATGAGATTACGGTATTTCGAAAGGGGAAAAACAGCTGCTACCAAAAAAAAGGCTCTTTTGACAAAGGAATTATTCTGAGGGAAATGTTAGGTGGAGATTATTCCCATTTCAAAAACATTCCCTTTAAAGGGCTCAAAGAAAAAATATTGGAAGTCAAAAATCTATCTTATAATCTTTCTGAAAGGCAATTGCTGAAAGGATTGAGTTTTGAATTGTATTCCGGCCATATTACCGGTATTGCTGGTTTTGCGGGTCACGGGCAATTGCAGCTGTTTGAAACCATCTTTTCGGCAAAAGCCGATTATAACGGGGAAGTATTTTATAAGGGACAAGACATCAGACACTGGAGTGTTTCTGAAAAAAGAAAGCAGAGGATGGCGTATATACCGGAGGATCGATTATTTCATGCAAGTGCATTGTCGATTCCATTAATGTACAATTTGATTGCCAATCGACTGGAGGGAAAACCATTTACCAAATGGCAAATGATGAATGAGAGAAGTGTGGAACAAAAGGCCAAAGAACTGGTTCTCGATTATGACATTGATACGGATTCGGTGGCCATTCCCATTGGCATGTTATCGGGAGGCAACATTCAAAAGGCCGTCATTGCAAGAGAAACGCATAACACACCAAATCTATTATTCATCCACGAGCCAACCAGGGGGCTTGACTCAGCAGCTATCATGTTCACTTACAGAATTCTCAACGACCTGAAACAATCCGGTTCATCCCTTCTGATTGCCTCCTCGAATGTAGATGAGTTGATAGAGGTCTGTGATGAAATCTATGTGATTTACGAAGGGGCGTTTGTGCATCATGCCCGAAAAGGCTCTTTTGATAAACGGCTGATCAATGAAAATCTGGCCGGTTTTTTTCAGCCGCACGATGAACGGTATGTGCGAAAAGGAAATAAATATGAGGCGTAGAGAACTGTTGGCCCAAAGGCTCATCATTTTGGCAATCTCATTTACAGCGGGGTTGGTTGTGATTTGGCTGACCAGTTCATCACCTGTTCAAGCTATTCATTCATTCTTAACGGTTCCCTTTTCAAACCGCTATTTTTTTGGAAATTTATTGACTTTGATGATCCCATTTATCTTTACGGGGTTGGCTGCTTCGATATCTTTTCAAGCGAATGAGTTTAACCTTGGGATAGAGGGACAATGCTATTTTTCAGCTCTTGTGGGGACCTGGTTGGCGTTGCAATTGGGAGAGGTCAATCGGATGCTGGCCATTCCGTTGATCATTTTCGTTTCAGCTGTTACCGGTGGCTCTTTTGCATTGATTTCGGCTTTTTTGAAAAGTAAATATGCCGTCAACGAGTTGATTTCATCATTGTTGATCGGTTACAGTTTGATCCATGTCACCGATTTCTTTTTGGAAGGCCCGATGTTAGATCTGCAAGCCGGTCTGATTGCAACAAAAACAATCGATAACGGGTTGATGCTGTCGAAGATTTTGCCGCCTTCAAATTTCAATTCGGGTTTTTTCTGGGGTATAGCGTTTTTAATCATCTTTTACTTCATTTTAAGAAAAAGCGTCTTTGGTTTAAAAATGACGATATATGGGCAAAATTCCAGATTTTCCGAATACATGGGTATAAAGGGATCAAAGGTCGTTCACAAAGCCTTTTTCCTAAGTGGTGCTGTTGCCGGCATGGGAGGAATCATCGATATTTTGGGTGTTCACACTAAAATGATCCGTGGGTTCTCTTTTGGTTACGGATGGACTGGCATTGCCGTTGCCTTGATTGCATCCAATCAAAATACACCCAATGCCAGGAACAATCCCATATGGATCATTCCGGCTGCCTTTTTATTTGCCTTTTTGGAATCTGCTGCATCAACGTCAGCTATTTTTTCGGATTTGACGCCCGAAATATCCAAAATCATTCAAGCGAGTATCTTTTTTCTCGTAACGGTAAGTTTTTGGAAGAAATCCGGTGATCATCAAACAACTTGATTAAAGAGAGGAAAAGAAATGGAAGCTCTTTTTCACGAAACCATCAGCTCATCAACCATCATATTCTTTGCCGCCCTTGGAGGGTTATTTAGCTCGATAGCCGGTAAAATCAATATCGGGCTGGAAGGGCTCATGCTGATATCAGCCTTTCTGATTCCATATTTTTCACAATTGTTTGGCAGTGTAATGGTCGGCTTATCATTTGGTATTGTAATTGGTGGAATACTTGGAGCTTTTATCTACTTTCTTCATTCGCGGTTTAAAGCCAATATCTTTGTGCTGGGCTTGGCGATGAATCTGTTTGCTGCAGGAATAACCACGTTTCTTTCCTCAGCCTTTTTACAGACTAAAGGAACGGTTTACTTTTCCTTTCCAACGAGTATTCGGCCTTTTGACATTCCGGTACTTTCTAATATTCCTGTATTTGGAATCCTTTTTTCTCATCAAAATGTCTTTGATTATCTTTCCTTTATCTTTGTGATAGTCATTTATGTCCTACTTGAAAAGACCTTTTTCGGGCTGAGGCTCAAAACAATTGGATTCAATCACAAAACAGCTGAAAGTGCCGGTATCAACGTTAAAAAATATAGTTATGGTGCTTATATTCTTTCAGGAACCTTTTGTGCTCTCTCCGGTGCGGCCCTTTCGCTACCCCTAGAATCCTTTGTGGCCAATATGACAAACGGCAGGGGATGGATCGCTTTAGTAGCGGTGATTCTTGGAAAAAACAATCC
>DAOTHY010000172.1:0-2932 GCA_035447925.1 Thermotogota bacterium
TGTAAAGAGTCAAAATAAAAGGTATAAAAACAAAGAAAAATAATCAAAATAAAATAGAAGCCGAAAAGAAAAAAGCCGGTATAATTTGATAGAAAAAAATCAAATTAAAACGGAGGAAACAAGATGCAAATTATCCATGATTTCGGAATCAATTACTTGGCTTACCATCGAAGAGGAAAAAACAACGCCTATCCGGAAATAGAACAATGTGCTTACTGTAAGGACCGACTATTGAAAAACGGCTATTATCAGCGGTATATGATCTCTTTTTCAAAGACCTATCGGATCTTTATCCGCAGATACCGTTGCCGGCATTGCCAAAGAAGCCTGTCAGTGTTGCCCTCATTTTTATTGCCCCGCATGCAATATTTACTCACCGTCATTGTGATCCGCTTACTCCGTTATCTTGAACACAAACCGATTCTCTTGGATATGCGCAATCTCTTCTTTCATTTGAAACGCTTTAAAAAGAATATCGGTGGTGTCATCATGTTCTTACGTGAACACCTTCCCCCTGCAGATATCCCTCTTCAAGATCAGGGCATCTTTCTCAATTGTTTGAAACAAATCGAAAAGATCAATCCCTTTGTTTTCTCAAAAGACTATTTTATGAGCTACGGGTGTAGTTTTATGTCAAGATGAATCAGAAAAACAATAGGCCAATGGCTGTTTTTTTTCTTTTTTTTGTTCTACACACACCTTGTCATTGAAAGAAAAACTGTTTTGCTTTACAATAGAACAAAGAAACGTTGACCGGTCAAACGCCTTCTTTTCATTGCTTGAATCTGGAGTCGAGAGCCCCCCGGACTCTCTTTCCAATCAAACGACAATCAAAAAGGAGTGTGTTGTGATGACAGAAAAAGAAAGAGAACAGATCGCCCTGTTCAGATTTTCCATTATCTCCCCCGTTTTAACGGGACAAGAAACAAATGCTTCGGCTTATTTTGCTCAAGTGAGCGCTCAAAAGCAACCAGTTCCCGTCTTTGGTGAAAAGGATTACAGTCCCAAGACGATGGCCGATTGGCTTCATCGTTATCGGAAGTTTGGGTTCGAAGGGCTCAAGCCGGCTATTCGTTCGGATAAACACAAAAGCCGGAGTATTACCGGTGAGATTGAGCAGACGCTGTTGGAAGAACGGCAATTGCATCCAGACAGAAGTTGTCGCTTGTTTTATGATCAATTGTGCCTAAAGGGTAAGATTTCCCCTCCCGAGATTTCCTATTCAACCGTTTACCGATATTTAAAACAACATGCGTTAGTGGGGACAACTCAGAGAAAAGAAGGGGATAGAAAGCGATTTGCCTATGATAAAATCAATGTCCTCTGGCAAGGAGATACGATGTACGGACCCTATCTCAATACTAGAGGACGGAAAACAAGGACTTATCTCCTTGCGTTCATTGACGATTGCTCTCGTATTATAACACATGGGTGTTTTTTGACACAAGAGACCACGGGCTCGGTGGCAACCGTTTTGAAGGAAGCGATTTTAAGAAGGGGCCTTCCCAGAATTGTGTATGTGGACAATGGACGGGTTTATCGTAACGAAATCATTGCATTTGCCTGCGCCAATCTGGGTATCTCTTTAGCCCACACCCCGGTTCGAGACGGTTCAAGCAAGGGCAAAATTGAACGCTTTTTCCGAACGGTTCGCAGTCGGTTTCTTCCCCTACTGGATCTGGAATTGAACAAGATCCAGAATGTAGATGTGTTGAATCAACGTTTTTTTGCCTGGCTTGAAACGGATTATCATCGGAAGATTCACAGTGCTTTGGGGATGAGTCCGCTGGATAAGTTTATGTCTCAAATCGATAGGATTCGACATTTACAAGACCCGGCATTGTTAGAACGGGTGTTTATGAAACGGGTATTCAGAAAGGTTAAGCATGATGCTACTGTGAGTATTGATTCACGCCTGTATGAAGTAAACCCCATTTTGATTGGCCAAAAGATAGAGATTCGTTTTGACCCTGACCAGCCGGAACAGGTGTTTGTCTACGAACAAGGTCGTGAGATTCAACGTGCCCCACTTTGTTCTCAAGCGGATAATGCTCGGATGAAACGCAAAGGGAAAGAAAAAGGGAAACAATCACTGTCTTTCAGCCGGATATTGGGTGATGAGCATGTATAAGGCCTTTTATTCGCTCAAACAGTCCCCTTTTTCGAAAGACTTGCCGGCCCGTCATTTATATGCGTCACAATCACACAAAGAGACCCTGTCAAGATTGAAGTATTTACAACAGATTCGGGGGATAGGGGTGATTACCGGTGAGTCTGGGATTGGAAAAACGACTTATTTAAGGGCCTTTGTTTCACAACTGAATCCCTCGTTGTACAAGGTCGTTTATTTTCCCCTTTCCACCGGAACGGTCATGGATTTTTACCGGGGTATCGCTAGTGGTCTTGGAGAAATCCCACAGTTTCGAAAGGTCGACTTATTTCACCAGATTCAGCAGGCGATTTACAAATCTTTTAAAGACGCTCGGATCACCCCGATTTTCATTCTGGATGAAATGCAATTGGCCACACCTAAGTTTCTGGGGGAGTTGACGATTCTGTTTAATTTTGAAATGGATTCCAAAAATCCCTTTGTTCTCATCTTATCCGGATTGGATTATTTTTTGGATAAGTTAAAGTTGAATCAAAATCGTCCCTTGTCCCAGAGGGTTGTGATTCGTTATGAGATCGAACCCTTTGATGAAACAGAATTTAAGGCTTATGTATCCCACCATTTGTCGCTGGCCGGTGCCAATATTCCTTTATTTGATGAAGCTGCTTTAAATGCCATCTACCAACGCAGCAGAGGGGTTCCCAGGGTGATTAATACCCTTTGTTCGAACTGTTTGATTCAGGGGTTTGCCGCAAAGGTTTCCTTGATTTCTGAGGAGATTGTTTTTCAGGTGTCCGAAGAGTTGTGTTTTTAATCTGCTTT
>DAOTHY010000173.1:0-2885 GCA_035447925.1 Thermotogota bacterium
CATCCTGGTATTTACGATTGGCGCAGGTGCTGCATTCGACGACGCCGATCTTTTTGGCGTATTTGACCAGGGGGTCTGTGGAATTGGCTCCTTTTAAATCATGCGATTTTGCATATTCGATCAATTCATCGATGGTTCTTGGTTTTTCGGCACCAACAGACTCTACCGGTTGCAAAGACTTAGGTTCCTGTTTGATCGAATGAACCTGCCCTTGAGCCTGCGGTATAGGATTGTTTTGAAAGTACGTTCTGCCAACCATCTGCGATGCATCTATTCTCATGCGTTATCCGCCTTCTTATGAATACATTATTATATCACTTTTTTGTCCAAGTTGTACATCCTTCGCCTGCAACCGTGAATATCGTCATCTTTTGTTGACAAAGGGTATAGGGCTTGGGTTTAAGCCTTTTTTCTTCTTTTCCTCGCAAGAAAATACCAGTAAGTGAACACAAGTGCTGCATAAACGACTAATCCAACGAATGTGTACAGATACATCAGAGGATTGCCCTCTTTCAAGCCGATGGGCGGAAGGCTCAAAAGGGCCATGAGAGGGAATCCGAAAAAGATGGCAACCCCGCTTCCAAAGATCATGTTTTCCGGTGCCCCGCTTTTCATCAATGGGTCGACTTCTCTCAGCAAAGCCATTCCCGTTGAAATTGTTCCGGTTAAGTGGCCGAAAAAGGCAATGGTATTGGCCAGGCGATTTTCATTCATCGTTTTGCGGACAATGAATGAAACGTAGACGAAGGTTAATATGCCGCCGGTAAAGGTGATGACAAAGATAGGCCAAAAAGAATCGGCGATTCGTTCAAAGGTGACTGCACTGATGGAAGCGGCTACCATGAAATCAAATACGAAGCCTGCAATGCGTTGCAGCAGGAAATTGTTCAAGTACTTTTCTTTTGCGATACCCTTTTCATGCGCTTTGTTGTATACTCTTCTTAAAATGATGGCAAGGATAGCGCCAAAGACAAAATGGAATCCCCACAGCACTGTTCCTAAACTCTCTCCAAACGTTCCCAATTTAGCCAGTAGGATATTTACGCCACCCAAGAGCAAATAAACGGATGCGTAAACGATTCCAATAAACACGAATTGAATGGTTAGCCCGTCCATATCGGAGAATTCATAATCCTGAACGGTGATGGCTTTTTTGTCTTCGATTGTTATTTCTTCGTATTTTTTGCGCTTGTTTTTCAGCAAGATATTCAGGATGATGATACCGCCAACCGTTGCCCATCCAAATCCGGCAGCGGCTATGGCCAAACCGATGGCACCGCCGTTTGCCATTCCCATCTGTTCCCATTGATTGCCGATAGAAAAGGCCTGGCCGGGTCCCTGCCCAAATCCCAGAGGCAGAATTAAACCCATGACCGGGAATACCCGTTTATCTGCAAGGCTCCAAAGAAATGAAGCGGCGAATCCGAATATTCCTTGCACGAGGTAGGTACTGACGATGATTAGACCTGCGTTCATGGAATTCCAGTCTTTTTTCTGTTTATCGGGATTCCTCAAACTCAAGCTGATAAAGCCGATGGCCATTAAATGATAGATAATACCCCCCAAAGTGTCCGGATCCAACGGCAGCCAATTCAATAAATTCGGTCCGACGATCAAGCCAAAAAAGCCGGCGATAATGGAATTGGGAATTAAATAGCGCCTGAATACCGGGATGAGTCGTTTGATCAGAACGGCTAATCCAAATAGAATCAAGATGTAGATCACATCGTCAATCTCTTGCCAATACATCAGATCACCCCCATCAATTTAAGAACGTTGAATAGTAATAAAGCATCGTCAGCCGTTCTTATGCGTATCAATTTGTCTCCATAAAGGAATTCAAGAATCGTTGAAACAAAGGTGTTGAGTCCTTTGATTTGATTCAATTCAAAGGTGTTTTCGTTGAGACTGAGACGTTCCGTGGTTATCACCAGTGTCCCTTTTTCTTTTTTTAGCCTTATTTTTCGTTCCTTCCCCCAGATTTTGATAGATGCCTTTTCAAAAACAAGGGGTTTTTGATTGGCTTGCAACCAGTGAACCAGCTGCTCTTTTTGTGATTTCAACAAGGCACTGGCCGTTAAATCGCCGATATGACCGGATTCACCAACAAAGGCTGAAAAACCACAGCGGGTGCAATAAACTTCATTTCCTTTGCCTTTGATGGTTCGAAAACCTGAGCAGGACGGACAAAACCACATGATGCGTTCAATCCCGGAAGCTCTATTGGAACCCTTATACAAATAGCCTTTTTCAGACTGCCATAGCCAATCTGAACACTTCAAGGCTTCTAAAGCCTTAGCATCATCATATGTTTTGATGATGAGATCAATGGGACCTTTTCTTCTTTTTTTTGCCCATCTGGGATTGACTAAATACGCCCCTTTGATCGTGCAGGTGACAATGGGGACGTTGACTTTATCCAGGAGTTTGGCGGTTCCCCCGTAGGCTTGCATGCTTTCTCCCGTCCAAGTGGCGTGTCCTTCGGGAAAGATACCCACGATTCGGCCCGCTTTGAGCCATCGAAAAATACCGATGACGGTCTTCATGTCACTGGTAGATTTTTGCTTGGGGATACTGTCTATCCAACGCAGTACCAATCCGACAATGGGATTTTGAAAGGCGGCGTTGTTGATGACAAAAGAAACCGGTTTTCTGATGGTCGCCAACAGAAAAAAGGGGTCGATGTTTTGACTGTGATTGGCCAGCAAAAGAAAAGGCGGTTGAGGAAAAGCGCCCTCCACACGAATATCATAACGATATTTGATCCAGAGTCTTATTGCAGGCAAGCCAATCTTCCATAGTATCCTTGTTCTTTTTCTCAATGCTTTCTCCAATTGTCAGCAGTTTATGAATGGTTTATCAGTGGATTTAAAATCAAGTTGTAC
>DAOTHY010000174.1:0-2838 GCA_035447925.1 Thermotogota bacterium
TCGTATAAAATAGCCTTTCCATTTTTAAAGCACAAGGTCCGGTTTCTTTTGAAAAACCGGACCTTGTGCTTTAAAATCCGCTCATTCCATCCATAGAACTCATATCAAATAAAATAATCTTAAGAAATTTGAAGAAAAACGCAGAAAATTAAAGCATTAAACTTTTAATCGACCCAAATCCTTGAAAATCAAGTTTGTACTGTGACATATTATCTGTTATGATAATACCGTTAACGGTAACGGTAAGGATAAAACGATAACGATGAGGTGTGTTGGTTGAAAAGGATTACCCTGAAAGACATTGCAAAGAAGGTTGGCGTCTCACAGATGACCGTCTCGAGGGTTCTCAATAATCGCCCGGATGTGAACCCCAGAACGAGAGATAAAATTCAGGAGATTGTCAGAGAAATGGGATATGTTCCCAACACGAATGCCAGAGCTTTAAAAGGGGCTAAGACCAATCGTATTGGAATTGTGGTATCGGATATTCGTAACCCGTTTTATTCGGAAATGGTAGGGGATCTGGAAGATATTGCGGGTGAATTCGGTCTTTCAATCATTGTCACCGATACCAACAAAAAGCTTGAAACCGAGGTAACAGCCATCCATTTGATGGAGCTTAATTCGGTGGATTATATGATTTTAGCTCCGGAGGGGTATAAAACAGAACACTTGGATGTTTTGCGTGAACGGGGGTTTGACTTTTTGTCTTTTGGTGTCCATTTTGAGGATAAGGATTATCCGGAAGTGTACACGGATGATTATGAAGGCGGTAAAAGTGTCGGCTCTTATTATGCGGAAATCGGGATTAAAAAACCGCTGCTTGTCATGGGAAACCCCAGAAAATCCAATACCATTGATCGAGAGAGCGGATTTCTTTCAGGTTATGAGGAATCCGGCGGAAACCCGTCCAATGTTTTGATTGAGCATTTACCGGTGAGTGTGGAGATGAGCGAGAAGTATTTTCTTGAAAATCGTGATGCATTCTCGTTTGACGGGGTCTTTTGTTATAACGATTTGATGGCCATGGGAGCTATATCCGCTTTCAGAAAACTTGAGATTCTTCCCGGAAAGGACATTCCGATCACCGGCTATGACGATGTGTTTTATGCAAAGGTCTTAGGCTTGACGACCGTGAAGATTCCCATCAAAGAAATGATCCGAAAATCAGTTGAAATGATTATTGAGAACAAAAATGAAAAGGTTCCATTCAAAACGCAGTTAATTATAAGAGAAACCGCATAAGAAAGCGGCAAAATAAATGGAGGTGTCATGAATGAAATTAAGAAGATTGTTGTTTATTGGTTTACTGGTTTTCTTGGTCGCATCGTCATTTGCAGCGGAATTGATTATCAATTCTAATGCCGGTGACCCGGAGCCCAAAAGAGTTACTCAGATGGTTGTTGAGATGTTTGAAGCAGAGTACCCGGATATTGATGTAACACTGAACATTTTCTCCCATGAAGATTTTAAAACCTTGTTGAGAACATGGTTGGGTGCCAAGGAAGGTCCAGATGTTGTCACATGGTTTGCCGGTGAAAGAATGAGATACTTTGCTGCAAAAGACCTGGTTGTTCCTTTAAACGAAGTCTTTGATGACAAAACATTCGAAGAATACTTCCCAAAGGCTTTCGAAAGTTCTTGTTCCTATAATGGACAAGTCTACATGGTTCCAGAATCCTGGTATTGGTGGGCAGTTTATTACAAAAAATCCATGTTTGAGGATTACGGTGTACAAACACCCAAAACATGGGATGAATTCCTGGAAGTTTGCGAATTCTTCAAAGAAGAAGGCATTACACCGATCACCATCGGAACCAAATACCTTTGGACATCCGCAGCATGGTTTGACTATTTCATGATGAGAGTCAACGGTTTGAATCATTATATTCCTTTACTGGACGGCGTAAAATCCTATGATACCGATGAAGTAAGAGAAGCCATGAACTATTGGCAGGTTCTCGTGGACAACGAGTACTTCCTTTACGAGCACAGCTCACTCAGCTGGCAGGAAGCTTTAAACCGATTGGTTACAGATGATGCAGCCATGTATCTGATGGGTCAATTCTTGAAGGATTCCACACCTGAGGATATGAGAGATGATATGGACTTCTTCAGATTCCCGATTATCAATCCGGATTTGAAAGTCTACGAAGAAACCCCAATCGATGGTTGGATGATTCCGAAGAACGGAAAGAACAGAGATGCTGCTGTTAAATGGATGAAATTCATCGCTAGCGAAGAAGTACAGGGCAAAATTTCAAAGGAACTGGGAAGACTGGCAGCCAACAAGAACGTTCCTGCACCTGATGCACATGCTCAGAAAGGCCTTGACATGATCCTGGCTTCAGATGGCGTTATGGGATTCTATGACAGAGACACCAATCCTGAAATGGCCAACGTTGGAATGAACGGTTTCGTTGAATTTATGATGTACCCGGAAAATCTGGATGACATCCTGGAAAGACTTGAAACAGAAAGACAGAGAATTTTTGAATAATTCAAAATAAGCGTTTTTTGATTCATCAAACAAACGATTGATATATAAGGACGCACTCAATGTGCGTCCTTTATAAATCGAAAACGGATTGGCGGTATTTCTTCTTTTCATTGCCCTGCCGGTAGCCTTGGGATTTCTGGTGGGATGGTTGTTCAACAGAAAGCTGGAGTATCGAACAAGTTCCAAACGATGGATGGTCAGACTGATCGCTTTGGCCGTGATGTTGGTTGCTTCTTTGATCATTTACAAGATAACGGGCTTTAAAATTGAGGCTTCACGCATGGCTGAGAGGGGATTTCCTTGGTTAAGCGATCCGGATTTTGTCACTTTTTCGCTGA
>DAOTHY010000175.1:0-2836 GCA_035447925.1 Thermotogota bacterium
AAACCCGTGGCCTCATAAAATTGATGAGACAAATTGTCCGCCAGTTTTATGAAAGCGGCATGGCAAAAGAAAATTACTTAATCAATGTATTTGATTTCAACCTGAATGAGCCAAAAATGTTAAGCCATATCCATCAAATCAAATCTTCCCTTGAAGAAGCCATCAACCACGATATTGCTCAAGACGGAAAGTCAATCGCTGAAATTATTGATAGCGAGAAACCCGACAATAAAGGAGTTACCCAAGACATCGCAAAGCTGCTTTTAGTCTCATCTCTTTCGACCGCAACCCATGGGTTGCTTGGACTCACTGAGTCAGAAATATTCGGTTATTTAAGTGCACCCAATACAGATATTGACGAAATCAAATCCAGTCTGGAAGAACTAAAAACCCTTTGCTGGTATATGAAACAAGACAATCGAGGCCGACTGTACTTTCAAAATACGAAAAACATGGTTGCGGAGATGAACACCCTTGTTGACAGTTATACAAATGAAAACGCAAAAAAAGAGCTTAAGAAAATACTGGAACAAAACTTCGCCCCTAAATTGAAAACGTGCTATGAGCTCCTGTATGTACTGCCGGCTATCGATGAAATAGATCTTGATCAGAATAAAATATCTCTGGTTATTTTTGAACCTTATTCAGGCAGTGAACTGCACCCGGATCTCAAACAGTTTCATGAGAACGTTTCCCTTAAAAATAGGGTCATGTTTCTCTCCGGACAGCGCAATATGATGGAAAAACTTTATGCCAATTCAAAGAAACTCAAGGCCATCCAACAAATCGTTGACAACATGAAAAGTGAAAATCTTCGTGCTAATGATCAACAATACAAAGAGGCTGAAGCCCATCTGGATAAAGCTCTGCAGGCTTTATTCTCAACCATCAGGGAAACTTTTGTTGCCCTTTACTATCCCACTAAAAACGGGATTGAACTTGCTGAATTTAAGCTCGAATTCAAAGAAAACAAATTCAACGGAGAAGAACAAATCATTGCCTGTCTGACCGATAATCTTAAATATGAACCGTTCTCGAAAGATGATCAGTTTATGGAAAACCTCCGTAAAAAGTGCGAAGCTCGATTGTTCACGCGTAAAGAACTTCCCTATTCACAAATCAGGGAAAGGGCGGCAACAACCACAGCCTGGCAATGGTACCACCCGGATCAATTGAACAGTCTTAAAGATGATTGCATCAAGAAGGATAAGTGGCGGGAAATAAGTGGCTACCTTGTTAAAGGCCCGTTTGAAAAAGACCCCACATCGGTGGTTGTCGAACAGACTTCTTATGATGAAAAGACGCATGAATTCACACTCAAAGTTCTTGGTATTGGCGGTAAAATTTACTATGATAAAGGGTCTGATCCAACAACCGCTTCCACAGAGTTGATGGATCAGGTTTTGGTGACAAAGGAACCTTCACTACGTTTCATTTGTATTGACCCAACGGGTGAAAGAAAAACCGGAGATGTGTTTGAGTTTATAGGCAACGTTCCCGTCAAATACGGGCAAAGAACAACGACGAATGGCGATGTGATGGTCCTTGACACAAATCCGAATTATGAAGTGCTTTATACAACCGATGGCAGTGAACCAAAAGAGAACGGCGGAACATATAACGGTGAATTTGTAATCCCTGAAAACAGCAAGTTTGTTAGAATTGCGGTTCTTTATAAGGATAAAGTAATAGAGGAAAAAGAGATTCCCGTTGTAAGAGGCGAAAATGAAGTGAAGGGAAAGAAAATCGACAAGCGCAAACCACTTGCCTATCGATATCACCATAAAAAACAAATGGGAGATACACAAACAAGTTATAATGAAATTGCCTTGCTTTCAAAACTTGACGGGGTCTTGATTAAGGGCGCA
Organism: Thermotogota bacterium; assembly: GCA_035447925.1. Classification (GTDB taxonomy): domain Bacteria; phylum Thermotogota; class Thermotogae; order MWEM01; family MWEM01; genus JASUTC01. The sequence goes on from DAOTHY010000175.1 coordinate 1,869, forward strand.
ACGGCAGTAATTTTTAATAAAACAAATACAGATGATTACATCGAATTTCATACAACGGTTCCCTATTGGGCAGGTGATCTCCAAACATTCATTGACCTGGTGAGAGAGACCACCTTCAAAGATACCGAAGTAATTGTAGACTTTGGCTACAAAGAGCTGTTGTTTACGAATGGTGAGCTGTTCACACAATGGCTGGAAATGAATAAACTGGATCTAAACGAATTGAACAAGATTGGAGAAATTAAACAATGAAAACAAAATATTTTGGTTTCGGCTACGATCCAACTGAAAGCGAAAATCACTTCTATGTTGTCGTACCAAAAGAAAAGACCGCAGAAGTAGAGGTTTACGAACGCTTTCACTGGGACGAAGGCGAACAAAAAATAACAAAAAAAGACGTATTAAAACTTAGACTATCGCGGCATAAGTGGTCAAAACTTTCCAATGATATGGCAGCGGAGTTCAACGCAAGACTGAAAAAAGAGAAAAAACCGACGTGTCGTTTTCTTGCGGGAGAGACACCGGTGGAAAAACTCTTAGGAAAAGAAATGATGGTGCTGCTTTGGGGTGTAGAATACAACGATCCTGCCGGAATTCCAACTGCGATTCGTAACTGGAAAGGACTTCAGCCTGAAGAGCGTTGGTGGCTTTACACCATGACAAATGCCAGTACTGGCAAAATCAACGATAAACGAGGTTGGCGCATGGCTTTACGCTATGCATTATGTGAAAATCCGGTAGATGAATCAAATCAACGATCACTGTTTAGTGATTTGATGGAGGGAAAATAAAGCAATGGACAATCAGATGTCTTTTATAGAAAAGCAGTTTCCTGTCAGTAAGGTCAGTAAAGAAAGTTACAAGGAAAGAAAGGCAGGCGCAAGTCAAACATTAACCAGACTTGGGAAATGGTGGGGACGCAAGCCTTTAATAATGGTTCGTGCGGCCATATTAGGATGTTTAATGCC
>DAOTHY010000176.1:0-2821 GCA_035447925.1 Thermotogota bacterium
CCAAAGACAACGTGATACTCTTTTCAACCACGCTAACCGCTGAGAGAAAAGACCTCTTTCAATGGGTGGGCCCTATTTTTAGTCAACCTTGGGTATTCTATGTCAAAAAAGGCTCCGGAGTTAGCATTAACTCCATGGCGGATGCGGAAAAATTAAGCCGAATTGGGACCTATTTGAACGATGCCAGAGAGCAATACCTGATTTCACTGGGCTTTGACAACATCGACAGCGCCGTTAACGAGGTGAATAACATCAAAAAACTGAACACCGGCAGAATCGATGCCATGATCGCCTCTCCGGATAACTTCATTGCCTCTTGCCGAGAAGCTGAAATTGATTTCAACACCTTTGAAGAAGCCTATCTGGTATCCGAACAGGAGCTTTATATCACATTCTCAAAAAACTTTGATCAGGCCATCGTTGCGAAATGGCAGAGTGCTCTGAAAAGCATGTACGAAGACGGTACCTTTGAAGAGCTTTACCTCAAATGGTATCCGGATGCAAGGCTCCCCACATATAAGGTGGTTGAATAAGCCCAACTGATAAAAAAGAGGCCGTTAAGGCCTCTTTTTTATGCTAATCACGGCTTGGATTGCTTCTGCCTGACCAACTCGATGGATTCCTTTCCGGACAGATGTTCAACGGCAATCTCCACCATGCAGGTTTGTTCAAGTAACCGGTTGATTTCCTGTAAACGCCCTTGCACCTGATTTGGAGAATACTTGGCTGCAAGGATTTCGAGAGCCCGTCGTTTCTCAGCCTGATCCTCTAAAATTCTGGCCTTGCCAAACACAATCACACTGCGAAAATAAGTGGTGTATTCTTCAGGGACCACATGATCCTGGTCGATGACACAAAAGGAAACCTTCTCATCACGCCTGATGGCATCTATCTTATGACCCTGTGCTGCACAGTGAATGTACAGTTTGTTGTCATCATAAACATAACTGACCGGAACGGCATAAGGGAATCCGTCATCCCCTGAAACGGCTAACACCCCGGAAGTAGCCTTACTCAAAACAGCAATGCTTTCCTCCTTTGATAATGCCTGTTTGATACGACGCATATCCCGAAACATACCTCACTCCTTTTGCAATCATCCAGAATTTTTTAAAAAGCCACTCGATTTCGGCCTTCGTTTTTTGCCCGGTAAAGGGCTTTATCCGCTTGCGCCAATAATTCCCGGCTGCTTTTTGTCACAGAAGGAATCAAAGTGGAAACCCCAATACTCACTGTAATTTTTTTTAAAGGTGATCCGGATTTTTCATGGGGAATCGCCTTTGCCAAGATGGCGAGACGGACTTTTTGAGCCTTCTCGATTGCTTTTTCAAGAGCATCATGGGGCAATAGCACACTAAATTCCTCCCCACCCCACCGAGCCGCAATCTCCCTGTCATGTACAATCGTTTCTGAAATCATCCTGGCCACATTGATTAAAACCAGATCGCCTTCCAGATGGCCGTAATAATCGTTATAAGCTTTAAAAAAATCGATATCAATCATTAAAAGGGATAGAGGCTGACCCTGCTGAACCGCCTCAGCCCAAAGTTCATTGAGCCTTTTGTCAAATGCCCGTCGGTTTTCAAGCTTGGTTAGTTCATCGATACGGCTAAGCTGTTTCAACTGGCTTTGAGATTTCCTGATCAGCCGTTGACTGGTCTCTCGTTCGTATTCCAAAGACGTCCCAATAAACATGCACGCAATATACACAATGGGAAATCGAGAGACAAAGGCACGAGAATAGTCATATCGAAGTCCCGAAAAAAGAGGAGACCACAGAACAATCAGAATGACCACCAACATGGCCAGACTTAACCCCCCCCCGCTTTTCAACCCGAACAGAGAAAAAGCTGTAAACGGAAGGATCAGAATCCAAATGGAGCTGAACCCTTCCAAGCCCCCGTTGATTAACAGCAAGGACAATAACACCAAAACAGAAAGGGACAACAAAAATAAACCGGTCTTTTCTCTTTCGGTATGCGTGAGTAAAAAAATGATCACCGCTAAGACGGCTGCAAGTCCGCCGGTTAAAAAAACCAGATAAAGCGTTCCGGTAAAAAGATTCAATATACACATAAACAAGCCCAAAATAAACAAAATAACAGAAACAAAAAGGGACAAAACATGCGTCCGCATTTTTTCATCGGCGAGTATTCGATCGAAATAGTCATGAAAGTCTTTTCTCGATTTCAACACAGAACTTCACTTCCTTGAGTGCAAAAAACAGATCCGTCTCTTCTTTTCCGTCAATCAGCCTGTTTATACCATTATTATACACGCTTTTGGTCCAACATCAACCAAAGGAACCGTTCGTGAATAAATAATTCATATGTTAGATGGTATGATATAGACAACGCAAGCACGAGACTGATGTTCTCTAACAAAACGAGGTGAAAAAACAGTGCTCGTCCAAATTATTCAAAAATACTATAGTGACAACAACGGATTAAATTGTGCCCAATCCATGCTATGCGGTGCCAATGATACCTATGGCCTTGGCTTGGATCAAAAGGCCCTTTACACCATGGCTTGCTTCGGGGGCGGTATGGGCGTCGAAAGTGTTTGCGGCGCACTCACCGGAGCTTTAGCCGCTTTGGGCGTTCTGTTGACCGGGGATAATACCCTGAGCACGGACAGAAGAAAAGCAATCGTCACTGATTTTTACAAAGCCTTTGAACTACGATTGGGTTCGGATAACTGCAAACTGATAAAAAAAGAATTTCGGGATGACACACTCGGCTGCCTGCCGGTGGTGACACTATCCGCTCAAATCCTGGAAGAAATCATCAAAAAGTACCATGCATCCACAAATGGGTGAACA
>DAOTHY010000177.1:0-2747 GCA_035447925.1 Thermotogota bacterium
ATTTCAAAAATATCCTCTTTTACAAGTGTTTCAGAAGTGTTTTTTTGAAAAAGGAGTTTCGGATATTTGATTTGATTCAGCCGGTTAATATCATGGCCTTTGGCATCTAAAAATTCTACAAAGTCTTCTTTGTACAAATAGACACATCCGTAATCGGCTTCGTCGATAATATCAAAGGCGTTTTTGAACAGAATCTCCATAAAGTCTCTTTCACTCAGAGTGTTGATGTTTTGGAATTTTGTCGTCAAATCAATGATTTTTTCCAATTTCTGATTCAATAATTTGTTTTCTGTATTTTTCTTTTCCAATTTTTCATTCGTATCGATCAAACTCTCGTTGTATGCTTCCAGTTCCTGATAGGTGGCGGATATTTCCTCAGACAAATGCTGAAAACTGGTCAATACGGTCTCGATTTCTTTCACATCGTCGGTGTCTAATTTTACAATGGCCTTCTCTGGGTGATGCAAGTCAAAACTGTTAATGGTTTCGGATAAATGTCTCAACGGTTGAAAATATCTTCTGGAGAAAAGACTGAAAACAATAATCGTGAAAACAAAAAGAAGGCCCATCTCAAGTGATAATTGATAAAAGACCTGTCGAACATTTGAGTTCAAAGAACGGGTGGAGAAATCAATTTGAAGCTGTCCAATTTTTTGGTCGTGATATGCAACGGTTTGAGAGATAGTGAAATAATCCATATCGGCCTGCTGAAACTGTGCTTGTGCTACAACCACGTTATCTGAAGAAGTCGCGAGGATCTTGCCGATCTCATCGATTTGTAAAAAACTGGCGAGATTTGCTTCCAGATTCTCTAAATCGGCATGGTACAATGGTTCTCTGATGGCTGTCATTATCGAAGAAGACACTTTTTGTTTGCTGTCTTCAAATTGAGTGGTCAACAAATTCCTCAGAGAAAAAAAAGAAATCAAAAATACGATTATAAAAATCCCTGTGAGAAAGAAAAAAACAACCTTAAGAATCCTGATTCTGAATTTTCTTATAAGGATCACCACATTTTTGAAGAAACAATTAAACCGATAAAGAACTATACATTAATTCTATCACAGTCGGATGATGTTTTTAAAATGTTATTGGTATTTTAACGCTACTTCAATGTGGATATTGATGCGTTGCTGTTTTCGGAAAGAAAAATGTCCGGGGATAGATGAAAGTGATGGCAAAAAAAAGGCAGAGGATATGGATTTCCCTCTGCCTTTTTAAAACGATGAAATGATTGAACAGTTACAGCATAATCATGCAAACGATTCCACACGACGCTGTTTGTTGATCACCATGGAAATGGCGGTAATGGCTATAAAGAAACCGATTTCTATGACAAAACCGATCAAGACCGGACTTAATGTTTCAGCGTTAAGGGTATTTAAACCGGCGATTTGATTATTCGCTCGTACATACCAATAAGTGGGGATGAATTGTGCAACAGATTGAACCCCTTCTCCCAATAAATACTGGGGAACAAAGGCACCACAGAGAAAACTGGATCCCAAGGCGATCGTATTGGCGGCTGCTGAGAGGGAATTTTTACTCTTGATCAAGCTGCCCAGAAGATGACTGACGGAAAGGCACACCATTGAAAAAATAAACAGATTTAAGAACCATAATGCCCCGTTAATCGACAACAAAACTTTGCCGTGAACGATGAAGGCGCACGCCGATGTGATAGCCCAAAGTACCAGGGTTAGGCAAAAATCGCCGGAGATCCTTTGAAAGAAAACCTGACGATTGCTCAGAGGGGAGCACATGGTTCGCTGTTTGAGAAAACTTTTGTTAAATACCAGCATAAATGTGGTGATGCCGAATATGAGAATGATGATCGTGGAATAGGAGGCGTAATTGAAAAAATAGGCAATCAGATCAGCATCCGATAATCCACTGTCAAAAGTCTTTACCTCTACCGGTGTTTGAGTGGACAAATCTTTCGTGGTTTTTTCGACAATCTCGGCTTGAGTGAGTTGACCACCGTGCTTTGCATAAAGGGCTGCGGTGTTGAGAAAGCGGTTCAGCTGCATTTCCAATTGAATACCCGCAGTTTGGTCGATACCTTTTGTTTGTTCCAGTTGGACGCTATTTCCAGCCATAAACGCTTGTGAAAAGCCTGATGGGATTCTCAGGATGTAGTCAATCTCCTCATAAAAAAGGGCATCTTTCAAAGCATCCTCACCCTCTCCGACATCGATCAAATTGGCATTTTGTCCTATATATGATACGAGACCGTCTGCAAAGACAGCACCCTGATCGTCATTAATGACTGCCAAATCACTTTTTGCCGTAGTAAAGCTGGTCATTTCCTGTGTTTTGTTGGATGCCGTAACGCCGATGACCACACTTAAGAAAATGATCAGATAAAACGTCAGCATGGGAAGGTTTTTTTTGATAATCTTAAAATACGCCTTAAATATTTGCATAGGTTTTCCTCCTTAACACCAGGCATGTAATCGTGCAAAACACCAGTGAAATGACACATAAGATGGCGATATTCAACCAGAATCGATTCAGGCTATCGTAGTAATACAGGCTGTAGAAAGCATCCGTGATCAGATTGGCCGGGCTGATGTAGCTGACAATGGGCATGTTTTCCTGAACGAAGTATTTCATCCCGGTTGCCATGAGACCAGCCAGAAAACTACTGAAAAGCGTTCCGCCGATGGTGATGGCCATTTTCATTCCCTCGGATTTTCCCAAAACCCCAGTTGCCGTTCCAAAGAAGACACCGGTGATGGTCCCGA
>DAOTHY010000178.1:0-2742 GCA_035447925.1 Thermotogota bacterium
AACCAGTCCCTTTGTTCCGTTTAATGTAAAAACCCAAATAAACAACAGAATATAAGCGATGGTGGTGATCCCATAAAGCCAATTGCCTCTGGTCTTTTGTTTTTTCTTCATAACTCCCCTCCGGAATGAAGTTGCACTCAGTAAGTCAAAACTTTTTTAAAAAGCTGATACCGCTTTTTACATTTGCTGATGGGTTGATATATTATACACCCTGAATCTTTCCTATGTACTTTTGAATTCGGTGAAGCGCTTTGATTTTTTCAGTAAACTCATCATCGGTATCTGAGTATTCCACCTTTTCAGGATCAATATGCCTTTTGATTTCATTAACGAATCCAAAGCTTTTTCTGGGAGAGAGATAATCAAAATTGAATGATTGAGCAGCGGTATGGATGACTAATCGGATGGTTGAATGATTGCCGCTCGTTTCTTCAAAAGAGTCAACGGCTTCAAAAGGGATTGAAGCGTGCTGATTTGAACGCTTTGAAAAAAGATGGATCTTTTTATCAGTTGTCATTAGTAGACAAATAGCTCCGTTGTGTTTTCCCCTCGTAATAGCTGTAATATTTTCGCCTTCTTCCAGGTATTGACCCGCTTTTCCGATTCCGTCAATAGCATCAAAATCACTGTGATACAAATTTTTCAAGCGTTTTTCCAACTCAGCAGGTTTGGTCTCCAAGATGAACGTGTTGGAAACATATTCTTCAATCTCAATTCTTTTCTCATCATTGAGGTAATAGGCGTTTCCGTCTTTTAGTAGTATTTTGTGGTTTAAAAGGGGATCGATAATGCTTTGAAATGATCCCTCAAAATCGGTATTCACGGCAAATCCGATTTGAAATTCACTTAATACAGGGATATAGCCAGGCTGAAAAGCCTCTTTCAAAGTCCCAATAAGTTCTTTTTCATTCATTGCATCCCGTTTGAGAAGACTGTATACAATCGTTGCCATGAAGGCTTTTGACTTTTCGCTTTTCCATTTCTTATCCATATGGCCGGAAAATTTATCGAAATCGATCGCTTCACCCTGCATCGAGCTAAAGGTTTCTTTCAATAAGCCAATGGAATCGATAAAAATCTTAATGGCAATATAGGCACCAATGGCGGCATCCACAAAATGAACATTGAAAAGAGATAAAAAAGCCCCGGCTATAACTGCTCCAGCAACAAAAATGTGATTTTTGGAATCAACGGATTGAGAAATCAAAGCAAGACTTCTGCTTTTTTTGCCCACGAATCGCTGATACAACATCAAAAAATAGGCAAACAGCAAAGACACCCCTTCAACACCGATGACTAAAAAAGGCCGAACCATGCGGTCGGATTTGCCCCGAAAAACGTCCAAAATGCTTGATACACTGTCAAAACCCAATCCGACTGCCGTGACCAGCATCATGGCGATGATAACGAAACTGCCGATGAGTTCTTTTTTTCTCTTCACACTCCAGAAAACCACCCCGGCTGTGAGTGTATCCAATGCGGCATCCGTTCCATCTGCAATCAAACCCACACTTGAGGTCATTAAACCGGTTAGAAGCTTAAAAAAAGCCAAAACGGCATCGACTATCACCGTATTTCGAGTCGCTCCTTCAGCAGAAAGTAAATTTTTATTCACCCAACCGGCGGCTTTTTGAAAGTGCTGATCGGTTTGTTCACCCTCGTAAAAGCCCGCTTTAGTCAATGACAGTTGTCCGTCTTTGTTTTCGATCAGCCCTTTATAAGTCAAAATTTCGATTTGGGTATTCAATTCCTGGAAAAAATCCTTTTTACCCCTTCGGGATGGTTGATGTTGATGATGAGACTGTTCAAATCCAAAACCAAATTGAGAGGCGAATTTAAAAAAATACGCCTTTATTTCTTCGATACGCATCGGACCGTTTTTCCTCAACAGCATCAAAATCATGTGCCCTTCGTCTTGTCTTGTCATATTGAACTCCTTATATTTTGTGTTGATGATAACCAAAATAGCTTAGATTATATAAACCATTCAGCTAAATATATGCCGTTCTATATAAATTATAGTTAATAAACCTTTCTTTGTCAACACAAGTTCCTGAATTAAAAATACTAAAAAAATAGCATCCGGTCATCGACGATCTGAAAGCGTTGGCCCGTTTTGTCAAATAGCTTTTATTTGTTTGAAATAGAATTCGTCACATATATTGAGTCGTTTTTAAAGAATGTTAAATTTCAAATTTAAAAAAAGCAAAAACAGACACTCATTGAGCATAATCGTAAAGCCGATGACATCTCCTGTAATCCCATTGATCTTGTGTTTGGATACAGCCGATATCAGAAGGGTTGACGCCGGCATGATGGGGATAAACCATCCGATGAGGGGGAAGAAATATATGACCGGAATGGCAAAAAACCAGGAGAAGAAGGCATAACGCTTGGGATAGGGAAAGTACAATTGTCCCAGTCCGTTGGTTGTCGCCGGGTTAGAAATTGCAAGAAGTAAAGGGGCGGATAATCTTCCAAAGACAGGAAACAAAAGCCATCGGGAGTCAACGAACAAAATGCACCTGATTTCCAAAGCCAGGAACAAGACGCCGAAAAGGAGGGCAAATGCCCCGGTGTTGGAGTCTTTCATTATAGTTAGGCGTTCCTGGGGACTTTTGTGGGAAGGAAAGAAGCCGTCAATGACATCCAAAAAACCGTCAAAATGGAAGTAACCGAACAGCAGGAAATAAATCCCCAAACTGAGCATTCTGGATAGGCCGGATTCAAAGACCCTGTTCA
>DAOTHY010000179.1:0-2739 GCA_035447925.1 Thermotogota bacterium
AAAAACATTGGAACGACATACGAATCATACGATCCTTTCAGTGAATACCAAATCATCAACGGGGATGTTTTGATTATGCCACGTTCCACATACGGTTATTATCCAAAATCAAGGATTGTATCCAATTCGGTTAATTCAATATCCAACTACGGCGGTTTTGAACATTTTATCCATCCCGACGATGCTTTTGCATATGACAGAAATCCGGAGGGAAAACCCTGGAAGGATATGCTCTCCATCATGGAAAATTTCTACTCTGAAATACAGACCGTTTACCCCTGGATGCAAAATCATCACGCCGCTGAACATTCAAAAATAATGAAAGAATACCTGACAATGCCCATTCGTTATCAAAAACATCGTGATAAAATATCTGTTTATCTCAACCCGTCCGTTACGGAAAGCAAATACTTTTACCTTGATACGACAAAAAAGCTTAAAAATATTATCGGTGGAAGGTTACTATGGTATTATATCCAGCAGGATCTCTACGTGATTGAAATGGAAAACCACAAGATGGACATTTTCTTTTTTTGAATCATTACAATAAGACTAAACGGTTGATGTAAAAGGATGTGCCATGCATAAGAGAAATTGGATAACACTCATTGAAGCCGGAATTGTATTAATCATTGTTTTTATTGCTGATAAAACCCTTTTAAAAGGTGGGGGACTTTCAATCAATCCCACACCTTATTTATTTGTTTCCGCCATTTTCTCAGGTTTTTACGGAACAATATGGGGATTTTTACTGGCAGCAGGCATGATGCTGATGAATGTTTTTTTTATCAACAGTCCGGACCGGTTGATTCAACCCGAGCACATCTGGAAGGGAATCAGTGTTTTGCTGATGGCGGTTGTGATTGGACTGATAAGGGATATTTTGGATGAAAAAATCAAAAACCGTGATCATGCCATCCAATTAAGGGATGAAGAAATCGCTGATTTAAAAGAGGAAAATGTGAATCTGAACGATATTGGAACCGAGATGAAAAATCGTTTGTACTTTGAAACCGAGAGCATGGGTTATATCATGCATAGGCTGAATGACTTTTCCGAAATTGATTCCGAAAAAATCATCAGTAACGCCATCGCATTGTTATCAGAATTAACCGAGGCTAAGGGCCTTTCTCTCTATTTTTCTTCCAAAGATAACACTTATATAAGAAAATTACTTTTCAAAGGGGATTCACTACTCCCAAACTCCCTAAAAATGGTATCATCCGTCATGTTTCAAGAAGCTTCAAGGAGGGGTTTTGCCGTCATCAACGATGAAATTATCGAACACATTACTCAAATGGAGCCCTGGATCGTATGCCGCATCAACAATGAGCTGGATGACACCATTTACGGGTATATTGTTGTGGAGGCCATTGAATATGAAAAACTGAACGAGAATAACTTTCAATACATTCGCCTGGTTTCCAGGTGGTTGGAGGTTAATTTGAGAAACGCCTGGAACTATGAACGGGAATATGAAAGGAAAAACATCAACCCCGATGGCACATGGAAGATGACTACAGAAAAAAGAATCCTTGACATCGAAAAAGAACGCTTTGAAAAATACGGCATCCCCTTCCAGAGACTGTCAATTGAAAGTGAAAACGATATCGGAGAAGATATTATGGGGATGATCAGAAGTTTTGATTACCTTTTTAAAGCAATGCCAGACGCTCATTACACCTATGCCCTGATTCTAACTAATACTACAAAAAGTGGTCGTGAATCGGTTTACAGCAGACTAAAGGAAAAAATACCCCGGTTCCAATCCTATGTAAAGGGGATGGAATCATTTGAAAAATAGTTTGATGATTCTCTTATGGATCATTTCCATCGTGATTTTTATTTTAGGTGGCCTTTTGAATCCATATTTTTTTCTGCTGAAGCAAATCGATTATCCACGCTTTCTACTGTTTGCCCTGATCGCCATTGTCATAACTTTGATCCTTGCCGTTGTTCTTTTTCAAGGTAACTGGCGTGTTTTTCTCTTTGAAGTGTTTTTTCTGCTGATCCTATACCCCTTTTCACTGTTGTTTTTACTGCCTTATTTTGCACACAGGAAAGATGACAGCGAGATACCCGATCCCTTTTTTATGGGTAATTTTAGTTCAAGAAAAAGAGGGGTGAACAAATTTCTCAAAGAAAATTTCGATACCGTTCCCTTAAAATTTCTCCTGTTTAACACTGAAGACTCGAATATAAAAAAGAAAAGTGTGTTAGATTTAAAAACAAGAATCCTTTATGCCAGTGAAAACAAGCATATTAAAGAACACATTAAGCTTTTAAAGCTGGCACGCTCAGATCCTCATCCCGATGTTGCCCTTTATGCCAGTGATGCCATAACGGAAATTGAGGAATATTACGAAGATAAAATAGCAACTTTGCACGCCGGCCTCCCCCAAACAGCCAAAGACTATGCCGATGTGGTGTTGACCTATCTGGACTCTGAAATCCCCAAAGGAGCGATAGCCCGTTTTTTTGCCCATGATGCTGTAGGACATCTTAAAAATTCCATCGGCATAAGTTACAACGAACAAGAATTTTACATCGAAGCCTCCGAAATCTATTCCAAGGCCGGTTTGACCGAAGAACAAATTGAGTTACTGAGAGAAGGATTTGACAAAACAGGCGATTTAAACATCTTAAAACGTCAGGGGCTAATCGAATACGCCTTGGGAAATCTAAGCAACGCCACCCGATTGCATCGGGAATTTTCTGAAAAGGGTGGTGAATCCTGGT
>DAOTHY010000180.1:0-2727 GCA_035447925.1 Thermotogota bacterium
AAATGCAGGAAAAAAGGCTTCTCAAAGCATTCAATCCCGAAACAGCCGCTTCAACAATATTCGCCGCAGTCTTTTTTGAGCTCCTCCTTTATACCTATGAAGATCATTATGACAAGGATGACATGATGACATCGTTGAGGAAAAAGGTTGAACTGATCATCACCCCATATATCAGATAGGCTGGCTTATTAGGACCATATCATAAAGTTTTTTATTTCTGACCTAAAAAACAAGCATTCAAGAATATGGAAAAGGAGCCGGTTAGAAGCAATTGTCATTCGAGAAAAGAGATGGGTACCTATATCTGGCCACAATCCCTTTAGAAGTTGAAAAACAGGTCTCAATCAACTTATCATAAAAATCTGAATTGAGTAATTAGGGTCTGCTGAAAAACTGAGAACATCCACTAATAAAGATTTTCAGAAGCATTTCTCTTTTTTAGGTGCAAGGTTTTGTAAGGAAATGGACTAAAAACCTTGCAGCGTGCCTTGAAAAACAGGCCTTGAAGTTTTTGAAAAACAAAACGTCATGTATGATCAAAAGGGGGGAAATTTAGAGTTATTCAACAGGGCCCACTTTTACCGCTTTGATTTGTGATATAATGAATCAATTTAACCGTAAAAATCTTTTCATCTTTACTGTTGTTCATGCTATTAGGTCGTTTCGACTGAACTTGTTACGATTTTAAGCGAGGTTTTAAGCATGAAAATGCGTTTTCTTTGTTTGATTCTTATTTTGTTCTCTGTAGTATTGAATGGCAATAACTTGAACGAAAAGGTAACGTTATTTTTAAATGGAACGGTTTTAACGGTTGATGAAGACATGACCATCGCACAGGCGGTGGCTGTAAAAGGATCCAAGATCATTTCTGTTGGCACAAATGAGGAAGTTGTTCGTTTTCTAACCCCGGATGCGGAAATAGTCAACCTAAAAGGGAAGACACTGATGCCGGGATTTATCGAAGTCCATTCACATCCATTTCTGAAGATGGTGGTTGAAAATGCCACGGTAGATATTCGTCCGGCTGTTGGATTTACCGACGGGGAAGAAGTCATGAAGATCATCAAAGAAACGATTGCGAAAGCGGAGCCGGGCGAGTATCTTGTTTTTTTTGGGTGGGATCCACTTCTTCAGAAGGGAGCGAAAAATCCCTCACGAAAGGAACTGGATGCGCTTGCACCCCAAAACCCCGTATTCATTTGGGGAAACAGTGTTCATGTCGGTTTCGCAAACACGCTGGCTTTCGAGGCAGCTGGAATTGACAAAAACACCCCGAATCCCACAGGGGCTATGGCTGGTACTTTCGAGCATGATGAGGACGGAGAACTACAAGGGCGAGTGGATCAAGGCGGCGCAGTGGGGATGGTCATTCTCCCCTATCTGATGAGTAGTTTGGGAACACCGCAGAATTTCGCACAAGCGCTTTATCAGGGTTGGCTGGTGAATGCAAAGGATGGGGTCACTACGATCAGTGATAATGTTTTGGAAAAAGATATTTTAGCCATGTACCGTCTAACAGCTACTTTGCACAGTACGTTGCGTATTAGGGGATATGCCATTAATTTTAAAGCGTTTGACACGTCCAAAGATGATGATATGATTGCCCTCACCGGAGGCAAGTTATTCGTTGACGGCAGTCCATGGACTGGCACGATCACAATGACTGCTCCCTATCTGGTGAACGATACTACCCTTCACATCATGGACACACCGGCCGGATATTATCAGGAACCGTATGTTAGTCAGGAGGAATTGCAGCAATTTATTGACGATGTATTGAGCATGGGACTATCCGCATGTATTCATGCGGAAGGAGATGGTGCCATCGATGTGGCTTTGGATGCGATAGAAATGGGATTGGAAAAGAATCCGGTCAAAGACCATCGCATTCGCTTAGAACATGTGCCCATGATGCGAGACGATCAGTTTGAACGTGCCCATCGATTGGCTGTGCCGGTGAGTTTCTTAATGGCTCATGTTCGCTATTGGGGTGATGTCATTCCTGAACTAGTCGGCGATGAACGAGGACAGCGCTGGTGTCCGGTAAATTCGGCGATTCAACATGGCGTTAGTTACACGTTCCATTTTGACGGGCCCACTTCACCAAACAAACCACTTGAAACACTGCAGACGGTTACAACCCGTATGACCGTCGGAGGAAACGTTTTAGGACCGGAACAGCGGATTACTCTCGACCAGGCTATTCGAGGATATACGATCAATGCGGCTTATCAGCTTTTTATGGAAGATATCGTCGGCAGCATCGAAGTGGGAAAATATGCGGATATGATCATTCTGAATGAAAACCCATACGAGGTTGCACTGGATGAAATCTCGCAGATTAAAGTCCTGGCAACCTATATCAATGGGGAAGTGTTCTGGGAAGAAGATTAATTGAAAATCTGTCCATAGGCTGATTGACAAAAACATCGTCCCTGTAATTGTTTTCTAAAAGAACACAGAAACACTTCTCCTTGTCATTAATGATGAGGGTTCTTAGCTTTGGTGAAAAGAGCCTCATTTGTTTAGTGGGCTCAATAAATAAAAGACGCATAATTTTTTGATTAGTTTTTCAAAAAAATCATAAAAGGGTTGATCTTTATTGTATTTAAAACCCAATAAAAAAGTGCACCCTTTGGGTGCACTTTTTTATTTTCTTTTATAATCTCTAAAAAATATAACCTGTCGAAAACGCCGTTCCGGGATTAAGCCAAATAAACAAACGGT
>DAOTHY010000181.1:0-2610 GCA_035447925.1 Thermotogota bacterium
CCATTTGTCTTCGGGTTGGGATATAGGTGATATCCGTGACGAGTTTCTTGTATGGTGTATCGGATTCAAAGTCCCGCTTGAGGATATTTTCCTTGTATGTTGCGTTTTCAACTTTGGGTTTGCATTTTTTGGAGATGACCGACTGTATGTTGTTCTCCTGCATGATCCTCAAGACTTTTTTCTTGTTGACGATGAGATGATATTTATTTCTCAATGTATCGGTAATGGGCCGATAACCTTTACGCTTTCCCGATTTCCGGTAAATGTCTATGACAAGTTTTTCGATTTTGGTCGTGATGGGTTTGGGTTTGTTCTTATACCGGTAGTAAGCGCTTCGACTCACACCTGCTATTTTCGTTAGCAAAGTAATGGGGTACTGGGTTTCAAGTTCCAAAATCGCTTCGTACTTCATTTGTCGGATGTGTCGTTTTTTTTTACAAACGGTTTAAGTGATTCAAGGCTTTCCAGGTATTGGATACGGGCTTTGAGTTCTCGAATCTCCTGTTCGTATCGTTTTTCCCGTTCTGTTCGATCATCCGCCCTTAGAATCGTTTCTGCTGTTCTTCCAGGGGTTTTATTAGGTTTGGTTGATCCGGGGGGAAGCAATCCCTGTTTGATGAGGTATTTTTCCCAGTTGTTGATGTAGTTTTTGCTGGGCAGTTGATACTTAAGGGCGATGGCTCGGACCCCTAACGGGCTGTTGTAATAGTCTTGAACAACTTCTAGCTTGAACGCATCTGAGTATTTCGTTGGCATGATTTTTCCTCCTCTTTTATGAGTGTATCATACCGTCCCTTTTCTGTTGCGTTTTTGGGGTCCATGCCAGTTTGAAAATAACTGATACCAAAACTCTATAAGAAAACCACAAAAAAATCATGTTTCATTGCTTTACCACTAAACAGAACCACTCTTAACAAATTAATACTTACAGGATTTTCGCTATAATCAAAACTCCCGTTTTCATTTATCAAACGAATAACGGGAGTTTTTGGTTGAAATGCTATAATAAAGGCAAAAGAAGGTGAAAACCATGAAAAGACTGCCCATTGGTATCCAGGATTTTCGGTACATGATGGAAAACAATTACTTATACATCGATAAAACCCCATACCTGCACATGCTCAAAGACCGGGGGAAGTTTTATTTCATGTCCCGTCCCAGACGTTTTGGAAAGAGTCTGACGATTTCTACATATGACTGTATGTTTAGAGGGGAGAAAGAACTGTTCAAGGACACTTGGTTATATGACAACTGGGCATTTGAAGCACAACCGGTGATCCGGTTGAATATGAGTGAATTGGATACTCGGGACGAGAAAAGAGTAGAGGAAAACATCATTTACCTGTTGGATGAACTTTATACCACTCACGGTATTAAGAAAGATACACATATGATGAAAATGGCCTTTGCAACACTCATCAAAAGGCTTTATGAAAAATACAACAAACGGGTCATCGTTCTCATCGACGAATACGACAAACCTATCTTGGACCATCTAAACGATCATGATATGGCGGAAAAGATCAGAACCGTTTTGAGAACCTTCTATTCCACGTTGAAATCATCCGATGCCTATTTGGATTTTGTCTTTATCACCGGGATTACCAAGTTCACGAAAGTGGGCGTGTTTTCTACCCTGAATAACTTGCAGGACATCTCAACACATGAGAGATATTCTCAAATGCTTGGGTATACAAGAGAGGAAATCGAAGAGAATTTTCACGAATGGATTGAGATGGGTAAGCAAACATTAGGATCAAATAGAGAATCTTTCCTGGAAATGATCAAAGAACAGTATAATGGTTTTTCCTTTGATGGAAGTCACTTTGTATACAATCCCTTTTCAATTTTGAACTTTTTAGATTCATTTCAACTGGAAAATTACTGGGTAGAGAGTGGCTCTCCTTCGTTTATTGTCAAATATGCCGAACGTCATGACATCCAGATTGACAAGTTTCTTGGCAAATACGTTCAAAAAAGCATCTTGTCAACCTACGAAATAGAAGAAGCTCCTCCGGTGAGTTTTCTGATCCAAGCAGGCTATTTAACCTTTAAGGATTATAAACAAGATGAAGGCTATCTGATCGATTATCCCAACAAGGAAGTAAGAGACAGCTTTTCGCAACTATTGATGCTATCCCAATACAAACATGATTTCCAAGAGGCAAATGATATCCGGGACGAAATCAGGCAAGCCCTAAAAAATAGAGATTTTGAACGCCTATTTGAACAGATGAGACGAACCTTTTCCAATATCCCCTACACGATTTTTGAACCCGGAAAAAAGGATGATACTGTTGAAACACAAAGAGCGTATATTGAACGATTGGAAGCCTTTTATCACTCGGTCATACTAACCATGCTCTGGGCAGCCGGGATTAATGTTAGAGCGGAAGAACTGACGGCTCTGGGGCGAAGTGATTTGATCTTGGAATATGAACAGGATGTGTACATCATCGAATTGAAGAAACAACCGCCCGAAGTTTCACTGGAACAAATCAAAAACAAGCAATATGGCTTGAAATATGGGAACAGGAAGTTGTATCTTGTGGGGATAGAGATTGATGATGAGAACAGGAATGTTTCGAGTTATAAGATTGTGGAGTAATT
>DAOTHY010000182.1:0-2609 GCA_035447925.1 Thermotogota bacterium
AAAGGCTATAGTTTTGCTTTCCCAACACAAACCGTCTATAATTTCCATGAAAATCCTTTAACCTATGAGTTGAAGAATTTGAATAAGGAATAAATAAAGGGGGGAGTAACTAATGAAAAAAATCTTTATATTTCTTTTTATGATGATTCTTTTTAATGTCATGTTCTTTTCAAAAGTACTGGAAGTGGGAAGTCCACAATCTAAATACACCACAATCAACAGTGCCATATTAGCTTCAGCTGATGGCGATGTCATCAGAATCTATGCCGGTAATTATACCGAGAATTTGAGGTTCTCAAAATCTATCTCACTGGAAGGCATCAACACACATAATGTTATTTTGAAACCCTTGAATTCAAAGCTCCCAACAATCATGGTAGAAAACTGCAAACAGTTAACCGTTTCAGGAATGACCATTTACGGTGAAACCATCTCTATATCTCTTGCAATGACCAATGCAATCATCAAGGATAACAAGATTAATTCCAACCGAGACGGTATTCGTGCAGGGACTTTAAACCATGAGATCAAGATATCCAACAATCAAATTTCCGGTAATTTTGATCGAGTTAAAAACATCAACACCAATGGTATCATCCTAATCGGAATCGGTAAAACAACGATCGAAAACAATCAAATTAACGCTTTCGGATCCGGTATCTATTTAGGTGGAAAAAAGCCCGTAAAGATATCTGAAAATCAAATCCACGCTAATTATTTCGGTGTATACGCCTCGGGAAACACAGAAGCGATGATCATTGGCAATAGGTTTTATGACAATAACCGTTCGGCGATCCTGTTAGTATCTAAACCCATTGTCAGTATATCGTCCAACGCCTTCACAAACAATCCGATGTACGATATCATGTTATCAAGCACAACCTGCAGTCAGGATTTCTTAATCGAGTTCACTGGAAAAATTACCGGAAATGCCAACATAGCTGAAAATATGTTGAAAATATGTCCAACTGATTATCAGCTACCAGAAAATTTTATAAAGGATCGTGAATAACAGTCATCAACTTAGGATTAATCTTTGGAGGAAAGAGCTCCGAACATGATGTTTCAATACAGTCAGCTCAATATATCATTCAATCAATGATGCAAGAGCCACAAAACGCTGAATTCACAATCACTCCCTTCTATATCGATCAATTTGGTTATTGGAGATCCCAACGCTATTCTAACAACACCTTATACGGCATTGACCAAGCACAATATCACACAGAAAAAGGAACATTCCCCTACTCGTTTTCCATGATCGATTACTGGTTCCCTGTGATTCATGGACAATATGGTGAGGATGGCCAGCTTCAGCAAATACTCCAACGAACAGAAATCCCCTATATCGGTTCTGATGCAAAAACAAGTTACTTATGTTATGATAAGATATCGGGACGTGAAAAAGCTAAGAAACTGGGTATTCATCAACCTCAATACCTCTTTTTTAGCTATCCGAATGACGAATCGGATTCGGTTATTCGAAAAAGCATTCTTCAGAATATCGGATTGCCTTGTTTTATCAAACCATCTGAAACAGGCTCATCGATCGGAATTTCACGCATCAGCAATGAGAATATGATTATTCCCGCTATAAAGGCAGCTTGTAAATACGACAAAAAAATCATCGTGGAAAAAGCCATTGAGGATTGTGTGGAATACGAAATTGCATTCATTGGGAACAAAAGCAGAAAATTCTCCAGACCAGGCACCATGGAATACCAAGATGAATTTTACACCACACGGGCAAAATACGGAATGGAAACGACAAAACTCATAGCAGTCACTGATATCGATCAACAATTAAAGGATCAATTATACGATATGGCAACTCGATTGATCGAACAATTTGAAGTGAAAGATTTGGGAAGAATTGATTTTTTATATGATAAAAAAAACAACAGACTCTATTGGAACGAGATCAACACCATTCCGGGATTTACTCAAAAAAGCATGTTTCCATTTCTTTGGAAAGAAGAAGGGATGAATTTTATAGATCTGTTAGCCTATATTATAAAAGACACTTATCATTAAACGGACTAATTTACGTCTAAATCCTTAGCCGGACAAAAGAGGTGATTGAAGATGTATTTCGACAAATTTTCACAAGAAGCGGCAGAACTATTTCTTATTTCGCAAAAAGAAGCAGAAACGTTTGGGCATAGATTAATTGAAGCTGAACATATCTTATTGGCTGTTGCCAAGATTTCATCCAGCGCAGTCTACGATATACTGGTGAATCAGTACGATATTGAATATGAGGATATCAAAAATGAAATCCTAAAATCATTGGGGCAAGGATTCACTCGAACCTCCAGCATGTCACCGCAAATATCTCCAAGATTGAAAAGTATTTTAGAGATGGCCTTTGAGGAATCCAAAGTATTTGAAACACAAAAAATAGAAACTGAACATGTGTTTTTAGCCATACTCAGACACAATCAAAATGGAGCTGTGCGAATATTATCCCGATTAAATGTCAACGTTACGACGCTCAATAGAGACCTGTTGACAAGAATGAATCCCAAAAAAGACCTGGGAATGGGTGAAGATAAAAAAGTCAACAACTACCTGATCAAACAACTTGAGGAATTCGGAACCAATTTAAA
>DAOTHY010000183.1:0-2536 GCA_035447925.1 Thermotogota bacterium
CAGCAGGATGATTTGACTCTGGATGAGATCAGAGATATTATCAACCAAGCTAAGGAACTGGGAACTCATTTCTTTACAATACTTGGCGGAGAGCCTTTCGTGAGATTTTGGGAAATGGCTGACATTTTTGAAGAGAATTCCGATTGCCTGTTCCAGGTATTTACGAATGGAACTTTAGTCAGTGAGGAAGTGGCCGACAGATTGAAAGAATTAAAGAATGTTGTTGTGGCATTTTCCGTCAATGGCGACAAAGAAGAAACTGATTACATGCGTGGAGAAGGCGTATATGAGAAGGTAATTGCTTCTATGGAAAGAATGAAGGCGAGAAATCTCTTATTTGGGATGTCTTTGGTTTTGACCAAGCATAATTATAATTTGATGACTGATCCGGATTTTTATATGTCATGGAGAGATAAGGGCGTTATTTATGCATGGAATTTTCTTTACATGCCGGTAGGAAGAGATCCGGAAGAAGCAGCGAAATTTATGCCTACACCTGAACAACGTTATAAATACGGCGATTTTATCCAGAAGTTCAGAAATGAAAAGCCCATCTACATCATGGATTTCTGGGCAGATGCGCCTTTTGTTCACGGTTGTATAGCAGGTGGTCGAAGATACCTTCATATCAATCATAGAGGCGATGTAGAACCGTGTATATTTGCCCATTTTGCTACCGATAATATCCGTGAGAAATCATTGCTTGATTGTTTAAAGTCGCCTTTCTTCACGGATATTAGGGCACATCAACCCCATACCGACAATCTGCTCAGACCTTGTATGATCATTGATAACCCTCAAGTGTTGAGAAATGTTGTCAAACGAAACGGAGCCAAGCCGACGCATGAGGGGGCTGAAGTAATCATCAACGAATTAGCGCCAACATTGGATGCCTATGCAGCCGAGGCGGCAAGGACTTTGGATCCTATCTGGGAAGCCGAATGGCAAAAGAGAATCGTGGATATGGAAACAAGAGGTAGCTCATATGGTGAAGGAATCGATAGAATTCAGGGAAGAGTCGGCAAAGAAGGATTGAAGGAAAAAATGGACAAGCTTGAGAAAAACGATCCAGAATACGCCAAACTAATCATGGAAAAAGAAGCTTTAGCACAGGCAGATTACGATGAATCACCCATTCACAAGATTTTTATAAAAGAGAAGACGAAGATTACAGAATAAACTGGATTTGACAAAAAAGGCGGATGTTTCTGATCCGTCTTTTTTTTATCGTATTATTTTGCTAAACAGAAATGGAAGGGCGAATTCATGATAAAAATTATGATTGTTTATTGGAAGCGTTATTTTGTTCATATTCTTTGTAGATGGATTGTATCTCAGTGACCAAAGTGTTGGCTTTAATGGAATAATTATAATTGGTTTCTGACACTTGTTCGTTTTTTCGATGGAAATCAAGGGAGCGGGTGCTGTTTTCAGAAATTTGATTGATACTGTCCACGATGCTTTTGTTTGAATCCAACAGATGCTCTAAATTGGTGTGCATCTCCAAGATATAACCAACCAATTGCTGTGTATTTGAATTGATGCTTTCAAAGAGTTGATTGATTTTTTTGATCAAATCATTTTGCGTTTGATTAAGGGTTTTAAAGCCTTCTGAAGACTTGACAGCCTTTGTGGTGGAGGCTTTTAACTCACTGATGATTTTTTCAATGTTTTCAGCACTGGTTTTGCTCTCCGACGCTAATTTCCTAATCTCGTTCGCCACCACGCCGAATCCTTTTCCCGCTTCACCTGCCCTGGCACTTTCTATGGAAGCATTCAGTGACAATAAATTGGTTTTATCGGCAATATTGGTGATGATCTCGGTGATGTGATAAATATCCTCTGCTTTTTTATCCAACTGCTCAATGTTTTGGAAAACATGGTCAGAATTTTCGTTTAATAGAGAAGAACTTTTTTCCAGTTGGTCGACGTAGGTGTTTCCCTGTTTGATGTCCGTTGAAGTGATTTGTGCCGTTTCTTCAATTTGATTGGAGATTTCCTGAGCGCTTTTTAACATCTGTTGGATGTTTTGTGTCATGACCGTTTGATTGTGAATGTTTGCATCGGTTGTTTCAGTCAGCGCTTCGAATTCTTTCAAATCATCCGATAGTTTTTTGGAAGTGTCACCAATGTTGGCGATGATGGTAGTAATTTCATTGGTGTTGTTTTTTAAAACATCAAGGATACGCATCAAATTCGTTGAGATCTCTTTTTGGGCATCTTGCTCACTTTTTAGTGAATTCAGTTTTGCCTGGTTAAATTCATTGGATAATTTCGTAGTCAGAATAAGAGAGACGGCAAACAAAATAACCGATGCCAATTGTATGGTGTAGTCTGTAGTCAAATCATTTGAGTGTAATCCTAAAACAGTAATATTGTATGCCACCCTGGCTATGTTGAGTGTGATGATAGTGACACAGCTGGCGATGATGAGTTTGAGGTTGAAATACAGCAAATAGACGGAGACAATCGGGAACATATAGACGTAAATAAGGGTCCTGGATGAGAAAAACAAGGCGATGGTGTATAGAATGAA
>DAOTHY010000184.1:0-2504 GCA_035447925.1 Thermotogota bacterium
ACTTGATCATCAGCATGCTCAGTTTTCTCTGACCACACTAAATGGAAGAGAACCACCTTTCCTTTATCTTTACGCCTTTTCAAAGAAATACACAACATCCTACTCAAAGGAGTAAGAGGAACGACAAATACGCCGGGAGAATTCAGAAGAACCCAAAACTGGATAGGGCCGATTGGCGCCCCATTAAAAATGGCAACTTTTGTTCCGCCTCCACCTCAGTTGGTAACTGACCATATGGGAGAAATTGAGCGTTTTATCCATCAAAACGATGATATTCCCCCCCTTATAAAAATTGCCTTGATTCATGCGCAGTTTGAAAGTATCCACCCTTTTCTGGATGGCAACGGCCGACTTGGAAGACTACTTATCACTTTTTATTTATGCTGGAAAGAAGTGTTAGCCAGTCCGATCTTTTATATGAGTTATTACTTCAAAAGACATAAGAACCGCTATTTTGATCTTCTGATGTCAGTAAGGAATGAAGGGGACTGGGAAAAATGGATAAAATTCTTCTTGGAGGGAGTCATTGAAACTTCGAATGAGGGCCTTCAAACCGCAAGATCAATCATTCAATTGAAAGAACAGTATGAGAATGCATTAGACCTCAGAGAAAACAATCATAAAAACGCCCATCGATTGCTGAAACACTTGTTTGATACGCCGTTTATCTCCCGTAAAGACATCCAGGAAACCTTTGACATCTCTTACACTCAGACAAAGAGTTTAACAGAACAGTTCGTGGATATGGGAATCCTCAAAGAAATCACCGGAAAAAGCAGATACAAAAAATATATGTTCAAGAAGTATGTAGATATAATAAAATAAGCAAATCCTTTAAACCTGTTTTAGAAAGGTGGCCGGATGTTAGTCTAAGATAATGAATGGCTGATAACAGTCCTTATGGTGCATTCATTAGCTATTTCTAACAGTGGATTTTTAGGACATTGGATGGGGGGATTCAATGAAGCGGGTGTATGTTTGCAAAACGGAATCCAAAAACAGGGTGTATATTATAGAAGATGACCAGCAGACGTTGTTCGCTCATTCGCCTTCATTTACGATTCGATTCGGGAGGACACACAAATGGCTGCGGAGTCGATTGATTGCCTGTGAATCTCTCTCTGATAAGCAAAAAAAGATCGCCGAGATTGACAAGAAGAGGAAACGGCATGGGTATAAGGTTGAGAAAGATTAAGCCACCCCATCACTTTCCAAGGATGGATAACACATGGAAGCCTATGACAATGCCTTGAAGGATGTGTTTTTCAACAATGTCACGGGATTCCTTTATTCACAATTTCTGGAGAAAAAGGTATCAAGTGCTTGTCTGTCTTGCATATCCAGCAATTCGAGAGAGAGCTCATCCAGTTTCACAGAATCCAGTTGAGCCAGTCTTTTATAATAATCAGGATCAAGATCGGGAAATTTTTTTGTCATCATCTTCCATAAGAGTTCTTCTCTACCTTCTTGCCTGCCTTCATCCAACAATCTTTGCGCCAATGTCTGCACACTATCACCCCTTTCCAAAGAAGCCCTGATCAGTTCTTCCTTTGTTATATCTGACTCTCGGTTTAATAGATAAACAAGCCCCAGGTCAAATATCTCATTTGCCAGCTGGATATCCGATTCGTTTTCTACTAATGAGACGAATTCCATGAACCCTTCTATCAGTTTCTCTTTATCTTTCGCTCTGATTGCCTTTAGCATTTTCAAAACCGCTTGCAGGATGGCCCTCCCTTTTATTGCCGTCTCGCTTTTCGGAGAATAATCGTATAATCTGAATGTAAAATCCGGTATCATGCGCTGTATGGCCTTCGGCATCTCGTCTATTCTTTCGATGTATTTCCAAAGCCGGGTGTCTATTTTCCATACATTTTTGCCGTGATAGATGACCAACGGGATGATGACCGGCACTTTCTTACTTTTCGAATCCATTCGTTCTTCCCAAATCTTGGTCATATATCTCAACAATTGAAAAATAACTTTCTCATCTTCATAGCTCTTGTGTTCAAACAGGATGTAGATGTGCCTTTTTGGCCATCTATTTCCACCTGATACAACAAGTCTGAAAAGTCTTTCTTCAGCTTTTCATCGATATATTCTCCGTTCTGATTGGTCAGTGTTTTCAGGTTGATGTGTTCTAAGACGTCACGGGGTAAATAATTTTTCAGGAAATCTTCTGCGATCTCCCGTTTGGAGAATGTCTTTTTGAAAAATGCATCATGCGGTTGCTTGAGGATATACTCGTTTTTTTCCGCCATCTGGTCTCCTTCCTGTTTACGCCTTGATTATATCATGTTGCTTCTTCCTTTAACGAAAGACAGTCTCTGAAAGATAGAGTTGCATCTCAAAATGCTGAATGAAAGCATCAATCATTATGTAGGTTCTATCCTGGACATAAATTCCTGGATTTCAAGGGACGCAAAGGGACGGTTCTTATGCGTAACACAGAACCTTCTCCTCATCTCCTGAATAGTTACACTTTCTCAATAAAATATCGGCTG
>DAOTHY010000185.1:0-2458 GCA_035447925.1 Thermotogota bacterium
ATTTTATCACAAAAAAAGCTTGGATGAAAAAAAACAAATCTTTTTTCCGTCTAATAGTTGAATCAAAAAACATGCCTCACCCCTTGAGTAGATTTCAATTTAACCAAGTATGGACTTGAGCGCAGAAAGCTTTAAACGGATGGTTATTATTCTGGAGTGTTCTGACAAATTTGTGGGTTTTACTGAAAATGTCATATTATACCTGCAAACATTCATTCGACTAATAATTGTAGATTCAATATCCTTTAAAGCCGTTGCGCTCATTTTTTTTATTCCAAATACCTCAGCTGAGTTTCTTTTTTATAGTTAAAAACGGGAACATTTGAATAATACTTATACCCCACTCCTCTATATTCAACGAGGATTTCTATTTTATCACCTTCATTAATTTCAGGACCGGTATATTGTACAACCAAAACATCACCGTATTCTTTAATCCAACTCTCCAAATTCTTTCTCGTCTTAATTCTGACAATCAGCCCCTCTTCTTCTTCAAAGATCATAAAAACCTCTCCCATGATCCAAGTCCATTTTCCAACGTAATTGACCGGGAAAGATGAAAAATCCTTAAAATCAAACGGTATAGTTTCGATCTGTTTGATCAAATTCGGATTGCTATCTGGATCATGAAAACCGGAATATTCCGGAGGCTGGATGATCCATTCCCAGGTACCATCTTCATATAGCGTAACCACACCATCATTGGTTGTACTGGCTTGGAGATCAAATCCGAACAGAATAGAGGACAACACAAAGAGCCATATGATCGTTACACAGGAATTTTTTTTCATGATATCACCACCTCAATTCCATTATACCAATTTTCCGACTTTTTTTGTTTTAACCCAAAAGTCATTTCATTTATCGCTTCTTTTCTGGTAGAATTTGTATGATCAAAGGCATTTAGGAGGACGAAAATGAAAAAAATAGCGTTAATCGGATCCGGAACATCCGCAATAGGCTTTTTGGTCAGATTGTTACAACAATCACCCAAAAACATCATCATCGATTGTTTTGAACAGGGAAAAGCTCTACAGGAAAGGATTGAAAGCAACGATGTGATCACTGGGTTTGGAGGTGCGGGAACTTTTTCCGATGGGAAACTATCACTTTCTTCTGAAATCGGAGGAGATATCTGTGATTTAATTGGCATCAGCAAATACGAAGACTACATCCAAGATGTGGTTCAGCTTTGGACAAGAGGTAAAAAGGTTGAAAAGGCAAATCTGACAGATGACAAAGTCAAACGATTAGAATTGGATTTTAGACAAAACAACCTCATGCTGAGATTATCCGATTTTTATCATATCGGCACCGATCTTCTCCAAGAAGTATTGGCTGAAATAGACGAAGAATTGAAGGAAAAAGAAGATGTTGTCCATTTTCATTTCAATGAATTTTTTGATTTTGACAAAATTGATAATTATGATTACACCATCATCGCCTCTGGTCGATACGATAACAAATCCTCCCACGAAATACAAAAATTACTCTCTCGCCTCAATATCGATTACAAAGAAAATAAGATTGACATCGGAATCAGATATGAAGTACCTTCCGAAATCACCGATTGGCTAACGGATTTACTTTACGAATTTAAAGTATTAGGTTACTCTGAAACAGAAGAACTGGTGAGAACTTTCTGCGTTAATCCGAAAGGCTATGTCGTTGGAGAAGGTGGTAACGATTTTTCGCTAGTCAATGGCCACTCTTTTTTAAACAAAAAATCGAAGAACACCAATTTTGCCATATTGGTCACTCAGAAATTCACCGAACCGTTTAAAGATGCCTATGTATACGGATCCACTCTTGCTTTATTAGCAAACAAACTAGCCGGAACAGGTAAAATCTTGGTACAGCGATACGGCGATTTCGTTTCTGGAAGAAGAACGACCCACCGCCGCCTTCAAAAAGGATTCTTATCACCCACACTACCAAAGGCCAGTCCGGGAGATTTGAATCTAATCCTCCCACGAAGAATTGCCAACTCCATCGAACACTTTATCGAACAAATGTCCAATGTCATTACAGGTATCAATAACCCTGACAATCTTCTGTATGGCATCGAAGCCAAATTTTACTCCACAAAGCCCAGTTTTACCGAACCTTTCAGGCTTGGAAATGAAAACATTTACCTGATTGGAGATGCTTCCGGCTATACCCGAGGCATTGTTCAAGCAACAATGTCCGGTATATATCTGGCTGATATTTTATTGGAAAAGCTCTAAATAAATCATAAACAAAAGAAGAAAATTTCAGGAGGCGAATTATGAAAATAAGAAAAATTTTGTTTTTTGCACTCATCATGGGAATAATCACTGTTGCTCCTTCTTTTTCACAAAACCAGCTCGAACTGATCGAAAGAACGTTGCATATCAACATCCCAAGCCTTTCTTTACTAATCGACAACAACGCATACAATCAAATTAATAACGTTCTGTTTGACGAATCTTATCGT
>DAOTHY010000186.1:0-2457 GCA_035447925.1 Thermotogota bacterium
GTGTCAAAAACGCTGAGATTCTCCATTCAAATGGCTTTAGCAACACTTATCAGCAGAATACTCGGCTTAGTAAGGGATATGCTGTTTGCGAAGGAATTTGGCGCTTCGCCAGAATACGATGCGTATCTTGTCGCTATTTTGTTGCCCTTTTTTTTAAGGAAAATATTCGCCGAAGGTGCCCTTTCCAGTGCATTTATCCCACTATATAACAAACGGGCAATAAAAGGGGTTGAAAAAGGGCATCGCTTTGCCAAATCGATATTAACCATCTTTATTCCCGTTCTGTTGATTTTAACCATCCTGAGTATCTATTTTATGCCCCAGATTCTCTCTTTTGTAGCTCCCGGATTGATGCCAGGAGTAAAGGGATTGGCAGTGTTTATGGGAAGGCTCATCTTCCCTTTTATCTTATTCATCAGTTTATGGGCAGTTTATGCTGGAATGCTCAATAGTCATGATATTTTCTTCACACCGGCACTCTCTCCGGCCATCCATAACATCTTCATCATTATCGGCATCAGCCTTTCGCCTTTTTTCGATCCTCCTATACTGGGGCCGGCGATCTTCTTTATCATTGGTGGAGCAGCTCAGTGGCTGATGGTGGTCTTGGCTGCCAGGGGCATTCAATTCAAATTCACCCCCTCGATTGACAAAAAAGACATCAGTGATTTTATGCCCATTTTTCTAAGCAGTTTTGCCGCACTCTCGGTTACCCAAATCAATTCCATAGTGGATACAAACGTCGTCTCCGGTTTGGGTACCGGTAGCGTTTCACTGCTTCAATATGCCAACCGATTGTTTCAACTCCCTTTAGGTGTTTTTGCCATTTCCGTTTCCACAGTCGCCTTAGCCCAGTTGTCGAAAAACAGTCCGGAAGAATTCAAGAAAAATCTTGCCGAGGGGATTGAACGAATGGCATTGTTTGTTCTTCCCGCATCCATTGGCCTGTTTTTATTGCGCCAAGATATTATCACCTTACTTTTTCAGCGGGGTCAATTCAGTCTATACGATTCGATCATGACTTCGGATATCCTAATGGGTTATTTAATCGGTTTGCCCTTTTACTCCCTTTATTCACTTCTTTCCCGAGCCGAATACGCCATCAAGAAACCCAGAATTGTATTTCTCGCCAGTACCCTTTCAGTAGGGGTAAATATCTTTTTGGATATCACCTTGTCAAAAACAATGGGACCCTTAGGGGTAGCTCTTGCAACCTCTTTTGCTGGTATAACAGGTTTTACCGTTCTATTGGTACACCTTTACAGCATAGAATTGCTACGCATTAAGTGGTCCAATACATCGGAAATCCTTAAAAGTGTGGCAGCATGCTTTACCATGGGATTGTTCATCGTTCTGACCAACTCTCTCATGGTGTATTCGGTTATTGGGGTATTACTGAAAATTACCTTGTCAGTTGCAATCCTTTTCTTAACACTTTTTTTGCTTAAACAAAAGGATTTCATGGTTATCTATCGAAGGCTTTTCAGAAAATAATCCAGAATACAGTTGACAAGGCTTGTAAATTATAGTATAATCCTGACTGATTTGGGAGATCGTCTAATTGGCAGGACAACGGACTCTGGATCCGTTAATGGTGGTTCGAGTCCACCTCTCTCAGCCATAGAGCACCCGTCAGGGTGCTTTTTCTTTTGGAGTGATATTCATGTTCACAAACCCACGTCAGCTTTTACTATCCATACCCGCCATCTTTTTGGCCATTATCTTTCATGAATTAGCCCATGCGTTAGCAGCAGATAAATTGGGGGATCCCACGCCCAGATCTTACGGTCGTTTAACACTGAACCCTTTGGCTCATATGGATTTGTTTGGTCTCATCGCTTTTTTACTCATCGGGTTCGGTTGGGCCAAACCCGTTCCCATCAACCCCAATAATTTCAGAAACCCTAAAAGAGACAACATCCTGGTTTCAATCAGCGGACCGGCTGCCAATCTTCTCATCGCCCTGATTACTTTGTCAGTGGAAGTTATTTTCCTTAAATTCTTTCCAGGCGTTTACAACACCTTACCCGGCTTAATTCCTGTTTTTCATACCATCGCTTATTTAAACATCGCTTTTGCCATATTGAACTTGCTGCCCATCCCACCCCTCGATGGTTATCATATTGTTAAAGAGTTGATCGGCAACCATTTCGCAAACGCCTTTCTCCTTTATGAAAGATATTCACTGATTGTTTTTTTCGTTGCCCTTTTTGTTATTTTCCCATATGTTTTCTCAAGTGCCCAAACCGTCTTTTTCTTTTTGATCCGTTTATTCGTTTAAAACATCTTCAAAACATGTTATGATATAGAATAACCACTCAACATAGAGTCAAGAATTTAAAAAACAAAGGGAGTGATGCATATGAGCAAAAAGAGCCTGTTGGTTTTGTTTTGTGTTTTTATGTGGGTATCGATGGGAATCGCCTTCAACCCCGTTCACTTTGTTCCTTCAGACAT
>DAOTHY010000187.1:0-1145 GCA_035447925.1 Thermotogota bacterium
AGGTCATGGACACTGTTTCGAATTGAGTTCATCCCGGTGGTTAGAGTCCCTTTCAGATCCGTTAAATTTGCTTTTATTTCCGTGTCACCCGCCGTTGCCATCAGAGCCCCTACCTGAAGAATGGCACTGGACATCACATGCCCCACACTGTCATGAATCTCCCGGGCTATACGGTTTCTCTCGTTGAGCGTTGCCAAGTTCACCTCATAATCCTGCTTTTCCATCAGGACCTTGTTTTTATTTTCCAGTGTCCTTGAAAATTCAACCAGTTCATCTCTTAAATTGATATACTCTCTTCTCAATTTTTCCACATGAACGGTATGGTATTTGAGAATATAGGCGATGAACAAAAAGGCCAAAACGATCATCCAAAGACCCCCGGAAAGCTTCTGATGATTGGACATTACCGGAATAATCAATATCAGACAAACGGAAAAATACCTTTCCTTGAAACAGTCATAACACATCAAAGGAAGAAAACACACCATCTCCGGAAAAAACCAAGCTGTTAGGCCAAAAGCGATCACACTTGGAACAGTAAAAATCGGCTTTTCAAGATAGCTGTTCAATGCGCTGATAATAACCACTGACAAAATGGGAATGATCCGATAGGGTGCATCGAAATAGATCAAGCAAATGACAAGAGAGACGGCAAATATTCCCACTTTATCGATTAGTTTTGTCATCTTTAACCCCCATTTTTCATCGTCAAAAGTAGTTTATCACAAGGGCGTGTCTTTTGATGACATTTGTCATGTCGATAATGGAGGGTTGTCACTTACAATTTCTTCCCTTTTTTTCTATACTAAGAATAACAGAAAGGGAGGTTGATCAATGATGATTTCAGTTAAAAATTTGGTGAAACGATATGGGGATTTGGTGGCATTGGACCATCTGAACCTGGATATTCACGAAGGCGAGATATTTGGTCTGCTGGGACCCAACGGTTCGGGAAAAACAACCGCCATCAACTGCATTTTGGCCCTGCTGAAGTATTCCAAAGGGACCATTCAGGTGATGGGCAAGCCGATGACCCCACAATCTTATGAGATCAAACGGCATATCGGTATCGTGACGCAGGATGTGGCCGTTTTTGAAGAACTCACGGTCTATGAAAATATCGATTATTTTTGCGGACTCTATAT
>DAOTHY010000187.1:1245-2410 GCA_035447925.1 Thermotogota bacterium
AAAAACGAATTGAAATCCATGATCAGCCTGGGTGAGAAGATCACCGTGGAGGCCTTCGGATTAAACGGTGAAGGAACCGCTTATTTAAAGTCTTTAAAAGGTGTGATAACGGTGGATTATTCGGATAACACCTTGGTGGTCAAATCTCAACGAGGCAGAAACAACCTGGTTCATGTTCTGGACTATCTCAAATCCAACAACATCACCTTCAATAAAATCTATTCGGAGATGCCCACTCTCAACGATGTATTCCTTGAAATTACCGGCAAAGAACTCAGGGATTGAGGTGAGTCGATATGTTTAAACATGCCTTTTCCTACAATTTAAAAACCATTCTACGAGAAAGAGAAACCGTTTTTTGGTCGTTGTTTTTCTCACTCCTTTTAGCCACGCTATTCTATTTTGCCTTTGGCAATATTGCTGAAACCGTTAAATTTAGAACCATTAACATCGGCTTAGTGGACAGTCCCCTTTTAACTGAAGGAAGCCAGTTTCACAGTGTGCTTTCATCAATATCGGATGCAGATGGAACCCGTTCAGAGGATGATTTGTTCCACGTGATGGCCGGCACGCTTGAGGAAGCGGATGAATGGTTGAAAACAGGAAGAATATCCGGGTTTATCTACTACGATCAGGGATTTCGTTTGGTGGTTTCAGGGTCGGGCTTTAACCAAACCATCATTAAAACATTCTTAGATGAATATATTCAAACCACACAAACCGTAAAGGGAATTATTCAAGACAATCCGACGGCTTTGTTTAAAACCATCACGGACGTCATGAACAGAAAAGACTATCTGAAGCAAGTCAGTATTTCACCAACCGGCGGGGATGTCATGGCTACTTTTTTCTACGCCTTGCTGGCCATGAGTTGTTTAATCGCATCCACGGCCTCCGTATTTGAAATCACCAAATTACAGGCAAACTTATCCACACTGGCCGCTCGGATCAACTGTTCCCCCGTCAAGAAATTCAAGCTCTTTTTG
Organism: Thermotogota bacterium; assembly: GCA_035447925.1. Taxonomy (GTDB): domain Bacteria; phylum Thermotogota; class Thermotogae; order MWEM01; family MWEM01; genus JASUTC01. The sequence goes on from DAOTHY010000187.1 coordinate 2,232, forward strand.
TACAATATCAGTGCCAGTCTGGCTTTTCAAATTGTGGTGGTTTTGATTGTTCTCGCTTATGTCATGCTGGTTTTAGGCATAAATTTTGGAGAACGGACGGGTTTGATCATTTTAACTTGTATCATCGGGACCATCACCGGTGTCTTCTTTGGAACGGCAACTGGGGTTTTGGGAAAATC
>DAOTHY010000188.1:0-2404 GCA_035447925.1 Thermotogota bacterium
GCAAGGGCACTCAATTGTTCTGCTGCGGAACTGACCTGTTGGGCACCTTTGGTTTGTTGGACAACGGATTGAGACATATCAGCAGCTTCATCGGATATTTCATTCACGGATTTGGCAGAGGTGTCCATGGCACCTGCCATTTCTTGTGCAGAAGCACCTTGTTCTTCGGAAATGGCTGTTAAGCTCTCAATCATATTGGTGGTTTCTTCCACCATTTTCAAGATTTGAGTAAATTGACCTTCGACTTCTTTCGCATTCTCATTGACTTTATTCACAATTTCTACCGTCTTATCTGTTGCTGAATCGGCCTTGTTGACACCGCTGGTGATGGTTTTCAGGATATTGGAAATATTATCTGTTGATTTTTTACTTTCTTCAGCCAATTTTCTAATTTCATCCGCTACAACAGCAAAACCCTTTCCGGCTTCTCCAGCTCTGGCGGCTTCTATAGCTGCATTTAAAGCCAGCAAATTTGTCTGCTCTGCAATAGATGAAATGGAAACCAGTATTTCTTCCACTTTCTTGGCTCCAACGGCCAACTCCTGAACCAGCTTGGCTGTGTCAATGGTCTGGTTGACGGCTTCCTCAATCTGTTTCACAATATTGGTGATCAATTTCCCCCCTTCATGAGCTTTCTCAGCGGTGACTTCATTCTGATTCGACAGCTCTTGTGCCGTAGAGGAAACATTTTGCGCACTTGAAGCAACCTCTTCCACACCGGAAGTGACTTCTTCAATTGAAGCAGAGGTATTTTGGACGTTCGTGTCAATCTTTTCTGCCTGTGCGGTCAGTTCTTCAGAAGAGGCTAATTGCTCTTGTGAAACAGCTGATAGATTTTCAGCTGAGCCGTTGAGTTCTTCAACCGATGTTTTGAAAACAGCTATGGTTTCTGCATATTCCTTTTCCATCCGGATAAGTGCATTAACGATATTGCCGACTTCATCTTGTCTTGTTGTATATTTGAAAACCTTTTGTTCTTTATTTGATGCCAGATCCTTCTCTTTGATTTTATTGATCATTTGTTCACAAGCGCCGATGGGATTGGTGATTGACTTCCCAATCAAGAAAATGACCACAATAATGATCGAAACCGCTATGATGCAAATGATAGTAAACAACCACATCAATCGATTGGCATTTTCAAGTACTTTGCTCATTGGAACACTAATAACCAGTGACCATGTCTCTTGAGCATTTCCGATTTTAAATGGATTAATATAGATATAAATATCTGAGTTCATTTCTTCTGAATAATTATTGAAGGAAAATTCTTTTCCATTTTCAATGGCTTTAAACATATCCGAGAGATTGTCCCCTGCCATATCATGTTCTGTTTCTTTGCCGTTTTTTGCCATTCGTGATGAATCGAAATGCGAAGCAATCACTCCGGAGCTTGTAAATAAAGCTGCCAAACCAGTTTGATAGGGTTTGATTTGTTCAACTAGCGATTGGATATCTCCCATATCAATGTCAATTCCCGCAACACCAACTACTTTTCCATTGTTTTTTATGGGAACGGCAAGGCTTGTCATCAATACTGTTTTACCGCCGACATCGTATAAATAAGGATCTGTAATAACCTCTTTGCCGGTTCTTTGTGCAATCAGATAATAATCCCCCGCTCCGGACTGATCGTAATCCGCAAGGGGTTCCAGTTGAACAGATCCGTTGATTTTATACCAATAGGGTACAAAACGGCCGGTGTTATCATGACCCGGACTGTTTTTATGCTTGGCATCCAATCCATCGATAGCATCTTTTTCCCAGCAAGTCCATGCCCCAAGGAATTTTTCGTTCTTTTCAAGTACACTTTTGAGCATGTTGTTATAGTCACTTCTTCTTTCGTCGGTTTCCAATTGTTCATACCCCTCAAAGATTTGGGCAACGGTCCTGGCAGCATCCATGGCAACTTCCAACTCCGCTTTGATTTCGTTAGCATAATTACTGGCCAAATAACGACTGAATTCAAAGGCGTTTTCCTTTTCCGCAGACATCATGGAAGTAATGGCAATGATAATGGTAATAATAAATGTCACCGCAACCGGTACACCAATCAAAAAAATAATCCTCCAAATCAACTTCAACTTGTTTAACATCTTACAACCCCTTTCATTCTAATATTAAGAAGATGACATCAATAACCTTTGGTATACGATTCTCCCACTGCCCGATAAAACAAAGAAAACCAGAAAGAACGTTAAAAAATAATGTAAAATTTGTTTGTCATTATATCACATCTAACCAAAACAAACAAAATTTCGTAGGTTTCAAATAAAACTTGGTGAAACATGAATTTCCGATTTTTTTCGTGCTATAATTTCTTAAAGGGGTATTGATTACGAAAAGGCTTCCTTATTTGGATCAGTGATATCGAAAGAATGGTCAAAATGATTCTTATTGAAAT
>DAOTHY010000189.1:0-2346 GCA_035447925.1 Thermotogota bacterium
ATTCTTCCATCTTTTCCCTCCTAAAGGCTTGTATTTAAAGGGCTGTGCGGCATAAGCGAAAGCCGACGAAATTGTATTTTGAACTATAAGCTGAAAACCGTGACGATATGCGACAATTTTCAGGATCCAGCAGCCAGCATCCACCCCGAACAATCATAAATTTCGATTTGTTTTTAACTACCGGGTTTGTCTGTTTTCCTTCTTGATAGTCATCAAAATTATCCTCGCACCACTCAAAAACGTTCCCGCTCATGTCGTGCAGATCCAGTATATTGGATTTCTTTTTGCCCACTTCATGCACCCGTCGCTGGGCGTTTTTGTAAAACCAGGCGACTTTTAACGGATCTTTATGGCCTGAATAGGGCAGGTCAAGATTCCTCTCATGTCCTCCCCTGGCAGCATATTCCCATTCGGCTTCCGAAGGGAGTCTATACCCTTCGGCTTTTTCGATATCTTTCAAACGCCCTCCGTTTGTATAAGCTCGTTTTAAACCCGTTCGATCACTGAGCCAGTTGCAAAAGGCTTTTGCCTCCTTGTAGGACACATCGATAACGGCCCGTGTTCCTAATCTGTTTTTCCAACCGGCATTCATTTTTAAAGTTTCTTTTTTATCTTTTAAGTATTGGATGTATTCATAATCCGTGACTTGGTGCTTTCCCAACCAGAAATCATAAGTAATTTCCACCGGACGTACCGGGGTTTCGTTTAAACTGGCTTCTTTATCGTTTCTTGTGTTTCCCATGTCAAAGGTTCCCCCTTTGACCTTTATCATCTCGGCTTTTTCGGAAAGATAGACCATTCGTTCCTTGAGAGTTGAAAGAAAAGGGTCAAAGAAATCAGGTTGCTGTATCTCGTTTGATCCATGAAAGGCTTTTTTTAAAAACTCCTTGAACTGATTATCTCCCTCAGCAAGCATTTTTAGACCGACTGTGTTTTTGTTGAATTTGAATGTTGGTTTATAGATCTCTTTTAAGGAGGGTTCCAGGATGTTGATTTTCTCCAAAAAAAGCGCAGTTGTTGTGTAAAAATCGTATAAATTGTCTTCTTTATAATCGATTTTTATTTTGTATTTATTCATGCTTAACACAGGCTTTCATAGCGGTTCTGGCAATGCGGAAGGCTGGTGAGTTGTCTCTATAATAGTACTCGACTATTAAGTCAGAATCATAATGGATTTTTATACTATATTTGTCATTTTTAAAAGGCAAAGATACTGTGTAATAGACTTTTCCTGTTTTGGGTCCGGTATAATTAATATAATTTTGACTTTGCATTTTGATTTGATCGAATGTATGGATTCTAAGATACTGCCAATTATCCCAAGCTTTTCTTTTTTTTCGGTTTTTATTTTGATACTCTGTATGGACACATTTGTTTAAGCAGGTTTCATATCTATCGAAAAAGATAATTTTCCCTTGCTTGAACATATGTGACAATGCTTTAGCCCTTTCACCTGCAGACATACTGGAAAAATAATGGTGAAAGCGATAATCATTTCTTTCATCACAATAATAATATACAGCACTGTTGATAAAACCGTACTCATCAAAAGTTGGCAGTCTGTAGCCTTCAACGGTTTCTATCCGCTGAGTTCTTTTTCCCTTTCTGTTGATCAACTCGCCATCCTTATCATAAGCCGGAGACAAACCTTCATTTTGACTTAACCAGTTGCAATAATCTTTCATTTGCTTTTGTGATAAACCAACGATGAAAAAGGGTTGATTGTTGTATTGGTTTTGCGTACTATTCGGTTTTTTTGTACCGGTGAGATTGCAAAAGGTGAAGTATTCGTAAATGGTGACGGGGAACTGTCCCATCCAGAAATCGTAATTTAAAAGGATGCTCTTGTCTTCGTAAGGAAAAATACAATTCGTGCTGATATAGAACATCCGGGAAAAAGGGGACAGTGATTTTAAATTTTCTGCCAACTTGGCTTTAAAATCTTTTTTCGAAATCTGTCCATCAGAAGTGATAAGATTTGTTACGACTTCAATTAAATAATAAGGATAAGTTTTTAATTGTTTTTTGGGAAGCTTGATCATGTAATGTTTTTTTAACTTCATTCTATATAATAATCCCCATTTTCCCTTAATAAAAACCCTGCACATTGGGCTTTTATTAAGGCGATTTTTTCCATAGTTACCATTGGCAGGCTTACTTGGAACCGTCCGATTTGAACATTCCCAAGAAGCACAAACTACGTGGGGTAGATCGCTGATTTTGTTCAAATCGTTATACGGATGAGAAATCGCTTTTCCGCAGGTCACGTTTTCAAATTCTTTTTCTCTTTTATTTCAATAGCCGGTATATATTAACATATTTTTGGATTCATTTGTATTTTAATAA
>DAOTHY010000190.1:0-2335 GCA_035447925.1 Thermotogota bacterium
TTTTCCCTATCAATATCTAAATCTTTTAAGCAATTTTTGGTGTCAAATACGACTTTTGCGTTTTCGCAGACCATTTTGTAGTCCACACCTTTTTTGTGGCCGGTTGTGATGACAACGGCGTCTGATGTTTGTATGAGTTCTTTGGTGAGTTCTACGGTTTTGAGTTGTCCTGTATTCCATTGGAATGACGGAACATAAGGGTCGACGACGGATACATTCGCACCTGTTTTTTCAAGGTGTTCCAGAACTTTTAGGGCTGGGGATTCTCGCATGTCATCTATGTCGTTTTTGTAGGCAATTCCCAGCATGATGATTTTGGATCCGTTTAAGCATTTTTTTCTGTTGTTGAGTTCTTTCATCAGTCGATCAACAACGTATTCGGGCATGGAATCGTTTATTTCTCCTGCAAGTTCGATGATTCGGGTATGATAATCGTATCGTCTGGCAATGTAGGTGAGATAGAATGGGTCTATGGGGATACAATGACCGCCAACACCGGGGCCAGGGTAGAAGGGCATGAAACCGAACGGTTTGGTGGCTGCGGCATCGATAACTTCCCAGAGGTTGATACCCATTTTGTTTGCAACAATGGCCATTTCGTTGATGAGTCCAATGTTGACAATTCTGAATGTGTTTTCCAGTATTTTTGCCATTTCCGCTTCTTTTGGAGAGGACACGACGAAGACTTCCGCTTCCAGAACAGATTCATAAAGTGTTTTGGCAATATCGGTGGATACTTCTCCTACACCTCCGACAACTTTGGGGGTATTTTTTGTTTTGTAAAGGATATTTCCCGGATCGACTCTTTCAGGACTGAATGCCAGGTAAAAGTCTTTCCCACATACGAGTCCGGTTTCTTCCAGGATCGGTTTCATGACTTCTTCAGTAGTACCGGGATAGGTTGTGGACTCTAAGATGACCAGGACATCTTTTTTTAGTCTTTTTGCCACTTCGTTTGTAGATGCAATGACATACTGAAGGTCGGGTTGTTTGAATTTATCCAAGGGCGTGGGAACACAAATAGCAATGACATCACATTCTTGAAGTCTGTCAAAATCTGTGGTTGCTTCAAGTTTGTGATTGTTGATGATTTCTTCCAAATCTTCATTGACGACATCACCGATGTAATTTTCTCCTTTGTTGACTTTTTCGACCTTGTCGGGTTGGATGTCGAATCCAATGACGTTGTATCCGGCTTTTGCTTTTTCAACCGCCAGGGGAAGTCCAACGTATCCGAGCCCGAGTACTCCTATTTTTGCTGTTTTGTTTAAGATTTTTTGTTTTAACATTAGTTCCTCCTTTGGAGAGGGTCTAGGGTCTGGGGTTTAGGGTTTAGAAGAATAGGAATAAATTCTTTTTTCCATATATTCTAGACCCCATACCCTTGACTCTAAACCCCTATACCCTATTTTTTAGATTTTTTATTAGACTTCTTAGCATTTTGTTTAATTGAGTGCATTTGTCGATGATCAATGTGAAATCTTTTTCTGATAGAAACTTTAAATCTTTTGATAGTTCTAATTGTGTCATCAATTCTAAAAGTGAACCTTGTGAGATGTGTAAAAATTGTATATATTCTTTTTGATAGCATCTCCCATTTCCTTCAGCTATGTTGGATGGAATAGAGACTGCTGCTCGCCTCATCTGACTAGTTAGACCATAAATCTCTGATTTCGGGAAATTAGAAGTGTATTGATAAACGTCCTTGGTAATTTTCATTCCCATCTTCCAGATTTCTAAATCGTGAAAGTCCATTGTTTCCTCCTAAGTACAGGGTATAGGGTGTTAAGTACAGGGTCTAGGGTCTAGGGTTTAGGGTGTTAGGTACAGGGTACAGATGTATAAGGAATATGCACTTTTTCCTAATACTCTAGACCCTAAACCCCACACCCCAAACCCTGCTTTTCTAAACTCCAGACCCTATATTTGGTTTTAGTTTCTCTTCTTCTTTTACTTTTCCAAAATATTTTGCTGGAACACCTGCGACGATAGTTTCTGGTGCTACGTCTTTTGTGACCACGCTTCCGGCTGCCACCAAGCAATCTTCGCCAAGAGTTTTACCAGGTAAGATTGTGGCGTTGGCTCCAATTCTTGCGCCTTTTTTTAATGTGGGACCTTTGAAGTGTTTTTTTCTTTCTTCGGTTCTTCCCAGGTAATTGTCATTTGAGAAGGTTACCATTGGGGCAATGAAGCAATGGTCTTCTATGGTTGAGATGGCTGTTATGTAGGCGTTGGTTTCTATTTTGACGTAGGAGCCGATGGTGCATTTATTTTCAACGGTGACGCTTTTTCCGATGACGGTTTTTTCTCCAATGGTGACGTCTTCTCTGACGGA
>DAOTHY010000191.1:0-2276 GCA_035447925.1 Thermotogota bacterium
AAGTCAATAGGGACGGAGTGAGGCGGGATCAACTTTTTTAGGAAGGTAATGAAGTTATGGAAAAAGCAGATATTGAACTTATCAAAAAAGTCTTTTGGGATTATCATATGGAAGATGATGAAATAGAAAAGAATCTCGAATCTTTGAATCGAGGGATTATTGCTGATCAGTGGTTTTTTCTAAGGATTCTTGAGCATTTCACTTGGCATTTTTTGATCAAGTTGATTCCTCAAAAGGCACTTCTAAACTTGTTAACGGATGAGGAGATTAGCAAAATAAGATCAAAGCGAAGGAGAGAAGATCTTGCAAACACAAAAAGTCTATTACAGAACCGTCCTTTACCCTTTCCAAGATGGGATCATATCCATGATGAACGAACTCGGCATGGACTTTTATCTAACCGGTGGTACGGCGTTAAGTAGAGCGTATTATCATCACAGATTTTCTGCTGATCTTGACTTTTTTACCCATAACGATCCCGATTTTCTGAAACATGTAAAACTCTTTTTGAGGGCGCTTGTTGATTCCGAAGAATATGAGATAGACACGAAAATAGCACCTCAAATGACTCAAGATTTTTCACGTCTGTTTATTCAATCAACTGGGAAAAATGATAAAGTTTTTCTAAAAATAGATTTCGTGAATGATATTCCCATTCATTATGGGGAAATAATTGACGATAAAGTTTTTGGGAAACTGGATAGTGTCGAAAACATCCTCATCAATAAAATAACCGCTTTAACAAGATTTGAACCAAAGGATATTGCAGATATATGGATGATTTCCAAGAATAACACCTTTAGTTGGAAAGATATTGTAATCAAAGCAAAAAACAAAGATGCAGGGGTCAATGAAGAACAAGCTGCCGGGATCATCCGGTCCTTTCCTTCAAAATTTATGAAAAAAATCATCTGGAATATGGATGTCAATACAGAAACCTTTCAACAGGAAATTGTACAGATATCACAAGAATTAGTAAATGGCGTTGAAAATTCTTTGTATTAATTGATTCAATCCTTCATCAGAGTCACTGTAAATTTTCCCCTACCCAACGCTATTCAGATAAAATTGAACCGATAAACTAGAGGTGAAATAAAATATTTAACAATCATTGATGTAAAACCACTAGAGAATGATCAATTGCTTTTGACATTTACACGCCGTCTCTGTTGTTTGTTCACACTCCAAATATCAAAAATTTCCAAAAAGGAATCAATGTAATGGTTTTATTCTGAAAAATAACCACATCTTCAATGTCTTCGGTGATCAGGATTCTTTTTTTTACATCTTCGGGAAACGCTGCCAATCCCTTTAATTCCCTTTCTTTTAAATCGGGATCTTCAAGATTGGAATAAGCACAGTTAATGGCGTAATTGTCTGCACCTTTCTGGCAAATAAAATCTACTTCAGTCTTTTCATCCATCCAATAAAATACCCTGAATCCTAGCCTTAATAATTCCAGATACCAATAGTTTTCGATCTCTCTGCCGTAATCTTTTGTGAGACTTTGTGTTACCGTTCTTTTTAATACGGGGTCCATGGCATACATCTTTTTGGGTCGAATGCTTTTTTGCTTTTCTGAATTTGAATAATACAAGCATTCAAAGATTAAAAATGCCTCTCTTAAATGGGAGAAGTATTCAGTTATCGTATTGATGGAAACAGAACCATAACTGCTTTCAATAATCCTTTGCATTTTTCTGTAGGAGATTCTGTTAGCTACATTCTTTAATGCATAAAAAGCACATTTTTTCACCAGGTCAATATCCCGAATCTCCCATCGATCCACAATATCTCTGTAGATAATATCGTAAAAATATTGTTCAAGGAGTTTTGAACCGCCTTTGTCAATGTTGAAATTCAAAAGAACTTCCGGAAATCCCCCGTTATGTAGGTATTGATTGAGAAGAGCTTTGATGCTATTTTTGTTTTTGATGACACTTTTTAGATCAAGTGAAACGTTCTTCGACAGCAAATAATCCTTGAACGAAAGAGGGAGCAACAGTTGATCAATGTGCCGCCCCGTTAACAAATGGCCGCCTTTGTACGATGCAATTTTTGATGAAGATCCCGAACAAATACACTTAATCTCCCCGGATTCCCGATAAGTTTCCACCCATCTCTCCCAGTTTTCAACGGATTGAATCTCGTCGATGAATAAAAAGAGCTTGCCTTTTGGATAAATCGTTTCCCGGTAAACCCGATATATTCTTTCCAATAATTGAGCGTTTTTTCTTTCACTTTCTAAGGTGATATCCTCCATGTTTAAAAACAAA
>DAOTHY010000192.1:0-2273 GCA_035447925.1 Thermotogota bacterium
ACAAGCTGACCGAGAGGGATTTAAGGGATTATCGGAACTTGCCAAAAAAATAACAGACGGCGAAACAGGCCATGGCCAAGTGAAAAAGCCTGACGGGACATCAGAAATGATCAGCTTTGCACCGATTCCTAACACACCAAATTGGGCTTTGGGTATAGCCGTGGATGTGAAAGAAATGGATGCTGAAATCAACAAGTTGTTGTTGTTCATTATCGTCTTCGTCGTGGTAATCGCCCTCATCTTCGTTGCCATTTCCTATTTTTTGGGAACTCTGATTGCCAAACCGATCAAAAAACTGGCTGTGAGTGTTGAAAAATTCGGAGAAGGTGATTTAACCACTGAATTCAACATTAAAAGTGAAGATGAAGTCGGACAAATGTCTGATTATCTGACCATTATGGCTCAAAAAATCCGAGAGGCAATGACTGAAATTTCAATGGCAACTGAAAAAGTCAATTCATCGGCTGAAGAGATTGCCTCTATGGCTGAAGAAGGTAGCGCCACGGCTGAAGAACTTTTCACGCAGTCTGAAAATGTGGAATCCAATGTCCAGAACACTTCCGCTTCCATAGAAGAAGTCACTTCCGGCGTTGAAGAAGTAGCAGCTAGTGCTCAGGACGTTTCAAGAAATTCTCAGGAATTGGCGAATGACATCAATGAAACCGAAAAGGCCGTTAAAAACGGACAGGCAGAGTTGAAACGTCAGGGCGAGAGGATGATGGTAGTAGGACAGCAGAACAAAACGGCAACCCAACTGGTTACTACCGTAGCCGAAAAAGCCAACAACGTCCAGGAAATTGTCAACACGATCTCCTCCATTGCCGAACAGACTAATTTGCTGGCACTTAATGCCGCCATTGAAGCCGCTCGAGCCGGAGAAGCCGGTAAAGGCTTTGCTGTTGTGGCCGACGAGATTCGTAAACTGGCAGAAGAAAGTAAAAAGGCATCTTCAAATATTGCCAATATTTTAAACGAGATAGATGAAGGCTCCGATAAGGCAAACAGCGCTGTCAAAAAGACAGTTGATCTTTATGAGGAGCTGAACGAAGGGGCTCAAATCCTTGTTGAAGAGTTTGATAAGATTACCTCTTTGATGGAAAACATTAACAACCGTGTAGAATCCCTTTCAGGCGCTGCCGAGGAGCAAAGCGCTTCAGCAGAGGAAATGGCCTCGGCTATGGACACTTCCGCCAAATCCATGACCAATGTATCCGAACAGATGCAGGAGATCACTACCGGCGTCAGACAAACTGCTGAGTCTTCACAGAAAATGACTGGAACAGCTGAAGAACTCACCGAACTTTCTGATAAGTTGGCAAAATTAGTTCAAAAATTCAAGATTTAACCGATCAGATTCAAACGTAAACAGGTGTGGGATGGACACGCACCTGTTTTTTTGTGTTAAAATGCTTTGAGGTGATAAAAAGTGTCTTTTTCACAAACCGAGCATGATTTCTTAGAACTTTTAAAAAAGAAGATCACGGGTTGTCCCATTTGTGCATTTGAAGAAGAAAGGGTCAAGCGATCAATGAAAGTGCTCTTGTACGAAAGCGTGACCAAACGGCAATTTCGTCAAGATATCCGTTTTTCAAGAATCTGTAGAAAACACTATGAAATGTTTAACCAATCCGTCAAAGAAGATTTAACCGTTGCCGGATTGGGACCGGCTATCATTTTTTGGGATATGATCAAGAGTCAAGCAGAGGAATTGGAAAAAAGGTCAATTGCAAAAAAAAACAATAGAAATGATTGTTATTTTTGTTCTTATTTAAAATCAATGCCTGAACGAAATTCGCTAACAGCCTATCGTGTCTTTCAATCCGAACAAGGTATGACTTTGTTTCAGGAGAGTACATCCATCATCTGCTTTGATCACTTTGAACGGTTGATAAACACCGCAAAAAAGAATAAAGACAAAGCATTCATACGAAGTTTTCAAAGCATACAGATTGAAAAGCTAGAGCATTTGGCAGACCAGCTTCGGCAGTTTATCGATAAGCATGACTATGCGAATCAAACAAAGATTACGAAAGAGGAAGCAATGAGTTTGAAGGTCGCATTTCGAACCGTTTTGAAGATTTGAGTCAAAAATAAAAGGCGGACACATCTCTGTCCGCCTTTTATTTTTATGAAAATTCTTTATATTTCTTTGTATCGTCTGCAAGCAACAAAGTGTCCGTTTCCAACTTCTTCCAACACCGGTTCGTCCTGTTCCCAACAGTCTTTTACCGCATAGGGGCATCTCGGGTGGAATCGGCAGCCCTGAGGGATAT
>DAOTHY010000193.1:0-2207 GCA_035447925.1 Thermotogota bacterium
CAGCCGATATTTTATTGAGAAAGTGTAACTATTCAGGAGATGAGGAGAAGGTTCTATTCAACGCATAAGAACCGTCCCTTAGCGCACTATTCAACGCATAAGAACCGTCCCTTAGCGCATGCTATTGTTACTTCAGATCGCAGGATGACTCTTATTTTGCGGCTTATGTCTTCGATAAAAACGATGAGAATCCCATGTTATTGGGTTCTTATATCATGGAAGGTTCGAAAGCCGGAGCTGCCTTTGCAGCGGTTTGGATGGCGCACAAGGTGGTTCCGTTAAACCGGTCGGGATATGGACGAATCATCAGTGCCAGCATCGAAGGGGCTTATCGTTTTTATCATGCGTTACTCCATCACAAGCCCATTGAAATCACAACTGATTCAAAAAAGGGCGATAGTCGCAAGTTTCATGTCATTCCCTTAACAAGGCCGGATATTAACATCATCGATTATGCTTTCCATGTTGTGGGCAACAACAGCCTGAAAGAGATGAACGATCGGAACCGCTTCATCTACGAGAAATGCTCATACAAATCGGGTCCCTTGTATGGCAATGACTTTATCACCTCCAAAACCGCCCTAACTCGTGAAGAATACGGCGACAATCCCCGAAATTTTGTCGAACGCTTTGGTATCAACGCCGTCCAATGGGATGAAATCGGCAGTGTTACCGTTTTGCGCTCTTGTGTTCTCACCCCATATCTGATGAACAACACCAACTTTGAAATGTATTGGGGTACGTTTATTAAAGCGATGGAAAAGGCCATAGCAGCGTATGATTAATAACTATCGGATGAACCCGGGTCGTTAAAAGACCCGGGTATTTGAAATATGTATTTTTTTTCTTTAACTTATGATGAATGATAATACTTCTTCATCATATCCTTCTTTTGAACAATTCTTCCAGATTTTAAAATAGCCTTCTCCGGAATCTATTGCTTTGGCTTTCACCCATGCTTGGTATGTATTTCCTGATATTTCCTGCCATTCTGTCATGCCTATTAATTCAAGTCCTTCTGCATCGAATTTGTAATCGTCCATAGACGTAAGGACACATTTGTTGTGATCCTTCATAATCGTTACTCGGATGTAGAATTCTTCCCCTTCATTGATCTGTGTTGTTTCAACTTCCAATTTAAAATCACAGCTCAGAGCGACAAGACTGATGAGTAGTAATGATAAAATCATGACTGTTTTTTTCATTTTAAACCTCCATTTATTTATTTATACTTGCATTTAAAGAATCTTTGGGACAATTTTGACAACATTCTCCACAGAATATACACTCAGAGTTGGTTTTTATATTATCCTCCATGGCATTCATGGGACATTTTTTAACACATAATGTGCAATTGACACAGGATTCGTCACTTTTAATTTTAAACAGACTGAAACGATTGATCAATGCCATTAGTGCGCCATAAGGGCACAGATATTTACAGAATGGCCGATAGAAAAATACCGATAATCCAATGAAAAATCCTGTAAGCGTCCAGTTTAACCATGTACCTCCAAATGAAAACAACGCTTTAAAAGGTGTCAAGTCTGAGACTGCCTCTGATCCCAAAAATATTCTTAATATCAAAATAATCAAAATAATATATTTTAGATACTTCAGAATTTTATCCCATCGTTTGTTGACTGAAATCCTAAGTTTTTTTACATGCAACAACTCACTCAATGCGCCAAAAGGACATACATAACCACAGTAAAACCGACCGAATATAGCAGTCGATATGAGTGGGATCAAAAACAGAATAAGATAAGCTGTACCGGCTTTAAACAAAACATTTTGAACCGCACTGACAGGACAAAGAAAACCCCCGCCAAAAAAGCCTATTACAATCACTGACGAAATAAGCAAACCTTTCCTGATCCATTTCTTCTTTTGAAATAGAATGAAAGAAGAAATTGAAAGGATGAGAAGTATGCTGATAATTCCAATTTTCAAAACAATGTCATGCTCGAAAAATGAAAAATCTTCCTGTTTGACTTGCTGTGTAATCTGAACATCCTCTGGAGGCCCAAATTCAGCAAAGATGATCGCTGTGACAAAAATGAGTATAATAAACATTAAAAACTGATTTTTTTTGTTTTTCAACGCAAAACACCTCCTTTTGGAACATCTTACAGGATAAACATTAAAGTAAACTTAGAAACTCATGATGTGCTTGAATGAACGAACCTTAAGGGAACCTTAAGGGA
>DAOTHY010000194.1:0-2115 GCA_035447925.1 Thermotogota bacterium
ATTTTGTATCCGGGTGTCGCAATGATTTTGTTCGTCTTGGCCTGGAACCTGGTCGGAGATGGTTTGCGTGATACCTTTGATCCAAAGATGAAATGATTGAGGTGATTTGATGAATAATGATAAAAAGCCGCTTCTTAAAGTAAAAGATTTAAAAACGCATTTTCACACAGAAGACGGACTCGTTAAGGCGGTAGATGGCATCAGTTATGAAGTCTACCCAGGAGAAACACTGGGAATAGTAGGTGAAAGCGGCTGTGGGAAAAGCGTTAACTCCCTGTCCATTATGAGGTTGTTGGAAAGCAACGCAGAAGTTCACGGAGAGATTTCTTTCGAAGACAAGTCCATATTGAAATTGAGTGAACCCCAGATGCGAAAAATCAGGGGAAACGATATTGCCATGATCTTTCAAGAACCCATGACGGCATTAAATCCGGTTTTTACGGTTGGTGACCAAATTGAGGAAGCCATCATTCTGCATCAGAAAAAAAGCCGGGATGAAGCCCATCAAATGGCGATCGATATGTTAAGAAAGGTTGGAATCCCGGAACCGACAAAGCGAGTGGATGAGTACCCCCACGAACTTTCGGGTGGGATGAGGCAGCGTGCCATGATTGCCATGGCGCTTTCATGTAATCCAAGAGTTCTCATTGCAGATGAGCCGACGACGGCCCTTGACGTGACCATACAGGCGCAGATCCTGGAGTTGATGAAGAGCCTTCAGGATGAGTACGGGATGTCCATCATCATGATTACGCATGATTTGGGAGTTATTGCGGAAGTAGCGGATCGAGTGGTTGTGATGTATGCAGGAAAAGTGGTGGAATACGCCGATGCAGTCACTTTGTTTAAAAATCCGAAACACCCTTATACTTGGGGTTTGTTGAACGCTATACCCCGGTTGGATATCGAACAGGACACCCTTTATAATATTCCCGGTGTCGTTCCAGACCCGCTTAATTTCCCAAAAGGGTGTAAATTCCACACTCGATGCTCTTTCTGTCAGGAGAAATGTAAAGGTGAAGAGCCTGAATTAATAGAAGTTGAGCAGAATCATTTTGTGAGGTGTTATTACACCGAGAAAGTCGAAGAGGAAAAAGCAAAGGCAAAGGCTGGTGAAAACGCGTGACAGATCTAAACAAAAAGGAAGTTTTACTTGAAGTAAAGGATTTAGTTAAATACTTCCCCATCAGAGCCGGTGTTTTCAAACGGGTTGTTGCGCATGTCAAAGCCGTTGATGGTGTCAATTTCAACGTCTACAAAGGAGAAACTTTCGGGCTGGTTGGAGAATCCGGTTGTGGAAAGACAACAGCTGGTATGACACTCATGCGGTTGTACGATGCCACATCTGGAAGTGCTAACTTTAAAGGGCATGGTGACTTACTGAAACTAAAAGGCACCCCATTGAGAAATATGAGAAAAGACATCCAAATGATTTTCCAGGATCCTTACAGTTCTCTCAATCCCAGAATGCGAGTTAAAAATATTATCGCAGAGGGGATTAGAACCCATCATCTGGCAGCTGGTTCTGAAGTAGACGACAAAGTGGCCGATCTCATGGGAAAGGTTGGGTTGTCGGTCGACCATATGTATCGATTCCCCCATGAATTCTCGGGCGGGCAAAGGCAAAGAATAGGAATAGCCAGAGCATTAGCCGTTAATCCGGATATGATCGTTTGCGACGAAGCGGTATCCGCATTGGATGTTTCAATCCAGGCACAGGTGATCAATCTGCTCAATGAGATACAGCAGGAATTTGGATTAACGTTTATCTTCATTGCACATGACCTGGCGGTTGTGAAACATATCAGTGACAGGATTGCCGTTATGTATTTGGGAAAGATTGTTGAAATGACCGATAAGAATACGTTGTTTGACAATCCCCTACATCCTTATACAAAAGCTTTAATTTCGGCAATTCCTATACCCGATCCCACCCATGATAAAAAGCGGGTCATTCTGGAAGGAGACGTTCCCAGTCCGATCAATCCTCCTTCCGGGTGCAGATTCCATACTCGATGTCCCGTTGCCAAGGAAATTTGTTCCAAAGAAGATCCTATTTTTGAAGAAAAATCAGACGGTCATTTTGTGGCCTGTCATTTTGTAAAATAAGAGAGG
>DAOTHY010000195.1:0-2112 GCA_035447925.1 Thermotogota bacterium
AGTTTTTGGAGGCGACAGGAAATAAACAACTGTCAGAGTTGATTGTCAAAAAAGATTTTGAATTGATGAAAGCTTTTAAAGATAAATTCGTTGAACAACTCAAACAGTATTACTTTGTGGGGGGGATGCCGGAAGCGGTAGCTTCTTTCATTCATTCACAAGATTTTGATGAAGTGAGACATATACAACAAAATCTGCTTTCTTTATATGAGATGGATTTTTCCAAACATGCTCCAACACAGCAGGTTCCAAGAATCAGAATGGTATGGAACTCAATACCGGCACAGCTTTCAAAAGAAAATCGAAAATTTCTTTATGGATTTATTCGGGAAGGGGCTAGAGCAAAGGATTATGAATTAGCCATACAATGGCTGAATGATTGTGGACTGATTCATATAGTTCAACGGATTAATAAGCCGGGTCTTCCCGTTAAAGCCTACATGGATTTAAAAGCATTCAAAATCTTTTTGCTTGATGTAGGACTTTTGAATGCCATGGGAAATATTGATATTCGAACGATCCTGGAAGGAAACGATGTGTTTAAAGAATTCAAAGGGGCATTAACTGAGCAATATGTTTTACAACAGTTAATTGCTCAATGCCAACTTGAACCGTATTATTATTCAGCTGAAAGATCTTCAGGAGAAATCGATTTTATCGTTCAAAAAAACACTGAGATCATCCCCATTGAAGTGAAAGCTGAAGAAAATCTGAAATCGAAAAGCCTCAGAGCATATTCCCAGAAATATAGCCCTCACTATGCTGTTAGAACATCTCTTTCAGATTTCAGAAAAGAAAGTTGGCTGATGAATATTCCTTTATATGCGATTTCTTTGTTGGATGAAATTGAGTTCCTTGATTTTAGTAAAAATCATTAGTATCCATTATCTGAGATTTATAAGAAAATAAAATCTGGAGATCAAATGGTTTTTTGATACGGTTGATTAGCGATAGGGACGGTTTGAGGTAGTCACTGATATTGATTGAGAAAAAAGCCCGAAGGAGGTCAAAATGAATAAACAGGAATTGATAAATTGGCTTTTGGAAGGGGATGTAGCGATTCAATATCAGGTCTATCGGGATCTTGTTAATGAAGAGAAAAGTGACCTTCAACAACGAATTGCAACCGAAGGCTATGGTGCAGTTTATCTCTCCCATCGGAATTCAAATGGCCATTGGGGAAGAAGGTTTTATCAGCCAAAATGGATATGCTCACATTATACTTTGCTCGATTTACGCAACTTGGGCTTGGATCGACACAATCCTCAGGCCAGAGAAACCATTGAAATGATTGCAACAAGAGAAAAAACCGCTGATGGCGGGGTAAACCCGGCGGAAATCATTAGTCAAAGCGACGTGTGTGTCAACGGCATGTTCATGAATTACGCCTGTTATTTTTCAATCGAAGCTGACCTGTTAAAATCGGTTGTGGACTTTATCCTCTCCCAAAAAATGGAAGATGGCGGGTTCAACTGTCAATTTAATCGCTCAGGCGCTAAACATAGTTCCCTTCACACCACTATTTGTGTGCTTGAGGGAATATGTTCCTATAAACGATACGGGTATACCTATCGTCTGAAAGAACTGGAAGAGGCTGAACAATCCTCTGCAGAGTTCATTCTCATGCATCAATTTTTCCGTTCGGATCATACAGGGGAGATCATTACTAAAAGGTTCCTGAACTTCCCCTTCCCTCCTCGCTGGCATTATGATATCGTCAGAGCATTGGACTGTTTTCGGGAAAGGAATGCACCTTTTGATGAAAGGATGATTCCAGCTCTTAAAGAAATCGAGAAGAAAAGAAAAAAAGATGGGCACTGGACAACACAGTCCAAGGCTCCAGGAGAGACCCATCTTGTTATGGAAAAACCAGGAGGGCCAAGCCGTTGGAATACACTTCGGGCCATGCGAATCCTAAATAAGTTTAAACAGACATGACGAATATCTCCGTTGCAAAAGCGAAAGGGAATGAATGTGACGTTTTCAAATGCCCTTTAAGGGCTAACCATAAGGGAATTTATGTTTGTTGAATATGAATCACTTGATCCACCCACCCCTGATAAAATTCCTTTTCATGGGATACCAAAATCATGCTGCCGTTGAAGTGTTGAA
>DAOTHY010000196.1:0-2099 GCA_035447925.1 Thermotogota bacterium
GGTTCATGATTTTCATGGCTGATTCTTTAAACAAGGCCAGCATGGATCGTTCCCCCTCGGACAGATGTTTGCCGGTGGCCCCGTGGGTTCTGATGGAGGTTAAGACGCTAGCCAGCAAGTTGAATTGATAGGGGACAAAGGGGTAAACACGGGCAAAGTGGCTTGCATTGGCGTACAATTTCTTTTCCACCCCATCGTTGAACACGATGAGGTTTTTGATTATGGTTCTTTTTTGCTCGTATAAAACACTTAAGGTTTGCTCTCCTGTTGTGTTTTTTTCCAATATTCTCTTTTTGATCACTTCATCCACATTGGCTGAGGACAGGGAAAGACGGGTGTCGAATCTTCCCTGTATCTTTGAAAAATCATTGCCTTTTGTTTTGGTGATGGAGTCAATATCCTGCTGACTGGTGACGACCAGCCATGCCTTTCCGGCACAAGCGGTTCCCAATTCTTCAGCAACGGTTTGAAGGTTGAGCATTAGTCTTGAATCGTCCCCGATGTATTGGCCAATCTCATCCACGAGAAAGACGATGTGATGTTTGGGGCCTTTTTGTTTCAGGTATTGCTGCACCCTTTTTGCGAAATCTTCAATACTGATTTGATAGGGTTCTGTTGCCCGTTCGCACCAATTCCATGCGGCTGTTTCGCTCATGAAATTCATGTCTGCCAGGACTTCTACGATGGCGTCCTGGATAAAGTCAAATTTATGTCTGGATTCTTCCCAGGGTTGTTTGTAGGCTTCTTGGAATTTCTGTTTGAAGGTGTCGTATTGACCTGTTTCGATTAACTGTCTTTCAAGGTCTGCAACTAATGGCGTGGCACTGCAAAGTCCCTGCATTTCGTTGAAGACTTTTAAGAAGACCATAATGATGGCATCTTTCGATTGTTTTCCGGGCATTTCACTCTTTGAGTCAATGTTGAATAAGATGACATCAGTGGGAACACTTACCGCCAGTTTCATGTCTGCAAGGACCATTGGGTCGATGATTTTTTGATCATCCTCAAAATAATCAATGGCTTTCTTCCCGTTGACTTCTTTGTTTTCCAATAAATAGGAAAGAATCTTCAAAAAATGAGATTTACCGCTTCCAAAGAATCCGGAAACCCAGACACCCATTTTATCCGTTTCCCCGTGGATTCCCTTTTTGTAATTGCTGAAGAATTCGGCAAAATGTTTCTGCATCTCTTTGGTGACAACGTATTCTTCCAGCTCTTGTTTTACGTTTTCTTCGTTCGCCTGTCCGACTTTGATGACACCTTTGATGTCCCGATCAATTGGCTTTGCAAACATATCTTTTATAAACATGTCTTTCCCCCTATTCAACTATTTGAAAGGCTCTGTACCAGTTTCCGTCTTTTATTTTTGAAAACAGGATTAATTCTTGTCCATCATATTTACCCGGATAAAACAGGACAACCGGTACTCTGTCAAAAATTTGATGAAAGTTATTGAGTATTTTGTGTGATCGCAGAATGGGATAACATTTTCCGATTCCGATTAGAAAAACGACTGAATTCACCGGCGTGTTTTCTTCAATGACTTTTACAAGTAAATTGTCTTCCTCATGAATTTTTAAGAGCTTGCCAACGGCTTTGGTGATTCTTTCAAAACCCTTTTTCTTTTCAAACCGATAGCATTGTTCCATGAATCCCTCTGATTCCAGAATGTCAATGATCATGTCGTACAAATCAAAGACAACCAGGTCAAATCCCTCCGTGCTTTTTGAATTTTTCCGTTTCATGTAATCAATCCGTTCTCTTACCATCAGTTCTTTTTCAGGGGGATAATCAAACACATAATACCCCACCTCATTACCCAGGCCTTTGTTCTGGCGAAAACTGTCCTCTTTTATCAGCCGCTGAACGCTATCCAATCTTTCTTCCAAACTCACCATTTATCTCACCCCTGTTAAGGCATGAAGGGTTATTGCCATCCCATGTTCTTTCAACTTTGCCTCTAAGGCTCGATCCATTATGGGCCTGATGATACGCCGAACGCCTGTTTCCCTTTCCAATACCCCGGCTTCCATCAGCATGGTTTTATAACACTCTCCAAGCCGCTTCAACGTATAATCCGTCCACTTGGCAACCCGCTC
>DAOTHY010000197.1:0-1997 GCA_035447925.1 Thermotogota bacterium
CAGGAGAGTGGATCAAAAACGCTGCAGAAGGCTGTTATGAAAACGTTGAAGTATCGACGCTGTATGGCTATTTAAAATTATTGGAGTTGAATGCACAGGAGATCGTCTTCGATTATGTGATTTATTATGAAGATGGCGAACGTTGGGAACATTTTCAAAAGATACAATTGTCTGGAACACAGTATACTGTCGATCATCCGGAGGATTTGCCGTCTTTCTTTCTCGATTTTTTAGATAGTCTGAGCTATGCGCCACTTGACGGTGCAGAGTTGATTGAGTCACCGGTATTGAGCGATGTTACCCTGTTGTCTTTCGCCACAGATATCCCTTCCGCTTCAGAGATACAAAGCATGCGTTCGATTCGCACCAATACCAAAAGCAGGACGATTTCATTCAGATTGCAGGAATCACCTGACAAGGCCTATGATTATGATGAAACGCTAGTTTACGGGGCACACCACTCCCAGAACAGCATGATTTTTACCATTTCGAACGAAAACCTCTCTTTCTCAACCGAGGCTTCGACCATTCGCATTAATGCAACAGGCATCAACAGGGACGGTTCTTTTTGCTGAAAAAGAGGGTAATCTTCTCGTAAAAATTGAAATATGAGGGGATGGACTAGATACCAGGGATGAGAAGGATGAAGAAGATATGGATCTCCATAAGAAACTACAACTATATCTGCGAACAACTCTACGCTTTGGGAAAAATGACGGGCGGGTGGCTGAAACATGAAATGAGTTGGCAATCTCTATCCTGAACTCTGTTGTTTTGACAACCTGTTGCTGGCATTCAGGAAAGCTTCCAGGGCAGCGAAGAGCAAACCGAAGACACTGCTTTACTTTTATAATCTGGAGCAAAACCGCATTGTCCATATGTACCGATATGACACATGGGATTTACGAAACAAATCCCTTGGGAGTTTCGAAGAAACCCCACTAACTATGGGATGGGCGGTATTCGGGTAAAGACCGTTAGCGCCTCCAACCGTGTCAAACGCAGCAACAAAAACATTTTTTTACGGAATACGGTTGCTGCTAAATTTCAACACCGATTCCATCTGCAAATTCTATTCCCTGTTCATTTAGGGAAGAAATCCTGATAAGACCTATGATCGGTACGTTGAGATTACTTTCAAGAAGGGCTCTGCCACCTTCGAATGTCTTTTCGATCACCGTTACAATGCCTGAAAGACTTGCGCCGGATTGTTCGATCATCTTAGCCAAAGCGTGTATGGTCTTGCCACTTGCGAGGAAGTCATCTACGATGAGAACGTTATCACTCGGTGAGATCATCTCCTGTGACAGATGTAATGTTACAATGCCGCCTTTTGTGTGAGAAGGAGCTGATTCAGAAAAAGCCTCTTTCATCGTAATCGGCTTTTTCTTTCTTGTGAATACCAACGGGACATTCAGACTGGATGCTGATGCGTAGGCGGGAATGATACCGGATGTTTCGATCGTGATCACCTTCGTGATTCCAAATTCAGCGAAATAGGCCGCTACAAATTCACCGGCAAGATTCATGATCTTTGGATGGGACTGATGATTGATAAAGCTGTCAACCTTCAGAATACCATTTCCAAGATACTTCCCCTCCTTACGGGTCTTTTCTTTTAATTCGGTTGATATTCTTTCGTAAATTGTCTTTATATCCGGCATTTTATCTCCTTTTTACAATTGAACCTGTATTTAGGATTTCTCATGATCGAATGACTCTTGATCTGTTTATCGTATTCTACCAGAATCACATGGAATAAAAATAACAGAAGGGTTAAGTGAGTGACAATGTAATCCTAAAACCATCTCTTCCCTTTTCCACTGGTCTACCGGACTCTCAAATCCCGGCATTCTCTTTTATTCTGTCTTTTTTTGCAAACCGTCCTTGTTGCTCTAATACCCGCTGCCCTTCAAATTTCACTTTCCATGAAACTGCTGACGATATTTAGAACTTCATTAAGAATGTCATACGGTAGTTTTTCAACAAAAGAAATG
>DAOTHY010000198.1:0-1993 GCA_035447925.1 Thermotogota bacterium
AAGAATTGGGTGTGGTGAAAGTTTCTTTCTGGGTTAAAAAAGACAATACACAAGTAGTTTCGTTTTACGAAAAACATGGCTTTCACTTACGAGAGGACTTGATCACAATGAGTAGAGAAATATAAGATTGCTGAGAAAAGGAGATGAAGAAATGAAAAGTATGACGCTGTATTGTTCCATTACAGGAGGAACGGAAAAAGTCGCCAAAGCGATTGCACAAGAACTCAATTGTACGTTGGTCAATCTTAAAAAAACATCCGTCTCAACCATTCATTTCAACGATATTGATTTTCTCTTTCTGGGAAGTGGGGTCTATGGCGGCAAACTTCATGGCAATATCATGAAATTAACAAAGAACGACGATTTCCTAAAGGCTGTCACAGAAAACATTCAAATACTCGGTTTATTCTCAACCTATGCAACATCATCAGAGTCATCAAAAAAAGCGATTGCTGACTTCAAACAAGCATTACCTTCACAAACACGATGCAATTTGGAAGAATTCTACTGTCAAGGAAACCTCTTCAAGATTTTTGGGGTGGGAAAGCCCATTGCCAAAGATGTTGAAAGAGCAATCATGTGGGCAAAACAAATCACATCTCAATAAATCTCAAGACCAAGGGTCAGCCCCTTCAGACGATCATATCAACAGTTCAAAATCCACACTCAGTCAGCGGAATGTGCTCTTTGGTTAGAATCCTGGGAATGTAAAAAGGGGATTTACAAACACCAAAGGACCTTATCGTTAAGGTTATCTAACCGTTTGGATTTTTCTCATTGAACCGTGCCGATTTTTGAGAGAACAGGAATATTTTCAGCATCAAGTCCCGGAACTTGCCCGTGCAAATCAAAAGTGATTGATACTTCAGGTCTAAAAAGCAAAACATGTGTGGACCCACCGAAGTGGAACATTCCCAACGGATCCCCTTTATTCACGTGCTGGCCTTCATAAACCGTGATTTCATTGGAAGAAACCTCTGCCATACCCACAAATACGATACACATCAATCCAATATCCGGATTGTCCGCTTCGATGAAAATCAACGCTCTGGAAGCAACTTGGGTAATGTAAGCCTGGGATCTGTTGGGGCTGGCCGGATCATATCCCTCTGATAAGGCTTGGGCATAATAAGATCCGTCTATTAACTTTGTTTTAACAATGGTACCGCTTACCGGACTGTGCCAACGATGGTAACTTAAAGCACTTAAAAAGGCCTGATAAATTGTTCCGCCTTCAAAAAGCTCTGTCCAAGGATCACTTGCCAACATGTGGGAAAGAGAATAAGGCTGTTCTTTGATCCAGAATTGATCCTGGAGTTGAACGTTGGTGGCAACACGGTAAGGCGCAGATTCACAAGCGTTGTTGATGACTGAGTTATCTTCAGGACTGGCTAACGGACGCCTGCCTGCTCGAAATTCTCGGGTGAAAAAATCATCCCAGGACTTAAACCCATGATACGGTTGGGAAGGATCGCATTTGAAATCCTCCACAAAATCAGGCATGGCTGCCATGGCATTACGTCCAAACCATCCCGTTTCCGGATCGTCACTGAGTACATAGCGTGAATCAGGAGATCCTAAAAAAACCGCCCATTGGTTCAAAATCTTTTTCAACTGCTGATTCACCTTCTCATTCAAAAAAGCTGTTGTTCCGGCAGGTGTCCCCATAGGCCAATCCAGAATGGCGTTGATGGGAAATCCCACTAAACCCGTTTGATTGAACTCCGGTGCTTGGGTCAAAATTTGATTCATTAATTGCAGCATATGTTTGTAATCCCTCACCTGTGGATTTCCGACAGGATCTACTTCATATTCCTCTGTAAAAGGAACCTGCTCAAACATTTGAGTAAAAAGCATATACAGCTCAGGATCCTCTTCGATGAGCTGTTGGAACTCCTGGATGACCGGTTGAAAGGTAGTTGCCATTAAAGAAACCGTTATCAGGAATAAAGCCAGCCATAAAATCATTGTCCTTCTGTTCCACTTTCTAATC
>DAOTHY010000199.1:0-1993 GCA_035447925.1 Thermotogota bacterium
GATTAGAAAGTGGAACAGAAGGACAATGATTTTATGGCTGGCTTTATTCCTGATAGCGGTTTCTTTAATGGCAACCACCTTTCAACCCGTTATCCGGGAGTTCCAACAGATCATCGAAGAGGATCCTGAACTGTATATGCTTTTTACTCAAATGTTTGAGCAGGTTCCTTTTACAGAGGAATATAAAGTAGATCCTGTCGGAAATCCACAGGTGAGGGACTACAAACATATGCTGATGTTAATGAATGAAATTTTGACCCAAGCACCGGAATTCAATCAAACGGGTTTAGTGGGATTTCCCATCAATGCAATTCTGGATTGGCCTATGGGAACACCTGCAGGAACAACGGCTTTCATGAATGAGAAGGTGAATCGACAGCTGAAAAATATTTTGAACCAATGGGCGGTTTTTTTAGGATCACCTGATTCACGTTATGTACTCAATAACGATCCGGAAACGGGATGGTTTGGGCGTGATGCCATGGCAGCCATGCCCACATTTGTGGAGGATTTCAAATGCGATCCTTCCCAACCGTATCATGGGTTTAAATCTTGGGATGATTTTTTCACCCGAGAATTTCGTGCAGGTAGACGCCCATTAGCCGGTCCTGATGATGATTCAGTCATCAACAACGCCTGTGAATCTGCGCCTTACCGTGTTGCCACCAACGTTCAACTCCAAGATCAGTTCTGGATCAAAGAACAGCCTTATTCTCTTTCCCATATGCTGGCAAGCGATCCTTGGACAGAGCTTTTTGAAGGCGGAACAGTTTATCAAGCCTTTTTAAGTGCTTTAAGTTACCATCGCTGGCACAGTCCGGTAAGCGGTACCATTGTTAAAACAAAGTTAATAGACGGATCTTATTATGCCCAAGCCTTATCAGAGGGATATGATCCGGCCAGCCCCAACAGATCCCAGGCTTACATTACCCAAGTTGCTTCCAGAGCGTTGATTTTCATCGAAGCGGACAATCCGGATATTGGATTGATGTGTATCGTATTTGTGGGTATGGCAGAGGTTTCTTCCAATGAAATCACGGTTTATGAAGGCCAGCACGTGAATAAAGGGGATCCGTTGGGAATGTTCCACTTCGGTGGGTCCACACATGTTTTGCTTTTTAGACCTGAAGTATCAATCACTTTTGATTTGCACGGGCAAGTTCCGGGACTTGATGCTGAAAATATTCCTGTTCTCTCAAAAATTGGTACGGTTCAATAAGAAAAATCCACATGGTTAGATAACCTTTACTAAAAGGTCCGTTGGTGTTTGTAAATCCCCTTTTTTACATTCAAGGGAGTCTAATCTAAGCGCACATTCCACTGACTAAGTGTGGATCTTAACTGTTGATATGAGCATCTGTAGGGACTGACCCTTGGTCTTGAGATTTATTGAGAAGTGATTTGTTTCGCCCAACTGATCGCTTTTTCAACATCTTTGGCAATGGGCCTTCCCAACCCAAAAATCTTGAAGAGATTTCCTTGACAGTAGAATTCTTCCAAATTGCATCGTGTTTGTGAAGGTAATGCTTGTTTGAAGTCAGCAATCGCTTTTTTTGATGACTCTGATGATGTTGCATAGGTTGAGAATAAACCGAGTATTTGAATGTTTTCTGTGACAGCTTTTAGGAAATCGTTGTTTTTTGTTAATTTCATGATATTACTATGAAGTTTTCCGCCATAGACACCGCTTCCTAGAAAGAGAAAATCAATATCGTTGAAATGTATGGTAGAGATCGACGCTTTTTTTAGATTGACCAATGTACCATTGAGTTCTTGTGCAATCGATTTGGCGACTTTTTCCGTTCCTCCTGTAATGGAACAATACAGTATCATACTGTTCATTTCTTCATCTCCTTTTCTCAGCAACCCGATATTTCCCTACTCATTGTGATCAAGTCCTCTCTTAAGTGAAAGCCATGTTTTTTGTAAAACGAAACGACTTGTGTATTGTCTTTTTTAACCCAGAAAGAAACTTTCACCACACCCAATTCTT
>DAOTHY010000200.1:0-1965 GCA_035447925.1 Thermotogota bacterium
GGGTCATCGTAACCGATGCTGAGATCTTGAACATGAAGCGAGTGATTCAGTGATCCACTGTAATGGAATTGAAACACCGGTGCCTTTTGCGGTCCGCTTGGAGGAGCCATTCTGTCCAGTCGTGCCAGTTGTTTTCGCCTTCCCTTGGCATTTTTGCTCTTGATCCCGGCAATGTTCTTTCTGATGAATTCCTCTGTTTTTTTGATGTGTTTTTGCTGTGCCTCATAATGGCGGATATAAGTCTCCCGGTTGTGATGTCTTTGGCGAATGAAATCCGAATAGATTCCGTTGTATTTCTTAAGTTGACCATTTTCAACTTCACAGATGCAGTTGGAAATTCTCCTTAAAAAGGCATGGTCATGGGAAACGATCATAAAGGATTGTTCGATATTTGATAGATAATTGGATAGCCAATCCACATGATTGCTGTCCAGAAAGTTGGTAGGTTCATCCAGTAACAAGACATCCGGCTTTTCCAGCAGAAGTTTTGCCAAAATGACCTTGGCTCGCTGTCCGCCACTGAGTTGTGCTATTTTTCTGTCCAGTCCAATGGCGGAGAGTCCAAGGTTTTGAGCCGTTATCTCAATCTCCGTTTGAATATGATAGAAATTTCTTGTCTCAAGCTGTTGCTGGTATTCTGCAGCCCTGTTCAACTGTGCGGGATGATCCGAATAGCGATCGTACAGCTGCAACATCTTTTTTTCTATGTCGAACAAATCCCCAAAGGCAGACCGGAGAAAGGCTTCGATGGTCAGATTGGGATCCACCATGGCGTACTGATCCAGATAACCGATTCTGATCTTCGGATACCATCGAATCCGTCCATGATCGGGAATCAAAGCCCCGGTACAGATTTTGATCAGGGTACTTTTTCCCGATCCGTTGTGACCAACAAGTCCCATGCGCTCTCCCTTGTTGAGGGTTAATGATGCCGATTGATAAATGGTTTTTTCTCCAAAACTGTGTGACAATTGTTCTATTGTGAATATACTCATTTCGTATCCTCCTAATAAAAAAAGCAGAAGTTAGATGCAAATGCATCTGCCTTCTGCTTTAGAAATTACTCAAATAACCATTGTTGCAACTGATTGTTTATACAAAACAAAAGGCTGTGAGCGAAACATTGCTCACAGCCAATTTCTATCTGTTAGTCATCACAAACACAAATATATAAGCTTCCCGATGTTAAACAGGAATAAACGTTGTATTGTGTGATGAATAAAAAAGCAATTACGCTTTTATTTTAGCTCTGCACAATGATTCATCTCTATACATTTGTACAGAGCGAATCACCTGGTAAGTTGATCAGTTAATCGAATTGATAACATCTTCAATTCCTCCTCTTTTTCGTTGATATACTAGCATATCCAATATTTTTTGTCAATTTTCTAAAACATGGCGTTTGACAAGCGTTCCAGGTTTATGTATAATATAAGTATACTCATATTCCACTTAGATCGTCTATTCATAAGGAGTCTTCATGTCTGCTCGAATCAACAAAAAAGAAAAGGAAAAAATTAGAAAAGAAATTTTGGAGTCAGCTTATACCCTTTTCACTATGAATGGCTATGAAGAAACCAAAACAAAGGATATTAGTGAACGGGTGGGCATTGCTGAAGGAACACTGTTTAACTATTTTTCATCAAAAGCCAACCTCTATATCGAGTCCATGCTGGAGAATATCGATTTATCAGTTCCTGAGTTAATTTATGGGCAAATGAAGCAAGAAAACATAGTTGATGTGGTTTTGGACTACATTACAAAAAGCTTTATTTTTAAATTGCCAAAGACGGTTATCAAAGAAATCCTTTACCTTTCAACATATTTATCCAAAAAGAAACGAAAGGTTTTTAATAAGTTTGCAGAGACGGATTTTAAAGCCATGGACGAATTGGCTCATCTGATCAAGCAAATGCAGGAAAAAAGGCTTCTCAAAGCATTCAATCCCGAAACAGCCGCTTCAAC
>DAOTHY010000201.1:0-1957 GCA_035447925.1 Thermotogota bacterium
TGTCGAAGATATAGGGGGCATTAACTTGGACCACGACATACCCGGCTTCTGTTTTTTCAATGGCTATTCTGGATTCACTCTGCTTGGCTTTGGTCCCTAGTTCGAATATCAGCATTTTTCTCCCTTCCTTTCAAAATCCTTATTTAATGGCGTTATATTGGTAGGCAAAAGGCTTGTGATCTGTTTCACTGTTTTTTCTATGTCCCGTCTCATCTCCTGAAAGGCCTTAAAGTCATCCAGCCAGTGTTTGATATACGGTATCGAGTAATCACCCGTATCTATACCGAGAGTTGCGCAAGCCAAGTAAGCTGAAGATTCTGCCACGAACTCCTCTTGCTCATATGTGAACTTATCCCGTCGGCCTTTTAAGCTCTCCAGATGGTAGTGGTGGGCCAATTCATGGAAAAGTGTTTTTAACGTATGAACCGGGCTGTTCCGGCTGTTAATCGTGATCGCTTTTTCTTTAATCGCATAGAAGCCATGTTTTTCGTAACTCATGTCCTTGAAATCAACTGGGACATCGATCTTTTCAAGAATCTGGTCAAGAATGGTTGAATAATCCATATCGGAATCAAGGCCTTTGATCATCGTTGGCAACTGAGAATCGTCTCCATCGGTTTGAGACAGGTCAAAAACAGATATAATCCGAAAACCTTTAAGATTTGTTTCCTTTTTACCTTTTGCGTTTTCTTCCTTTTTTATCAGAGGAGCGAATATCTTGATCGCTTTTTCCCCTTTTTTCACCTGTCTGCCCAATTCCTGCCAGGAACGATACCCCCTAACAAAACGAGCGTTGGGTTTTTGCGTGTAAATCAGGGCTGTGTTGTTGAGCGAATAGTCATGAAATCGGGCTGAGAAATCCAAATACTTTTTCCAATCTTCCTGCCCTTGAAATTTTTCAAAACTCTCTTCCAGCTTTGAATACGCCTCTTGAATCGTCATATTGTTCCCTCCTTCAAATAAAAAAGCCCTTCAGCTAATGCCAAAGGGCGGTTAAATTTCATTATTGAATTGATCATGCAATCTGTTTGACTCGTGAAGATAAATCCCTGTAAAGATTTCTTAATTCGGTGTAGGAAAGATCGGCCAAACCGGAAACATCATATTGTTCGAACACTTCGTTTTTCACCTGGTTTTTGTCACATTCAGTCATAGCTGACAACTGATTAAACAAATGATCGGTGTTTTGGATAATGGTACGCTGGACCTCTTTTGGCAATTCATCAAATTTCGGATCCGATTTTTCTTCTTCCGGTTCATCTTTGGGTTCCCCTTCGTTTGCAGGAATCACAGTGTTATTGATTGATTCGCCGTTTTGGGCATCATTTTGTGCTTGTTTGAATTCTTCGGGGAGATACAACCCGTGGATGGAGAATGTACGTCGCAAACAGTGGGCTTCAGCGACTTTGCGTATCATCGTATCAGGCTTTTCTTTCCAGGTGGAACGGTGCGTGTCGTACTCAGAGAGCTTCACGGATACTTCCACCGGATGGCTCATGTCCTTGCGCCACACATAGCATTTGGCTCCAAGGATTTCCGCACCCTTGGGAGCGATGTCCGCTTCTTCCACGCCTGTCTGGGTGGCTACCAAGAGAACCGTTCGCATGCCATCGAACATTCCCGATTTGTGGGCGATCTTCAACAGACCGTCCCGTCCCGTAAAGATGTTGGCGGGCTTTCCGTTGTATTTCACGGCCCAGATTTCTCTCAGGAGCGGGTTCAGGTCATACAAACGAGCCATATACAGGAACAGTTCCCATTCGGTTTTGGTGAGTCCGCTGCCCACCTTCTGCTTCACCAGTTCCATCCGCTCCTGCCAGTTTTCTTGTTGCTTCTCAAGCGGTTTTTCTTGTGCTGTGGCTATTGCGTTCGACATTTCCATTCTCCTCCTTTTTGGATGATATTTTAGTCCACTTGTATGTAGTGCGTGGCATGATTTTGATACAGCTATCAAATT
>DAOTHY010000202.1:0-1917 GCA_035447925.1 Thermotogota bacterium
TTTTCGTTTTAAGTGGAACAAATACTTTTGAAAATCCCAGGCGTTTGAGTTCAGTGACTCTTTTTTCAGGAAATGAAACGGCCCTGATCTTACCATCTAAGCCTATTTCACCAAAAGAGGCACTGCCTTTTGGAAATAATCGGTTGGTGAAGGAAGAGTATAACGATAACGCTACAGAGAAATCAATGCCCGGGTCTGTTGTTTTCATGCCGCCCAGCAGGTTGATAAAGATGTCATTTTTTTCGATCTCGATGTTGAGTCTTTTGGTCAATACAGCTGAAATCAAAGATAGTCTTTCGGTGTTGATTCCTTTGCTTAATCGTCGAGGGCTTGCAAACTGTGCTGTTACCACCAGTCCTTGTACTTCGATCACAAGGGGGGTGTTGCCTTCGATGATCACACCCAACGAGTTTCCGGATAAATTTGAATGCGTATCGTAGAATCGTTCAGATGGATCCAGTACTTCCATTAGCCCTTTTTCTCTCATTTCAAAGACACCAATTTCATTTGTGGGGCCAAATCTGTTTTTAACACTCCTGAGGATACGCAAATCTGTTTCGTTGTTGCCTTCAAAGTAAAGAACCACATCGACAAGGTGTTCCACTAACTTTGGCCCGGCTATTTGTCCGCTTTTGGTGATGTGTGCGATGATAAAAACGGGAATTTTGTTGGATTTAGCAAATTCTACAATTTGGGATGTACATTCACGAATTTGAACAGCTCCTCCGGGGAGTGAATTGGTTTGGGATGTTCGCATGGTTTGTATTGAATCGATAATGACAATTTGGTTTTGATCATCTTTTGCGATTTCTCTTTCCAACTGTTCTAGGGCTAAATCTAGGTAGGAAGTGTTCATGACTTTCACTTCAGATTGAGTGGTGGTAACACGTTGATATCTTAAAAAGATCTGTTCAAAGGATTCTTCACCGCTTATATAGAAACTTTTTTCAAATTTTTCGCATAACTGAGTGACCAATGTGCTTTTTCCCACTCCGGGATCTCCGCCGATCAGTATGACCGATCCGTTGACCAAACCGCCTCCCAAAACACGGTTTAAGTGTTCAAAGCCTGAATCCATTCTGAGTATGGTTTCATAATTGGCGTTTTTCAACGATGTGAATTGTTCTTTTTTTGCACTTGAATGATTAGATGGATGGTTAACAACGATTTCCTTGACGGAATTCCATTCTCCGCATTGAGGACATTTGCCAAACCATTTTCCGCTTTCGTAGCCGCATACATCGCATACAAAAATATTGTCTTTCTTCTTCATCACATGGTTCCCACACCAACATAATGATCGGTTTCTTTTTTGATGTCTTTTTTAACGAATTTAATGCCATCTGTTTTGTTAAGGATTATTTTGATGACATCTCCTTCTTCGTATTTATTGGCCAATAGTTCTTCAGCAAGCGGATCTTCTATGTTTCTTTGAATGGCTCTTTTTAAAGGTCTGGCACCGTATATGGGATCATATCCTTTATCAATTAGGAATTCTCTCGCATTTTTACTCAATTCCAATGATAAAGCCTTTTCGTTCAATCGTTTGGATAAATCAGAAAGAAGAATGTCGATGATGCTGCTGATATGCTCTCTGTTTAATTGGTGGAAAACAATGATATCATCCAATCTATTCAAGAATTCCGGCCTGAAAACATTTTTGACTTCACTCATGACGGTTTTTTTCATGTCTTGGTATTTCATGTTTTCATTATGCTGGATTTCAAATCCTAAAGCGTTTTTTGATTTATTGATGATTTCACCGCCGATGTTGCTGGTCATGATTAGGATAACGTTTCTGAAATCGATGTTTCTTCCCTGAGAATCGGTTAATCTTCCTTCATCTGCGATCTGCAGAAGTATGTTGTATACATCCGGATGGGCTTTTTCGATTTCATCCAGCAGAATAACTGAATA
>DAOTHY010000203.1:0-1900 GCA_035447925.1 Thermotogota bacterium
ACTTGGCCTCCTTTGGTCTGAATAGGGTTAATATTATTATAACATAGTCTTTTTTATTCACAAATAGCTTATCTACCGTATGAATCCATCAGAGATCCTTACGACAGAAGCCATTTAATTGACTCTTTTCCCGGAATCTTCTTCAGAGCTGCCCCCTCAATATCAAATTAACAAATTATTGCTTATTAGCATCGAAATAACCGATTCGATTGCTCAAATCAGTCGAGTTATGTGTTTTATAAACAAATCCATCTTCAACTAATTCGTGATCGGTAGAGACTCTTCCTTTTACAACGATCAAAGAACTATTGGTTTTTTCCTGACACTTGAGCACCAAAGTCCTGTCGGTTGTATTGTAGGATCCGTCTACTACATTGTATTCAGGAGGATTGGTTTCAACTCTGTCTCCACTTAAAACAACGTTGTTAAACTTAACCGTTCCGGATTTGACCTTGTTGGCATCCCATATACTTCCAAATTGCAAGTCTATGACAATTTCATATGCCTTCACTGCTAAAGGAGCGAAAGCTGTTTGGATGGTACTGATTCCTTCTGCTTTGTATGCACTTCCTAATTCCGGTTGAGAAAATACCCCACATCCACTTAATGCGAACATCAGAACTAAAAGTGTTACCATTGTTAAAAATATCTTTTTCACAATTTGCACCTCCATACAATTAATTATCATTCTGTCGTTATAGATTATATCACAATTACCGATTTTCGGGTAACCGACTTATTATTTTTTTCTTTTCAAGTAATTTCTTAAACTTTTGGAAATTTTCTGATATCGCATTGCATTGTCATATTCTTCATTTAATCTTGCTTTTTCAACCTTTAAATCGTAGAAGATAATCTGGATTTCAATGATTGTTCGTTTGATTCTCTGATCAGTTAACAAATCATGTTCAAATAAGTTCTCTGCAATTAAATGGGGTAAAAGCAAGATGAGGATGACGTTTTCCTCTCCCTTGTGTTGGAGGGCCGGTCGGTCATCAAACAGAGCCGATCTCTCCACGAGGCCTTTCATATGTGTTTTACTTAGGGAATGAGAGTCGTAGGCGATCATTTCATTCAAACAAAAATCGCAGTAAGCGACAACTTTCTCAAAACTGTCATCGTGAATTTTTTGAATCCTTCGTGCTTCTCTTTTTCCGCATCGAGAACACTTAATCGCCATCACCTGCCCACTTGATCCCATTGTAACGGTTCATCACCGTTTCAAAATCATCTTTTAGGATATCCTTCATGGCATTTGATACTTGTTGCAAGACCCAGTTTAATTTTTCCAGATCATCTTCACGAAATTTGGATAACACAAAATCCGGTAAGGAAGGTATGTCTTTCGGGCCTATTCCAATTTTTATCCGTTTGATTTCATCCGTTCCAATCTCCTGGATAATGTGCTTCAGTCCTTTTTGACCGGCTGCTGATCCACATTTTCTCAATCTCATTCTGCCCAGGTCTAATGCCACATCATCATAAATAATGATTAAATCCTCTATTTCCATACCGCTTTTTTGAAGAAATTCCTTGACTGCTATACCGCTGAGGTTCATATAAGTCATTGGCTTAAGAAAATAGACCCTGACACCTTCTACTACACTGTGAAAGAGTTGGTAATTTTTCTTGTTTTCTTCTTTCTGTACCTCAGCAAATCTTTTAAGAAATGTATCCAAAGCTAAAAAACCCGCATTATGCCTTGTAAAAGCATATTGCGGGCCGGGATTGCCTAAGCCGATCATTGCAATCTTTTTCATATATCCATTTTATTCTTTTGATTCTTCTCCGATAACTTCCGGTTCCGCACTCTCTTCGCCAGCGGCTTCCGTTTCTCCTTCTGTAGACATTGATCTTGGTTCAAGGACAGAAACGATGTATTCTTCAGGATCAATGTGGG
>DAOTHY010000204.1:0-1899 GCA_035447925.1 Thermotogota bacterium
CAAACGGCAGGGGATGGATCGCTTTAGTAGCGGTGATTCTTGGAAAAAACAATCCCATTGGTGTGTTAGGTGCAGCCCTTCTCTTCGGCTTTTCCTCAGCACTGGCCAATTTACTGCAGATAAATACCACCATTGCTCCAAAGTTGTTGATGACAATCCCGTTCTTGATAACACTTTTGGCGCTGATTGCTTATTCTGCAAATGAGAAAAAAACAGGTGGGAAAAATGAGCCCTAATTTTGACGAATGAGTAAAGAATAAACAAGAAAAGCGAATATCATCTATTTAAAGGACACAAAGGATACCATGTGTTAGGGAGGATTATATGGAATGGCAAATTGAATTACTTAAAGCGGTTCAAAGCATCAAAAATCCATTTTTAGACCTATTCTTTCAAGCGGTTACCATTACAGCGGAAGAATTCTTTTTTATTGTCATTGCAGCGTTGTTTCTCTGGTGCTTTAACAAACGGGCGGGGTATCGAATTGGATTCGCCTTCTTAACCAGTACGGTGCTAAACCCCTTTTTGAAAAGTATTTTTCAGTTTCAAAGGCCGATCGGAGTGGAAGGGGTTGAATCTATGCGCATAGAAACCGCAACCGGGTCCTCTTTTCCCAGTGGCCATACACAGGGGGCAACATCTTTCTGGACCGGGATCTTTCTCTTTTATAAACAAAAATGGGTACGAATTTTAAGTGTTGTGATGTTTCTTCTAGTAGCTTTTTCGAGATTATATCTTGGTGTTCATTGGTTTACCGATGTATTGGGCGGTATTTTTTTTGCCATCGTCTGGGTCCTCTTTGTTACCTACATGTTTGATTTATCGGAAAAAAAGAAAACGACCCTCTATTTATGGCTGATTCTGATTCCATTTGTGATTGCCTATTTGATACCCTTCTTTAACGGTCAAACATCAGCAGATGACCATGCCATGATTGCCTCTCTCGGTGCATCCATTGGATTCCTGTTGGGATATATGGTAGAGCTGAAATACATTCGATTTACAATTAAAAATACTCTTTTCAAGCATATCGTCAAAATTATGATTGGATTAGCGATTACCTTGTTAATCAAAGAAGGGTTCAAATACATTCTGCCTTTCCCCCCTCGAATTGCTGATCTTGTCCGATACATCTACTTGGGATTTTGGTTGACAGCTGGTGCTCCTTTTATGTTTAAACGTTTGAGATTATAAAAGGAATTGTGAAGAGTACACCGAGTTCCTACTTCATGTCAGATTCAAATTCCTGAGTTATCTCTTTTTGCAGCTGTTCATCCGTCAAGACATCGTATGCCGTCCAGGCGAGTGTGACGGCTGATGTATAGAGGCCTTGTTTGCCGCCTTCACTGATGGTTGCCTCGGCCATTTCGGCGGAATGGGGGTTGAAGGCGTCTTTTTCGGCGATGGCGATATACGGATGGATGGCCGGGACTACATGGCTGACGTTGCCCATGTCTGAGGACCCCTTGCCGTCTTGCGGGGGTTCGATGTCTGTTATTCCCAAGGCTCGTAAATTGTCCTCAAAGCATTTTACCAGTCTTTTATTGGGCATCAGGTTGTCGTTGGAGAGTTCGTAATTGCGCCATTCCATCTTTGCTCCCGTCATCAGGGCAGCGCCTTCGGCGATGTGGATGATTTTGGTGAACATCTGGTTCAGGTATTTTCTTTCCTTTGCTCGGAAGTAGAATCGGGCGGATGCCTTGTCCGGTACGACGTTAGGAGTTTGGCCCCCATCGTTGATAATGCCGTGTATGCGCACGTCATCGATTAAGTGCTGGCGCAGGGCGTTGATACCGTTGAACAGCAAGATGACCGAATCCAATGCATTGATTCCCAATTCCGGGGCGGCAGCGGCATGGGAAGTTTTGCCGTGATAGGTGAATTCGATGGCATCGAGGG
>DAOTHY010000205.1:0-1880 GCA_035447925.1 Thermotogota bacterium
TTTATAATATATGTCTGATTTTCTTTTTATTCCGATAAAAGCCCCTAAAAGCGGAACACAGAAAAAATCAAATATATATCATTATTTTAAGAATATTAAAAGGAGGAAATTTTATGAAAAACCAGTTAAGTTTTTCAAGGCTTAGAACCTTCCAAACGTGTCCAAAGCAGTATGATTTCAAGTACATTCAAAAACTACCGAATTTCCAGACAGAGGCCATGAAATATGGGATAGACCTGCACCAGACGATT
Organism: Thermotogota bacterium; assembly: GCA_035447925.1. Lineage (GTDB taxonomy): Bacteria > Thermotogota > Thermotogae > MWEM01 > MWEM01 > JASUTC01. Next base: position 252 of record DAOTHY010000205.1, read on the forward strand.
TCAGATGCCCTGTTGGGGAAAAAAACTGACTACACAGTGTTTCCTGCCGAGAAACTATCTGAAGCCGAGAGAATGATTGAAAACGCACTCCAATACATCGAAAGTAGAACCGTCGTCGGTTCGGAACAAAAATTTGGGATGACGGAAACCTTTAAAGAAGCCACCTATGAAGAAGGCCTGTTCAAAGGGATTGTGGACGCCATTGTCTATGATCCGGAGGAAGGCATGGAAGTTATAGACTTCAAAACAAATTATGCAGGCTATCCAAAGGAGCAGTTGCTCTTTTACGCTTTATTACTGAATGCTAATTTTAAAGTTTTGCCAGACAAGCTCACTTATTTTTCGCTCAGGCTCAATCAGGCGATCACTCACAAAGTTACGGTTAAAGAATTGGAGGATTTTAAAGAGAGGCTGCTGAAACAAAAACAGGAATTGGAGACCACCACAGAGTTCAGAGAAAAACCAGGTGAGCATTGTTCTTTTTGTTCATATTTGCGCAAATGTCCTGCTGCTAAAATCTTAGAACTCCCGGAAATTATAACTACAAAGCAAGCCAAAGAAATATTGTTACTCGGCGAACTCCACACCGCCTTTGCGTCGGATTGTAAAAAACTAGCTCAACAGTATGTGAAAAAAACCGGTGAAGTAGTGTTGGACGAAGTCAATGAAAGGGTATTCGAACCAAATACGACCGAAGCTGTAAAAATCACAGAAATGGAAAAACTCATGGAACGCCTTCAGGAAGAGGGTTATGAACCAGATATGTATAAGCATATCGATACAAAATTACTAAAGCGTATACCGGATTATCGTAAAAAATTTGACAGTTGCATAAAAATCATGCCACGGACTACATACAAGTGGACTAAAATATCAACCAAAAAGGAGGATGAAGCACATGACGAACGCAATAGCCACAGCACCAGAAAAACAGCTTGATAAACCTCAACAGAACGAGAATTGGCAGAATCGCATGGAACTTGTCAAACAGAAAGTCGGCAGCGGCCTGACAAAGACAGAATGGGAACTTTTCCTGTACATGGCCAAATTGTACGACTTGAACCCGTTGTTACGTGAAATCTGGGCGGTGAAATATGCCGGAAAACCCGCCAACATCTTTACCGGAAGAGATGGCCTGCTCAAGATCGCCCACAAAAGCGGTATGTTTGACGGCATGCGAACCGTATTACTGGTAGCCACACAGCAGGGCGTTGAGGAAGCGGACATCGCTCCCAAGGGGGCTGAGATACTGGGCTCAAAATGTTACGTCTGGCGCAAGGACATGAGCCACCCCGTTGAGGTCTCCGTCAAGCTCTCTGAGTATGACACCCACCGTTCAACCTGGAAGGAAAAACCGGATACGATGATCCGGAAGGTCGCTGAAGCCCATTGTTTAAGGAGAACATTTTCGATACATGGCCTCTACCTGCCGGAAGAATTTCACCAAGCACAGGTGGATACAGACAACGGGCAGTCAAAGAACCTGGAAGTCCTTGAAGGGAATGCCGGAGAGCCACCGGACGAACCAAGTGAGGAACAAAACCATGATCCAGCGTATACGGAACTACCCCTGGAAGTCCAGCAAACTATCAAGAGGAATATGGATGACGTAATAGGCAAGTTGGCAGA
>DAOTHY010000206.1:0-1749 GCA_035447925.1 Thermotogota bacterium
GATAAGTGTTTCTGTAAATTTGGGTGTTCTAGGATTTTTCAAATATTTCAATTTTTTTGTTAGCAATTTCATTAGTCTATTATCGTCATTCGGGTTTCAAGTTAACTATAATGAACCTATTTTATTCAACATTATCTTACCTGTTGGAATTAGTTTTTATACATTCCAAACTCTTAGTTATACTATTGACGCTTACAAAAAAGAAATTGAACCCTCAAAAGATTTTATTAGTTTTATGGGAGTTATTGTCAAATGTTGTGGAATGGGATAAGAGATGACGTACCCCAAATAACTCCGATTATGCAACCGTTTCTTCCAATAACTCCCCATCCTTAAAGGTTTTATCATCTAACACATCCCGAATTAAACGATAGCCTCTCAGCTTTCTCCAACCCTTTTGAGCCTCCATTGCCAATTTGAATAACATCATCAGTGTTGTTTCTCTGTTTCCGCAGTTTCTCATCCGTTTCGTCCTAAGCCTGATCGTTGAAAACGTTGATTCGATGGGATTGGTTGTTCGGATATGCTGAAAATGCTTGGCCGGAAAATCATAGAACGTCAGTAATTCTTCTTTGTCTTTTAACAGGCATTTGGTGGCTTTGGGATATTTATCATCAAAGGTGGCTATAAAAAGATCCATCTGCTTTTCAGCTTCTTGCCTGTCCGGTGCAAAATAGATCTCATGAATCAGTTTGGTGGCCATGGCATGGTATTTCTTTGGCAATTTATCTAAAAGGTTCATGGTTTTATGGACCCAACAGCGCTGTTCCCTTGTTTGTGGATAGATTTCTCTCAAGGCACCCCAGAATCCCATAGCGCCATCACCGATCGCTAGCTTGGGGGCTTTAAGACCTCTCTTTTTAAGGTTTAATAAGACCTCTTTCCAGCTGATCTCACTTTCACGAATCCCACTGGTAATAGAGAGGAATTCTTTTTCACCGGTTTCGTTAACCCCTATGATGACCAGATTGCATCCCTTTTTATCTTCTTTATCCCGGTGTGTGGTGTAGATACCATCTACCCAAATGTAAGCGTATTCTTTATCGCTGAAATCTTGTAGACACCATTTTTCATATTCTTGCGCCCATTCTTGTTTCAGCCGGCTCACGGTAGCTGCTGAAACGCCATTGCCTTTACCTAATATGGCTTCAAGAGCATCACTGAAGTCTCCGGTGGAAACCCCTTTTAAATACAGGTAGGGAATCAGTTTGTCAATGCTGGGGGCTCGTCTCAGGTATTTAGGAATAATCATGCTTTCAAATCGTTCTTCTTCTGCCAATTGGCGATCATCTACCCGGGGTTGTTTGATTTCTATTGGCCCAATGCCTGTTTGAATGGTTCTTTCTCTCCCATGTCCATTGCGATTCACGATCCGTCGATTGTGTTCATCTTTCAAATGTTGAAACTTCCCGATATGCTCGGTGAGTTCCAATTCCAGTGCCATTTGGAGCATTTTCTGTGCACCCTTTCTGGCAATCTCTTCTATGGTTCCCTTAAACAAATCAGTATAGAATGATACAGTAACCGCTTGCTCTGTTGGTTGATTCTTTTTGATTTCTGGTGTATAATCTTTCATGGCGTATCCTCCTTTTTGCCCTTGAGGCAGGTTTTTTATTGGTTAGGTTTAGGATACGCCTTTTTTGTTTCTTTTTCAACTCTTTTTTCTCTCATTCCACACAATTTGAGTATAACTCTAAAAAAATTCGGGTTGGGTTTAGAAGCATTTGAATTTTGGAATGACGAGAACGA
>DAOTHY010000207.1:0-1737 GCA_035447925.1 Thermotogota bacterium
AAAGGATTATGACCGGATTGAATTTATCAATCAATGCTTTTATGCAGAAGGGAATTTTCACAACGGTAGAAATGAGCTTTTTGACATGCTCATAAAGGAAGTGAGGGACCAAACAACCAAACACAGACTAATAAAATTTTGCACATCACTCAGAACAAATAAAGAAATAGAACAGCTGAACAGCTTTTTCAGAGAATATGTCAGGATTTCGACAGCCAAATTGGATTTCGATGTTGAAACCGTTCTCGAAAAGAGATTTTCCGATCCCGATTATGAGCGGATCGTTTTATTCTGCCGGAAATTTAATCTATCGGAATTACAAGGGTATCTGTGTACTTGGTTTTTTGAAAATGAAGAGCGGAAAGAGCTGATAGGGTTTTTTTGAAAAACCGAGAGTGATGGTGATTAAGAATGATGATATAATTAAAAAAGTAGACAGAAAACAGCCGAAAGAAAAATAGCGATATCATTTTGAGCAAAAAAGGGACGAGAAAAACAATATTGATACATCCAAGTAACGGGGCGAGTGAAATAAGTGAAATGAAACACTATATTGGGAAGTACAGTTATTCCGGTAAATTTAAACAACAGGATGATGGCTCCAGTATATTGGAAGTCAGTGATTTTGAATATGATGGTAAATATTATAAACCTTCTGAACCTTTACAATTCAAAATAACGCCACAACCTGAAGAGGATGGATGGTTTTTAGTACAAGATGAATCAATAGGCGTTTGTATCGGTGGCGTGGATTTTGAGGAAGCGATCGGTAATGCCATAATGGATGCTGCCCTTCAGTATGAAGATTTGATATGCGAAGAGGGGCCCATGACAGAGTCCTTGGAAGTTATTCAAGAAATAGTTAGAACATGGATGGTGCACGCTCTTGACAGTAAGGCTCAGTAAAAAGATTGAAAAAGCCTTGAAGAAAAATGGATTTCAGAAGCTGGCAACACACCACAACAGATATTTTTATCGAACTTAATCTGGCGTAAAAGCCCCCGTGAAAACTTTTATCAGCTATGGATCAAAAGATTACTCAGACCAACTGCTATCTGAACTTGCTATCCAATTGAAACTCAATAAAAAGGAATTGCTAAGATTTATAGACGGTGAGATGACTCAAGAGGAGTATGATTCAATCCTAAGGTGTAGAGGGATTATTTAATACGGCACACAAAAGGATAAGATAATGATCAATAAAATTATTCACAGCTATTACTTCAAGGTATTCAAAACCATCAAATACGTTAAAAAGGAAATCTTCTTTTTGCTGATCTAACCTTCAGCAGAGTCACTGCAAATTTTCCCCTACCCAACGCTATTCAAACGTAGCGTTTGCTTACACAGAAGACAAAAAGATACTGGACCATTTTAGTTGTCGTTTTAAAGAAAAGGCCATCAATGTGATTATCGGTCATTCCGGTGTGGGAAAAACAACACTGATGGATTTGTTGTTGAGAAGGTCTTAAAAAACAATATGACACCATGACGGGCGAGAGGGGAAACAAAATCCACGATCATCATGATAGCCCACAAAAAATCAGCCGTTTTCATTGCGGATCATGTTATTGATATGAATTTGTCTTCTTGAAATCGTTTTTATTCTCGTTGATTTTGTATTGGGGGCATTTTAAGCTGTTTATGTTCCTCACTCTCAAACTCCCAAGTGCATAAATATCTGTATTTCTTCTCCGAAAAAGAGTGAAAAGTAAATGCTATAATATAAAAAGAAAA
>DAOTHY010000208.1:0-1736 GCA_035447925.1 Thermotogota bacterium
TGATAAAATTCCTTTTCATGGGATACCAAAATCATGCTGCCGTTGAAGTGTTGAAAGGCATCCTGCAATGATGCTTTGGCTTTTATGTCCAGATGATTGGTGGGTTCGTCCATGATCAGGAAATTGGATGGAGACAGCGTTAACAGACAAAGCTTGACTTTTGTTTGTTCTCCGCCACTTAAAGTTTGGGTGAATGGAACGAAGCGTTTTATTATGTTATACTATACAGTAACTTACTGTATAGTAAGCAGGTGATATTCAATGCGTTTTTTTAATCGAAAAAAAGAACTGTCTTTTTTTGAGTCTCAAAAGCAGTTGAATGAAAAAAGGATGATTGTTTTATTTGGAAGAAGGCGAGTTGGGAAAACAGCTCTTTTAAAACAAGCCTTTCCGAATGCAGCGTATTTTTTTGTAGATACACGATCAACTGAAACGCTTTTAAAGGACTTTTCAGGAAAACTCATAAACGGGGTTTACGATTCCTGGGAAGCGTTTTTCAGAAATGTTTTGAAGAAAAAAAAGATCATTATTTTCGATGAATTTCAAAATTTCTCAAAAGTGGATCAATCCGTCTTTTCAATTTGTCAGAAAGTTTGGGATGATGCAGACACGAATGCCATAATGATCTTTTGCGGTTCTTATGTTGGAATGATGAAACGGATATTCATGGATTCCAAAGAACCTCTGTTTGGAAGAAGCGATTATCAGATACAATTAAAGCCGTTTTCGTTTATGAGTACCTATGATATGCTCAAAGCTTTTGGCTATTCTTTTGAAGAAACGGTCATTTGGTTTTCCATTTTGGGGGGGATTCCTCATTATCTTTGGCGTCTTAAAAATAAATACAGCATTGAAGAAGATTTGAAGCATCTCTTTTTTTCTGACTTTGCACCTTTGAAAGAAGAGGGTAAAAATCTTCTTGTTGGGGAGTTTGGTTCACATCATCCGGGCTATTTTTCCATCCTGAAATCCATATCGGATAAAGAAATCGAAATGGCTGAAATAGCAGATAAATCAGGATTAAAAAACAACACTGCCGCAAAATATGTCAGTGAATTGGTCAATTATTACGATATTCTTGAACCTGTTCAAGATTTTTTTTCCACAACCAACCGAGGTAAAAGATATCGGATAAAAGACAAATTTCTCGCATTTTGGTCTCGTTTTGTTTATTCAAACTATGACCAGGTTGAGTTCAATCCGGAAAGTGCTTTTCTCTTTGCGAAAGAAAATCTGATGTCAAGAGTGGGCTTTGTGTTTGAAGACATCATAAAGGAATCTCTTCCACTGCTTGCTAAATATAAACTCCTGCCCTTTATGCCCGATCGAATCGGCAAAACCTGGGGGAAAGTGCCTAACCAAAAAGGGAAAAGCTATGAAATAGACATCATCGGTGAGAGGCAAAATCAATTATTGGTTGTCGAATGCAAGTGGAAGGAAAAAAAGGTTGATGGGCAACAACTCGAGCAGTTTTTGAGAAATTGCAGTTATCTTAAAACTCACAAAGAAATTATCCCGGTTTTTATCAGCAAAAATGGATTTGTTAATTCTGAAGATTATCAACAAAAGGTCATCCTCATAGACCAAGCCGATTTGTTGGAGGTCTTTAATAAGGGGTAATCCCAAGGACCGTTCTCATTTCCGTATGATACGGGGTGGGGGCTGGTACTCTCCCAGCGATTGGAGTGCCGTTTTTATGCGCTTTTCTACCGAGCCGGAAAGTACTCATTATAATC
>DAOTHY010000209.1:0-1731 GCA_035447925.1 Thermotogota bacterium
GCCCGTGAAGAAAAAAAGCCAACGGCAAAGCAGGAGATCATCTCTGCTACACAAGAAAAACCAACTTCCCCCGAGAAACCCCAAAAAACTAACTGGTTCAAACGTATGTTTAAGAAGGACTGGTAAAAAAGCTGTATGAATTTTCGGGAATCATTTAAACGCTCTTTTAAAAAGGGATTCAGGTGATAAAAAAATGGGATATTTTAAATATATAGGCATATGCATTGAGGAAGTTCATTATGAATTGACCATCGGCAAAGAAAAATTTGACTGTAGTCAATTTTTTGGGGATTTAACCAGAAATAATTTTTATAAATTGAAGCAATTTTTACTGACCGAAGAAACGTCTAAGAGTCTTTATTTAGATCTTTCTTATAATCCCGAGATAGACATGAAAATAGAGGTATTAGAAACTGGTTATCTTGGGACGTTTGAGGATGATGATGAAGGAGACCATTATGAGTTTCACTTAGATGAGGCTTTTTTCAGAGACTATCTAAAAATGATTCAAAGGATTGAAGGGGAAGCAAAGAGACATGCAATCGCATCATATAAAACTAATTACTATGAAATAAGCGATTTATTAAAGCAGGTCTACAATGAATAATATCTCAATGGTTGTCTCTTAATGGGCTGTATAAACAAAATTCCACATCACTTTTGGAATGGTTTTTACAGTCCCATCTTTTTTTTTAAATTCGAATTTTCGCAGCATCAATTTTCTGAAAGATAAAAGTTGAGCTTCATTTACATGTTCTGGCGATTCGAAAACCAATACTGCGACGACTGTTACCCGGACTGAGATCGAGTCGAAGGGCAATCCGGCACTCCCCCGTTTCAACATACTCTTCTCCACCGCGTATAATACGGTAAGAGGATCCATCAGAACCTATCGGGTTAGTCTTTGTTGTTGTGGTATAAACTTCATATCGGTCTTGGCACCATTCTTCAAGATCTCCATATTCGTCTCCCATTTGAAACGTCCCCCCCTTCACAGGGACCAACACTGATGTAACGGTGAACATTGCCTTGGCCTTTTCTGTTGCTTGCTTTAATCTTGTCTCTAAAGAGGTGTTGTTCTCGGCGTCACTTACCCTTTTGATCAGCAATTGGATTTCGTAATACGGTAGGGTTCTCTTCTTTTGCCCTTTGATTGGCGGAATCAGGTATTCTTCCACAGTTTCCCCCTTTCTTCAAGTCTGCTTGTTTACCATTTTATCACAAAACAATACTAGTCACCATCAGCTGGACAAGGGGATTGAATTTTTTCAGGTCCAGGCAGGCGGAAAGCCACCGTCAGCAATCTTAACTTGTACGGCAAAAACTGTTATATTGCTGTATCCGGATGGAAGAAATACAACAAAAGAACGAAACTGATGGAAGGAAATCTTTGGAGATATAAGAACAGGATATGGTCCCCATTGTTCTAAGGAGTAAGGCTTGTTTAGACCCCTCAAAATAAGCGATTCAGCCATACGTTTCAAATTGGCTGAATCGTTTTTTGTTTTTTAGACGTTATCAAAATATAAAATGAATACCAACAATGATTACACACTCACTAAACCGTTTCTCTCTGCTTTCTGCTCTTTTGGTTTTATGCAAAAAAAGCGACCGGTTACGTTTCCTATTTTTTGGATAGGCTACCCGATAGTTGCAAAAAGAACCGTCCCCGGTGATATTCGGTCTTGATGGAATAAGCATCATCCCAATTCTCACCATATCTTTCTTCCA
>DAOTHY010000210.1:0-1662 GCA_035447925.1 Thermotogota bacterium
TTCAATTGATACGATGCTATTATTATCTCGATATCTGTCATTCAGACATTTTTACAGACATTCCTATTCATTCTATCTTAATTGGAATGAATTAGAACCACTTGTAAAATCATTAAATGAAATTTGGAAGAATACTTCTAATGAAATTAAAGAGTTTTTAGGAAAACTATAATTGTCGTCGTTTAACTTGCCCTTTCTGTAATCCCAAGGGTTGTCGATTGTATTCGATCCGTATTAAATGCTTGAGACGTTCGTCAAGAATCCTTTTGGCAAAAACACTTCCGATTAAAAAGGCCAGCAGATAACTCAAACTGAGAAGGTCTTCAAAATATCTCAGGATAATTAATGTACCAACTAAATTGACAAAAAAGACCAGCATGCTCAATCGTAATACTTCTTTTCTAAACTCAAAATACAACAGAAGGAGTTGAATCATCAAAAAAGTACCGTTGAATAGAGCACCAATGATGCCGATTTGAAAAATCCTTGACCCCGTATCGGATAACCCCGCTGAGTTCATCAAAAACGGTGAAAAAACGAATAAGAGCATGGTCACAAGGAGTTGAATCTTGATGACAAACCCCATTTGATGATTGATGGTCGTTCGAATATCCGTCAGATCGTGTTCCAGTTCCTTCAGTTGAGCGCCTTTTTCAATATGGATATAGAAGCGTCGGTATTTATTGTAAAACGTGGTTTCAACAACCAGGAAAAACAAAGAAAGAGAGGGGATGATGGTTAAATAGGCCAGGAACATGGGCATGTCGTAGATGATGCTAAACCGAAATCCCTGTATAGGATTAATCCCAAAGCGGGAAAACCAAATGATGATGTCATCCACCCAGATGGCTCCGTAATAAAAAAGGCCGAAAAAGAAGTTTTCGGGATACTTTTTAAAGGCGTTGAAAAAACTGAAGGCGATTTGTATCTCGGAAGTAGGAATGTCCTTGAATAACATGAAAATAAGATATGTCAGACAAAATCCGAATCCCAGGATATAACCAAAAAAGGAATAGACCCCTTGTTCAAAATGCATCAACAGCAACGGGGACACAATAGCCAACAAACTGCCAATGGAGAAGCCGATAATGATCTGCCAGTATTTTTGAAGGACACTGATAAAGGCAAGCGTAGACCATAAAAGAGAAAGGACGGTAAACAGCAGCGGGAAATACAATCGAATCCAGGTGATTTCCGGCCCGAAAAAAAATATCCATAAAAAAGATCCGATAAAACTACAGACCCCTTGGAATAGGAAGAGTCCGGTATATTCATTGATGATCCGGTGATACGCTTTTGCAAAAACAAGATCAGCCACTCGCCGGACAATGACCATGATGAGACCGCCTGAAGCCAGGGTGGAAAAAATAAAAGCGTAGATGGTTGCCATGGAAAAAAGCTCGTAATTCGAATTGCCGTTGGTTGGAAACAACAAACCGAGTACTACCAAGCTGGTTGAAGTAAGTAGCCAAGGGCCAACGGAAACGATAGCTGAAAAAATGACGGAGACAACCGTTGATGAGAGGGTATCTTTTTGAAGCATTTTTTGGATGTAAAAGCCAATTCCCGCCATCATAACACCTCTTTGTAGAGGTTATGATAGCGTTCAATCATCTGCGAAGTTAAGTATTTTTCTTGCACTCTTTTTTCACCGTTTTCTCT
>DAOTHY010000211.1:0-1569 GCA_035447925.1 Thermotogota bacterium
GGTGATGAGTTCGCTGTCGGAGGACAGGATGGCGATGTCTACGGGTTTGACATCGTCTTTGCGTTTTTTGATGACGGTCAAAACCGGGACGACGATTTCCTGTAGGCTTGCCCCGCCGTGGACATAGCGTTGGCCGGAGCCTTTGTGTCGGATTCGGTTGACGGATTTGGGGATCTGGACTTCAAAATCGCCTTTGATTTGCAGGGCTTCTGCCTGAAAGTGCATGAAGCTGTCGTTGGGTTGCAGGCCTTTTCCAATGACGTATCGGGGATTTTCTTTCAGGAGGATCTCTCCTGTGGCTTTTGTTTGGGTAAAGTCACTGGTTTCTACATCAGCATGGGTGTAGAGAAATCCGTGATCGGCGGTGACGATGAAGTTGTTGAAGTTGGCGTTGGCGAATTTTTTAATCAGGTCAAAGACTTCTTTTATAGTTCGCTCGCAGGCGTTAAAGGTGTGGGTCTCGGATTCTCTGCCATCTCCGGTATGGTCAATTTCATTGTGATAGCAATACACCAGATCAGTTTCCCCCAACCATTCCCGTAATTCAAAGCTCCCTTTGTTTAAGACCTCGGTGGATTTCAGGCAGAGGGATGGGCGAACTTGCCTTTGAAGGATTTTTTGCCGGTTGTCATTACCGGAGGAGGAGATGCCATCTGCCAAAACGGTTAATTCCCGGGCTCCTTCACTAACGGACCATTCCAGTTCCTGATGGGGCAGCAGGGCTGCCATTCCCAGGGGCGTCTGAGAGGGCAGGGGAGAACACATCGCTTTTAAATCCGCTTCATATCGATTTTCAGATTGAATGGTTGTTCTCAACTCATGAGCCACTTCATAACGCAGTCCATCGGAGATGATGACGACCACTTTTTTTCTCCCGGAGATTTTTTCGGATACATGATCAGTGTAAAAGGACCGTTGCATGGCAATACCCTCAAAGTGCCAGCGGTTTTTTTTGGACAGTTCTTTTTGAAAGGCGTTGTTAAACTCAAAGAGGAATTCATTGGCATAAATGCCTTGGATTTCATCGTAAAGCGCTTTGAGGCAGTCCTGATGGGGTGCTTTTGAATAACTGGTGATAAACCGGCGATAATAGTAGTCGCACAAATACCAGGATTTCTCATAGGCTTCAAAAAATGATTCAGCAGAATACAATTCTAGCGTTAACTGTTCGAAATGGGTAAAAAACTGAGAAGCGCTTTGCAGGGCGAGATAATCCTGTTCGTATTCTTCATACCAGATGGATGTTTTTCGACGATTCACCACCTGTATCACTTCATCTGCAGCCGTGTGAAAGGTCTTTACATTCTCCGCCAGACTTAAAAAGACCAGGCGTTCAAATTCCCTGAAATAGTCATAATCCGCCAAAACAACATAATCTTTGTACTCTTTTTCCCAATGCATGAACAAAATTTCCCCCTGAAAGTCTGACAAGGGTTCATACGAATGGCGATTGGACGAGCTGTCCTTCCAGTTGTTGGCAAAAACCAGTACATTGGCCGGACAGTCTTTTTGTTCCACGGTATAGTCATAAACGGATTGGAAGATATGATGGGAAAACTGGTAGATATC
>DAOTHY010000212.1:0-1548 GCA_035447925.1 Thermotogota bacterium
ATCAGCAGCAGGCATTCACCATCCTGGACAGAGAAAAAACCGAAGTCCGATACAACGGTGAATGGCTGGATAAAATGGGGTTTGAAGAAGTGATTCGACTGGCAGCCAAATACACCGTAGCCAGAATGTTGGAACGAGATGATTTTGACAAGCGCTACAAATCGAATCAGCCGATTTCGGTTGCGGAATTTCTGTATCCGCTGGCTCAGGCATATGACTCCGTTGCGGTTAAGGCTGATGTGGAGATTGGCGGAACGGATCAGCTTTTTAATCTTCTTGTGGGGAGAAAGATTCAAAGTGATCACGGGCTGGCGTCTCAAGTTGTTTTAACCATGCCGTTGATAGAAGGAACAGACGGAACACAGAAAATGAGCAAAAGCTACGACAACTACATTGGATTCACCGATACCCCCAACGATGTTTACGGGAAAGTCATGTCCATCCCGGATACGTTGATGCTGAAATACTACACGCTGCTTACCGATTTAAGCGAGGCAGAGATTGCCGAAATCGCTCTCAAACTGAAAGACCCTTCCGTCAATCCAAGGGACTACAAAATGAAGCTGGCTTGGGAAATGGTAACCCTGCTTTACGATGAAAACCTGGCGCACGAAGCACAGAAGGAATTCATCCACATTTTTCAGCAAAAGGATAACCCAACGGATATGCCGATGCTCAAGGTTGATCAGGCCACCATACAGTTGGCGGATCTTCTCGTTCTTGCGGGGGTGGAAAGCAAGAGCCAAGCAAAAAGACTTTGCAGCCAAGGCGGCATCAAAATTGATGATAAAAAGTACGCAGACCCGTTTGAAGAGATTGATGTAAAAAATATCTCAATTTTGAGAATAGGTAAACGAAAATTTTACAAAATTAACGGATAATCAAACACCGCCACAGAAGGTGTGACAGAGTTTGCAACGACATCCCAATGATCAACTGTTATCAAAGCTTGCATGAATACAAGCTACAATTGATCAAGGAAATGATAATCCGCTTTTATTTGCAAATTGAAAGATGTAATGATATAATCTATAACAAATGGGGAAGAATTCGAAAGGGGGAACAGCAAACATGAAAAAGCTCTTAATTTTAATCTCAATAATCATGTTGTTATTTTCCGTAACAGTAACTCTTGGTGAGGTCATGCAGGAAGACCTTAAAGCCTTAGAGTCTTTGGTGGATATTATGAGCAGCAAAGTTGCTGAAAACGGAGAGACAATGGGTAATATGGAAGGCGATATTGAGGCTTTGGGTGAAGGCATAGAAGCCATGGAGAAAAATCTTCAGGGATTAAATGCCGCCGACAGGTTTCTTTGGGCTAAAATAGAAGCGCAGTCCCCTGAGGCATTGATAGAAGGTAGAATAAATGCCTTGAAGGAACAAATGGAGGCATATGTTGCTCAGCTGGAATCAGAAATAGTAGAATTAGCTGAGAAGATAGAAGACCAGACTTTGTTGAACAAACTGGAAAACAGAATCACCGCCCTCAAAGGCAATCTGGAAATGTTTATTGCCAAAGAAGAAGAACAACAGACACTGATTGCTTCA
>DAOTHY010000213.1:0-1544 GCA_035447925.1 Thermotogota bacterium
ATATCCCTCAGGGCTGCCGATTCCACCCGAGATGCCCCTATGCGGTAAAAGACTGCTGGGAAAAGGAAGAGCCGGTGCTGGAAGAAGTCGGAAATGGTCACTTTGTTGCTTGCAGACGATATAAAGAGATATAAAAGGAATTTAAAAAAAGGCGGACACAACAGTGTCCGCCTTTTTTTGACTCAAATCTTTAAAAGGGTTCGAAAGGCCACTTTTAAACTCTGTGCCTCATCATCCCTTATTTTTTCTTGATTGGCATAATCGTGTTTATCAATAAACTGTCGAAGCTGGCCTGTCAAGTGTTCCAGCTTTTCTATTTGGATGTTTTTAAAGGTTTTCGTGAATGATTGACCTTTATTCTTCTTTGCCGTTTTTAAAAGCAGCTCAAAGTGATCAAAGCAAATAATGGATTCGCTCTCCCGATAAAGTGCCAAGCCCTGTTCAGATTGAAAGACATGGTAGGCTGATTGGCAAATGCGTTGAGGAAGTGATTCCAAATAGGAACAGAAATAGCAATCCGTTTGATGGTGCCGCTTTTTTGTGAGCAGGCTTTTGTCCAGTTCCTCAGTTTGGCTCTTGATCATATCCCAAAAGATAATGGCCGGTCCCAGCCCGGCAACAGTTAAATCTTCTTTTACGGATTTGATAAACATTTCGTAGTGCTTTCTGCAAATTCTGGAAAATCGTATATCCTGTCGAAATTGGCGCTTAGTTACGCTTTCATACAAAAGCACTTTCATTGACCGTTTAACCCTTTCCTCTTCAAATGCACAAATGGGACACCCACTGCTCTCCTTTTTTAACAGCTCGAAGAAATCATGCTCGGTTTGTGAAAAAGCCATTTTTATCACCTCAAAGCATTTTATCATAAAAAAAGTGCATGGGATTGGTCCCATGCACTTTTTTGGTAAAAAAGCTGTATGATTAAATCTTGAATTTCTGGACCAATTTCGCCAATTCATCTGAAAGGCTAGTTAATTCTTCTGCCGTACCGCTCATTTTTTGTGAGGAATCAGCGGTTTGCTTGACTCCTGTGGTAATTTCTTCCATTTGTTCGGATACATTCGCCATGGATTTAGCGGAAGTATCCATGGCCGAGGCCATTTCTTCCGCTGAAGCGCTTTGTTCTTGTGCAGCGCCTGAGAGTGATTCTACACGGGAGTTGATATTTTCCATCAGCGAAGTGATCTTCTCAAATTCATCCACCAGGATCTGAGCCCCTTCATTCAGTTCATCGTACAGTTCTACAGTCTTTCTGACGGCGCTGTTCGCCTTATCGGAACCTTCGTCAATCTCGTTCAAAATATTAGCGATATTAGATGAAGCCTTTTTACTTTCTTCCGCCAGTTTACGAATCTCATCAGCGACGACGGCAAAGCCTTTTCCGGCTTCTCCTGCCCGTGCCGCTTCGATGGCGGCATTCAGTGCCAGCAAGTTGGTCTGTTCGGCGATAGAAGAGATCGTATTGACAATTTCCTGAACGTTGTTGGCCTTTTCAGCCACAGTCGTCACGAGCTGTGTGGCGGTCTTGTTTTGTTCTCCCA
>DAOTHY010000214.1:0-1476 GCA_035447925.1 Thermotogota bacterium
TTAGAGAGTTCGAGTCGTATATTGGCTTCCATTGTTTCCTCCCCTTTCGAGATATCGACATCTGATGATTTAATCTGTTCTGCGGAAAAACACACTTGTGACCAGAAAAAACCCGTCACGAAGAGAACAATCGTTATCGATAACAATCTGTCTTTTAAAAAAAACACGATTTTCTTTTCGCCTCCCTAAACGTGTAACCTTTTTGTTAGCTTCTAAAATAGGGAATGATATCGATTGTATAAAATGTAACCGGTTACATGATGTTCTGATTGTACCGCATTTAACCGGACAATAAAAACCTCATATTTCTTCCTTATCAGGAATTATGATTGATTAGCAAGGTTAAACGGCTCTTTTTGTCGAATTTCTTATGGAAATTAAGGTTTCCACTTTAACATTCTTTTTAACGGTTTGTCCCTTGATCCTGGCCAAAAGAATGGACATGGCATTACTGGCAAGTTCATAGTAGTTTTGATTGACCGTGGTAATATCCGGAAAGAAGTTTTTTGAAAGCGTAATATCATCAAAACCGCAAACGGAAAGATCTTCAGGCACCATAATCCCGTTTCGCTGAGCGGCGATAATGACACCAATGGCTACCATATCGTTGATACACAACAAAGCGCTTGGTAAGGGTTTTGACTCCAACAAACCTCTGAACCCGATGATTCCAGATTCAACGTCAAAAGACCCCGGGATAATCCATTTTTTATTAACCATCAACCCCAGTTCAGAGAGTTTGCGCTTAAAGGCCCTTACTTTGGCATCGTAAGTGACAATTCCTCTTACACCCCCAATGAAACCGATTCTTTGATGCCCTTCAGAAGCTAAGTATTCAACCAGTTTATAGACACCACCAATTTCATTGGCCTCAACTGAACAACAATCTATTTTTGGTAAATGTCCGTTGATCATGACGATTGGAGTATGCTTTTGAAATTCAACGATTTCTTCGATATACATAGGGTTTAAAGAAGCTTCGTTAATCCGTCCGCCTGCCCAGATGACCCCCTCTACCTGTTTTTCCTGAAAAATGGACATGTATTTGGACTCAATCCGAAAATCGTTCAACGTGTTTCCAAGGAACAACACATAATCATGATAAGTTGTCCACCGTTCCAGTTCTGAAAACAATGTCGCATAAAAGGGGTTAGTAATGTCTGGCAAGATACATCCGATAATGGAAGATTTCCGATTGGACAGATTTCTTGCTGTTGCATTGGGAGAAAAACCATACTTTTCGATGAGCGTTTTCACCTTTTTGGCTGTTTCGGGCTTTACGACATTACTGTTATTCACCACCCGTGAAACGGTGGCCACAGATACACCGGCTTCTTTTGCAATATCATAAATGGTGATGGTTTTCTTTTTTTCCATTTGATCCCCCTGCTTCTTTCAATCTATCCAACATTTATTTGCAAAAGTTGGATAAACAATTAATTATAACAGAATGCAAAAAAGGTTTTCAATGCAATA
>DAOTHY010000215.1:0-1438 GCA_035447925.1 Thermotogota bacterium
CCTTGTTTCTTTCATTCCAGAATCTGGAAGCAGATATAATGATTCGAATGAAAGCAAAAAAAGAAAACCGGTTGAATTCCTACTGTTTTCAGAAATCCAGAATTGAAAGGATCGGCATCGACAATATACGGCAAGCCAAACTTCAAAGACTTGAAAAAGAGCATAAAGCATGGATTAAGGAATTTGAATCGGGGAGCAAAATCATTCCTGGCATTAAACAACTATTAATGATTCGTATCAATGGCTAAAGGACTTATCCAACATATCACAGACCGTCTGAAAAGTTATCCGGCAAAAGTATTTTTGGTGGAGAATAACGATCGCTTTTTATACAGAAGCGATGTACAGGATGCCTTTGGGGCAATTGGTATTGAAATCAATCATGGCACCAGCATGGAACAGCGCATTACATTTGAAATGCGAGAACCTGATGGTTTACTTGTTTTGCTTAGTCAAGACAACGCCAATTATCTCGAAGACATAAAAAATGAAGCGGTAGCGATTGAATTTAGTCTAGCTAATTTTTTGCAATCATATCACATACCATCTCTTATTGAATTAGATCTTTCGATTATCGACAAACTCTTTAGAAATCAACCATTAGTTAGACTAAACAGAAAAGAGACTCAGGAATTTATTGAGAAACTAAAGGATGAAGCCACATCTTCTGAACCAGAATACAATTTGGCCGAATTTATTGACGGATTGCATGTATTGCTCCATGAGGAGGAGATCAATTGGGCTGTAGTAAGTCGGTTAATTGCTGAAGGTATTTCGAAAACCATTGGCACTCCAAAATTTGAAGAATTGTATGATCAAATAAACAAAGCCAATACAGTTTTTCTAGAGACTTTGCAAACGAGTTATCCTCAAACCAAAAACTCAAGCGCTGTAAAAAAGCCCCGAATTGTTTCGAAAATTCTGGATTATCTCCACTTTAACTTTCGGGAAAAGAAAATTGCGCTGATCGTGGTTGATGGTATGGCTTTATGGCAATATGAGTTATTAAAAACCCGCTTACCAGGGACCAAACATGAAGAGGTAATATATTCTTGGTTGCCTTCCATAACGCAGCTATCACGCCAAGCCATCTTTCGTGGTGATATCCCGCTATCTGATTACAGACAAGGTCCTACGAGTGAAGAAAAACTCTGGAAAATGTATTGGAAAGATAAAGGATGTCATGCATTTGAAGTGGTCTATCAACACGAAAAAATTGATTTCTCAAACATTGATTCAGTAACAAAATTAGCCATTGTCTTCAAAGACCTTGATGATAAAATGCATAGCTCGACAGACTATGTCGATTTGCTAATGCTTACCAATAACTGGATTGAACGAAGTGGAATCATTCAGATGGTTGATGATTTAATTTCGAGAGGGTTTACTGTTTTTCTAACATCAGATCACGGAAACATTCAGGCTAAAGGTTGGAGAG
>DAOTHY010000216.1:0-1286 GCA_035447925.1 Thermotogota bacterium
TTCTCGGCAATGCGCATGGCGCTGCTGAAATTTGCTCCGGGTAGGATGACGGCAAATTCTTCGCCACCGTATCTGGAAACAAAGTCTGTCGAGCGTTTCAAAGACTTGGAAATGCAGTCGGCTACCCTTTTTAAACAGTCATCTCCTGCCAAATGACCGTAATTGTCGTTATACAGTTTAAAATGGTCCACATCGATGATGATTAAGCCCAACAGCGAGGAATCTTCGTAAGCCCGCTGCCATTCCACTTTGAGATGTTCATCAAAATAACGGCGGTTGGTGATGCCTGTTAAGCCGTCAAAAGATGACAAAAATTCCAGTGTTTTCCTTTGAGAATAAAGATCCAAGAAGACTTGGACTTTATTTTTTAGAATGATTTCATCCAGAGGCTTGAATAAAAAGTCCACCGCTCCAATGGAATAGGCTCTTCGGATGGTATCCATGTCCTGGTCATTGGCTGTGATAAAGATGATGGGAACGTGTTTTGTCTTTTGCGTGCCGCGAACCAGTTCAGCAAATTCCAAGCCATCCATATTAGGCATCTGTACATCCAAAAGAATTAAGGCGAACTCATGTTCCAAAAGGTATGCCAAGGCTTCTGGTCCGGAGTTAGCCTTGATGATATTCAATGCAGGTTGTTCCAAAATGCTTTCCAAGGCTAGTAGATTGGCGGGGATATCGTCTACGATTAAAATGTTGATTTTTCTCATGGCATCACACCTTTTTCTTCTAGTTTTTTAAATCAGGGTTGAGATTTCCTTCATAATTGTGTTCTTTTCAAATGCCTTGGGGAAACAACAGGCGATGTTGTAATCTGAAAATTCTTCCATCAATTCTTCCTCTGATCGATCGCTTTGTGGAAGGATAATCAAGGGGATATTTTTTGACTGTTCATGAGACGAAATTTTTGATAATGTCTGATATTGATTCTCCCTAGCCATATACTCATCCAAAATGACAAACGTCGCATCCGGATGATTGTACAGTTTTCCTACGCCCTCCACCGGATTGGTTGTTCCGTTTACAACGGCTTTAAACTGTTCCAAAAAACTGGTCAGCAAAAAGAGGTATTTCATGTTGTTGGTTATCATCACGATCCTTTTTCCCTTTAGCATTCTTTTCAGGTTATCTTCATCGTAAGGATAGGCGTATGAATTGGATAGTTCGCTTTTCTGCTTTTCCGGAGGGAATGGTGAAGTGATGTAATCGGATTCATGTTTAATTTCTTTTCTGGAAATGGGTAAATAAACGTTAAAGGTGCTCCCTTTTCCCAATTCACTTTTTAG